>NZ_JBCPSR010000009.1:0-181494 GCF_051129805.1 Serratia sp. Je.1.23.a | reverse complement strand
ATGGGGGTAAACGCCACCGATATTGGCAATGCGAATTGCACAATAATATTTATCCAGGATAACCACGTTATCACAGGAGACATTCGACCATTACTCGCCCCAGAGGACGCTACATTCACGCTCATAATCCTACTCGCTAGATTAACTACAACTACCAGAGGTTCTGTCGCGTTAACAACTACCGTTTAGCAACAACGCCTCTGCAGATTTTTTAGGCCACCAACAGGAAAACTAATCTGCCAGCGACAAACTGTCGCCAGCAGGATAGGGACATTGCCCTTTGCGTATCATCTGGGCGAGTTCAATGCCTGCCAGTTAATGTTTGCGCCCGTCGAAACGATGTAAATCCAGGCATCGCTTGACTGAAGTGATCGAATCCGCCATCCACCAATCTCCTGAAAATTCGATTGATTTAACAAAGTCCCTTCTACTCGGATGTTTTGTACGCAGTATAACTGAGCGTTTCGACAGAACCTGTTCTATAGCCACACGCTACGACAAAACGGCGAGGATGTATCTGGCAAGGGGGAAACTGGGCTGCCTCCGTTTTTTACAAAAGGTTATGCAATTAAGGGGGCTCAGCCTAATAATTATAGATAGACTTCAAGGTGCTTATCAAAAATAACCAGAATAATCCTATTGACAATTGATAATGCTTTTTTCGTTTCTTAAGGATTTGTGCGCTCTATAAAAACTATTAAAAAACAATTACACTGACCATCTTGGCTTTCATATAAAATCTTGACAAATTTCGTCAGCAAACCATTGTGTTATACAAGCCAGTAAGGTTAAGAAAACAATCATCAAAATATGAGTATATCAATGCTAAAACGCATCTATTGAACACGAAAAAATAGTAGTCATTGTTGATTTTTTATTGATGACATCATTGTTGTAAGCGTACGCCGTGTCTTGCAACTACCCACATCTTTCGGCTGCTATTTCCCATCCAGCCAGCGATCACTTTCCTTTTCCTCGATTGGGACGCGAGTAGGGTTAATTTTCCTTTTTAATGCATTAGTCCCTTTAAATTTCTTACGAGTCCAGAATTTTACCGCCGTCAACCCCAGCGGAAGCCCCTGAGACGTTACCGAAAGGCTGGAGTGCATCAGGATCCCGCAATTAACACCCGCATCATTTCCAGTTGTAATCAGTCCTGGTGCATAGTGCCCGGCAAAGCCAACATCATCAGGATTTTTTCGGTGATAACCGAAAGTCGTGGTGTCCTGCAGGAGAAGAATTGTTTCCTGTGGGGTGGCTTCCACCCGCAGGCTGGTAGCTTCAGTATGTCCCCGCAGTAACATTTGCTCATCAACCCTGGTGCTGGAAAGAAAGCGATAAGCCGCTTTTGTTGCAGCGCGATCCTGGCAGGCAAAGGGCAAGCTGTTTCCCATTCCCTACCAGAGTTTTTACATCAGAGACTTAAAGCGGCTGGCATGGCGTCGATCACTAAAGACAGAAGAATTAATTTCCTCATCAAGCCATGAAAACGAGGTTTGTTCCTGCTTAACCATATGTTCTATCCCTGAAAAATGTCAACCGATTATCTATATGATTACATTAATATAATTGTGGGTAGTTGCAAGACGCCGTGTACCGTCTGGTGATTTTCTGACATATTCGACAACGTGGCTCCCACTAAATAGTCGTGGGAAGCAAAATGTCAGATATCCAGATATCCAGAAAAATGTTGTTTCCGGTAGGCGAAAAGGCTGTCCCAATTATTTTCCTGAATTTAAACACCGCTTGGTGGCCGCATCCTGTGAACCCAGAGTTTCTATCTTAAAACTGGCGCTGGAGAATACTATCAACGCCAACTTGCTCTTTAAATGGTGTCAACACGGATGACAGGGAGGACTCCAGTGACCCGCATCACTCAGTGTGGATGTACCCCGGCTACTTCCGATAACGCTGTATGCTGAAACCGAACCTGACAATTAACCGCCCGCAGCACCTAATGAGCCAGAAGTCTTCAATCTGTCCTGCGAGATAACCTTCCGACACGAGACTCTCCGCCTTGATGGTGCCATCAGCGAAAAACTGCTGACAAGGTTGAAACAGGAGCTTAAACGATGATCCCACTGCCGACTGGCACAAAATTGGGTTGGTGGTGGGCATCACCGATATGAGAAACAGCTTTAATGGCCTGGCGAGCACAGTACAAACCGCGCTGAAAGATGATCCACTGTCTGGCCGTATCTTTATCTTCTGGGGATGTAGCGGCTGCTAGGTCAAACTTCTCTGGTCCACCGGTGGTGGGTTGTGCCTGCTGACACAACGGCTGCAGCGAGGTCACTTCGCTTCGCCAGGCCCTCAGCCTGTGCTGGAAAAATATGGTGTGTCTGGCAATCCAGGCGGCTCTGTCGCATTAAGGCGTCGTCAGATAACATGCTGTTTTTTTTAATGATGTTACCTGTACATGTCTTTGATCCGAAATGCCTTCCAGCGACTGCATTATCCCGTCGATATCATCGCCCAGTGTGTGCGCTGGTATCTGGCCTATGACCTTAGCCTGCGTAATCTGGAGGAAATGATGGCTGAACGTGGTATTTTTGTCGACCACTCTACGCTTCATCGCTGGGTCATCCGCCTGGTACCGTCACTGGATAAAGCCTTTCGACGGCGTAAACGCTCCGTGGGTCGCCGATGGCGAATGGATGAGACCTACATCAAAGTCAAAGGTCAGTGGAAATATCTCTACCGCGGGGTGGATACTTCGGGGCAGACTATCGACTTCATGCTGACCGCCAAACGGGACGCTGCGGCTGCATTACGCTTCTTTCGCAAAGCCATTAGACACCAGGGCAGACCTGAGAGAGTGACCATTGATAAAAGTGGCGCCAACACGGCAGCGCTGACGACACTCAATGCCGACAAACCCGCAGAGGAAACCATTACCGTCAGGCAGAATAAGTATCTGAATAATCTGATTGAGCAAGATCACCGAAATATCAAACGTCGGATACGGTCTATGCTGGGGTTCAAATCATTTCGGCGGGCACAAACGCTTCTGGCTGGCATCGAGCTGCTCCACATGATACGTAAAGGGCAATATCAACACTCGCAAAGTGAGGGATTGTCACCCGCAGAACAATTCTATCTGTTGGCTGCCTAAAAAAACGGCAGCGCGATTTCTGCTGACCTGTCGTCGTTAATGCGACAGAGCCCAATGAGCTGCTTTATTATCGAGTTTGGTGACTACCTGGGCGGTCATTACTGAGAGGTGGCATTTACACAAAATTCGGTACTGGCTCTTTTCGACAAAGTTTGGTCATATTGAAAGCGTTCTCCTGTTTCTCCTTCGTATGATCCCGTTTCTTGTTTTGTTACTTTCATCTAAGTTCTCTACTTTAGCTGTATCTATACTGGTTAAATATTTTTTTATCGTTTTTTCATTTTTAGCGTGTATTGTGCTTTGGGCTTCAGCCATGCCGCCAATCATTTTAAATCCTGGCTTCCCTATTAATGAAAAGAGATCCATTGCAATCTTCATGCTCTCGCTGACTTTTGCAGGTGCATATCGATTTGCAGCAACTCCTGATACATCTAAGCTGTTATTGATATAATTTGCAAGATGCTGCGACCAAGCCGTGGCCTGCTGTGGTGATGCGTTGCACATTATGGCGGTTTTATATAGCACATTCTTGACGATGTCACTTCCACCTGGAAAGTCTTCTCCTCCGGCTGCTTGATTTTTTCTGCCTTGATAATCCAGCAATGCATTGATTGCATCTTTCCCTAAAAGCGCTGCTTTTATCGCAAAGGGTAAATAGCCACTTCCTGTTATTACCGCAGCATAAGCGGCTGCGCCAGTGTCTATTGTTGAGCCGAGTAATCCCGGGATGTGTTTTAAAACCGCAAAAGTATCAGCTTTAGCCGATGCTTTCTTGGCTTCCTGGGTTAGTCTGGAGGTTAAATATGCGTTACCTTCTGTTTTATATTTTTCTGCTATATCGATATCGATGATACTGTCACTATCAAAAGAGTTTATTTTAATTTGATGGGGTAATACTTCATCTTTCACATCAGTGGGTAACGCTTGCTGTGCAAGACATAGCGTTGTGTTATGTTTATTTTTCATGGTAGTGCCCATCAATGTGGTTGTAAGTGTCATATTGGTTTTTCTAACCGATAGGGTCTGCCTTATGTGCTGTTGGCCATGTCGTTATCATCAACGTCCTGACTTATCACCAGCATGCTTTACTCTATATCCCGTCCTCATTGAGCCGCTCTAGCGTGTTGGTTCAGTGTCGTTAATGTACCTTCGGGTAAGAGAAGTGCGCTGGCACAGCATTCTTCGTCTCATTTATTTACGCTGCCATCGCTGGGAGGTTATCCTCCAACTGACAGGTTACTGCCTTCCAGGTGACTTGTGCTGACCTGATGCTGGCCCGCACGCATGCCTCAGTATGGCGTGGATGAGGGGATGGCCCCGTGGTAGTCAGCAGAGGAGGACAGCCTCATCTCAGTATCGACAACGCGCACAAATATTTCCATGGCTTTTGATGGACGTTTCGTCCATGTGCTACCGTTGTAAGCCTCCCATTAAAACGGATCATCCATTTTTAGAAATCTTCCGACATACTGATTATATTCTCTGGGGAGATCACACGCTGCGTAAAGCCTGATTCACCGGACATCAGGCTATCGCAGTTCTCAAGTCCGTCGAAGCCGGATACACCGTCAAAGATATCTGCCAGTGGGGATATCTGAAGCCTCTGATGTCAAAGAGGGAAGATCCTGAGGATGAAAATCGCCGTTTCAAACAAATTGGCAAGGTGATAACCAAGAGGATTGCATCACTCCAGCGCGTCTACCTTCTTTGTTTGTGGCTTATGGTTTTAAAACACAGCCAGGTTCGTACTTCTTGGTCTGGGTTATTCGCGTTATTCACCGCATTGGGTTATTGAGTTTTGCGTAATCAAACGGGGTGGTCGCGTTCTCTCTGCCTGCGTCCAGAAAATCAGCCCACCATTGTACCATTAACCTCCTTTCTTCCAGATGTTCTGCTTTATGGATATAAGCTGCACGAACGCCGTTGCGCTCCTGGTGGCTCATCTGGCGTTCTACGGCATCTCTTGACCACAGGCCGGATTCAATCAATGAACTGCATGCCATTGTCCTGAAGCCATGCCCACATACATCCACTTTAGTATTGTAGCCCATTAATCGCAGCGCATTATTCACGGTATTTTCGCTCATGGGTTTCCAGGGGTTATGATCTCCGGTGAAAATCAGTTCGTGTTCACCACTGATACTGTGGATTTGCTCCAAAATCGCCAATGCTTGCCTGGAAAGCGGTACCAGATGCTCTGTCCGCATTTTTGCACCGCGGTGTGAGTATCTAATGCCCTCTATTGGTTTACGTTCTGGAGGTATTGTCCACATAGCTTTTTTAAAGTCGATTTCAGGCCATCTGGCAAAACGGAGCTCACTTGAGCGAATGAAGATAAGCAACGTGAGCCTTGTTGCCAGTCGGGTAAGGGGTTGTCCCCGGTAGTTTTCCAGGCGTTCAAGCAGGTCAGGGATGCGATCCAAAGCAAGGGCGGGGCGGTGTTGGCGTTTAGCTGTTGTTAATGCGCCAGCCATATCCACTGCCGGATTGTAATGAATGGTCCCAGACTGAGCCGCGTATCGCATGATTGCCGAGATGCGTTGCTGTAAACGTGCTGCAACCTCATATATCTCTTTGGCTTCTGCTGCTTTGACGGGAACAAGCAGGTCAGGGGTTTTCAGCGTATTGATATCGCGTGAACCGATAAATGGGAAGACATGAGTTTCCAGACTTTGCAGCGTTTTTTCGCTATGTGATCCTGACCATTTTTTATTGCTACGGTGCCACTGGCGAGCAATGGCTTCAAAAGTCTGTTCAGTGGATGGGATTGCTTTTTGGATACGTTTTTGCTCGCAGGGATCAACGCCTTGAGATACAAGTTTTCGGGCTTCGTCGCGTTTCTCACGGGCCTCAGATAAAGAGACGTCAGGGTACTGACCAAGGGCGAGGGTTTTCTCTTTTCCAAGGTGACGATAGCGAAGTCGCCAGTAACGTGAGCCGTTGGGGTGAACGAGTAAAAACATGTTGCCGCTGTCGGCGAGTTTATAGGGTTTTACGTCGGGTTTAGCGGCCCGGATTTTAGCGTCAGTCAGTGCCATCAGTGGGTTCCTGAGTGATGTGAGGGTACGTGATTTATCGAATCAAACTATACCCTCATTTGTACCCTCGCAAGGGACTTGATGTGGGTAGAATTGAGTGGAATTGGGTTGAATGAAATGATTCGTGAAGCGTGATTTTTGGCGGGTTTGTAAAGCAAAAACGGACCTCCGTGGAGGTCCGTTGATATGAATATGGTGCCCGGACTCGGAATCGAACCAAGGACACGGGGATTTTCAATCCCCTGCTCTACCGACTGAGCTATCCGGGCAACGCGCAGCATTAAACCGTATTGGCCGAAGTCAGTCAACGGCTTTGTGAACGAAATAAGGCAAAACGCGTCCGGTTGCTGGCTTTTCAGTCAAAGGGAGCAAAAAAAGCGCGAGATGGGCGTAAAGTACCGTGGTTGCGCTCGCCGCCACGGTGTCATTCAGCTTAATGCGCCATTTCTGCGGCACTGAGCGACCTGCAAGATGTCTTCCGCCAAGCGCTTGGCAACGGATACGTCCTGGAGCTGACGTTTTATCAGCAGTTTGCTGAGGCAGCCCTCTTGGATCAGTTCCATCTGCTGCGCCACCATATCCGCATCGTCGGCGTCCATTTCTCGCAGCAGGTCACGGGTCAGTTCCAGCGAAGTCAGCTTCTGCTGCTCGGCCAGCTGGTGGATAGGGTGATCAACCTCAGGGAAGAAGCTACAGGCGGCAATAAACAGGCAGCCGGGATAGCGATCGTGTTGTACGTACTCTGCCAGCACGTCGTAGCGTGCCAGCAATTTTTGCTGTGGGCTCAGGGCTTCGTCCAGTAGCAACTGGCGACGCCAGGTGTCAATTTGCTGGCCGTGATAGCGCAGGCAGTCATACAGCAGCGCTTCGCGATCCGGCCAGAAGCGTTTAAGATCGCTCGGCTGTACGTCGAGTTTTTCTGCCAGCATTTCTAATGTGGTGGTTGCCAGGCCCTGTTGTTCCAACAGACCCAGTGCCGTATCAAGAACTTGTTCGCGTTGCACTTGTGCTCCCTCCAAATTCGGTTCTGAACTTCAGTGTTATTTATTGCACTACTTTCTGCAAATGCGCGTTGAACGTTGGAGCATCCATAAATCCAGTCACCCGCTGGGCCGTCAACTCTTGTCCTGTGCCGTTAAAAAATAGAATTGTCGGCAAACCCAGGACTTTCAAGTGCTTGAGCAGCGCTGCCTGTTCGGCATTGTTGGCGGTCACATCCGCCTGCAGCAGCACGGCATTGGTCAGCTTAGCCTGAACGGCCGCATCACTAAAGGTATACTTTTCGAACTCTTTGCAGGCGACGCACCAATCGGCATACAGATCCAGCATCACCGGTTTACCCTGTGCTTGCTGCAGCGCCAGGTTGAGCTGCTCCACATTACTGATCTGCGTAAAGTTCAGATGTGGTGCTGCCTGCTGAGTGCTGTTAACGCCAAAAGCCCAGTCTTGCAACGGCCGTGCGGCAATCACCGCCGCTGCCAGTAATAGCATTTGTAAAACACGGGCCCAGCCGCGGGAGGTTTTCAGGCTAAGGGCAAATGCCCAGCCGAAGAACGCCAGGCCCAGCAGGCTCCACAGCCGCAGCCCCCACAGATCGCCGATCACACGCTCCAGCAGAAATACCGGCAGGGCGAGGATCACAAAGCCGAAAGCCTCTTTGACATACTGCATCCATGGGCCGCTACGCGGCAGCAGGCGGTTGCCGAACAGGGTGACGAGCACCAGCGGGATCCCCATGCCTAATGCGTAAAGGTACAAGGTACCGCCGCCGGCCCACATATTACCGCTCTGGGCAATGTAGAGCAGGATCGCGCTGAGTGGTGCGGTGGTACAAGGGGAACAGATCAATCCAGCCAGAGCCCCCATCAGGAACACGCCGGGTAACGAACCGCCCTTTTGGGTATTGCTCCAGCCCGCTAAACGCGTTTGCAGCGAGGCCGGTAATTGCAATGAATAGAGGCCAAACATCGACAATGCCAAGGCGATAAACAGCACTGAGAGGCCGATCAACACGTACGGATGTTGCAGTGCCGCTTGAAACTGCAGCCCGGCGGCAGCGACCACCAAACCCAGCAAGGTATAGGTCAGCGCCATACCCTGCACGTAAACCACGGCCAACGCCAAAATTCGACCGCTGCTATGCGGTTTTTCACGGCCCAGAATGATGCCGGAAATCAGAGGATACATCGGCAAAACGCAGGGGGTGAAAGCGATACCGATACCGATCAGCAATGCCCACAGCGGTGAAAACGGCAGATCATTGGGAGCCGGTACCGGCTCTGCCGCAGTAGGGAGTATCGGAGCGGCGGAGGCGCTCACGGCATTCAACGGGATCACGCGCGTTTCCGGCGGGTAGCAGAAACCGGCTTCCGCGCAGCCCTGGTAGGTCACGCTCAGGCTGGCATCTGCCGTTGCTTGTTGCAGCGGAATCTTCAGATTCAGCTGTTGCTTGAAAATGGCGACCTCGCCAAAAAATTCGTCTTTGTGGCTCAGCCCGGCGGGCAGTTCAAAGGCGCCCAGCGTGGCCTGCTTTGGCACCAGTTTGATCTGCTGGCGATAGAGGTAATAACCGGGACGAATTTGCCAGTCCAGCGACAGCTGATTGCCTTGCTGTTTGAAATCAAAGGCGAAGGCCTGATCGACAGGCACGAACTGGCTACCGCCGTTTTGGCCGAACAGCGAAGCCTGGGCCGCCTGCGGCAGAAAGAACAGGCTGCAAAGCAGAAAAATCAGTTTAATGAGGCGTTGATCCATAACAGGTAGTCTTTATCTCCGGCCATCACCGGCAACACCAACAGTTCTGGCGTCTGGTAGGGGTGATGTTGTTTCAGGTAGCTGAGCAGGGCATCTTGATGGTGGCAATCGCTTTTGAACAGCATCTGCACTTCATATTCCTGTTCCAGTTTCCCTTCCCAGTAATATAACGACGTTGCGCCGGGTAACAGCGTGGCGCAGGCCGCCAGCTTTTCCCCCAGAACCCGGGCCGCCAGGTCTTGTGCCGTGGCCTCATCGGGTGCGGTGCAGAGTATGACGACAGCTTCGCAATCAGACATCTTCAGCCCTCTCATCCAGATTATCAGTGGGCACTATACCTTGAAGGGCGGTCAGCTAGAAGGCGAGTTTATCGCCAGTGGGGCAGGAGAGGGGAAACCGGGGCCGCAGCCCCGGGGTGAAGCATTACAGCATCACGCTGCCCAGCAGGAAGCCAAACAGCACCGCCAATATCACGCCGATGGTGCCGGGGATAAAGAACGGGTGGTTAAACACAAAACGCCCGATGCGGGTGGTGCCGGTATCATCCATTTGTACCGCGGCGACCAGCGTTGGGTAGGTTGGCAGGATAAACAGGCCGGAAACGGCGGCGAAGGAAGCCACTGCGGTCAATGGCGATACGTTCAACGCCAGCGCCATCGGCATCAGCGCCTTGGCGGTGGCGGCCTGAGAATACAGCAGCGCCGAGCAGAAGAAGAAAATCACGGCCAACAGCCACGGATGCGATTGAATCACCGTGCCAGCAGTCTCTTTGATCCAGTCAATGTTGGCTTGAACAAAGGTATCACCCAACCAGGCTACACCCAGAATACAGATACAGGCGCTCATGCCGGCCTTAAAGGTGCTGGAATTAAGCACCATATCGGTATCGACGCGGCACAGCAGGGTGGTCAGGGTAGCGACGCTAAGCATGATGATCAGAATGGCGTTGGTGGTGTTCATCAGCGGTTTTGCCACCAGGCCCAGGCCCGGGCTGTTGATGATGGCGTAAGCCACTACGCACAGCACACCTAGCAGGAACAGCAGCACCGACACTTTGGCGCGGGGTTTGATTTCCATGATCTTGTTGCCGCGCAGGGTCACCAAACCTTCTTCCAGGCGCTTCAGGTAAACCGGATCGTCCGACAATTTGGAGTCGAACAGCCAGCTTACCAGCAGCGACATCACCAGTACGGCGCAGAAGGTAGACGGCATCACGACCATCAGCAGGTGCAGATAGCTGACGCCGTGCCCTTCCATCACTGAAGACATGTACACCACCGCGGCAGAAATTGGCGAGGCGGTGATGGCAATCTGGGCGGATACCACAGCGGTAGACAGCGGACGGCAAGGCTTGATGCCCTGTTCTTTCGCGACTTCAGCGATCACCGGCAGCGCGGAAAGCGAAATGTTGCCGGTACCGGCGAAGATAGTCAGAAAATAGGTGACGATCGGTGCCAGAATGGTGATGTGCTTGGGGTTCTTACGCAGCAGTTTTTCCGTTTGCTGCACCAGATAGTCCATACCGCCGGCGACCTGCATCGCCGAGATCGCGGCAATCACCGCCATGATGATGGAAATGACGTCGAACGGAATACTGCCCGGTTTCACGCCAATCAACGCCAGGACCAAAACCCCCAGCCCGCCTGCAAATCCAATCCCGATACCGCCCAGCCTGGCCCCTAAAAAAATGGCCAGCAGAACGATAACCAATTCTACGGCTAACATAGTGTCTACTCCTTAAAATAAGTTTTTTTGAAAACGAAAAGTTAAAATTTTGTGGGCGATGGAAAGTAAAAAGGCACGCTATCCAGGGGGATTTAGCGTGCCTTTTTGGGCTACCGGGTGTGTCTATTATTGTTCATTTTCATCCGTATAGCGTTTGGCTTTATAGGCCGGGTGCATCAGGTTCTCCACGGAGAAGATGTCATCCAGCTCGGCTTCGGTCAGCAGACCGCGTTCCAGCACGACTTCACGTACGCTCTTGCCGGTTTCGGCGCAGATCTTCCCGACGATGTCACCGTTGTGGTGGCCAATGAACGGGTTCAGATAGGTGACGATACCGATAGAATTGAAGACGTAGTGCTCGCACACTTCTTTATTCGCGGTGATGCCGTTAATGCATTTTTCCAGCAGGTTATAGCAGGCGTTGGTCAGGATGTGAATGGACTCGAACATCGCCTGGCCAATCACCGGTTCCATGACGTTCAACTGCAGTTGGCCCGCTTCGGCCGCCATGGTAACGCAAGTGTCGTTGCCAATCACCTTGAAACATACCTGATTGACCACTTCCGGTACGACCGGGTTGACCTTGGCCGGCATGATGGATGAGCCCGCTTGCAGTTCCGGCAGGTTAATTTCGTTCAGACCGGCGCGTGGGCCTGAAGACAGCAGGCGCAGGTCGTTGCAAATTTTAGACAGTTTAACTGCGAGGCGTTTCAGCGCGCTGTGCACCATTACGTAGGCGCCGCAGTCGGAGGTGGCTTCGATCAAGTCTTCGGCCGGCACGACAGGCAGGTTGCTGACTTCTGCCAATTTTTGAACCGCCAGTTGCGGGTAGCCTTCCGGGGTGTTCAGCGCCGTCCCGATTGCTGTCGCACCCAGGTTCACTTCCAGCAGTAGCTCGGCGGTGCGATGCAGGTTGCGGGTTTCTTCTTTCAGCAACACGCTGAACGCATGGAATTCCTGGCCCAACGTCATTGGCACCGCATCCTGCAACTGGGTGCGCCCCATTTTCAGGATGGTTTCAAACTCTTTTGCCTTGCGGTCAAACCCTTCGCGCAGCTGGTTGATGGCGTCGATAAGCTTCTGATTGGAGGCGTAAACCGCAATGCGGAAACCGGTTGGGTAGGCGTCGTTGGTAGACTGGCACTTGTTGAGATGATCGTTAGGGTTCAGGTATTGGTATTCGCCTTTCTGGTGGCCCATCAGCTCCAGACCAATATTCGCCAGCACTTCGTTGGTGTTCATGTTCAATGAAGTGCCCGCGCCGCCCTGGAACACATCCACCGGGAACTGGTCCATGCATTTGCCTTTATCCAGCACTTCGTCACAGGCCTGGATGATGACATCAGCGATTTTACGTGGAATGGTTTTGAGTTCTTTGTTCGCCATCGCTGCGGCTTTTTTTACCATTACCATGCCGCGAACAAACTCGGGCACATCGCTGATTTTGCTGTTGCTGATATAAAAGTTTTCAATCGCACGCAGAGTGTGAACACCGTAATAGGCTTCTGCGGGGACCTCACGTGTTCCTAACAGGTCTTCTTCGATACGAATGTTATTTGACATGTGAACCTTCTTTGTATTGCTGCCGAATTAATTAATTGTCAGGGAACCAAATTATGTTGCCGAAGGCTTCAGGCATGAAACGATTAACCACTGTGCCCGTTGCTGCCCAGATCATATGCTGGTTAGTAATAAATGACTGAATCCAGATCACCTTCTGAGCCTTCTTAAATTGCCTGTTTCTGGTTCTGTGATCCCTTTCACGTTTATTAACTTTAGCAATAAAAAAGGGCCTTTGGTTGAAATGCACGCCGGCAGACCCCATTGTATTTAGGTCGGCCGTTAACCGGCCCCCTTTTAGCGCCGTCGCCAACGTGCGGTTGCGCAGATCTACCAGAGGAGAACCAGGTGCGCTGGTTACCGTTACTGCTGATATTTCTGTTGGCTTACATAGAGATATCCCTATTTATTAAAGTCGCCGCCGTATTGGGCGTGGCGATTACCCTGTTGCTGGTGGTGTTCACCTCCTGCGTCGGCATTTCGCTGGTGCGCAACCAGGGCATGAAGACCTTCATGCAGATGCAACAAAAGCTGGCAGCAGGTGAAAGCCCTGCGTCGGAAATGGTGAAAAGTGTTTCACTGGTATTAGCGGGCTTCTTGTTGCTGGTACCGGGATTCTTTACCGATTTCCTCGGCCTGTTGTTGTTACTGCCCCCGGTGCAAAAATCGCTGACGTTGAAGTTGATGCCGCATCTTTCCGTTTACCGCCCCGGCGGTTGGAGCCAGGGCGGTAATGCTGCCAACGGCAACACCTTCGACGGCGAGTTCCAGCGTAAAAACGACGATCGCTATACGCTGGATCATCAGCCCGACGATCATGACAAACGCAACGATCGTTGAAAAAACGCGGCCCAGGCCGCGTTTTTCGCATCAGTAGCTCAGTATTGCCATCAAAAGCGAAAATTTTTTTGGCCGCCCCCTTGAAGGGGGATGGAATGCCCCCATTTCAAATCCCACAAGCCGGTATTCACAATCCGGTGACAACCCTAAATCTGATAGAGACCTTCTTACAGGAGAGCGTTCAATGAGTATTCGTCCATTGCATGACCGCGTTATCGTCAAGCGCAAAGAAGTTGAATCAAAATCTGCTGGCGGCATCGTCCTGACTGGCTCTGCAGCGGGTAAATCTACTCGTGGCGAAGTTGTCGCGGTGGGTAAAGGGCGTGTTCTGGAAAGCGGCAACATCCAGCCGCTGGATGTGAAAGTTGGCGATATCGTGATTTTCAACGACGGTTACGGCGTGAAAGCAGAGAAGATCGACAATGAAGAAGTGTTGATCATGTCCGAAAGCGACATTCTGGCAATTGTTGAAGCGTAAGTGCGCTTTATCTTCTGAACTGAACGAGTTGAAGGGAAATACCAATGGCAGCTAAAGACGTAAAATTCGGCAATGACGCTCGCGTGAAAATGCTCCGCGGCGTGAATGTTCTCGCTGATGCAGTAAAAGTGACCCTGGGCCCGAAAGGCCGTAACGTAGTGCTGGATAAGTCCTTCGGCGCTCCTACCATCACTAAAGATGGCGTATCTGTTGCTCGTGAAATCGAACTGGAAGACAAGTTTGAAAACATGGGCGCACAAATGGTGAAAGAAGTTGCCTCTAAAGCGAACGACGCTGCGGGCGACGGTACCACCACTGCAACCGTACTGGCTCAATCCATCATCACCGAAGGCCTGAAAGCTGTGGCTGCCGGCATGAACCCAATGGATCTGAAGCGCGGTATCGACAAAGCGGTTATCGCCGCTGTTGAAGAACTGAAAAAACTGTCCGTACCTTGCTCTGACTCCAAAGCTATCGCTCAGGTAGGCACCATCTCTGCAAACTCCGACGAAACCGTGGGTAAACTGATTGCAGAAGCGATGGAGAAAGTGGGCAAAGAAGGCGTTATCACCGTTGAAGAAGGCACTGGCCTGCAAGACGAGCTGGACGTTGTTGAAGGTATGCAGTTCGACCGCGGTTACCTGTCTCCATACTTCATCAACAAGCCAGAAACCGGTTCTATCGAACTGGAAAGCCCGTTCATCCTGCTGGCTGACAAGAAAATCTCCAACATCCGTGAAATGCTGCCAGTACTGGAAGCCGTAGCGAAAGCCGGCAAACCACTGCTGATCATTGCTGAAGATGTTGAAGGCGAAGCGCTGGCTACTCTGGTGGTTAACACCATGCGCGGCATCGTGAAAGTGGCTGCGGTTAAAGCACCTGGTTTCGGCGACCGTCGTAAAGCCATGCTGCAGGATATCGCTACCCTGACTGCCGGTACCGTTATCTCTGAAGAGATTGGTCTGGAGCTGGAAAAAGCGACCCTGGAAGACCTGGGCCAGGCTAAGCGCGTTGTGATCAACAAAGACACCACCATCATCATCGATGGCGTGGGCGACGAAGCGACTATCCAAGGCCGCGTTACCCAGATCCGTCAGCAGATCGAAGAAGCGACCTCTGACTACGATCGTGAAAAACTGCAGGAGCGTGTCGCTAAACTGGCTGGCGGCGTTGCCGTTATCAAAGTGGGCGCAGCAACTGAAGTTGAAATGAAAGAGAAGAAAGCCCGCGTTGAAGATGCCCTGCACGCGACCCGTGCTGCGGTTGAAGAAGGCGTGGTTGCCGGCGGTGGTGTTGCACTGATCCGCGTAGCAAGCAAAATCGCTAACCTGAAAGGCGACAACGAAGACCAGAACGTCGGTATCAAGGTTGCACTGCGCGCGATGGAATCTCCACTGCGTCAGATCGTAATCAACGCCGGTGAAGAAGCTTCCGTGATTGCCAACAACGTGAAAGCAGGCGAAGGCAGCTACGGCTACAACGCTTACACCGAAGAATACGGCGACATGATCGCGATGGGTATCCTGGATCCAACCAAAGTAACCCGTTCTGCTCTGCAGTACGCGGCTTCTGTGGCTGGCCTGATGATCACCACCGAGTGCATGGTGACCGACCTGCCAAAAAGCGACGCACCTGATTTAGGTGGCGCTGGCGGTATGGGTGGCATGGGCGGCATGGGCGGCATGATGTAATCATCCCCCACGTTCGCGTGTGCAAAAGCCCCGGCCAATTGGTCGGGGCTTTTTTTTGCGTGCTTTGTCTCACTGCTTTTGATGATATTTATGCAGACCGGGCTGATTTAGCTGGTAAACTGATCTTTCATCAGCTGTCGCTCAAGACGTTGGCCAGCACCAGTGGCAACGGATGCTTAAGAGATAGCAACGCTTTCTGATAAGCTTTTGCGAAACTCTCAATATAGATGGGGAACAAGATGCGGATTAAAGCCTTACTGGGTCTTTCGGCAGCCTTGCTGCTGGCAGGTTGCAGCAGCACCAATGAACTTTCCGCCGCAGGTCAGCAGGTTAAATTTACCGATACCAAACCGGCGGCAGAATGCCAGCTGGTGGGCGAAGTGACTGGCACCCAGAGCAACTGGTTGTCCGGTAACGGTGGTGAAGGCAGCTCCATGCGCGGCGCGGCAAACGATCTGCGCAACAAGGCAGCGGCAATGGGCGGCAACGTGATTTATGGCGCGACCAGCCCAAGCCAGAACCTGCTTTCAAGCTTTGCCCCACTGGACAGTAAAATGGCCGGCCAGGTTTATAAGTGCCCGTAACGCAAGATTAATGCGTACGTCATAGCATAAAAAAGAGGCATGCCCAGGCATGCCTCTTTTGTTTTTGTCATTCCGTCGGTCAGTCAATCTTGCATCAGGCGCAGGTCGAGCGGCGTTTTGCTTGGCTTGCCGCCGACTTCACGGGTCAGACGCGGCACCATATATCCGGAAACCTTGCTCAGCAGCGCCTGCATAATGGCGCGCGCTTCGTCGTCACTGACCATAAAGTGCGCCGCGCCTTCTACCTTATCCAGCACGTGGATGTAATAGGGCAGGATACCGGCGTCAAACAGCGCATTGCTCAGCGCCGCCAACGTGTCGGCGTTGTCGTTGATGCCGCGCAGCAACACACTTTGGTTCAGCAAGGTGACGCCGGCCAGACGCAGTTGCGCCATGGCTCCCTGCAGTTCACGGTCAATCTCATTGGCATGATTGATGTGCGTGACCATCAGCACCTGCAGGCGTGAGGCCGACAGCCTGCGGCACAGTTCTGGCGTGATACGTGCCGGGATCACCACTGGCAAACGGGTGTGGATGCGCAGGCGTTTTACGTGCTCAATGGCTTCCAGTTCCCCGATCAGCCAGTCCAGCTCGTGATCTTTGGCCATCAGCGGATCGCCACCGGAGAAAATAATCTCATCCAGTTCCGGGTGTTGGCGGATATAATCCAACGCCTGACGCCAGTTGGCTTTATTGCCTTGGTTGTCCTGATACGGAAAATGGCGACGGAAGCAGTAGCGGCAGTTAACCGCACAGCCGCCTTTAACCAACAGCAAAGCACGATTACGGTATTTGTGCAGCAGGCCTGGCACCACGCTACGCTGTTCGTCCAGCGGATCGGTCGTGAAGCCGGGTGCATTGATGAATTCTTCGCTGGCGGTCAGAACCTGACGCAATAGCGGGTCATTGGCGTCGCCGGGACGCATGCGTGCGGCGAAGGCGCGGGGTACGCGCAATGCAAACAGCCGACGGGCTTCACGGCCCTGCGGCAGGTCCGGATGCGTATTCAGTGACAAAAGCTGCAGTAATTCATCGGGATCGGTAATAACATCGGCGAGTTGATGCAACCAATCTTCTCTATATGCCGTACTTTGGGTTATAATGTGTGCCATTTTTTTGGCTAAGCTACCAGTTTAAATATTCAGAGGGCCATCATGGCGACTTATTCTAGCAACGATTTCCGTCCGGGTCTTAAAATCATGTTCGAGGGCGAACCTTACGCTATCGAATCCAGTGAGTTCGTTAAACCGGGTAAAGGCCAGGCATTTGCGCGCGTTAAAATGCGTCGTCTGCTGACCGGTACTCGCGTTGAGAAAACCTTCAAATCTACCGACTCTTGCGAAGGCGCGGACGTGGTAGATACCAACATGAACTACCTGTACAACGACGGTGAGTTCTACCACTTCATGCACCCTGAGACTTTCGAGCAACACGGTGTTGAAGAAAAAACCGTTTCTGATGCGGCAAAATGGCTGCAAGACAACGCAGAATGTATCGTTACCCTGTGGGACGGTCGTCCAATCGCGGTTCAGCCACCGAACTTTATCGAAGCAGAAATCACTGACACCGATCCAGGTCTGAAAGGTGATACTGCCGGTACCGGCGGCAAGCCTGCCACCCTGAGCACTGGCGCCGTGGTTAAGGTTCCATTGTTCGTACAGATTGGTGAAGTTGTTCGCGTTGACACCCGCTCTGGCGAATACGTTTCACGCGTAAAATAAGTTTCAAAAGAAAGGAGCCCTGCGCGGCTCCTTTGTTTTACCTTCCGTATCTCGTTGGCAGAATCTACATAATGAAAAAAACTCTGTTAGCCGTTGTCTCCCTACTGTTACTGATGTCCCTTAGCGGCTGTAATACTTTCCGTGGTTTCGGTGAGGACGTTCAGCACCTCGGCGGCGCTATTTCGCGTACTGCCAGCTAATAACCATTAAAGCCTCTAATGTAATCGTGCGAAATAAAACCATTTTAAACAGCAACTCTCGCTAATATTTACTACGCTTAGAAAGCCGTACTTTTTCATCACTGACAAATAAGGACTTTCCTATGCTGAAGAAAAGTATTATCGCGATTTTCTCTTTGATGATCTTGACCTCATTGACCGCATGCAACACCACTCAGGGCGTGGGCGAGGACATCCAGGCTGGCGGCAAGGCTATCCAGCGTAGCGCGGAATAACTCCCTTTACTGACTTGCGGTATTCCGCGAAAAGCTGCCCAAAGGCATCGTTGTGGGATACCGCTTCCCCTGTTGACCTATCTCCTGCCGAAAGCTTTGTACTGTTATCCTCCCCGGCAGTGGGTATAATCCCCTGGCATATCACAACGCTAAATGGGACGACCCGTTTACGCATCTGCATTCGGGGACGACCCCACCGTTATGGAGCCTGTTTCATGGCTTGGATTATTCTGCTTATTGCCGGTTTGTTGGAAGTCGTATGGGCTGTTGGTCTGAAATACACCCATGGTTTTACTCGTTTGACCCCCAGCATTATTACTGTTGCCGCCATGGTGGTCAGCATGCTGCTGTTGGCACATGCGATGAAAACGCTGCCCGCCGGCACGGCTTATGCCGTTTGGACAGGCATTGGTGCGGTAGGCGCGGCAATTATGGGGATGGTGTTACTTGGTGAATCAACCAATATCGCACGCATCCTCAGCCTGTGCCTGATTGTTGTCGGCATACTTGGGTTGAAGTTCAGCAGTCACTGATGCTGCGTTTGTTTCACCCAGATTAGCTTATCCGTATCAAAGCCGTTGTGTTTCGCGGTTTGCACTAATCTGTCGCGCGTGGCGGCGTCCAGCGTCGGCGTGCGCGACAGTATCCACAAATACCCTCGGTTTGGGCCGCAAACCAGCGCGTAGCGATAATCTGCATCCAACTCAATCACGTTATACCCGCCGTAGAAAGGCCCAAAAAAGGACACCTTGAGTGCGGCAACCTGCGGTGAGCCGATAAAATAGGCCTTGCCTGTGCTTTCCTGCCATTGTTGTTTTTGCGTATTAAAACCCCGGTTCACCACTTTGAGGCCGCCGTCTTCGCGTGGGCTGTAGTTGGCGGTGACCTGTTCGAGGCCGCGTTCAAAACGGTGATCAAAACGCGCGATTTCATACCAGGTGCCGAGATAGCGCTGGCTGTCGAAATCATTCACTACTTTGATGTTCTTCGGCGGGGAAACGCTGCAAGCGGCGGAAAGGAAGGCGGGAATGATCGCGCATAGCTTTGACCGAAAACGCATTGGTTACTCCTGTTTACCGGGTTGGAATAAACAGTGTAGCCGAAAGGCAAAGCAGACGGCCAACGGGAGTTGGCCGCCAGAAGTGTTTTACAGCGTCACCACGCCGATAACGGTGACGACGCTGAGGATGGCCGCCAGGCCATAGAAGACCCATTTACCGGCCGGCACGTGGATTTTCAAATCGTGCATCGCATGGTGTATGCGGTGCAGACCGCACCACAGCGGCAGGATAATCATCAGCAGCAGGAACAGCCGGCCAATCAGGCTCTGGCAGAAAGCCAACACGCGATCATAGCCCAGCGCATCGCCTGGGAACCAACCCAGCGGCAGCAGAATGCCGACCAGCAGCACGATAGCGGGCGCGATGAGCGCGCCCCACATGCCGCCGGCGCCGAATAATCCCCAGAAAACCGGTTCGTCTGAGCGTTTAGGTGCTTGATTTATCATGTTTCCTCCGGATTACAGCAGGGCCACGGCCAGGATGACCACGCTGGCGACCAGCGTTACCGCCCACAGCGCTTTGACGATAGGCCCTGGCCCCATTTTTTCGCTGTTGACCACGATATTGGCGGCTTTCGGTGCCAAATCGAACCAGGTTTTGGTGTGCAGCAGCGCCGCCAGCAGGGCGACTACGTTAATCAGCAGCACCAGCGGGTTTTGCAGAAAACCGACGAACCCTGCCCAGCTCTCCGCACCGCCTTTCAGCGCAAAAACGCCGTAGATCAGCACGATGCTGAACCATACGGCCGGCACCGAGGTCCCTTCACGCAGCATATAGAAACGATAGAAGCCGAGCTTTTGCCACCAGGTTGGCGTCATGGTGCGCAC
Organism: Serratia sp. Je.1.23.a; assembly: GCF_051129805.1. Taxonomy (NCBI): domain Bacteria; kingdom Pseudomonadati; phylum Pseudomonadota; class Gammaproteobacteria; order Enterobacterales; family Yersiniaceae; genus Serratia; species Serratia sp. Je.1.23.a. The sequence continues at coordinate 161,646 of NZ_JBCPSR010000009.1, read as the reverse complement.
ATAGGGCTTACGTTGTGTTGTCATTGCGGTTTCTCTCCCTTATTGCGGCTTCAGCATGGCGATCATGAAGTCTTTGGCACTTTCCACCTTGCCCTGCTGGATAGCAGCGGCCGGGTCGACGTGCTTCGGACACACTTCAGAGCAGTAGCCGACAAAGGTACAGCTCCACACGCCGTTTTGGCCGTTGAGTTGCGCCATGCGCTGTTTCTGGCCGTGGTCGCGATTATCCAGGTTGTAGCGGTGCGCCAGGGTGATTGCCGCCGGGCCGATGAACTCTGGGTTCAAACCGAACTGCGGGCAAGCGGCGTAACACAGCCCGCAGTTGATACAGCCGGAGAACTGGTGGTACTTGGCCATCTGCGCCGGTGTTTGCACGTTAGGGCCGTCTTCCGGTTTGCGGTTATTGCCGATGATGTAAGGCTTAATCGCCTCCAGGCTTTCGATAAAGTGGGTCATATCGACTACCAGATCGCGTTCAATCGGGAAGTTACCCAGTGCCTCTACCTTCATGCCGTCGGTGTATTCGCGCAGGAAGGTCTTGCAGGCCAGTTTCGGTACCCGGTTGACCATCATGCCGCACGAGCCGCAGATGGCCATGCGGCATGACCAGCGGTAGGAAAGGTCGGGTGCCAGGTTATCCTTGATGTAACCCAGCGCGTCGAGCAGCGAGGTTTGTTCATCGTAAGGCACCGCGAAGGTCTCGAAATGTGGCTCTGCGTCGCATTCCGGGTTATAGCGCATGACCTCGATTTTCAGGGTGTTCATCTCAGCCATTTGCCTGCTCCTTATCCTTTTTATCCTGCGCTTCGGCTTCAGCGCCGTACACACGTTTGGCCGGTGGCAGTTTGGTGATCTTCACGTCGCTGTATTCCAGGCGCGGTGCGCCGTTCGGGTTATGGAACGCCAGCGTATGCTTCAGGAAATTCACGTCGTCACGTTCGGTGCAGCCTTCATCCAGACGCTGGTGGGCGCCTCGGGATTCTTTGCGGTTGAAGGCGGAGTGCGCCATGCACTCGGCGACGTCCAGGCCGTAGCCCAGCTCGATGGTGTACAGCAGATCGGTATTGAACACGCTGGAGTTATCGGTGATTTTGACGCGCTTGAAGCGTTCTTTCAGCTCAGCCAGTTTATCGATGGTTTTTTGCATCAGTTCTGGCGTACGGTAGATACCGCAGCCTTCTTCCATCGACAGTCCCATTTCATCGCGGATCTTCGACCAGTTTTCGCTGCCTTCCTGCTTCATCAAATTGCTGAGTCGGGTTTCGACGTCGCGCCCTTGCGCATCAAGGGCACTGCCATTGGCCGGGCCAGATTCCAGCGAGCGACGAGCTGCATGCTCACCGGCCACCCGGCCGAACACCACCAGTTCCGCCAGCGAGTTGGAGCCCAGGCGGTTGGCACCGTGCAGACCGACTGAAGAGCATTCGCCGACGGCGAACAGCCCCTTGATGCGGGTTTCACAGTTTTGATCGGTTTCAATGCCGCCCATGGTGTAATGCGCCGTTGGGCGTACCGGGATGGGGTCTTTTACCGGATCGACGCCGACGTAGGCCTTGGCCAGTTCACAGATGAACGGCAGGCGTTCGAGCAGCTTCTTTTCCCCCAGATGGCGCAGGTCGAGATAGACCACGTCGCCGCGCGGGGTGGCGATGGTGCGACCGGCACGCCATTCGTGCCAGAAGGCCTGCGAAACTTTGTCGCGCGGGCCCAGCTCCATGTATTTGTTCTTCGGCTCGCCCAGTGGGGTTTCCGGGCCCATGCCGTAGTCCTGCAAATAACGGTAGCCGTCCTTGTTCACCAGAATACCGCCTTCGCCGCGGCAGCCTTCGGTCATCAGGATGCCGGAACCCGGCAGGCCGGTAGGGTGATATTGGACGAACTCCATATCGCGCAGTGGGATGCCGTGATGGAACGCCATGCCCATGCCATCACCGGTGACGATGCCGCCATTGGTGTTGTAGCGGTACACGCGTCCGGCACCGCCGGTGGCCATGATCACCGCATTGGCGCGGATCTGCACGCGGGTGCCTTCCATCATGTTCATTGCGACCAAACCGCGGACCTGACCGTCATCCACCAGAATATCCAGCACAAAGTGCTCGTCGAAACGTTGGATTTGCGGGTATTTGAGCGAGGTCTGGAACAGGGTATGCAGCATGTGGAAGCCGGTCTTGTCGGCGGCGAACCAGGTTCGTTCAATCTTCATGCCGCCGAAGCGACGCACGTTGACCGAACCGTCCGGTTTACGGCTCCACGGGCAGCCCCACTGTTCCAACTGGGTCATTTCCCGCGGGCAGTTGTGGACGAAATGGTCGACCACGTCTTGCTCACACAACCAGTCGCCACCGGCAACGGTGTCATTGAAGTGGTAGTCAAAAGAGTCGTGATCCTGAGTGACGGCGGCGGATCCCCCTTCGGCGGCTACCGTATGGCTGCGCATCGGGTAGACTTTTGAGATGAGCGCGATTTTCAGTTTGGGGTTGGCTTCCGCTGCGGCTATTGCTGCACGTAAACCAGCACCCCCGGCCCCAATAATGGCAAGATCGGCGTTAAAGGTTTGCACTGCATTCCTCCAATATTCTTGTTAAGAACGGCAAATTAAATATCTATGCTTAATATTTATAAATATTCTTCGGGTGCTAACTAACTGAGTTCATTGTCGTTGCATAAAGCTTAAGGATAGATATCTCCCACCAATAATGTGGAATTAACTATACCTAAAGTTAAGTAGAAGAAATTTGATGTGATCGATTGTTTTGCCTTTTAACCGGCGGGCGGAAGGATAATTGCCTGTGGGTTAGATTTAACGTTTATTCAACTTTTATTAACCTTTTTGCCAACTATTTATCAGGTAATGTCGAGGTTAAAGCGGCCGAGCTGTTAAGAATTTGTTTGCATGCCAGGATACGAGTAGACTGCATCCCCTGTTTGATTTCGGAGTAATTACCATGAGCGAAACGGCAAGCTGGCAGCCAAGTGCACCCATCGCCAATTTGTTGAAACGCGCAGCGATCCTGACTGAGATCCGGCGTTTCTTCGCCGATCGTGGCGTGCTGGAAGTTGAGACGCCAACCATGAGCCAGGCGACGGTCACCGATATTCACCTGTTCCCGTTCCAGACGCGTTTTGTCGGGCCCGGTGCGGCGGATGGCATGACGCTGTACATGATGACCAGCCCGGAATACCACATGAAACGTCTGCTGGCGGCGGGTAGCGGGCCGATCTATCAGATGGGGCGCAGTTTCCGCAATGAAGAGGCCGGTCGTCATCACAACCCTGAATTCACCATGCTGGAGTGGTACCGTCCGCACTACGACATGTACCGGCTGATGAACGAGGTGGATGATCTGCTGCAGCAGGTTCTGGACTGCGAGAGTGCGGAGACCCTGTCTTATCAGCAGGCTTTCCTGCGCCATCTGGATATCGATCCGCTGTCAGCGGAGAAGGTACAACTGCGTGAAGCGGCGGCCAAACTCGATCTGAGCAACATTGCCGATACCGAAGAGGATCGCGATACGCTGCTGCAATTGTTGTTTACCGTTGGCGTGGAGCCGTACATCGGCCGTGATAAACCGGCGTTCGTTTATCACTTCCCGGCCAGCCAGGCGTCGCTGGCGGAGATCAGCACTGAAGATCACCGCGTGGCGGAGCGTTTCGAAGTCTATTTCAAAGGTATTGAACTGGCGAATGGCTTCCGTGAACTGACCGACAGCCGCGAGCAGCGTCAGCGTTTTGATCAGGACAACCGCAAGCGAGCGGAACGCGGTTTGCCGCAGCACCCGATTGATAACAACCTGCTGGATGCGCTGCAGCACGGTATGCCGGAGTGTTCCGGTGTGGCGCTAGGCGTTGATCGGCTGGTGATGCTGGCGTTGGGCGCTGAAAGCCTGAGTGAAGTGTTGGCCTTCCCGGTCGGGCGCGCATAACCGCTAATTCAGTGCCATTGCGATAAAAAAAGGGTTCGGCCATGGCCGAACCCTTTTTGCATACGGCGGTTACAAACTGCCCGATTCGCGTTTGGTGTTGGGCGCCGGTGTGGAGGCCGGCGTGCGACCGTTGCTGGTCAGGCGGGACAGCGTCTCGCTGCGTACCTGGAATGGTGGGTACGGCAGCGTAATGCCGTGCTCGCGATATCCGGACAAGATCAACTGATGGATCTCGTGGCGCAACGGCATGCGGTGGCCCATCTCGGCGGCGTAAATACGCAGTTCAAAGATCTGAATACCCTGCTGCAGATCGACCAGATAAACCTCCGGTGCCGGATTATCCAGCACCAGCGAACAGCGTTCGGCGGCATTGGTCAGGATCTTGGTCACTTCTTCGCTGTTGGCTTCTGCCGGTGCCGGTACGGTCAGTACCACACGAGTCAGGTTGTCCGACAGCGACCAGTTAATGAACTGCTCGGTGATAAACGCCTTGTTCGGCACGATGATCTCTTTGCGATCCCAGTCTGAAATGGTGGTGGCGCGGGTGTTGATCTTGGTGACGGTACCGGTCAGGTTGCGGATCGTCACGGTATCACCAATGCGGATCGGTTTTTCAAACAGGATGATCAGGCCGGAGATAAAGTTGGAGAAGATCTCCTGCATACCAAAGCCCAACCCCACGCTGAGCGCGGTCACTACCCACTGCAATTTCGACCATTCGATACCGATCCAGGAAAAGCTGAGGATGGCGCCGAACAACAGCAACAGATACTTGGTAATAGTGGTGATGGCGTAGCCGGTGCCCGGCGACAGATCCAGGTGCTGCAGTACCGCCAGCTCCAGCAGGGCCGGCAGGTTACGCACCAACTGCATGGTAACGATCAGCACCAGGATGGCGATCAATACCGCACCCAAGGTGATTGGATGCGCGGTTTCCACGCCGTTGACCGTCGACGTCACGTCCCACAGGGAGATGTTTTCCAGGAAGGCGAAGGCCGAGTGAATTTCTGACCACAGCACGATCACCGACACCAGCGCGATCATCGTCAGGATCGAACGAACCAACCGGAGCGACTGGGCGCTGATGGTATCCAGATCGATCTCTGAATCATCCATGTCCATCGATCCTTCGGTGCTATTGGGCGTATGCGGCGTTTCTTCTTCACCGCGTGCGCGCTGAGCCAGAATATCGGCCCGGCGTTGCTTGGCGCGGTCAAAGGCGATACGTCGCCGTTGGATCAGCATCCAGCGGCGAATAATGTGGTAAATCACCAGCAGGAAGAACCAGATGGCCACCGACGTTTCCAACCGAGCCAACAGTGCCTGAGAGGTAGTCAGATAGCCGACGGCGGAGGCCAGCGCCGCCAGCAGCGGCGCGGACAGCAATAGCCCCCACAGCGCGGTGTTGACCATGTTCTCGCCGGAGCCTTTTTTATCCAGATACAGCGGAATGCCGGCGCGTTTCAGGCTATTGGTGACGATGGCCAAAGCCAGACACAGCAGGATAAAGCACAGCCGCCCCAGGGTATTGGCAAACTCGCGTTCTTTCAGGCTGTCGAAGGTGATCAACGCCATGATCAGCGGCACTATCAGCCAGATCGACATTTTGTAATAGCGCATGGCGCGTGAAACCTGCTTCACCGGCCAGCGGAAATGCACGATAAACAACCCCTGCGGGTGGGCGAAGGCGGCGCAAATCATACATACCCACAGGATCGGCAGCGTGGCGGTGACACCCTTGCCGATCGCTTCGGCTACCGGGTAGTTCCAGGCGCTTTGCAGGCCAAAGCCGAGCGCTGCCCAGAGCACCGGCAGCGGCAATGCCACCAAAATCGACCAGAATACGGTGCGCAGGGTCAGGAAGAATTCGTCCTGGGTCACTTTGCCAACCCGGCTGCTGGCGCGTGTCAGGAAGGCGTGATAGTGCTTGCGAGAGCTGATGCTGAAAATAACCAGCAGCAGGGCGCCGAAGATGGGGATCAGCGTTTCGCGGCTGGTCACCATCATCATAAAGGCCCCACCGAGCTGTGACAGCGTATCCAGCGACAGCAGACGCGTCAGGTCGTGCGCGACGTTAATCGGATAGGACAGGGTGATAGGATTGACGTCAGGCACCCAGAACAGATAGCGGTGGGTGGCGTCCTTGATTTCGTTTAACGCCTCGATCAACTGGGTGTTGGCCACTTTCAGCTTGGTCAGCTCGAGGATCTGAGTATCGCACCCGGACAGCAGTGAATTCAGCAGTTCCCTCTGAGTGCGCAACTGGGCGTCGACAATGCGTCTTTCCGCGCTGGTCAGTTCACTGCCGTCGTCACGTTTGAATTCGCGCTGAGACAGTTTTTCCAGTTGGCTTTCAAACTGCAGGCGCTGTACGCGCAGTTGGGCCATATCGCCATCGAGCTGCTGCGGCTTGGGCATTTCCGGCAGCGTGGCGACCTGAGCACGCAGGGTTTCTCCCAGCGCCGATGAGGAGCCGAGCCACTGGGCCTGTTCGATAATGGTGCTTAATGCCTGGCGCACCTGCAGCGTTTGCGCGGCGGCCTGACGTTGTTGGGATGAAATCAGATCCATGCGCTGTGCCTGATTGTTCAGCGCCGCAGACAGTTCACGGTTGATTTGCAACTGCTGACTGATACTTTTCGGCAGATCGCCATTTTGCTCGGCCAACTGCTCGGTTTTTTCCAGTGCCAGTTCGGCTTCGCGCTGTCGCTGGGCATTGAGGTTATTGCGCAGCGCCTGCAGTTGAACGTCAATCTTCTCGTGGCGCTTTTTGTAGACTTCGGCGCGCATCCGCGCCAGTTCCTGGCGGTTGTTGGCCGACAGCTGTGCCAGTTCGAGCTCATCGACTTTGGCTTTGCGTGCAGCGGCTTCCGCCTGCAATAACGCCAGCGCAGCCTGGGCATGCGGAGTGGTCGGGTTGGCGGGTTGGGCCTGCAGGCGACGTTGAACCTCGGTCAATGCACGGCGAGCGTCGGTCTGTTGCTGTGGCAATTGGCCGAGGGAATCGCTGATTTCCCGCGTGCGCTCCTGCTCTTGCTGCAGCAAACGCGCCTGTTCCAGCAGCAGGCTGCTGGTTTGCAGGATTTGCTGTTCCAAATCGCTGGCCGGCAGGTTATCGCCGTTCGGCAGGATTTTGCTGTCTTCCAGCGCTAACTGACGACGCAGTTCCTGCGTCATCTTCGGGAAATCGTCGATCACGCGCTGATACTGCTCAACGCGCGTTAGCGACTCTTTACGCTCCGACAGCCAGTTGAGGGCGCTTTGCAACGCCTCAGTGGTTTCCGCCTGATTAGGCGCGCTCTTGTTGCTCTCGGCCTGCTTCAGCTCCTGTTTGAGCTGTGTTTCGGTGGGCACCGTGGCGGCCAGCACCGGTTGAGCCAGTAAGCAACCGAGCAATAACGTGATAATCAGGCGCACAGCGTCAATTCCTTCAGATCTGCGGTGTTTCAACGGCAGCAGACGCGGCCGGGATTTCTGCGAAGGCTTCGCCCATGCGGGTCACGGTGCCGTTGTTCAGCTGCGGCGCGAACTGTACGCTGCCTGGGGTAAACAGGTTAATGACCGTCGAACCCAGCTTGAAGCGGCCCATTTCTTCGCCTTTCTCCAGCACGATAGCGCCTTCCGCACCTTCTTCAGGATAGGTCCAGCGTTTGATAATGCCTTCGCGTGGCGGGGTTACCGTGCCGGCCCAGACGGTTTCGATGCTGCCGACGATGGTGGCGCCCACCAGGATCTGCACCATTGGCCCGACAGGGGTATCAAACACGCAGATCACACGCTCATTGCGCGCGAACAGGTTTGGCACGTTGGCGGCGGTCAATGGGTTAACGGAGAACAGGTCACCCGGCACATAAATCATTTCGCGCAGCACGCCGTTGCACGGCATATGTACGCGGTGATAATCCCGCGGAGCCAGGTAGGTGGTGGCGAACAGACCGTTACGGAACGGCTCTGCCAGCACATAGTTGCCGGCCAACAGCGCTTCCAGGCTGTAGTTGTGGCCTTTGGCCTGGAAAATTTGGTCGTCGTGGATCTGGCCGAGCTGGCTGATGGCACCGTCTGCGGGCAGGGCCAGCCAGTTGGCGTCGCTGATGATCGGGCGCGCGCCGTCACGCAGCGGGCGTACAAAGAATTCGTTGAAGCTGGCGTAGGCGCTCAGCTCTGGATGTTGCGACTCTTGCATGTTTACGCGGTAATAACGGGCAAAGCCCTTCAGAACCAATTGGGTCAACCAACCGGCCTGCTTGTCCGCACCCCAGCCCGCCAGGCGGGTCAGAGCCAGCTTCGGTAACCAGTACTGCAATTTAATTTTGATGCTATCCAGCACGTTTAACCTCTTAAATCAGGATAAAGGGCGCGCATTGTAACGCTGGCTCTGCCACCGTCAACGCCGCCCGGCATTATCAGTCTGCGGCATCGGTGAAGTTCTTGCGAACCTTCACTTGCGCCATGCTTTCCAGAATACGGTGATAGTTGTCGAAACGTTCTTTGGCGATATCGCCTTTTTCCATTGCGGCACGGATAGCACAGCCTGGATCGGTATCGTGGCGGCAATCACGGAACTTGCAACCGCCTAAATAGTTACGGAATTCGACAAAACCTTGGGTGATTTGTTCCGGTTCCAGGTGCCATAGGCCAAACTCACGTACGCCTGGGGAGTCGATCACGTCGCCGCCGTGCTGGAAATGATACAGCCGTGCAGCGGTGGTGGTATGTTGCCCGAGCCCAGAGACATCGGAAACCTGATTTACCAGAATTTGCTCTTTGGAGGCTGGCAGCAGAGCGTTAAGCAGGCTGGACTTGCCGACCCCCGACTGCCCGGCGAAAATACTGATGCGCCCGACCAGCGCCTGTTCGAACGCTTCCATGCCTTCGCGCGTCTGGCTGGAGACTTCCAGCACCCGATAACCAATCTTGCGATAGGTATCCATCATGCCGTCGACCCGTTTGCGCGCTTCGGCATCCAACAGATCGATCTTGTTCAGTACGATCAGCGGCTCAACTTCCAGCGTTTCACAGGCCACAAGGTAGCGGTCGATGATGTTCAGCGAAAGCTCGGGTAATATCGCCGAAACGATAACGATTTGGTTGATATTGGCGGCGATAGGCTTCACGCCGTCATAGAAATCTGGGCGTGTCAGCACCGAGGTGCGTTCATGCACGGCCTCGACAATACCTTTGACCCCCTCATGGGTACCGACGCCAGGGCGCCACACCACGCGATCGCCGGTGACCAGCGAACGCAGCGTACGGCGAATATTGCAGCGGTGTTGGGTGCCGTCCGCTGCCTCAACGTCGGCATGCATCCCGAAACGACTGATGACGATGCCGTCCTGCGGCTCGCCCAGTTGGGAATCATCCAGTTCCGGTTTTTTATCGGTGCGTTTCAGGCGACGTTGATGGTTCGCCTGTACACGGCGTTCTTGACCTTTGGACAGTTTGTTCTTGCTCACTGCGCCTCACTTGAATCCGCTTTATCGCTCATGGCGACCAAAAGGACTATGATACACGCTATTTTATATTAAATAACCGTTGTTAGCCGCCACGCGCAGCGCACCTTGGCCGCTGAACGGCCAGCGCAGGTCGCCGCCTTGCCTACAGTTTGTTTATCTTTTGGCTTTTACGCAGGAAATATCATGACAGGAAACGAAAATAACCTGATTTGGATCGATCTGGAGATGACCGGCTTGGATCCTGAACGCGATCGCATTATCGAGATCGCTACGCTGGTCACCGATGCCAATCTGAACATTCTCGCGGAAGGGCCGGTGATCGCCGTACACCAATCCGATGAACAGCTTGCCCTGATGGATGACTGGAACGTGCGCACCCATACCGGCAGCGGCCTGGTGGAGCGGGTGAAAGCCAGCCAGTTCGACGACCATGCCGCTGAGCTGGCCACCATCGCCTTCCTGCAGCAGTGGGTGCCGGCGGGCAAATCGCCGATCTGCGGCAACAGCGTGGGTCAGGACCGCCGTTTCCTGTTCCGCTATATGCCCGAACTGGAAGCCTACTTCCATTACCGTTATCTGGACGTCAGTACGCTGAAAGAACTGGCGCGCCGTTGGAAGCCGGAAATCCTCAGTGGCTTCAAGAAACAGGGCACCCACCAGGCAATGGACGACATTCGCGAGTCGGTAGGTGAACTGGCCTATTACCGCGAGCATTTCATCCAGTTATAACGAATGCAGGGCCTCTTGATCGGGGCCCTACTGCCGAAAGCAGCCGATTCCGCCGCTTAATTAATCAGTTTGGCGCTTTAATCGGCAATCAAACAAAAATCGCGTTTTTTTGCTTTCAGGGGCTTGCGGCAAAAAGGATTTCTCGTATAATGCGCACCCCGTACCGATGAAGAATTTCGTTTAGTTCCGACATCGATACGCCGGGCGGGAATAGCTCAGTTGGTAGAGCACGACCTTGCCAAGGTCGGGGTCGCGAGTTCGAGTCTCGTTTCCCGCTCCAAATTCAACAATGCTGCTGATGTGGCGTGATGAATAAAAAAAGTATCAGGTAGTACCCATGCGACGCGGGAATAGCTCAGTTGGTAGAGCACGACCTTGCCAAGGTCGGGGTCGCGAGTTCGAGTCTCGTTTCCCGCTCCAAAAAATTCAAAGGCCATGTTGTTGTTTGATGGCCGGATGCCCAAAGCATCTCAATGCGGGAATAGCTCAGTTGGTAGAGCACGACCTTGCCAAGGTCGGGGTCGCGAGTTCGAGTCTCGTTTCCCGCTCCAATTTTCTCTTCGTTTTAAACTCAGTCCAACGCCTTTACCGGCGCGGTTCTTTGCCCCGTTATACATACCTTGTCGAAATGTTGTGAACAGACTTATCCACAGGTAGCGCTCATAATACCCGCAGCTCAAAAAATCAACGCCACACAAATGAAATATTTATTGCATTGATTTATATGCATATTTATTTATCCGAAAACGTTATACCGATCACTTGCTCTTTTTGTTGCAGTTGAAAGACAAAGCATTTTTATTTTTATGCACAAATCCACAGAGTGACTATCGGGTCTGAATGAAAGATTTCAGGCATCCCTCGGCAATCCTTTTTCCACAGCCCGTATCAATCGTTTTTTCTGCGTTGTCTGCACTTCTATGCCTTGCGCCTCACGTCGCGACAACTGTTGCTCCAATGCCCAGTGGATATGTTCGTCCAGCATTGCGTCCTGTGCCAGCCGGGAGCGCAACGCCACCACTGCCGCATCCTGGTAAGGGGCGTTGCCCAGCGCCACGGCGATATTGCGCAGCCAGCGTAAATGGCCGATACGCCGGATGGCGGAGCCTTCGGTGATGCGCAGGAATTTCTCTTCCGTCCAACCAAAGAGTTCGATCAGTTGCGGTGCATGCAGTGCGGCGCGTGGGCTGAAATCGTCTTCGTCGGTAAGTTGCGAGAAGCGGTTCCACGGGCAGATAAGCTGGCAATCATCACAGCCGTAAATACGATTGCCCAATAACGGCCGGAATTCTTCAGGAATGGCGCCTTCCAACTCAATCGTCAGATAGGAAATGCAGCGGCGCGCATCTACGGTGTAGGGGGCGACGATGGCGCCGGTTGGGCAAGTAGTGATACAGGCGACGCAGCGGCCGCACTGTTCCTCCTGGGGATTATCCACCGGCAGCGGCAGGTCGAGCAGCAGTTCGCCAAGAAAGAACCAGGAGCCAGCTTCGCGGTTTAAAATAAGTGAGTGTTTACCAACCCAGCCAATCCCGGCCTTGGAGGCCAGTGCGCGTTCCATCACCGGCGCGGAGTCGACAAAGGGGCGGAAATTAAGTTCGCCGCAGTAGGCCTGGATCTGATCGCCGAGTTTTTTCAGCCGTTGGCGCAGCAGTTTGTGGTAGTCCCGCCCGAGCGCATAGCGGCTGACATAGCCTAATTCTGGGTTGTTGAGGGTGCTGGCGAAGGCCGCTTTGGCCGGCAGGTAGTTCATGCGCACGCTGATCACGCGCAGCGTGCCGGGCAACAGCTCATGTGGCCGGGCGCGCAGCATGCCATGGCGTGCCATCCACTCCATTTCACCGTGGTATTGTTTGTCCAACCACGCCTGCAGCTTGGGCTCTTCCACGCTCAGATCGGTGTCGCAGATGCCTACCTGCTGGAATCCTAGCGATTGCCCCCATTGCTTGATATGTTGGGCGAGTTGATTGAGATCGAGGGGGTGAGTCATGACGGGCCACAGTGAAAAACGATACTCTGACAGTTTACCACACTCTGTCTGGTCTGCGGACTGGATCCGGCGAGCAGAAGCAAGCGCCGCCGCCTCGCAGGGCATTTCTCTCTATCAACTGATGCAACGTGCCGGTGAGGCGGCTTACACGCTGGCGTGCGACCAATATCCTGCCGCCCACCACTGGCTGGTGCTGTGCGGTCATGGCAACAATGGCGGTGACGGCTACGTTGTCGCCCGTTTGGCTGCGGTGGCCGGCGTCAAAGTCAGCCTGATTGCCTGCGAAGGCACACGCCCACTGCCCCCAGAAGCGGCTGCTGCCAGACAGGCATGGTTGGCTAGCGGCGGCGAGATCCATCCGGTCGACAGCCGCTGGCCGGAAGACGTGGATCTGATCATCGACGGCCTGCTCGGTACTGGGTTAAGCAGTGCGCCGCGGGCGCCGTACGATGCCCTGATTGAAGCGGTTAACCGCAGCCGCGCGCCGGTTATTGCACTCGATATTCCCTCGGGCCTGCTGGCTGAAAGCGGCGCCGCGCCTGGAGCTGTCATCCGCGCAACGCATACCATGACTTTCATCGCGCTTAAACCTGGCCTGCTGACCGGCCAGGCTCGCGATTGGGTCGGGCAACTTCACCAGAGTACGCTAGGATTATCGGGGTGGCTGGCAAAGCAACCGACGCAGATTCAGCGGCTTACTGCCGAATCGCTGTCCCAGTGGCTGAGACCGCGTCGTCCCTGCTCACATAAAGGTGAACAGGGGCGTTTGTTAGTGGTGGGGGGCGATCACGGCTTTGGCGGCGCGATACGCATGGCGGCAGAAGCGGCGTTGCGCAGCGGCGCAGGATTGGTGCGAGTACTCACTCACATTGAGCATGTCGGGCCCTTGCTGACCGCCAGACCGGAACTGATGGTGCAACCGCTGAGCGACGAGGGGTTGCAGCAGGCGCTCGACTGGGCGGATGTGCTGGTGATTGGCCCGGGGCTGGGTCAGGGCGAATGGGGTAGGAATGCGGTGAAAATATTGCAAGCCAGTGATAAACCGGCGTTATGGGACGCCGATGCGCTGAACTTACTGGCATTAAATCCCGAGAAGCGTCAGAATCGTGTGATTACCCCGCATCCTGGGGAGGCGGCACGCCTGCTGGGGTGCCGTACCGCCGAGATTGAGAGTGACCGCTTACTTGCAGTTCGTAATCTGGTCACGCATTACGGTGGCGTGGCCGTGCTGAAAGGTGCGGGTACGTTGATCGCCGATGATCAAGGCCAGATGGCGATTGCCGACGTCGGCAACGCCGGCATGGCCTCTGGTGGAATGGGCGATGTGCTGTCCGGTATCATCGGCGGTTTGCTGGGGCAAAAGCTCTCACTGTATGATGCAGCCTGCGCCGGTTGCGTGGCGCATGGCGCAGCTGCCGATCGCGTGGCGGCAAGACAAGGAATAAGGGGGCTGCTGGCGAGCGATTTATTGCCGGAAATCCCTTATTACGTTAATCCTGAGTTGGCATAAATAGAAACTATCGAATGAAAGAACTCGTTTTACCTCTGCCGGATGAGGCAGCGACTGTCGCATTGGGTACCGCCTTGGCCAAGGCGTGCGATCGCGCCAGCGTAATTTACCTTTACGGTGACCTGGGCGCCGGTAAAACCACCTTCAGCCGTGGTTTTTTGCAGGCATTGGGCCACCAGGGCAACGTTAAAAGCCCAACTTATACGCTGGTGGAGCCTTATGCGCTGCAGCCGCTGGCGGTATACCATTTTGATCTGTATCGCTTGGCCGATCCGGAAGAACTCGAATTTATGGGCATTCGCGATTATTTTGCGCAGGATGCCATTTGCCTGGTGGAATGGCCACAGCAGGGGACCGGCGTCTTGCCGGAACCTGATTTGGAGCTGCATCTCAGCTACCAGGATCAGGGGCGCGAAGCAAAAATTCAGGCGGTTTCTGCCTACGGCAGCCAGCTTTTAGACCGTATTCACGGGCCACAGGAATGACGCCGCAATGACGTATGCGTTGAGAAAATTACTCGTAATCGCCCTGATCGCCGTATTGGGGCCTTTGGGTGCAGCCAGTGCGTTGGCCGCATCGTCGTTGTCTGATATTAAAGTCACCAATGCCCAGCGCGAAGCCACGGTATCGGTGAGCTTTACCGGTCCGCCGGACTATGCCTTCTTCCCGTTGCACGGCCCGGACCGCGTGGTATTGGATGTAAACCAGAAAGGCAAGGTGGGCGGTTTACCGTTGAATTTCAGCGGCCAGAACCTGGTGAAAAGCATTCGCTCCAGCGCGCCGAAAGACGCCCAGAGCGTAAGGCTGGTGTTTGATCTGACCCAGCGCGCGAAGACCCGGGTAGCCACACGCCAGAACGGCAGTGTCTATACCGTGGTGTTCACCATCGCCGCCGAGGGCAGCGCAAACACTACAGTACGAAAAGCCCCGACGCCGGCACCGGTGGTCGTGAACCCACCGACGCGTAAAGCCCCGGTGGTGGTGAGTGAGCCTGAACCAGAGCCTGCTCCGGTGCGTAGAGCGCCAAGTGGTTCCAATCCTTTCACCAATAAGCCTACCGTGGTTGCGGGTACCGCATCTGAGGTCACGCCGCGCAGCAGCCGCGTATCCGCCGGTTCCGGCGATCGGGTAGTGGTGGCTATCGATGCCGGTCACGGCGGCCAGGACCCAGGCGCCATTGGCCCGAACGGCCTGAAAGAGAAAAATGTAACTATCGCCATCGCTCGCCGCCTGCAGGCATTGTTGGATGCCGATCCCCAGTTTAAACCGGTATTGACGCGCAACGGCGACTACTTCATCTCGGTGATGGGCCGCTCTGACGTGGCACGTAAGCAAGGCGCTAACGTGTTGGTCTCCATTCACGCTGACGCAGCGCCAAACCGCAGCGCCAACGGGGCTTCGGTTTGGGTTCTGTCCAACCGCCGCGCCAACAGTGAGATGGCCGGCTGGCTGGAACAACATGAGAAGCAGTCCGAGTTGCTGGGCGGTGCGGGTGATTTGCTGGCCAACAGCCAGGCGGATCCTTACCTGAGCCAGGCGGTGCTGGATCTGCAGTTTGGTCACTCACAACGCGTGGGCTACGATGTCGCAGTAAAAGTGTTGCAGCAGTTGCAGAGCGTCGGCTCATTGCATAAACGTCGTCCTGAACACGCCAGCCTTGGCGTGCTGCGTTCGCCGGATATCCCATCCTTGTTGGTGGAAACAGGATTTATCAGTAATAGCACGGAGGAGCGGCTGCTCGGCAGTAGCGCATATCAGGAGAAAATTGCCCGGGCGATCCACAACGGCCTGCGCAGTTATTTCCTGGCGCACCCGCTACAAGCCGACCCAAAGGTGGAAAACCGACCGCTGGACGTCGCAGCGGCGGTTAACTCCTCAACACAAGACGTCAGTCAGCCCGCGCCGGTCGTCAGTTCGGCCGGCAGCAGCCGCATTAGCGGTAAAACGCAGATCCACGTGGTGAAGCGAGCCGAAACGCTTTCCGGGATTGCCGACAGTTATGGCACCACCATGGCGGCGTTGCGTGATCTCAACAAGCTGAAAAAAGACGGCGTGTGGGTCGGCCAGCGCCTTAAAGTGCCGGCGGGTAAAACCGCCGCGACGGTCAGTACGGTCGCCAAGGCAAAACCCAGTGTGAAGAAGCCGTCCAGGCACAAAGTGACCCGCGGTGATACCTTATCCTCCATCGCTACCCGTTACGGTGTCAGCGTCAGCGACCTGAAACGCGTGAATAAACTGAAGTCGGACGTCGCGCCGCTGGATCGGACGCTGACCATTCCGCAGGCCTAGCGCCACTATTAGATAGAGGAGTCAGCATGTCCATCCAGGTGTTACCGCCCCAGCTTGCCAACCAGATTGCCGCCGGTGAAGTGGTCGAACGGCCCGCGTCAGTGGTAAAGGAACTGGTGGAAAACAGTCTGGATGCCGGTGCGACACGCATTGATATTGATATCGAACGCGGCGGTGCCAAGCTGATTCGCATCCGCGATAACGGCTGTGGCATCGGTAAAGACGATCTGGCATTGGCATTGGCGCGTCATGCCACCAGTAAAATCAGCACGCTCGACGATTTGGAAGCCATCGTCAGTCTCGGTTTTCGCGGTGAGGCGTTGGCCAGCATCAGCTCGGTTTCCCGTTTGACGCTCACTTCGCGCACGGCGGAACAAAATGAAGCCTGGCAGGCTTACGCCGAAGGCCGCGACCAGGCGGTGACGGTCAAACCAGCGGCGCATCCGATAGGCAGCACGCTGGAAGTGCTGGATTTGTTCTACAACACCCCGGCGCGGCGCAAATTCATGCGCACCGAGAAAACCGAATTCGGCCATATCGATGAAGTAGTGCGGCGCATTGCGCTGGCGCGTTTCGATGTGGCGATCAACCTCAGCCACAACGGCAAACTGATCCGCCAATATCGCGCAGCGAAAGACGAAAGCCACTATGAGCGCCGCCTGGGCAGCATTTGTGGCCCGGCTTTTTTGCAGCATGCGTTGAACATTTCCTGGCAGCATGGCGATCTGACCATTCGCGGCTGGGTGGCTGATCCTGCCGGGGCGCGTCAATTGGGCGAGATGCAGTATTGCTACGTCAATAGCCGCATGATGCGCGATCGTCTGATCAATCATGCCATCCGCCAGGCCTATCAGGATCAGTTGAAAGACGATCAGCAGCCCGCGTACGTACTGTATCTCGAGGTCGATCCGCATCAGGTAGACGTGAATGTGCACCCGGCCAAGCACGAAGTACGTTTTCATCAGGCGCGGTTGGTACATGACTTTATTTATCAGGCGGTAACTACCGTGCTGCAGCAGGTCGGCAACGCGCCGCTGCCGCTGGACGATGAGCCGGAACAACCGTCGGCGCCAACCTGGCAGCCGGAAAACCGCGTCGCCGCTGGCGGCAACCATTTCTCGCAGCCGGCGCCGCGCCGCGAACCTCAGCCAAGTGAACCGGGCGTCGCCCGCGAGCGTGAACCTCAACCGGCCTACCAGGCAGGCAACGGCTACCAAAAGCGCGAAGGCGAGCTTTACGGCAAACTGATGCAGGCTGCTCCGGTGGTGGAGCCAGCGCCAGAAACGCCGAAAAAACCGCTGTTCCCACCGGTAAAGGCTGAGCGAGAAGTGCCGCTGGACGGCAGCCAGCACAGTTTTGGTCGGGTGCTGATGATCCATCCGCCGTGCTTCGCCCTGATTGAGCGTCGCCAGCAATTGATGTTGCTCAATCTGCCGGTGGCCGAGCGCTGGTTGCGCCAGGCGCAGCTTAATCCGGCTGAAGAAGGCCTGCGGCCGCAGCCGCTGCTGATCCCCATCAAACTGACGCTGAATAAGCAAGAAGCGGCCGCCTGTGTGCGACATCAGCCGTTACTGGTCAAAATGGGATTGGATTTGCAGGCGGATCATGGGCGTGTGACGTTGCGCGCAGTACCTTTACCATTACGCCAACAAAATTTACAAAAACTGATACCCGAACTGTTAGGCTATCTGGCCGAGCATCAGGAGATGTCGCCCCCGGTGTTAGCCACCTGGTTCGCCCGCCACTTGGGCAGCGAACATGAGCAGTGGAACACCTCGCAAGCGATACAATTGCTGACCGACGTTGAACGACTTTGCCCGCAGCTGGTCAAATCACCACCGAGCGGACTTTTACAACCTGTTGATTTACAGGCTGCACTGGCAGCCCTTACGCATGATTGAAACTGAAATGACACCACGTCCCCCGGCTATTTTTATGATGGGGCCGACCGCCTCGGGCAAGACCGCGTTGGCGATCGCGCTGCGTGAACGCCTGCCTGTGGAACTGATCAGCGTGGATTCCGCGCTGATTTATCGCGGCATGGATATCGGCACGGCTAAACCGAGCGCTGAGGAATTGGCGCAGGCACCGCACCGGCTGATTGATATTCGCGATCCTGCCGAAGTTTACTCAGCAGCGGATTTTCGCGCCGATGCACTAAAAGAGATGGCCGCCATTACCGCCGCCGGGCGTATCCCGCTGCTGGTGGGGGGAACCATGCTTTACTTCAAAGCGCTGCTGGAAGGTTTATCGCCGCTGCCGCCTGCCGATCCGGCGGTGCGTGAGCGTATCGAACAGCAGGCTGCGGAGCAGGGTTGGGACGTTTTACACCGTCAGTTGCAAGAGATTGACCCGGTTGCGGCTTTGAGAATTCATCCTAATGATCCGCAGAGACTGTCCAGAGCACTGGAAGTTTTTTTTATTTCGGGTAAAACTTTAACGGAACTGACTAAAATTTCGGGTGAATCGTTGCCGTATCATGTTCACCAATTTGCGATAGCGCCGACCAGCCGTGAGTTGATCCATCAACGCATCGCGCTGCGGTACCATCAAATGTTGGCGGCAGGTTTTGAGACGGAAGCGCGTGCACTTTTTGCACGGGGTGATTTGCATACGGATTTGCCTTCCATTCGCTGTGTCGGTTATCGCCAGATGTGGTCATATTTATCTGGCGAAATTAGTTACGATGAGATGGTTTATCGTGGTATTTGCGCAACACGTCAGTTGGCCAAGCGCCAAATGACCTGGTTACGAGGCTGGAACTCGGTACATTGGCTGGACAGCGAGAAGCCGGGAGAGGCTTTGGACTCGGTAATACAGGTTGTTAGTGCATAGGTCGAGTGATTGTGTACAATTGATGAGTATTCAGCGCGCAAATTTTTTAGGTCGTTTATTTTAGAGCCGACAGGTTCTTAGTTAAAAACAACAAGCAAATAAGGAAAAGATAGAATGGCTAAGGGGCAATCTTTGCAAGATCCGTTCCTGAACGCATTGCGTCGTGAACGTGTTCCGGTTTCTATTTATTTGGTGAATGGTATTAAGCTGCAAGGCCAGATTGAGTCTTTTGACCAGTTTGTCATCCTGTTGAAAAACACGGTGAGCCAGATGGTTTATAAGCACGCTATCTCTACCGTTGTCCCGTCACGCCCGGTTTCGCACCATAGCAATACCCCGAGCGGCGGCACCAGTAACTATCACCATGGTAACAATCCGTCTGCGCAGCAACAGCCGCAGCAGGAAAGCGATGACGCTGAATAAAGCGCGTTGCGAGTCAACCATGAAGGGGAGCATAAGCAGCCGTGGGCTGTTTATGTCCCCCAAACTCACGGGTTCCCGTTTGAGAGGTTGCACGCTTGTTTGACCGTTATGAAGCCGGTGAGCAGGCCGTCCTGGTTCATATCTATTTCTCGCAAGACAAAGACACAGAAGATCTCAGTGAGTTCGAATCCCTGGTGTCCTCTGCGGGTGTCGAAGCTTTGCAAGTGGTGACTGGTAGCCGCAAAGCCCCGCATCCCAAATACTTTGTCGGTGAAGGAAAGGCCGAAGAAATTGCAGACGCGGTAAAAGCCAGTGGCGCATCTGTTGTCCTGTTTGATCACTCCCTTTCTGCAGCGCAGGAGAGAAATCTTGAACGCCTGTGCGAATGCCGAGTGATCGATCGCACCGGGTTGATTCTAGACATCTTTGCCCAGCGCGCCCGTACCCATGAAGGTAAGCTGCAGGTAGAGTTGGCGCAGTTGCGTCATATTGCCACGCGTTTGGTGCGTGGCTGGACCCACCTTGAGCGCCAAAAAGGGGGGATAGGCCTGCGCGGGCCAGGGGAAACCCAATTAGAGACCGACCGTCGTCTGTTGCGCGATCGCATTAGCTTGATTCTACGCCGCCTGGAGCGGGTAGCTAAGCAGCGTGAACAGGGCCGACGTGCGCGTACCCGTGCTGAAGTGCCGACCGTATCGCTGGTAGGGTATACCAACGCCGGAAAATCCACCCTGTTTAACCGAATTACGTCCGCCGATGTCTATGCGGCAGACCAGCTATTTGCCACTTTGGATCCTACCCTGCGGCGCATTGACGTGGCCGATGTGGGCGATACCGTGTTGGCGGATACCGTAGGCTTTATCCGGCACCTGCCGCACGATCTGGTGGCCGCCTTCAAGGCGACGCTGCAAGAAACGCGTCAGGCGTCTTTGCTGTTACATGTAATCGATGCCGCGGATACTCGCGTCGATGAAAACATTGAAGCGGTCAATACCGTGCTGGCAGAGATTGAATCGGATGAGATCCCTACACTTTTAGTGATGAACAAAATAGATATGCTGGATGATTTTGTCCCGCGTATCGACCGCAACGATGAAAACTTACCGATCCGGGTGTGGCTGTCCGCCGCCAGCGGTGAAGGTATCCCGTTGCTGTATCAGGCGTTGACGGAGCGCTTATCGGGGGAAATCGCGCATTATGAGCTGCGCTTACCGCCAGAGGCAGGCCGTCTTCGTAGCCGTTTTTACCAGCTTCAGGCAATTGAAAAAGAGTGGAACGAAGAAGACGGCAGCATTGGCGTGGTGGTACGTATGCCTATCGTCGAATGGCGTCGCCTCTGCAAACAGGAACAGGAACTGATTAACTTTATAGTATGATCATATCCTGTTACATTTGAGCTTCGCGTAAGCCTGAAGTACCCAATCACAGAATATGGAGCTAAAACATGGCGTGGAATCAGCCCGGTAATAACGGACAGGACCGCGACCCGTGGGGGAGCAGCAATAATAATGGCGGCAACTCTGGCGGTAATAACAAAGGCGGTCGTGATCAAGGGCCACCTGATTTGGACGATATCTTCCGCAAACTGAGCAAGAAATTGAGCGGTTTGGGCGGGGGCAAAGGCTCCAACAGCAATAACAGCGGCGGCACCGGCACTTCTGGTCCGGGCCTCAGTGGTCGCATCATTGGCATTGCCGCGGTAGCGGTAGTGGTGATTTGGGCTGCCAGCGGCTTCTACACCATCAAGGAAGCCGAACGTGGTGTTGTGACCCGTTTTGGCAAGTTCAGCCACCTGGTACAGCCAGGTCTGAACTGGAAGCCGACCTTTATCGATGAAGTGCGTCCGGTTAACGTGGAGTCGGTTCGTGAATTGGCGGCGTCTGGCGTGATGCTGACCTCCGACGAGAACGTAGTGCGCGTAGAAATGAACGTGCAGTACCGCGTGACCAACCCGGAAGCCTATCTGTTCAGCGTGACCAATGCCGACGACAGCCTGAGCCAGGCTACCGACAGCGCCCTGCGTGGCGTTATCGGCAAGTACACCATGGACAAGATCCTGACCGAAGGTCGTACTATCGTGCGTAGCGATACCCAACGCGTATTGGAAGAAACTATTCGTCCGTACAACATGGGTATCACGCTGTTGGACGTCAACTTCCAGGCCGCTCGTCCGCCGGAAGAGGTGAAGGCCGCATTTGACGATGCGATTGCCGCACGTGAGAACGAGCAGCAGTACATCCGTGAAGCGGAAGCTTACGCCAACGAAGTTCAGCCACGTGCTAACGGCCAGGCGCAGCGTCTGTTGGAAGATGCTAAAGCGTATAAAGACCGTACCGTCCTGGAAGCTCAGGGTGAGGTTGCTCGCTTTGCCAAGCTGTTGCCGGAATACAAATCGGCACCGCAAATTACCCGTGAGCGTCTGTATATCGAAACCATGGAAAAAGTCCTGAGCCACACCCGCAAGGTGTTGGTGAATGACAAAGGCAACAATCTGATGGTGTTGCCGCTGGATCAAATGCTGCGTGGCCAAACCGGCGCGGCGGCGGACGGCAATAAAGACACCAGCCTGATTCGTCTCAACCCCGCTCCGTCTGCCAACAGCGGCGCCAGCTCAAGCAGCCAGCGCACCAGCAGCGGCTCGGTCATGGACCAGCGCCGGGCAAATGCGCAGCGTGACGACACCACTCGCGTAGGGAGAGAGTAATCAATGCGTAAGTCTTTTGTAGTAATCGTCCTCGCGGTGCTGGTGGCGTTATACGCTTCTTTGTTCGTGGTTCAGGAAGGTCAGCGTGGCATCGTGCTGCGCTTTGGCAAGGTTCTGCGTGACAGCGACAACAAGCCGCTGGTGTATGCGCCAGGCCTGCACTTCAAGATCCCGTTTATTGAATCAGTGAAGACGCTGGATGCGCGTATCCAGACCATGGATAACCAGGCTGACCGCTTTGTGACCAGCGAGAAGAAAGACCTGATTGTCGATTCTTACCTGAAATGGCGTATCAGCGATTTCAGCCGTTACTATCTGGCAACCGGCGGCGGTGATGTTTCACAGGCCGAAGTGCTGCTGAAACGTAAGTTCAGTGACCGTCTGCGTTCCGAGATTGGCCGTCTGGATGTGAAAGACATCGTCACCGACTCGCGCGGTAAGCTGATGTCCGACGTGCGTGATGCATTGAACACCGGTACCGTGGGTGACGATCAAGAAGTCACCACCACCGAAGCCGATGACGCTATCGCCTCTGCAGCGGCGCGTGTTGAGAAGGAAACCACCGGCAACCTGCCGAAGGTTAACCCGAACAGCATGGCGGCGTTGGGTATTGAAGTGATCGACGTGCGTATCAAGCAGATCAACCTGCCGGCGGAAGTGTCTGATGCGATCTACCAGCGTATGCGCGCCGAGCGTGAAGCGGTAGCCCGTCGTCACCGTTCACAGGGTCAGGAAGAAGCCGAGAAGCTGCGTGCGACCGCAGACTACGAAGTGACTCGTACCCTGGCGGAAGCTGAACGTACTGCACGTATCACTCGCGGTGATGGCGATGCCGAAGCGGCCAAACTGTTTGCCAACGCATTCAGCCAGGATCCGGACTTCTACGCCTTTATCCGTAGCCTGCGTGCTTACGAAACCAGCTTCAGCAGCAATAACCAGGACGTGATGGTTCTGAGCCCAGACAGCGATTTCTTCCGCTACATGAAGTCGCCTGACTCCACGCGCAAATAATCACGACAGGTAATTGATCGAGGGCCCGTTTAAACGCGGGCCCTTTCTTTTTGGGAGTTTCTGATGAATTCAACGATCTGGCTGGCGTTAGGGCTGGTTTTGGTGCTGGAAGGCCTGGGGCCGATGCTGTTTCCACAGGCCTGGCGTAAAATGATACTGGCGATGACCCAGTTGCCTGACTCTACCTTACGGCGGTTTGGCGGCGGAATAGTGGTTGCGGGCTGTGTGATCTACTACATGTTGCGTAGTCGCACGGGGGTTTAAAGGTTAGCCTAAAAAATACGCAACTCAACGCTAAAAGTGCTGAAACTCACGAATTACGGTGGTAGAATCCATTTTTAAGCAACCGGTGATTTTTAAAATGGGTAAGAACGTCGTCGTACTGGGCACTCAATGGGGTGACGAAGGTAAGGGCAAGGTCGTAGACCTGCTGACCGAACGGGCTCAATATGTAGTGCGCTATCAAGGTGGTCACAACGCTGGCCATACTCTGGTAATTAACGGTGAAAAAACCGTCCTTCATTTAATTCCTTCAGGCATTCTGCGTGAAAACGTGACCAGCATCATCGGCAACGGTGTAGTTCTGGCGCCAGACGCGTTGATGAAAGAAATGGGTGAACTCGAAGCGCGCGGCATCCCGGTACGCGAACGTCTGTTACTGTCCGAAGCCTGTCCGCTGATCCTGCCTTACCATGTTGCGTTGGATAACGCGCGTGAGAAAGCACGTGGCGCGAAAGCTATCGGTACCACCGGTCGCGGTATCGGCCCGGCTTACGAAGATAAAGTAGCTCGTCGCGGTCTGCGCGTCAGCGACCTGTTCAACAAAGAAACCTTCGCCGTTAAGCTGAAGGAAATTGTTGATTATCATAACTTCCAGTTGGTTAATTACTACAAAGTCGAAGCCGTTGATTACCAGGCGACTCTGGATTACGTGCTGTCTATCGCCGACATCCTGACTGCAATGGTTGTTGACGTTTCTGAACTGTTGGACGGCGCGCGCAAGCGTGGCGATCTGATCATGTTCGAAGGCGCACAGGGCACCCTGCTGGATATCGACCACGGTACCTATCCGTACGTAACCTCTTCCAATACCACTGCTGGCGGCGTTGCTACCGGTTCAGGTATTGGTCCGCGTTACGTGGATTACGTGCTGGGCATCGTGAAAGCCTACTCCACCCGCGTGGGTGCAGGTCCGTTCCCAACCGAACTGTTCGACGAAACTGGCGAATACCTGTGCAAACAGGGTAACGAATTCGGCGCCACTACTGGCCGTCGCCGTCGTACCGGCTGGTTGGATGCCGTAGCGGTTCGCCGCGCAGTGCAGATCAACTCCCTGTCTGGCTTCTGCCTGACCAAGTTGGACGTGCTGGATGGCCTGAAAGAAGTGAAAATCTGTGTGGGCTATCGCATGCCAGATGGCCGCGAAATGACCACCACGCCGCTGGCGGCTGAAGGTTGGGAAGGTATCGAGCCAATCTACGAAAGCATGCCTGGCTGGAGCGACACCACTTTTGGCGTGAAAGAACACAGCAAACTGCCACAGGCAGCGCTGGACTACATCAAGCGCATTGAAGAACTGACTGGCGTACCGGTAGACATTATCTCTACTGGCCCAGACCGTAGCGAAACCATGATCCTGCGCGACCCGTTCGACGCATAATCTGGCTTTGCTGCAATAAAACAAACCGGGCGTGTCCCGGTTTGTTTTTATCCTGATTTTCCCCGATTGCGGTTTCACGTCCAAAAATCCTTTCTTTAACCTGTCCCAGAGCTCGACATGCGCTAAATAATTAGCGGCGAACTCTCTGGCTGGTTTATTATCCAATAAGTAATCTTTTGAATAGTGCCGAAAATCGGCGTATCAGACGGGTAAAATGATACCCAGAGGTAGATGTGCAGTTAACAAGTTTTACTGATTATGGCCTGCGGGCGTTGATCTACATGGCCTCGCTGCCACCGGACAAAATGACCAGCATCTCGGAAGTCACCGAGGTCTACGGCGTGTCCCGAAACCATATGGTAAAGATCATCAATCAGTTAAGCCGGGTTGGGTTTGTCACCGCAGTGCGCGGTAAGAACGGCGGCATCCGTTTAGGCAAACCGGCCGAAACCATTCGCCTCGGCGACGTGGTCAGGGCGCTGGAGCCGCTCTCACTGGTTAATTGCAGCAGTACGTTTTGCCACATAACCCCTGCCTGCCGCCTGAAGCAGGTGCTCCAACAGGGCGTACAGAATTTCCTTGAAGAGCTGGATAACCACACGCTGGCCGATATGGTCGAAGACAATCCATCGCTCTACAAGCTATTGCTTGTCGAATAAAGCGTCGCTGAGAAGACAAGGCTCAGCGGCACCCTGCTGATGACAACGGAGGAACCGCAATGTCACAAGATCCATTCCTGGAACGAGAAGCAGAAAAATATGAATCCCCCATTCCGAGCCGTGAATTTATTTTGGCCCATTTGGCGAAAAGAGAAACGCCGGCCAGCCGCGAAGAGCTGGCCAAAGAGCTGAATTTAACCGGCGAAGAACCCCTGGAAGCGTTACGCCGTCGCCTGCGGGCGATGGAACGTGACGGCCAATTAATCTTTACTCGCCGCCAGTGCTACGCGCTGCCGGAACGTCTGGACCTGCTGCGCGGCACCGTGATCGGCCACCGCGATGGCTTTGGCTTCCTGCGTATCGAAGGCAGTAAAGACGACCTGTATCTGTCAGCTGAACAGATGAAGATGGCGATCCACGGCGACGTAGTGTTGGCGCAGGCCATGGCTGCCGATCGCAAGGGCCGCCGCGAAGCGCGTATCGTCCGTGTGCTGGTGCCGAAAACCAGTCAAATCGTCGGCCGCTTCTTCATGGACGCCGGTACCGGCTTCGTGGTGCCGGATGACAGCCGCCTGAGCTTCGATATCCTGATCCCGGCCGACGCCGTCAGCGGTGCGCGCATGGGCTTTATGGTGGTGGTTGAACTGACCCAGCGCCCAACCCGCCGTACCAAAGCGGTTGGCAAGATTGTCGAGATCCTCGGCGATAAAATGGGGACCAGCATGGCGGTAGATATCGCGCTGCGCACCCATGAAATCCCGCATGTTTGGCCGCCGCAGGTGGAAAAACAGGTAGCCGACCTCAGTGAGCAGGTACCGGAATCCGCCAAAAAAGGCCGCGTCGATCTGCGTAAACTGCCTTTGGTAACGATTGATGGCGAAGATGCCCGCGATTTCGATGACGCAGTCTACTGCGAGAAAAAACGCGGCGGCGGTTGGCGCCTGTGGGTTGCCATTGCCGACGTCAGCTATTACGTGCGTCCGCGCACGGCACTGGATGACGAAGCCCGTAACCGTGGGACTTCAGTGTACTTCCCATCGCAGGTTATTCCGATGCTGCCGGAAGTGCTGTCTAACGGCCTGTGTTCGCTTAACCCGCAGGTAGACCGTCTGTGCATGGTGTGTGAGATGACCATCTCTGCACAAGGGCGCCTGTCGACGGCCAAATTCTATGAAGCGGTCATGAGCTCTCACGCCCGCTTAACGTATAACAAGGTCTGGCATATTCTGCAGGGCGATCAGGAGCTGCGTGAGCATTACCACCCGCTGGTCAAACACCTGGAAGAATTACATGCGATGTACAAGGTGCTGGATCAGGCGCGTGCTGAACGTGGCGGTATCGCTTTCGAAACTGAAGAAGCCAAGTTTATCTTTAACGCCGAACGTCGTATTGAGCGCGTCGAACCTACGGTGCGTAACGATGCTCACAAACTGATCGAAGAGTGCATGATTATGGCGAACGTCGCCGCTGCACGCTTTGTAGAGAAAAATAACGAACCGGCGCTGTTCCGCGTGCACGATCGCCCAAGTGACGATCACATCAGTGCACTGCGCAGCGTGCTGGGCGAGTTGGGCCTGACGCTGGGCGGGGGCAACAAGCCGCAGCCGAAGGACTACGCCACACTGATGGATGAAGTGTCCGAACGTCCTGACCATGAAATGCTGCAAACCATGCTGCTGCGTTCGATGAAGCAGGCGGTTTACGATCCGGAAAACCGCGGCCACTTTGGTCTGGCGCTAGCTTCTTATGGCCACTTCACCTCACCGATCCGCCGTTATCCGGATCTGGCGATGCACCGTGCGATCAAGTACCAACTGGCCAAAGAGCACGGCGAACCGAAAGAGCGCTGGACGCCGACCGGTGGTTGGCACAGCGAATTCGAAGAAATGCTGCAGTTGGGCGAGCACTGTTCGATGGCTGAACGTCGCGCCGATGAAGCGACGCGCAACGTTGCCGACTGGCTGAAATGCGACTTTATGCAGGATCACGTCGGTGAAGTGTTCAGCGGCATTATTGCCAGCGTGACCGGCTTCGGTTTCTTCGTGCGTCTCAACGATCTGTTTATCGACGGCCTGGTGCACGTATCGTCGCTGGATAATGATTATTATCGCTACGATAATATCGGCCAGCGTCTGATTGGCGAATCCTCAGGCGTGGTTTATCGCTTGGGCGACACGGTAGAGATCCGTGTGGAAGCGGTGCATATGGATGAGCGTAAAATTGACTTCGCTCTGGTCTCCAGCACCCGCAAACCACGCGGTGAAGGCAAAACTGAACGCGATCGCGCCAAGAAAGGCGGTCAGCGCACCTTGCGTGATGGCGCAGGCGCAGGCCGCACCTCGTCACCGCGCAAACGCAGGGGCGGCAAACCGCCAGCCAATTTTGAGCCTGACAGCGCCTTCCGCAAGGATGAAGCCAAGCCCGCTGACAAGGTGAAGAAAGACAAAAAGGCGAAAGCCAAGAAAGTGTCCGACAAAACCCGGAAAATAGCGGCGGCGACCAAGGCCAAACGCGCCGGCAAGAAGAAAGGTGCTGAGCAGGCTTAACCTGCCACACGTCATTATCACCGGCAGGCGTTTGCCTGCCGCACAGTAAAAAGAGCATCATGAGCGAAATTATTTACGGTATTCATGCCGTCAAAGCCCTGTTAGACAACGATCCGCAACGTTTCCTGGAAGTGTTTATCCTCAAAGGCCGCGACGATCGTCGGCTACAGCCGTTGATTGCCGAGCTGGAAGCGACCGGCATTGTTATCCAGGTGGCGAACCGCCAGTGGCTGGATGAGAAGGTCGAGGGTGCGGTGCATCAGGGGATCATTGCCCGGGTGCGCGAAGGACGCCAGTATCAGGAAAATGACCTGCCGGCGCTGCTGGAAAGCGTGGATACCCCGTTCCTGCTGGTGCTGGACGGCGTGACCGACCCGCATAACCTCGGTGCCTGCTTGCGCAGCGCCGACGCGGCCGGTGTGCACGCGGTGATTGTCCCGCGCGATCGTTCTGCCCAGTTGAACGCAACGACCAAGAAAGTGGCCTGTGGCGCGGCGGAGAATGTGCCGTTGATTCGCGTCACCAACCTAGCGCGCACCCTGCGATTGTTGCAGGAGATGAACGTCTGGATCGTGGGCACTGCGGGTGAAGCCGACCACACGCTGTTCCAGAGCAAAATGACCGGCCCGATGGCGCTGGTGATGGGGGCGGAAGGCGAAGGTATGCGTCGTCTGACTCGCGAGCACTGCGACGAGCTGATCAGCATTCCGATGGCCGGTACGGTTTCTTCACTAAACGTTTCGGTGGCGACCGGTATCTGCCTGTTTGAAGCGGTGCGTCAACGCAGTTGATTTATCCGTAAGGGCGCAGCTTTTGCGCCCTTAATTCCTTTCTCAATGCCTACCCTGTGATCTCGCCTGCGGCAGAATTCCCCCTGACGACCATAATTACTCCTGACGCTTTTATCAGGGAGCAAGCCAATGGTCTGGAATACACACACCGTTTTTAATCAGCCGAAGCCGCTGGGCAACAGTAATCTGTTCCTGTCCGATACGCCATTGCATGAAGCCATTCAGCGTGAGCAGGCCGGTTGGGATGCGGACGTGCTGGCCTCGCTGGGCCAACAGTTGGGCACTCAGGAGTCGCTGGAGTTGGGGCGGCTGGCCAATGCCAATCCCCCGGAACTGCTGCGCTATGATGCCACCGGCCAGCGATTGGACGACGTCCGTTTTCATCCCGCCTGGCACATCCTGATGCAAGGGCTGATAGCCAACCGGGTGCATAACCTGCCGTGGCAGGAGGACGCCCGAATCGGCTCTTTTGTGGCGCGGGCGGCGCGTTTTGTATTACATGCGCAGGTCGAGGCCGGCACTTTGTGCCCGGTGACCATGACCTTTGGCGCAATTCCTTTGCTGCAGCGCTCGTTGCCTGCGGAGTTCCAGTCCTGGCTAACGCCGCTACTGTCCGATCGTTACGACGCGCATTCATTGCCCGGCGGGCAAAAGCGCGGTTTGCTGATCGGCATGGGAATGACCGAAAAGCAGGGCGGTTCCGATGTGCTGAGTAATACCACCACCGCCAGCCCGCTGGGTGCACGCGGCCCAGGAGAAGCCTACCGTTTGGTCGGCCACAAGTGGTTTTTCTCGGTACCGCAGAGCGATGCGCACCTGGTGCTGGCGCAGACCGAAGGCGGGCTGTCCTGTTTCTTCCTGCCGCGAATTTTGCCTGACGGCACGCGCAATGCCATAAGGTTGGAACGGCTGAAGGATAAGTTGGGCAACAGGTCCAACGCCAGCAGCGAAGTAGAATTCCAGGATGCCAGCGCCTGGCTGGTGGGCGAGGAAGGGGATGGTGTACGACATATCCTGAAAATGGGGAGCCTGACGCGTTTTGACTGCGCACTGGGTAGCCACGGGCTGATGCGGCGCGGACTGTCGGTGGCGTTGTACCATGCTCTGCAGCGGCAGGCGTTTGGTAAGACGCTGATTGAACAACCGATGATGCGGCAGGTGCTGGCGCGAATGGCCCTGCGCCTGGAGGGGCAGACGGCGGCCCTGATGCGTCTGGCGCGTGCTTATGACAGCGCAGGTAGCACGCCCCTGGAGCAGGCGTTATGCCGAGTGATGACGCCTGCGGCGAAGTTTGAAGTCTGCCGGCAAGGCATTCCTTTTATTGCTGAAGCCATGGAGGCGCTGGGCGGCATCGGCTATTGCGAAGAGAGCGAACTGCCGAGGTTGTACCGTGAAATGCCGGTAAACAGCATCTGGGAAGGCTCCGGCAATATTATGTGTCTGGACGTCATGCGCGCCTGGGGCAAGCTGCCGGCGGTGCAGGAGGCTCTGGAGCAGGAACTCGGTGAAGTGAGAGGGCAGAACCGCCATTATGATCACCAATGGCGACGGTTGCTTCAACTGATGCGCAAACCTCAGGAAGAGCAAGGGCGTGCGGTGACCGGCGCCTTGTTTAATCTGTTCGCGGCGGCGCAGCTTCTGCGTTACAGTTCACCGCCGTTGGCGGAAGCCTGGTGTCAAATGATGCTTGATGCCCGTGGTGAGCGGACATTGCCGGAAAGGCTGTGCGAAACGCTGTTTACCCGCGCGATGGGCGGCTAGGGAAAACGGTGGCGCCGCAGCCGGAAAAGCTTTTTAATTCAGCTCTTGGCCCGTAAGGGATACTGACCTCTGACCAGGAAACATGACATGGATATTCTCAGCGCGTTGGCGGCATTCGCCTCTTATTTTTTCAGTGGCTTTGCCATGGTTCTGGTGTTTTTGTTCATTTATACCCGCATTACGCCGCATGACGAATGGGCGTTGATCAAGGCCGACAATCAGGCCGCCGCTTTTGGATTCGTCGGTGCCTGTCTCGGGTATGTCATTCCGCTGGCGAGTGCAGCGATCAACTCCGTCAGCCTGTTGGACTATCTGTTGTGGGGCGTGGTGGCGCTGGTGGTACAGCTGCTGCTGTTTGCGGCGGTGAAAATCTATATGCCGCGAATTAGCGACAAGATTGAGTCCAATCACGTGGCGGCCGGGATTTTCCTCGGCGGCGTGTCGATCAGTGGCGGTGTGCTGAATGCGGCCTGCATGACCTACTAAAGGTAAAGTATTGCGGAGGCGCGCCAGCCTGGCTGATGCGCCTGTTCTTCCATTCGCAGGATGCGGTAATAGCTTGCCCCATGCTCATCCGCCTTTTGGGCGATCAATTGTTCTACGTCCTGAGGGGAGCCGGAGAGGTTGTTCAGGGTGATTTCCGCAATTTCGCTGAGTGGCGTAACGCGGTCTGCGGGGGCCAGTTCAGCGGACTGGGCGCTGGCGCTGAGTAACCCCATAGAAAGCAGGAGGGCGGTGAGTGCGGCGGAGCGTGTCATGGCGTTCCCCTTCGTCGGATCCTGGATTCACGGCCGCGGGCTGCGGCGCGCTGTTTGCCAGTGTGCTCTATCCAACTTCAGTCTGTGCAAAGCCAATGTAAATCTTATTAAAACTCCAGCAGTTACCGATACAGGATCGCCTGCGAATACCACTGGCCGGGAACCACGGTTTCGCTGTTCATGATGATCATGTAATAGCGCGCGCCGCTGGCATTGGCCTTCTGCTGAATTTCCGCTTCCACATCCATCGGGCTGCCGCGCACCAGGGCGCTGGTGGTGCCTATTTTTTCCAGGCTACCGGTTTGTGCCCGGGTGATCTCCTGCGCCTGTCCGGTCGGCGGTGGGGGCGCTTTGGGCGTCGTGGTCATCATGCCACAGGCGCTAAGCAGCGTGACCAGCGTCAAGGAGAGCAGCAGGCGGGACATTTTCATAGATACCTCAAGAAAGCGGATAGCGTGATTTGAGTGTAACCCATTATAAATTGGAACAGATTGAGCTAATGCTTTTTAGCGCAAGTTTGCCATTATGAAGGCAATGGCGAAGCAGAGGGAAAATGAATGATTGAAATTTATGACGAGCGAGCAGGAGATATTGCGGTCATCCATGCCGTGCCGCAGGGGCAGTATCATCAGCCGTTGCCGACGGTATTTTTCTACCATGGTTATACCTCGTCGAAAGAGGTCTACGCTTACTTTGCCTACGCGTTAGCCAGGGTGGGATTTCGCGTGGTGCTGCCGGATGCCGATTTGCACGGCGAGCGCTTTGACGGCGATGAACAAAAGCGGTTGTCCCGCTTTTGGGAGATCCTGCGCAGCAATATCGATGAGTTACCGGCGTTGAAGGCGGACTTTGAACGGCGCGGGCTGATTGCCGAAGGGCGCATCGGCGTCGCGGGCGCGTCCATGGGGGGGATGACGACGTTGGGAGGCTTTGCTCGTTATCCGTGGGTGAAAGCTGCGGCGAGCCTGATGGGGGCCGGTTATTACAGTTCCCTGGCGCAGACGCTGTTCCCACCGCTGGATGAGCAGGGTAAACCCTTAACGGCGAGCGGTTTTGATGCGCGCATTGCCGCGCTTGCGGATTATGGCCTGGAACGCCAGTTGGAAAAGATTGCCGATCGTCCGCTGCTGTTATGGCACGGCGAAGCGGACGATGTGGTCCCGGCGGCTGAAAGTCGACGCCTGGCAACCGAGCTTCGCCAGAGTGGTTGGGACCGGCAACTGACATTTTTGACTGAACCGGACGTTAAGCACCGCATCACGGCGTTAGCGCTTGACGCAACCGCCGAGTTCTTCGTGAAAACCTTATAAAAAAGCCCCCTGCGGGCAGGGGGCTGACGACATTTTCACATTTTAATGTGCCGCTTTTGGGCGCGGCTTGCTTCCCTGGCACTGCATGCAGGCTTAACGATACAGTTCCGCGCTGACGTGAATGGTGCTGTTGTTTTCCGGTTCGTGCAGCGCAATGATCCGGTAGGCGGTCGCGCCGCGCTGATCGGCTATTTTGCTCACCTGGCTGCTGGCGTCATCCGGCGATACCACATTCTGGTTCAACGTGACGAATCCCACGCTCTGGCGTTGGTCAGCCTGATGCGAGGTGATTTCGGTAGCGGCCATGACGTTGGCGGAAAACAGTAAAGCAATGGCGGTGGCGATGGTAATGCGTTTCATAAGTGCCTCTCTTAACTGTTTGCTTCAACGGCCTGACAGCAGGTGCCAGTGCAGCAAAAAGTTATTTGTCTGTATTGAATAACCTCAAATCTTTTTCGTCGCGCTGTCTGCGGCGGATAACAACAATTTTAGACCTTCCGGCAGGATTAAAAAGGGGGGCTTTTTGATGTCATCATTCAAAAAAAATGAATGAATTTTGCGCATCAGTGATGATTTCATTGAAAGATTTTTTGAACTGATGGATCTGTGTACATAGGTTGTACAGATAGCAAATCGTGCTATTTACGCATCGGGCCCGCATTACCGATAATAAATACCCTTCCGTCCTTGAGTTTCCCAGCCTGCGCAAGTATGATTACGCGTCATTTTTTCAGCCGCACACACATACACGTTCCTTGCTTCCATGGGCCGCGGTTGACCCTGACAGGAGGCTGAATAATCCGTAAGGAGCAATTCGATGCGTCATTACGAAATCGTTTTTATGGTCCATCCTGACCAAAGCGAACAGGTTCCGGGCATGATCGAGCGTTACAGTGCTACCATCACTAACGCTGCTGGTCAGATTCACCGTCTGGAAGACTGGGGCCGCCGTCAACTGGCTTACCCGATCAACAAACTGCACAAAGCTCACTACGTTCTGCTGAACGTTGAAGCTCCGCAGGAAGCGATCGATGAGCTGGAAACTAACTTCCGCTTCAACGACGCCGTTATCCGTAGCATGGTTATGCGCGTTAAGCACGCGGTAACTGAAGCATCTCCGATGGTTAAAGCGAAAGACGAACGTCGTGGCGATCGCCGCGAAGACTTCGCTAACGAAACCGCAGATGATGCAGATGCTGGGGATTCTGAAGAGTAATTGCCGCCGTGACATCTAATCGTCTGGTTTTGTCGGGCACTGTGTGCAAGGCGCCGGTTCGAAAAGTGAGTCCTTCCGGGATCCCCCACTGCCAATTTGTGCTAGAGCACCGTTCGCAGCAAATGGAAGCCGGATTTAGCAGGCAAGCATGGTGCCGAATGCCCGTGGTTGTCAGCGGACAACAGTCACAAGCACTAACTCAAAGATTAACGGTCGGCAGTCAGATAACCGTGCAAGGCTTCGTAAGCTGCCATCAAGGGCGCAACGGGCTGAACAAACTGGTTCTGCATGCCGAGCAGATTGAATTGATAGATTCTGGAGACTAGCCTAATGGCACGTTATTTCCGTCGTCGCAAGTTCTGCCGTTTCACCGCGGAAGGCGTTCAAGAGATTGACTATAAAGACATCGCTACGCTGAAAAACTACATCACTGAAAGTGGTAAAATTGTCCCGAGCCGTATTACCGGTACTCGTGCAAAATATCAGCGCCAGCTGGCCCGTGCTATCAAGCGCGCGCGCTACCTGTCTTTGTTGCCGTACACTGATCGTCATCAGTAATCGGCCACTGTCCATTAACGACTTTGAGAGGATAAGGTAATGCAAGTTATTCTGCTTGATAAAGTAGCAAACCTGGGCAGCCTGGGTGATCAAGTTAACGTTAAAGCGGGCTACGCCCGTAACTTCCTGGTACCACAGGGCAAAGCTGTTCCTGCTACCAAGAAAAACGTAGAGTTCTTCGAAGCACGCCGTGCTGAACTGGAAGCCAAACTGGCTGACGTTCTGGCTGCTGCTGAAGCTCGCGCAACCAAGATCAACGAACTGGGTTCAGTCACCATCGCGTCTAAATCAGGCGACGAAGGTAAACTGTTCGGCTCTATCGGCACCCGCGACATCGCTGACGCAGTTACTGCGGCAGGCGTTGAAGTTGCCAAGAGCGAAGTTCGTCTGCCGAACGGCGTTCTGCGTACCACTGGTGAACACGAAGTTCACTTCCAGGTACACAGCGACGTGTTCGCACAGCTGAATGTAGTTGTGGTTGCAGAAGCTTAATCGCTCCTGCCAGCCAAGTTAAAACGCCAGCCTCGTGCTGGCGTTTTGCTTTTCTGCGTCCGGTAAAACGCGCTACCCTGCTATCACAGCTTGAATGAGGAGCAGCGGAAATGGCGGAGATTATCTTGCAGCGCGTTTACGATTTTACCGGCCCTGCACCGGAGCACTGTTATCTGATCGATCGCTTGTGGCCGCGAGGCATCAGCAAGGAACGATTGCAGGGCGTGCAGTGGTTAAAGCAGGTCGCGCCGGATAACGCGCTGCGGCAGTGGTTTCATCAACATCTTGACCGGTGGGACGAGTTCGAAAGCCACTACCGCGTGCAGCTGGCTCAAAACGACGCCTGGCAGCCATTGATGGCTTTACTAAGACAGGGGCAACCCTTGACCTTACTTTATGGCAGTAAAGACACACAGCACAACCATGGCATCGTGCTGCGCGACTTTCTGTTAGGGCAGTTAGCGGATTAACGCTCGCGGCGATAGCTGCCGTCGGCCTGGCGGCGGAATAACACCTGACTGTTGTCAGCGGTGGTGACAGATAGCGCGGTGATCACGCCGTTGGTATCACGTTCGATACGCACTTCCTGGCCGGCCTTCATGTTGCTGAGCGGCTTATCGTTACCTTCCACCTGCGCCATGGCGAAAACTTCGTTCACCGGCAGGTTGTTGTCACGGAAAAGCTGCGCCAGCGTCTGGCCCGGTTGGATCTGGTAGCGTTGCCAGTTGCCCGCCGGTTCCGGCTCCACAGCGTGCTGCTGCTGAGTGTCGTTTTGCAATTCGGCCTGCAAGGGAACGCTGTTTTCCTGCTGGGTGACAGGGAATGGCTGTTTTTCCGATGAATACGGCCACAGCAGTGCCAGCAGCAGGATGATGCCGAAAATCAGGGTCCAGCGACGATGAAAATAAGGCAGTGGCTCCATCCAACCGAAGCCGTCCGGCAGGTGCCAGATCTTCAGCAGTAACGCTTTGATGTTTTGCCCCTTACCGCTTTCCGGTGGTTGTTCTGAATCCGGCTCTTCTACCGACGCTGGCGCGGAGCCGGGCTTCAGGCGCTGACTGAAGTTCAGCCAGGTACGCAACAACGGCTGGTAGATACGGGTGGTCTTCCTTCTCCTGGGCGAGATTCTGCCCATGGTAACCTCTCTTCAACGGCGTAAAAATATCACGGTACAAAAGGGTGTACCGCCGACCCGATGCCCTGTTTTCAGTATAGTCCGCTAACTGATTGAAGTGAAAGGCAGCAGCAAACCCATAGCTGTTGCGGCAGGCGATTCGCCTGGGCGCGCGGGAGCGGGTGTTAACTGAGGGTTATTGTTTCTTTTTCTACGACAAAAGTCATCATTCTCCACACAAGATTTTACCCGGCATTGCGGCGCTGTTATGCTGCGCTTTCGACTTTTTACAGACTAAAGGAAAACCCCATGACAACCCCTTCTTTTGACAGCGTTGAAGCGCAGGCGAGCTACGGGATTGGTTTACAGGTCGGCCAGCAGCTGCAAGAGTCCGGTCTGGAAGGTTTACAACCGGAAGCTTTGCTGGCAGGTTTGCGTGACGCGCTGGAAGGGAATGCCCCGGCGGTTCCGGTAGACGTGGTGCACCGTGCGCTGCGCGAAATCCACGAACGTGCGGATGCCGTGCGTCGTGAGCGTCAACAGGCGATGGCCGTTGAAGGCCAGAAATTCCTGGAAGACAACGCCAAACGCGACGAAGTTACGCTGACCGAATCCGGTCTGCAGTTCTCCGTGCTGGAGCAGGGCAACGGCCCAATCCCGTCCCGTCAGGATCGCGTGCGTGTGCATTACACTGGCCGCCTGATTAACGGCGACGTGTTCGACAGCTCCGTAGAGCGCGGTCAACCGGCAGAATTCCCGGTTAGCGGCGTGATCCCTGGCTGGATCGAAGCGCTGACCCTGATGCCGGTCGGTTCCAAATGGCAGCTGTATATTCCACACGATCTGGCCTACGGCGAGCGTGGTGCCGGCGCATCCATCCCGCCATTCAGCGCGCTGGTGTTCGACGTCGAACTGCTGGAAATCCTGTAATTCTCTAACAGATTTCTCTGGGCGCCTTGATGGCGCCCTTGTTTTATGCGCCGTTCAGCGCGCGGGGGAACAACAGGTTGTTCTCCAGATTGATGTGTTCCATCAGGTCATCAATAAACTCGTCGATACCACCATACAGCGCCTGCCAGGTATTGCAGGCACCTTCCGGTGGAGTCACGTTGTGGGTGAGGAACTTCACCACTTCCAGCTGTTCGCCCGCTTCGTCATGCTCATGTTCCATTACCGAGATCGGCCCTGCCGCCTGCCGGCCCATACCCTGCTTGATCATCGGGAACAGGATCTGTTCCTCTTTCATCATGTGATTTTCCAGATCCAGCCGGATCAGGTTCAGCTGTTTCGCCAGACCGCGTGGACAGGTGGCTTTGTCGGCATGAACCCGTTCGACTTTTTCCGCCATCAGTACCAGCTCGGCCAGCTGTTCACGGTGCCGCTGATGGAAGCGTGGCAGAATATAATCAATCAGTTCACCGAGCGGTGCAGTACGCCAGTCATGGCTTGCTGCCGGTCTGGCGGCGAGGGCGGCCAATTCGCTTTCAAGCTGCTCGAGATCCAGTCCTTTACGCTCGGCCGCGCGTTGCAGCGTTTGTTTTCCGCCACAGCAGAAATCCAAATCGTTCAGGCGGAACAGGCGTGATGCCCGGGGAATAGCGATGGCGAGAGCGCCGAGGGATTGATTACGGTAATCCATGAGAGTGCCTCTTTAAATGAAAAATCTATAACATGCATTTTAAATGCAATTTAAAGGGCGCGCCAGCGAGAAAAAGGAGTAGATGGCCGGGGGGAACGCTGTGCCTCC
Source organism: Serratia sp. Je.1.23.a (assembly GCF_051129805.1). Taxonomy (NCBI): domain Bacteria; kingdom Pseudomonadati; phylum Pseudomonadota; class Gammaproteobacteria; order Enterobacterales; family Yersiniaceae; genus Serratia; species Serratia sp. Je.1.23.a. The sequence continues at coordinate 124,164 of NZ_JBCPSR010000009.1, read as the reverse complement.
CGGCCTGCAGCTTATTTGCTAATTAAATCAATCTTATAAACTGCGAACCCGATGTTATCCGTGCCTTCGGATTTCATTGGATACTGGGCATGTGCCTTGATAAACGCTGTCGCTTTCTCGCTTGGCGAGGTTTCAAAGCGAATATCCAGCGGTTGCGGGCTGCTGAAGATCGCCAGGCGCCAATTGTTATCCACCTGTGGCCGTACTGCGCCATGCTGCTTGGTTTCAGCGCTGATATAGGCCGCCAATACCGAACGGTTCTCGTCCGGCGAAGCGAAGGCAATATGCTGATCGCCAGTGCCGGCGAACTTGCCACCGTAAGCGCGATAGTTATTGGTCGCCACCAGGAAGGTGGCTTTAGGATCAATTGGCTTGCCTTTGAACGTCAGCTGCTTGATACGTTCCGCCTTGTCGTTGATCAACTGGCATTCGCCGTCGTAACGCGCAGGCTGGCTGACGTCGATCTGGTAATTAACCCCGTCAATCACGTCGAAGTTATAGGTGCGGAAGCCATCCCAGTTGATCAGGCCCTGCGGTTGGCTGCTGTTGACGTCGATTTGATTGAACTGCCCGGCGGAGCACTCCAGCCACTCCTTCACCTCTTTGCCACTGGCTTTTACTACCACCAGGGTGTTGGGGTAGAGGTAGAGATCCGAAGCGTTACGGAAGGTGAGCTGGCCTTTTTCCACTTCGACGAAGCTGGCCGGATCGTTTTTGCGGCCGCCGACCTTGAACGGCGCTGCCGCTGACAGCACCGGCAAATCGGCCAGATCCGGGTCGCCCTGAATGTAGTGTTCCACATAGGCTTTCTGCGCGTTATTTACGATTTGTACCGTTGGGTCATCCTGCACCAGCGCCAGGTAGCTGTACATGTTGTCATCAGCTTTGCCGACCGGTTTGCTGACAAAATCGCGCGTGCCCTTATGATCTTCCGCCAGGACTTTCACCAGCTTGGCATCTTCCGCCGCCAGCGATTTCTTGTTCTCTTTGTCGTAGATGGGTCGTGCTTCCGCTTTGGCGGAAGCTACTTTCCAACTGCCAGAGTCGTTGTTCAACTGCAGATCGACAACGCCGAGGTGGTCGCCCCACTGGCCGGGCATGACCGCAGGTATGCCGTTCAGCGTGCCCTGGGCAATGTCAGCGCCTTTGATATTGGCGAAGTCTTTACTCGGGAATACCGCGTGAGCATGGCCGAACATGATGGCGTCAATGCCCGGAACCTGGCTGAGGTAGTACACCGAATTCTCTGCCATCGCCTTGTACGGCTCGCTGGACAGGCCGGAGTGCGGGATCGCCACGATCAGATCGGCCCCCTGTTTACGCATTTCCGGCACGTAGCGTTTGGCGGTTTCGGTGATGTCGTTGACCTTAACCTTGCCTTGCAGATTGGCCTTATCCCACACCAGAATTTGCGGTGGCACAAAACCGATATAGCCGATGCGTAAACTATGTTCCTTGCCGTCACGGTCTTTTACCGGCGTATCGACGATAATGTAAGGAGTGAACAGCGGTTTCTGCGTTTTAGCGTCGATCACGTTAGCATTGATATACGGGAACTTGGCACCGCTGATGGCGGTTTTCAGGTAATCGAGGCCGTAGTTGAATTCGTGGTTGCCGATATTGCCGACCACATAATTCAGGGTGTTCATGGCCTTATAGACAGGATGAATATCGCCGGGCTTCAGGCCCTTGGCCGCCATATAGTCACCGAGCGGGCTGCCCTGAATGATGTCGCCGTTATCCACCAGTACGCTATTGGTGGCCTGCTGGCGGGCCTGTTCAATCAGGCTGGCGGTGCGCACCAGACCGAACTTGTCGGTCGGTTTATCCTTGTAGTAATCGAAGTCCATCATGTTGCTGTGCAGGTCGGTGGTTTCCAGCACGCGCAGATCGACCGTTGCCGCCTGCGCTGAGGCGCAAACCAGCACAGCGAGGACAGACAACGTCAGCGGACGCTTCATCATTTTTGGCTTTCTCCATTCTATTTTTCGAGTTTTATCGCAGAGGGGCATGTAATTAACATTGGTTGTCTCACCAAACTGTGAAGTGTGGCAGAAAATCGGCCAAGGTATCGGAGGAAATGTCACAGTTGCGACGGCAAAGAGTCGAGTCATTACCGAAGGTTAAATCGTTATGATGGATATTCGATGCAAAAAAAACTAGGCTGCTAGCAATGAGAAAGGGGAAATGGCCCACGGAACTGTCTATCTGAGGTGAATGATGTTAGAAAAAATTTGCCAACTGTCCCGCGAGGCGGGCGCGGCCATCATGGCGGTGTACAACGGTGAACAACCGCTTGATGTTACACAAAAAAAAGATGACTCCCCGGTGACGGCGGCCGATCTGGCGGCGCACCACATTATCCAGCGCGGCCTGGCGGCGTTAACGCCGGACATCCCCTTGCTGTCGGAAGAAGATCCACCGACCTGGGAAGTGCGGCAGAATTGGACGCGCTACTGGCTGGTCGATCCGCTGGACGGCACCAAAGAGTTCCTGAATCGCAACGGTGAGTTCACGGTAAATATCGCGTTGATTGAAGACGGGCAGGCGGTAATGGGGGTGGTTTACGCCCCGGCGATCGACGTGCTGTATCTGGCCGAGCGCGGTAAAGCCTGGAAAGAAGAAAAGGGCCACCGGCAGGAGATTGGCGTCAGCAATGCCCATCCCCCATTGGTGGTGGTCAGCCGTTCGCACAGCGACGAAGAGCTGAAGGACTACCTGAAACAGCTGGGCGAACACCAGACCGTTTCCGTCGGTTCTTCGCTGAAATTCTGCCTGGTGGCGGAAGGTAAAGCGCAGCTCTACCCGCGCTTTGGGCCCACCAATATCTGGGATACCGCCGCTGGTCATGCCGTGGCCGTGGCAGCCGGGGCACAGATCCACGACTGGCAGGGCAGACCTCTGCTCTATACGCCGCGTGAATCCTTCCTAAACCCCGGCTTCAGGGTTTCGCTGTTCTAAATCAGTTCGCCAGCAGCTGGTGCAGTTGGGTCATGACCTGCTGCACCTCTTCTGGCGTCAGGGCGCCGTCTTTGGCGAACTGGATCCTGCCTTGCTTATCCAATACCACAATGGCCGACCCTTTCGGCTGCAAATCCCAGGCCTTGCGCACGTTGCCGTTGCTGTCGACCACAAACTGCGACCAGGGGAACTCTTTCTTGCTGTCTTCAATGCTGTTGCGAACAAACACCGCGGTGCCGAGTATCGCGTCGTCGGTATTCACTATTGTCGTCGTTTGGTAACGATCGTGCGGTAGTTTAGCTTTCTTAATCGCTTCGATCAGCGGATCGTTCATCGCCTTGGCGGAGCTACGGCCGGCAATATGCTGTATGACTCGCACTTTCCCACTGAGTTGCGCGCTATTCCAGTTTTGATAGCTAAACTTATCATTAGTGCAATTCAACTCTCCCTTATCGCTGACGCCGACCGGCGCGACGCGTTGCTGGAGTTGGAAGTTGTGCGCAGAGGCTAAAAAGGGGGCAAGCAGCAGGGAAACAATAAGCAGGTGACTTTTTTTCATGCCTTCTCCTTGGAAGGGGAACGGTGCCGACAGCACCCGACAGCCTAAAGCATAGGTGGTGATCGGAGGTCTGTCCTGTTAGCTGGATCGCAGTTTCCCCTTCTGGCCGGTAATACCTGTGTTTTGAAGGGATATACTGAAAAAGTTATATATTATCATATACAATTCTGTCAAAAAGTGTAAATCCAGTGAAGATATCCGTGCAGAAGTGAACATTATCGTCTTTACTAGGTCTACTACATGGCAATCAAGTTGCGTTCTTACTTTAGAGGCTGCCACCTTGGCGGCTCGCTGAGCGCATGGACCAAACGGAGGAGAGTAATAGAATGAGAATCTTCCAGCGTTATAATCCGTTGAAAGTGGCGAAGTACGTAAAAACCCTGTTTCGTGGCCGGCTGTATATCAAAGATGTAGGCGCGTTCGAATTCGACGAAGGGAAAATCCTGTTACCGAAAATTCGTGACCGGCGCCACTTCAGCGTGATGTCAGAGGTAAACCGTCAGGTGTTGTTACTGCAAACTGAGATGGGTTGATGCGCGGTTAGTATCCTGCTACTGAAGTACCCTGCAAAAGCTCCAATAATTGCGGCCCCGATGGGGCCGCTGACGTTTCTACAGTCCGGATCAGGCAGGGGCGTTGTCTTCTGGCGCCTTCGGCAGTACCGCCGCCGGTTTGTCGCTCAGTTTGGTTACCAACAACTGGTCAATCTTGTAGCTGTCGATGTCCACCACTTCAAACTTGTAGCCGGCGTATTTCACGAAGTCGGTGCGTTTTGGGATCTTGCGCAGCATGTACATCATAAAGCCGCCGATGGTTTCGTAGTTGCCCGCCTGCGGGAACTCATCAATGTGCAGAACGCGCATCACATCGTCGATTGGCGTACCACCCTCAATCAGCCATGAGCTTTCATCGCGTGCGACGATCTGCTCTTCCTGACCTTGACCGACCAGATCGCCCATCAGGGTAGTCATTACGTCATTCAACGTGATGATGCCCACGACCAGTGCATATTCATTGAGAATAACGGCAAAGTCTTCGCCGGCCGTCTTAAAGCTTTCCAGCGCTTCGGACAGCGTCAGGGTATCCGGTACGATCAGCGCAGCGCGGATTTGCACACCGCTGCTCAGCACCAGGCTTTGATTGCCCAGGACGCGGTTCAGCAAGTCTTTGGAGTCAACGTAGCCGACCACCTGATCGATATTGCCGTCGCATACCAGGAACTTGGAGTGCGGATGGGTCGAGACTTTCTCGATAATGCTTTCTTCGGTTTCACGCAGATCGAAGTAAACCACGCTTTCACGCGAGGTCATCGACGAAGGTACGGTGCGTGACTCCAGTTCGAACACGTTTTCGATCAGCTCATGTTCCTGCTTGCGCAGCACGCCAGCCAGGGCACCGGCTTCCACTACCGCATAGATGTCGTCGGAAGTGATGTCGTCCTTGCGCACCATCGGCAGTTTGAACAGGCGGAAGATCAGGTTTGCCATGCCGTTGAAGAACCACACCAGCGGTCGGAAGATCATGATCGAGAAACGCATCGGGTTGATGATCCGGACGGCGACCGTCTCTGGTGCAATCATACCGATGCGCTTCGGGGTCAAATCTGCGAACAGGATGAACAGGCTGGTCACCAGGACGAACGAGCAGATAAAGCTGACTTGCTCCGCCATCTCCGGGGACAAAAAGCGATCGAACAACACCTGGAAGCTAGGGGAGAAGGCAGCATCGCCGACGATACCACCGAGAATGGCTACGGCGTTCAGACCAATCTGCACCACGGTAAAGAACAGCCCCGGGGTTTCTTGTAGTTTAAGGACTTTGGCGGCATTGACGTTACCTTCGTCAGCCATCAGTTTCAGTTTAATCTTGCGTGATGCGGCCAGAGATATTTCCGACAGTGAGAAAAACGCACTCACTGCGATCAGAAAAAGAATCAGTAAAATACTGTTTAACATAATCTATCCATACGTGCCGACGGGATGACGGCGCTCTTGAGGAAGGGTAGTACATTGTAAAAAAAGTAGTGATAACAACCAGAAAGGAGGCTATCAGGCCGCAGATGCGGCCCGCATAGTATAGCAGCAGCCCTACAGGGGCCGCCAGCGGTTAAAAAATTACCGCTGACCAAGGGTTTAGCCCTGGGGTGGCAAACAAACGCCGATGCCGCCCAGGCCGCAGTAGCCTTCAGGATTCTTGTACAGATACTGCTGATGGTCATCCTCGGCATAGTAAAACGGCAGCGCCGGCACCACTTCGGTGGTGATGGTGCGTTGGTCGCCCGCCTCGTTCATGGCCTGCTGGAAACGCTTCAGACTGCTTTCGGCTGCGGTCTGCTGTTCCGGCGTCAGCGTATAAATTGCTGAACGGTACTGAGTACCGACGTCGCCGCCCTGACGCATGCCCTGCGCCGGATCGTGGTTCTCCCAGAACACCTGCAGCAGCTGCTTATAGCTGATGATTTTCGGATCGAATACCACCCGCACCACTTCAGTATGACCGGTCTGGCCGCTGCACACTTCGCGGTAGGTTGGGTTTGGCGTAAAACCGCCGCTGTAGCCTGCCGCCGTGCTGTACACGCCCTGCTGCTGCCAGAACAGGCGCTCTACACCCCAAAAGCATCCCATGGCGAAGATAGCCACTTCCATGCCTTCCGGCACCTGGGTCATTGAATGGTGAGTGACCACGTTGAGCGTGGCAACCGGCATGGGCGTCGTGCGGCCAGGCAGTGCGTTCGCCTTGTCGACGGTTTGTGTTTTATCAAAAAATGGCACCACGGTTGACTCCTGTTGTCACAGTAAGAATTGACCTAAGACACGGCAGTTCGGTTGTATCTAACCGCAACTTTGCCCACAATAAGCTACATATTCAGATTATGAATCAGATTAACGCAGTATTTAGAGCGCCAAAAGCTAAGAATGCGCCAGTTTACTGCGGCAGTAAAATCGTAATATGTCGCGTCTGGAATAAGGCTGAAAGGGCTGCCGTCTTGATAGCGCGGAGTATGCCCTGGCACCAGAGTGCGTGTTATAACAGGAAAGTAAAATAAATTAAGGAGAACGCGTGCCACGATACCGTGCCCTGTGCTTTTTGTGTGCGCTGCTCGCGACGCCTGCGGCGTTTTCGGCGAATGTGCGGCTGCAGGTTGAAGGACTTAGCGGGGAACTGGAAAAAAACGTCCGGGTACGCCTGTCTTCCATCACTCCGGAAGAGGTCGGTACTGATGGCCGTTTCCGCGCACGCGTGGATGAAGCTGTTCGTCAGGGGCTGAGAGCGCTTGGCTATTATCAGCCTACCATCGAATTTACGTTGGACGATCGCCCAGGGCTGGCGCGGCCAGTGCTGCACGCCAAGGTCAATCCGGGTGAACCGGTGCGCATTGCCGGGGCCAATATCGCGCTGGAAGGCGGTGCGAAAACCGATGAAGACTATCTGTCGTTGGTCAAAAAAGGCAAACCGACGATAGGTGAGATCCTTAATCACGGTAAATACGACAGTTTTAAAGGTTCACTGACCGGCCTGGCGCTGCGCAAAGGCTATTTCGATGCCGATATGACCAAAAGCCAGCTCGGCGTGGCGGAGGATCTGCATAAGGCCTATTGGGACATCGACTTCGACAGCGGGCAGCGTTACCGCTTCGGCCAGGTGAAGTTTACCGGTTCGCAAATTCGTGAAGACTATCTGCAAAATCTGGTGCCCTTTCATCAGGGGGATTATTACACTTCGGAAGACCTGGCCGAACTGAACCGCCGTTTGTCCGCCACTAACTGGTTTAACTCGGTGGTGGTCTCCCCTGATTTCAAAGATGCCAAAGAGAACAAGATTTTGCCGCTAGATGCGTTGGTGTCACCACGCACTCGCAACACCATCGAAACCGGTGTCGGTTACTCCACCGACATTGGCCCCCGCGTTAAAGGCACATGGAAGAAGCCCTGGCTTAACGATCGCGGCCACAGTCTGGAAACCAGCGCCAGTATTTCGGCCCCGGAGCAGCAGCTCGATCTGACCTATAAGATCCCGTTGCTGAAGAATCCGCTGGAGCAGTATTACCTGCTGCAGGGCGGGCTCAAGAACGTCGATCTCAACGATACCAAGTCCGTAACCTCCAAAGTGGTGGCCTCGCGTAACTGGGATCTCTCCAGCGGCTGGCAGCGGGCTATTAACCTGACCTGGCGCTGGGATAACTTTACCCAGGGTAACGTCAGCAATACCACCATGCTGCTGTACCCTGGCGTCAGCCTCAACCGCACCCGCTCACGTGGAGGCCTGATGCCGACCTGGGGCGATAGCCAACGCTACTCCATCGACGTTTCCGACACCACCTGGGGATCCGGCGTGGACTTCGCGCTGATGCAGGCACAGAACGTCTGGATCCGCACCCTGGCCGATAAGCACCGGTTCGTGGCGCGCGGGCAGGTGGGGTGGATCGAAACCAACGACTTCGACAAAGTGCCGCCAGACCTGCGATTCTTTGCCGGTGGCGATCGCAGCATCCGTGGCTACAAGTACAAAGACATTTCCCCCCGCAACGATGACGGCAAGTTGACCGGTGCCTCCAAAATGCTGACTGGCTCGCTGGAATATCAATACAACGTGACCGGTAAATGGTGGGGGGCGATGTTCGTCGATTCCGGTGAAGCGGTGAACGATATCAAGCAGAGCAACTTCAAAACTGGCGCCGGTGTAGGTGTACGCTGGCAGTCGCCGGTAGGGCCAGTGAAGCTGGATATCGCCGCGCCCGTGGGGGACAAGGACACCCACGGGATGCAGTTCTACATCGGTTTGGGGCCTGAACTATGAGCCTGATAAAAAAGATTTGCTTTGGTTTCCTGATTGTCTTGCTGTTGCTGGTCGGGGCGGTGGCGTACTTGCTCGGTACCACCAGTGGTTTGCATATGACCCTCAACGCCGCCGCTCGATGGGTGCCGGGATTGGATATTGCCAGCGTGAGCGGCGGCTGGCGTGATCTGACGCTAAAAGGCGTGAAGTATCAGATGCCGGGCGTCACGGTGAATGCCGGACAATTCCATCTGTCACTCGATCTGGCCTGCTTTAAAAACAGTTCGCTGTGCGTCAATGCGCTGACCGCGCAGGACGTCGACGTGGTGGTGAAAACCAAAGAAATGACGCCGTCTGCGCCCGTGGAAGAGACCAGCGAGCCGACCACTAATCTGAGCACGCCTTACCCTATTACCTTGCGTATGTTGACGCTGAATAACGTTAAGGTCAGCGTAGACGACACGGCAATCTCTCTTGGTGAATTCCGTACCGGAGCGCAGTGGCAAGAGCGTGCGTTGACCTTGCTGCCTACCAAAATCAGCGGCCTGTTGATTGCACTGCCGAAAACCCCGCAGAACCCGTTGCCGGAGGCGATACAGCCGGCTGTCGAGGTCGCGAAAAAAGTGGGTGAACAGGTCGACAAGGCGGCGAAACCGGCACCGGTGCCGGAAGAGAAACCGCTGGGCGAAACGTTGAAAGAGCTGTTCGCCAAGCCGCTGCTGCCGGATCTGCCGGAAATCCGCCTGCCGTTGGACATCACGGTTAAGGAGATCAGCGGGGAACAACTGCGCTTGACCGGTGATACCGAGGTGTTGATTACCAGCCTGTTGCTGCAGGCCAGCACCCAGGATCAGCATATCAAGCTGGACAATTTCGATGTGAAATCCCCGCAGGGCACGTTGTCTGCGCAAGGGCAGGCGACGCTGACCGGCAGTTGGCCGGTGGAAATGGTGGCTAACAGCACGCTGAATATCGAGCCGCTGAAAGGGGAAAAGGTCAAACTGAACGTCGGCGGCGGGTTGCGCGAAGAACTTAAAGTGGCGCTGAACCTCTCCGGACCGGTCGGTGCGCAGCTTGATGTACAGACCCAATTGGCCGAAGTGGGTTTACCGCTGGCACTGACGCTACAAAGCAAACAGCTGAAATGGCCGCTGAGCGGCGAAGCTCAGTATCAGGTCAACGATTTCCGCCTGCGTTTCAATGGTAAGGCGACTGATTATGCCTTGTCGACCCGGGCCAATATCAAGGGGCAGGATCTCCCGCCGGCGGTGCTGACGCTGGACGGAAAAGGTAACGTCGAACAGTTCAAACTGGATCGCCTGCGGTTGGCGGCCTTGCAGGGCAATACCGATCTGACGGCGCTGGTGGACTGGAGCAAGGCCATCAGTTGGAATTCACAGCTGACGCTGAGCGGCATCAATACCGCCAAGCAGTGGCCGGAATGGCCGGCGAAGTTGGACGGTAAAATCACTACGCGTGGCAGCCTGCACGGCGGCAGTTGGCAATTGCAGGTACCGGTGCTGCAGCTCGATGGTAACGTGAAGCAAAACAAAGTCACTGCACGTGGCACGCTTAGCGGCAATGCTGCCGGTCAGTGGAAAATCCCGGGCATCGATCTGACGCTGGGACGCAACCAACTGAACGTTAAGGGCCAACTGGACGAGAAAAGCTGGAACCTGGATGCGAATATTGACGCGCCACGTCTGGACGGCGCTCTGCCAGGGCTGGGCGGTACGGCGAAAGGCTTGCTGAAACTGCGGGGCAACCTGCAAGCGCCTCAGTTGCTGGCCGACCTGACCGCTTCCGGCCTGCAGTGGCAGGCGCTGCGCATCAACCGGGTGAAGATTGACGGCGACGTGCGTTCCAGCGATCAGATCCAGGGTCAGTTGGCGGTACGCGTTGAGCAACTTAAGCAGGATGCGCTGGATATCAGCCTGCTGACACTGGATGCCAAAGGCAGTGAGAAGCAGCATCAGCTGCAGTTGAAAATTGACGGCAAGCCGGTATCCGGTCAGTTGGCGCTACAGGGCAGTTTCGATCGCCAACAGCAGCGCTGGCGCGGCAACCTGAACAATACCCGTTTCGATACCCCGGTGGGCGAATGGCGCTTAACTCGCGCCATTGCGCTGGATTACCTGAATACCGCGCAGAAAATCAGTATTGGACCGCACTGCTGGCAGAACCCGAACGCCGAACTGTGCGTACCCAAGACCATCGAAGCAGGCCAGAGTGGCCAGGCCAGCGTGGTGTTGAACCGCTTTGATCTGGCGATGATAAAACCTTTCCTCGGTCCGGAGACCGCTTTGAGTGGCGTGTTCACCGGACGTGCTGACGTAAGCTGGAAACCGGGCGGTGCGCTGCCGGACGCGAAAGTTTCCCTGGTGGGTAACGGCGTGAAGGTGGTTCAGCAAGTGCAGGGGAATGCACTGCCGATCGCCTTTGATCGGCTGAACCTTAATGCTGGCCTGTCCAACGGTCGTGCGCAGGCCGACTGGTTGATCAAGTTGATCAATAATGGCCAATTTGACGGTAACGTACAGGTTGCCGATCCACAGGTACGACGCATTATCAGCGGCAACGTCAATATCACCAATATCTCGCTGGCGATGATCAATCCGGCGTTGATGAAGGGGGAGAAGGCCGCGGGCATGCTGAATGCCAATCTGCGCCTGGGTGGCAGTGCGCAGAAGCCTCTGGTTTATGGCCGGATGGCGTTGGATAAGGTTGATATAGATGGTCACTGGATGCCGTTTGATATGACGGACGGCCGCCTGGTGATGAACTTTGACGGCATGACCTCGACCATGGAAGGGCTAGTCAGCACCACGCGCGGACAGCTTAACCTGTCGGGCGATGCTGACTGGCGCGACATCAACGCCTGGCGCGCACGTATCGCCGCCAAGGGCGATAAGCTGCGGGTGACGGTGCCGCCGATGATCCGCATCGACGTTTCACCCGATCTGGTGTTTGAAGCCACGCCGCAGCTGTTCTCGCTCAATGGTTCGGTCGATATTCCGTGGGCGCGCATTACGGTGCAGGAGTTGCCGGAAAGTGCGGTGGGCGTCTCTTCCGACGAAGTGATGCTGGACGACCAACTGAAACCGATACAGCCGAAAACCGCAGGGATCCCGATCAACAGCAACCTGATGATCCACGTGGGTAACGATGTGCGGCTGGATGCCTTTGGCTTAAAAGCCCGCTTGAAGGGCGATCTGAAAGTAGTGCAGGACAAGAATGGCCTGGGCCTGAACGGCCAGATTGACATCCCTTCCGGTCGCTTCCATGCTTATGGTCAGGATTTGATCGTCCGCAAGGGCCAACTGATGTTCTCAGGGCCGCCGGATCAGCCGCTGCTTAATATTGAAGCCATCCGTAATCCTGAATCGACCGAAGACGACGTTACCGCTGGGGTACGCGTTACCGGGTTGGCGGATGCACCCAAGCTGGAAGTGTTCTCGGATCCGGCCAAATCTCAGCAGGAAGCGCTGTCTTATCTGCTGCGCGGGCAGGGATTGGGCAGTTCCGGCGCCGATGGTAACGCAATGACCTCAATGTTAATTGGGATGGGGGTTGCACAAAGTGGTCAACTTGTGGGTAAAATCGGCGAGGCGTTTGGCGTAAGCAATTTGGCCCTGGATACTCAGGGTGTCGGCGACAGTTCCCAGGTTGTCGTGAGCGGTTATGTTCTCCCAGGCTTACAAGTAAAATATGGGGTGGGTATTTTCGACTCGCTGGCTACGTTGACGTTGCGTTACCGCCTGATGCCTAAATTGTATCTGGAAGCGGTGTCTGGTCTCGACCAGGCATTAGATTTGCTCTATCAGTTTGAGTTTTAGCGATGCGAATAATTGTCTACGGCAGTTTACGACGCAAACAGGGAAACAGCCATTGGATGACCAACGCCCAATGGCTCGGCGAGCATGAGCTCGAAGGCTATCAGATTTATAATCTGGGCCATTACCCGGCGGCGATCCCTGGAGAGGGCACGGTACATTGTGAAGTGTACCGCATCAACTCATCGATTTTGGCTGAGCTGGACGAACTGAAAAGCAACACCAAGGACTATAAGCGCGAGCTGATTCAGACGCCTTATGGGAGTGCGTGGATCTACCTGTATAAACACAGTGTGGACGGTTACCCGCGAATTAACAGCGGCGACTGGCTGAAGCGTCTCGACGAAAAGTAAAAAAAAACACCGCTCACTGAGCGGTGTTTTTTTATCGGACGGCTGGCAAGAATTACTTCTTGGCGGCACGCTCGAAAGAAGCAACGATTTCAGCTTTGGCAGCGGCAGCATCTGCCCAGCCTTCCACTTTCACCCATTTGCCTTTTTCCAGATCTTTGTAGTGCTCGAAGAAGTGAGCGATCTGGGCACGCAGCAGTTCCGGCAGGTCGTTCACGTCTTTGATGTGATCGTACTCTTTGGTCAGCTTGCTGTGCGGTACGGCAACCAGTTTCGCATCTTCGCCGGCTTCGTCGGACATCTTCAACACGCCAACCGGACGGCAGCGGATCACAGAACCAGGCTGCAGTGGGTATGGGGTTGGCACCAGCACGTCAACCGGGTCACCGTCCAGAGACAGGGTGTGGTTGATGTAACCGTAGTTGCACGGGTAGAACATCGCGGTGGACATGAAACGGTCAACGAACAGCGCACCGGTGTCCTTGTCGATTTCATATTTGATCGGATCGGCGTTTGCCGGGATTTCGATAACAACGTAGATGTCTTCCGGCAGGTCTTTGCCAGCAGGGACCAGGTTCAAGCTCATGTCGGTTTCCTTTAATCAAACCAGAAATGGAGTGGCGGCTATTATAGCGGACTCTTTTGCGATTTCCTGCCCTTTTCATCATCCCCGCCCCGGCGCAGAGCCATCCATCGAATTTCCAGATAAATCCTCCCACGGCGTTAAGTTTTCTCGAGGGTTGCCGATAACTTCATCAAATAATAATGAGTCGGCGAAGTCTGGCTCCGCGTTTTACCTCCTCTACGTAAGATCTCACTATTTCTGAAGCCGGGAAGAACTCATGCTAAAAAAGATTACGGTCAAGGCCGGGCTGATTGCCCTGTTGAGCCTGATGACGCTGCTGTTGATTATGGTCAGCACGATTGGCGTCAACGCGATTAACGAAGGATCGCGCTCGTTACACACCCTGAATCAAATCCTGGGGGAAGAGTTGGGGTCGCTGGCCAGCAGTTCCAACCTGACGCTGCGCGCCAGAACCGCTGCCTCACTGGCGGTACGCCAACGGGAAATCGGCCAGATTGAGGTTTCAGATGCTACGGTGGGCCGTATCTATGACTATCTTGCGCAATCGAAGCAGGAAATGGCGCGTTTTGTCAGCGTCGGTACCGTTACCGAACGTGGACGCGAGCTGTCCGGTCGTTTGCAAAACAGCTACCGCGCCTATCTGGAACAGGGCGTTGGGCCGATGGCCGATGCCATCAAGGCCGGTAAAGTTGATGATTACTACGACATTCAGGAAACAAAAATTTCCGCGTTGAGCATCGCTTTTGAAAAGGACCTCAGCGACTTCCGCAGCTTCGCCATGAAGATTGGCCAGCAGCGGGTGAATGAAGCGGAAAGCAATGCCAGCACTAAAATTACGCTGATCGTGATTGCCGGCCTGCTCAGCATTTTGCTGGCGCTACTGGCCTGGTTTGCGCTGCGGGTGATTATCCTGCGTCCGCTCGATGAGTCAATCGCCCAGCTGGAACATATCGCCAGCGGTGACCTGACGCACCGTATCACCGGCGAAGGCGAGACCGAAATGGGCCGTCTGGTGCGTGCGATGCAGCGGATGCAGCAGGCCTTGGTCAGTTCGGTCAGCAAGGTGCGCGATGCCAGCAGCCAAATCGATACCGGTTCACGCGAACTGGCTGCCGGCAACCTGCACCTGGCGCAGCGAACCGAAGAATCAGCCGCTTCTCTGGAAGAAACCGCCGCCAGCATGGAACAGCTGACCTCGACGGTGAAGATGAACGCCGAGAACTGCGAACAGGCGAATCAATTGGCGCTGAGCGTATCCGATATTGCCAACCAAGGCAGTGAAGTGGTCAGTCAGGTCATGGACAAGATGCAGGCGATCACCGACAGCTCACGCCGCATTGCCGATATCATCAGCGTGATGGACGGCATTGCCTTCCAGACCAACATTCTGGCGTTGAATGCGGCGGTGGAAGCGGCACGTGCCGGTGAACAAGGGCGTGGTTTTGCCGTGGTGGCCGGTGAGGTTCGCAGCCTGGCTCAGCGCAGTGCGCAGTCGGCGAAAGAGATCAAAGGGTTGATTGAAGCGTCGCAGAATCGGGTGCAGGAAGGCGAACAAATGGCCGGTTCGGCGGCGAAAACCATGAACGGCATTACCGGTGAAGTGGGCCGGGTGACGGCGCTGATGCGGGAAATCTCTGCGGCTACGCGTGAGCAAAGCAGCGGTATTGAGCAGGTAAACCTGGCGGTGGCGCAGATGGATCAGGTGGCGCAACAGAATGCGGCCTTGGTCGAAGAGTCGGCGGCGGCGACGCGCTCGCTGGAGGATCAGGCGCAGTTGCTGGCACAGAGCATGGCAGCCTTTAAATTATAATGCCGGGGACGGCAAGCCGTCCCCCACATTGAACTCGTTATTCGTCCGGGTTCTCAGCGATAAAGCGCTCTGCGTCTTCCACCATGGATTTGGTGCCGACGAAGAACGGTGCGCGCTGGTGCAGTTTCACCGGGGTAATGTCCAGAATACGGTTTTTACCGTCGCTGGCTTTACCGCCGGCCTGTTCCGCCAGGAACGCCATCGGGTTGCATTCATACAGCAGGCGCAGCTTGCCTTGCGGGTGGCTGGCGGTGCTTGGATAAATGTAGATGCCGCCTTTCAGCAGGTTGCGGTGGAAGTCGGCAACCAGTGAACCGATGTAGCGTGAGGTATAAGGGCGTTGCGTAGCTTCGTCCTGTTCCTGACAATATTTGATGTATTTCTTCACGCCGCGCGGGAACTTGATGTAGTTACCTTCGTTGATGGAATACATATTGCCGCTGGCCGGGAAGCGGACTTTCTCGTGGGAGAGGCAGAACACGCCCAGAGAAGGATCGTAGGTAAAGGCATGCACGCCATAACCGGTGGTGTATACCAGCATGGTAGATGAACCGTAAACCACGTAGCCTGCGGCGACCTGTGCGCTGCCTGGCTGCAGGAAGTCTTCTTCGGTCACTGGCGTACCGACCGGGGTAATGCGACGATAGATAGAGAAAATCGTACCGACCGAGACGTTGACATCGATGTTGGACGAACCGTCCAACGGATCCATCAGCACCACATACTTGGCATTTTCAGCCCGCTCGCCGTCGAATATCACGATTTCATCTTCTTCTTCAGAAGCGATACCCGCAACTTCACCGCGCGCTTTCAATGCTGCTTTCAGCTTTTCATTCGCGTACAGGTCCAGTTTCATCTGAACTTCGCCCTGTACATTGGAAACGCCGCTGGTGCCCAGAATATCCACCAGACCCGCTTTGTTGATATCGCGGTGGATGATTTTGGCGCCCAGTTTAATTGCAGAAAGTAGCGCAGTCAGCTCGCCGGTGGCGTGTGAGAAGTCGTGCTGTTTCTCGACGATAAATTCGCCTAACGTTTTCATGACACAATCCCTGAATCTACGGATGGGTAGCGGTTTGTTAACAAACCGCCAACGTATTCGCGAGCAGTGTAGCCCAAAGATGAACGCTATTCATAGGCAAATCCATTTCTTCTGGACGATTCTGAGCGTTAGAATGAGTCAACATTCGACGTACTCTATGAGAAAACTATGCGCATTCACATTCTTGGGATCTGTGGCACCTTTATGGGCGGGCTGGCGGTGCTGGCTCGTTCGCTAGGGCATGAGGTGACCGGCTCTGACGCTAATGTCTATCCGCCGATGAGCACGCTGCTGGAGAAGGAAGGGATCGACCTGATCCAGGGCTACGATCCTGCTCAATTGGATCCGGCGCCGGATCTGGTGATCATCGGTAACGCCATGACGCGGGGTAATCCTTGCGTTGAAGCGGTACTGGAACAGGGGATCCCTTACGTTTCCGGCCCGCAGTGGCTGCACGATTATGTGCTGCGCGATCGCTGGGTGCTGGCCGTGGCTGGCACGCATGGCAAGACCACTACCGCCGGTATGGCCACCTGGATCCTGGAAGCCTGCGGCTATCAACCGGGCTTTGTTATCGGCGGCGTTCCGGGCAACTTTGACGTTTCCGCGCGTCTGGGCGGTAGCCCGTTCTTTGTGATCGAAGCCGATGAGTATGACTGCGCCTTCTTCGACAAGCGTTCCAAGTTTGTGCATTACAGCCCGCGTACGCTGATCATGAATAACCTGGAGTTCGATCACGCTGATATCTTCGACGATCTGAAAGCGATCCAGAAACAGTTCCATCATCTGGTGCGTCTGGTGCCGGGCAAGGGCAAGATCATTTTGCCTGATAACGACAACCACCTGAAACAGGTGATGGCGATGGGCTGTTGGAGTGAGCAAGAGCTGGTCGGGGAAGAGGGCGCATGGCGCGCTCAAAAATTAACGCCGGACGCCAGCCATTATGCGGTGTTCCTCGACGGCGAACAGGTGGGCGAAGTGAAGTGGTCGCTGGTGGGTGAACACAACATGCACAACGGTTTGATGGCCATTGCCGCCACGCGCCACGTTGGTGTGCTGCCAGCCGATGCCTGTCGCGCGCTCGGTGAGTTTATCAATGCTCGCCGCCGTCTGGAACTGCGCGGTGAAGCTCATGGCGTTACGGTGTATGACGATTTTGCCCATCACCCAACGGCGATCCTGGCGACCTTGGCCGCATTGCGCGGCAAGGTTGGCGGTACCGCGCGCATTTTGGCTGTGCTCGAGCCGCGCTCCAACACCATGAAAATGGGGATCAGCAAGAATGATTTAGCACCGTCTCTGGGCCGTGCCGATGAGGTCTTCCTGTTCCAACCGCACCATATTCCCTGGCAGGTGGCGGAAGTCGCGGAAGCCTGTGTACAGCCGGCCCACTGGAGCGCCGATCTCGACACGCTGGTGGACATGATCGTGAAAACGGCCCAGCCTGGCGACCACATTTTGGTGATGAGTAACGGCGGCTTCGGTGGGATCCATGACCGTCTGCTGGAGGCATTGGCCCACAAGTCAGAACCTAAAGTGACTTATTGATCGTCGATTCAGTGTGACTGAAGCAAAACTAAAAGGCCGCTTGCGGCCTTTTCTTTTGCCCATAAAAAAGCCCTCGCGAGCGAGGGCAACGGGGTTCGTCGGATAGGACGACGAAGTTTCTTCAAGGAATCAGTGCTTACGATAGAACTCGGCAGTGGCAGTGACGAGGGTAATCAGTTCGGTAAGCAGGGCTCCCTGAATTGTTATTTGTAGATTTCGGCTGTCGCGTGCCAATTGCCGTTTTCGTAGGCTTCGATCACGCGGTAGGCTTTAGCGCCTTGTTTATCGGCTTTGTCAGACAGGGCCTGGCGAATATCGGAAGGCGCGCCGGTGACGCCGCTGACGGTGATGGTACCGGCAGACTGGAGCGTATTGGCCTGGTCGTTAGTGATTAACGTCGCGGCGGAAGCGCCGAACGAAACGACAGACAGCAGGCTAAGTGCAGCGAGAGTGGTTTTCATGTTCATGATAGTGCGTCCTGTTGTGATAACCGCCTGGAAGGGCTTTTGCAGCATTTTTGTACTTGAAGGCTGTTATCAGTGGTGCTCGGTACCAGAGTTATATTGCCCGTTGCCGGGTAACGCCTTGTACTTATTTGTAAATTTCTGCTGTCGCGTGGAAGTTACCTTCGTTGCGTGCTTCGATTACACGGTAAGCGGTCGCCCCTTTGGCATCGGCCTTTTCAGACAGTGCCTGACGGATATCTGAAGGTGCACCGGCAACGCCGCTGACGGTAATGGTGCCTGCAGATTGCATTTTTGCAGCCTGGTTTGCATCAACAGATTGTGCTGCAAATGCGCCGAAAGAAAGCATGGAGAGAACGCTCATAGTTGCGATGGTAGATTTAATTTTCATGATTTGACCTTTTCGTATTCTTTTATCAGTTCCAGTGAACTGTGATTTACGTCACGGAAATGAGTATACATCTAGTAACGCCAAAAATTAATAGTTCGCTAACAGTTTCTAGTGAAACTTTATTATGATGATCCTTATCTTTTATAACCAGATGGAATAAAAAGTGGTTATAAAACGATCTTTTGATGTTAAATTTATGTAATTTCAATAAGGTAAGTGCTTTTGACCAAAAGTGCGGAAGATCACAGTAGCTATCACTAGCTAAGCGGAAATGTCATTGAAATGTGTTGCGAAGAGAAAGAAACCTGGCGTTAAAAGTGGTAGGGGGAGGGGGAAAAGTAAGGATGGGGTTAAAGAAACGCTAACAAAACGCGACGGCTCGCCGCATTTTGTTAGCGTTATGCATCACAGCTCCTGTTCGAACAGGGTCAGGATGGCTTCGTACAGCTGGCGCGCGGTAAAGCTGCTGGCTGGGGTAACGAAAATGGTGTCGTCACCGGCGATGGTGCCGAGAATACCTTCGGATTTGCCCAGAGAATCCAGCAGGCGAGCAATGAGCTGCGCGGCGCCGGGGCTGGTGTGGATCACGACAACGGCATCGTTATGATCGACATCCAGCACCAGATTCTTCAGCGGGCTGGTAGTGGTCGGCACGCCGAGTTCAGCGGGAAGGCAATACACCATTTCCATTTTGGCATTGCGCGTACGCACCGCGCCGAACTTGGTCAGCATGCGCGATACTTTGGATTGGTTGATGTTTTCGAAGCCTTCTTCTTGCAGCGCCAAAACAATCTCGCCTTGAGAACTGAATTTTTCTTCTTTCAATAACGCTTTAAACGCCTTGATCAGATCTTCCTGCTTTGCGGGATTACGCATTTTGCACCGTGGAATGTTGACAATAGAAGTGATGATTATGCATATAAATGAATTTTTATGCAATAAAAGGACGCCCGGAAAAAATAACAATGCCCGGACAACGAGGAAAGGGCAGCATTTTAACAAAATCCGTACCCCATGAATATGCCCTTTCGGTGACCGAAAATGCCGCCCTCGGTGGTAAAGAAAATGTTATTAAAATGATGTTGTTCTGATGTTGTGTAAGGGTGTAATGTAACCGCCGGTTAACTTGCTCGTGAATAACCTCGCAGTATTTTTGATTAGTGTGCGCTATGCCCTTAATGCGTAAGCTATTTAATCTAAAATGAGCGCGACATCGGCTGTTTTATTGCGCCAGTTCTCAAACAGACTGTTAAGAGATTGTTTTTAAAGGTGTAATAATTTAAGGTCCGTAACCAACATATTCACGGCGCTTTATATATTTAAGATAATAAAGGAGTATAGGATGAAAGTTGCAGTTCTCGGTGCTGCTGGCGGTATCGGCCAGGCCCTCGCCCTTCTACTCAAAACCCAGCTTCCTTCAGGTTCTGAACTCTCTCTCTACGACATTGCCCCTGTTACCCCAGGCGTTGCCGTCGATTTAAGCCACATCCCAACCGCAGTGAAAATCAAAGGCTTCAGTGGCGAAGACGCTACGCCAGCTCTGCACGGTGCAGACGTGGTGCTGATTTCTGCAGGCGTTGCGCGTAAACCAGGTATGGATCGTTCAGATCTGTTCAACGTGAATGCAGGCATCGTGCGTAATCTGATCCAGCAAGTGGCAACCACCTGCCCGAAAGCCTGCATCGGCATTATCACCAACCCGGTCAACACCACCGTGGCTATCGCGGCAGAAGTGCTGAAGAAAGCCGGTGTTTATGACAAGAACAAACTGTTCGGCGTGACTTCGCTGGATATCATCCGTTCCAACACCTTTGTGGCTGAGCTGAAAGGCAAAAAACCTGAAGAGCTGAACGTACCGGTGATCGGCGGACACTCTGGCGTGACCATTTTGCCGCTGCTGTCGCAGATCCCTGGCGTGAGCTTTACCGATCAGGAAGTGGCCGATCTGACCAAACGTATCCAAAATGCGGGTACCGAAGTGGTTGAAGCCAAAGCCGGCGGCGGGTCTGCAACCCTGTCTATGGGCCAGGCGGCGGCGCGTTTCGGCCTGTCTCTGGTTCGTGCGCTGCAAGGCGAAAAAGGCGTGGTGGAATGTGCTTATGTGGAAGGCGATGGCAAATACGCTCGCTTCTTCGCGCAACCGCTGGTGCTGGGTAAGAATGGCGTTGAAGAACGCAAAGACATCGGCACTCTGAGCGCGTTCGAACAGAAAGCGTTGGAAGACATGCTGGATGTTCTGCACAAAGATATCGAACTGGGCGAAAAGTTTATCAATAACTGATCATCCAGCAGTGCATGAGTATGCATAGGCCGCCGGACAACGTACCGGCGGTTTTTTTATGCCCGCAGTTAGGACCGAATACGGGCTTTTCGATCCAGTAAGTTATTGGTATGGGGATCGAAATAGCGGCTCGGCCAGATTTCTGCAGGGTGTATATCGAGCGTTTCGGCAATCAGCCATTCTCCTTTTGGCCAGGGACGCGACAGTGCGTTTGCCAGCGTTGATGAGCTAAGTCCTGCCTTGCGCGACACCGCCGCCAGTGTCGTTCCCTTCTTACGTAAAGCCGCAATGATATCCGCCGGATGCCAATCCTTGTTCCTTGAGTTCATGTTTGCATTCCTTTTTTGATTAGCGAAAGTTCTGTTAGTGGTATAACTAACAGGTCAAGATTAATCGTTTGAACAACATGAAACGCTTATACGGAAACTAGGATACCACTAAATTTCTTAAAAAATATCCAATAAATTTCCTAAAAAAGATCTTCGCCTACTTTTGCCCAGAGAACATGGCCATGAAAAAAGAGTGGTTTGCCGCCAAGGAATTGACCGGCGTGGCAGGGTTACCTTCCTCACCACAGGGAATAAACTTGATGGCGCGTCGTGAAGGCTGGATCAGCCGCCGGCGCAAAGGCGTACAGGGAAAGGCGCTGGAGTATCACATTGACAGTTTGCCGACCGGTACGCGCAATTTACTGATCTTGAAAGAGGAACCGGCGCTGTATGAAGTTGAACGCAAGGATCCGCTGACGGTGTGGATTGAGTATTACTACCACCTGACGGAGAGCGAACGCGAAAAGATGTTGGCTTTCCTGATGCGAGAGGGGATTGGCGGCCTGCTGGCGCGTGTCTTTCCGGGGAAATGAACAGACCCGCATCGCGGGTCTGTGGAAACTGCAGGGCGTTTTTTATTTCTTAAAAATCGCGTTGAACCGCAAGATGGGCTAATCCTTCCAGCGCGGCACGGTGGGCAGACTCCGGCAACACCTGCAGTGCGGCAATCGCCTTGTCGGCCTCTTCCTCAGCGCGTTGGCGGGTATATTCCAGCGAGCCGCATTGCTCCATGGCCTGTAAAACCGGCTCCAGCAAATGACGACCGTTGCCCTGTTCAATCGCGCCGCGGATCATGGCTTTCTGCTCGCCTTCACTATTATGCATGGCATGCAGCAAGGGCAGCGTCGGTTTGCCCTCGTTAAGATCGTCACCGGTATTCTTACCCAGGGTGCTGCCGTCGGCGCTGTAATCGAGCAGGTCGTCGATCAGCTGGAAGGCGGTGCCGAGATAGCGGCCGTAATCCTGCAGCGCTTTTTCTTCTGCCTCGCTGGCGTCCGAAAGGATCGCCGAAGATTGTGCCGCCGCTTCGAACAGGCGTGCGGTTTTGCTGTAGATCACCCGCATGTAGCTTTCTTCGGTAATGTTCGGATCGTTCACGTTCATTAACTGCAGCACTTCACCTTCGGCAATCACATTGACCGCCTCGGACATCAGCGCCAATACACGGAGCGATTCCAGGCTGGTCATCATCTGGAAAGCACGCGTATAGATGAAGTCGCCAACCAATACGCTGGCGGCATTGCCGAAGGCAGCATTGGCAGTGGCCTTGCCGCGACGCATATCGGATTCATCCACCACATCATCATGCAGCAGGGTTGCGGTATGAATGAATTCGATCAGCGCAGCGACGGTAATGTGTTTATCACCCTGATAATGCAATGCCCGCGCCGCCAGAACGGCGATCATCGGGCGGATGCGTTTACCGCCACCACTGATAATGTAATAGCCAAGCTGATTGATGAGCGTGACATCGGAATTCAGCTGTTCGAGAATTGTTGCGTTCACGGCCGCCATATCTTGCGCGGTTAACTCGGTAATTTGCTCTAGGTTCATTGTATTTTTTTCAGCTGTGTTTCTCTTCACCGCGTTGAGATCGCTGCTCACATCGGTACATGGCGGTAACTGTCCTACTGATTGTACTTGAAAAACGCCTCAGATAAACGCCATGAAAGAAACTGTGCTTTTTTTCTTCTTTTTTCTACTTCTGGTCTTATTCTGCTCTTGTCATATGCTGGATTATTGCGTAGAATTCGCGCCCTATTGTGAATATTTATAGCGCGCTCTGTACTGAACAGTTGGGCACGCGGAAAGCGGAGTTTTATATGTACGCGGTTTTCCAAAGTGGTGGTAAACAACACCGAGTAAGCGAAGGTCAAACCGTTCGCTTGGAAAAGCTGGACATCGCAACTGGTGAAGCTGTTGAGTTTGACCAGATTCTGATGATTGCTAATGGCGAAGATATCAAAATCGGCGTTCCTTTCGTCGATGGCGGTAAGATCAAAGCTGAAGTCGTTGCTCACGGTCGTGGCGAGAAAATTAAGATTGTTAAGTTTCGTCGTCGTAAGCACCATCGTAAGCAGCAGGGCCACCGTCAGTGGTTCACTGACGTTAAAATCACCGGCATCAGCGCTTAAGTTAGGGGAGCAGATTAATGGCACACAAAAAGGCTGGCGGCTCGACTCGTAACGGTCGCGATTCAGAAGCTAAACGTCTGGGCGTTAAACGCTTTGGCGGCGAAGCAGTACTGGCAGGCAGCATCATCGTTCGTCAGCGCGGCACTAAATTCCACGCTGGTACCAACGTGGGTTGCGGCAAAGACCACACTCTGTTTGCTTTGAAAGACGGTAAAGTCAAATTCGAAGTTAAAGGCCCGAGCAATCGTAAATTCATCAGCATCGAAGCTGAATAATTTTTCGAGCCTTACGAAATAGATGTAAGCCCCGCAACTCGTTGCGGGGCTTTTTACATTTATGGGCTGCTTGTGCATCGGCCCGTCAGCGCTGGCAAAAGGTAAGATGGAAACGAAACAGCAGGTCGGAATTGGCATTTTCCTGGCGGTGACTACGGCAGTTTGCTGGGGTGCATTGCCGATTGCGATGAAAGAAGTGCTGGTAGTGATGGAGCCGTTTACCGTCGTTTGGTATCGATTTACCATCGCGGCGCTGGGGCTGGGGATCATTTTGGCCGTGCGCGGCAGATTGCCGCCGGTGACCATGTTCCGTCAACCACGCTGGCTGCTGATTTTGGCCATCGCCACCGCGGGCCTGCTGGGGAATTTTATCTTCTTCAGCTCTTCGTTGCAGTACCTTAGCCCGACCGCATCGCAGGTCATCGGCCAGCTGTCGCCGGTCGGTATGATGTTTGCCAGCGTGCTGGTTTTAAAAGAGCGGATGCGCATCACCCAGGTGATTGGCGCACTGATGCTGATTTGCGGGCTGCTGTTGTTCTTCAATGTCAGCCTGATTGAGATTTTCACCCGCCTGACGGATTACACCCTGGGGGTGCTGTTGGGCGTGTGTGCGGCGATGGTCTGGGTGACTTATGGCGTGGCGCAGAAAGTGTTACTACGTCGATTAGCCTCGCCGCAAATTTTGGTAATGTTGTACACTTTATGTGCGATCGCGCTATTCCCTCTGGCCAAGCCTGAGGTGATTTTCCAGCTCAGCGGCTGGCAATTAGCCTGTTTGCTGTTCTGTGGCGCCAACACGCTGATTGGCTATGGTGCGCTGGCGGAAGCCATGGCGCGCTGGCAGGCGGCGCAGGTGAGTGCGTTAATCACGCTGACCCCGCTGTTTACCCTGCTGTTTTCAGATTTGTTGGCGCTGGCCTGGCCACACGTATTCGCCGCCCCGACATTGAATGTCGTCGGTTATGTCGGCGCTTTCGTCGTGGTAGCGGGCGCCATGTTTTCCGCAATTGGTCACCGTTGGTGGCCGCGACGGGCAGAAACCCGCCTGGTTGCTCCTTTGAAGCAGCCCGGTGAATGATTTACGGAGACGGTAAATGAAGTTTGTAGATGAAGCAGCGATTTTGGTCGTTGCAGGTGACGGTGGTAATGGTTGCGTCAGCTTCCGCCGCGAAAAGTATATCCCGAACGGCGGCCCTGATGGCGGTGACGGCGGCGATGGCGGCGACGTCTATCTGTTGGCGGACGAAAACCTCAACACGCTGATCGACTACCGCTTTGAGAAATCTTTCCGTGCTGAACGTGGCCAGAACGGCCAAAGCCGTGACTGTACCGGCAAGCGTGGCAAAGATATCACCATCAAGGTACCGGTCGGTACCCGCGTGCAGGATCAGGGCACCGGTGAGATCCTCGGTGACATGACTCGCCATGAACAACGTCTGATGGTGGCGAAGGGCGGTTGGCACGGTTTGGGCAACACCCGTTTTAAATCATCAGTTAACCGTGCGCCGCGCCAGAAAACGCTGGGCACCGCCGGTGAAGCACGTGACATCTTGCTGGAGCTGTTGCTGCTGGCCGATGTTGGCATGCTTGGCCTGCCAAACGCCGGCAAATCCACCTTCATTCGTGCAGTGTCCGCCGCTAAGCCGAAAGTGGCCGACTATCCATTTACCACTCTGGTCCCAAGCCTGGGCGTGGTACGTATGGATCACGAACAGAGCTTCGTTATTGCCGACATTCCTGGCTTGATCGAAGGGGCTTCCGACGGTGCCGGCCTGGGTATTCGCTTCCTGAAGCACCTGGAGCGTTGCCGCGTTCTGCTGCACCTGGTGGATATCGCACCTATCGATGAATCCGATCCGGTAGAAAACGCCAAAGTCATTATCAACGAGTTGAATCAATACAGCGAAAATCTGGCGCAGAAGCCACGCTGGCTTGTTTTCAACAAGGTTGACCTGATAGGTGAGGAAGAAGCTGCCGAGCGCGCCAAGGCGATTGCAGAAGGCATGGGCTGGGAAGGCAAGTACTACATGATCTCCGCGGTGAATCGCGAAGGCGTGAATGCGCTGTGCTGGGACGTGATGAAGTTCATCAACACCCAACCGAAAGCCATGGCTATCGAAGAAAGCGCACCGGAGAAAGTCGAGTTCATGTGGGATGATTACCACCGTGAACAGATCGCTGAAGTGGAAGCTGGAGCGGAAGACGATTGGGATGATGACTGGGACGAAGATGACGACGAAGGCGTCGAAATCATTTACCAGAAATAATCTTGCAAAGAAAAGGGCTCAGTTAAGAACTGGGCCCTTTTTTTATCGGCATTATTTGTTCAGGACATTCTCAGGTAACCAGCATTGTGCATTCAGCCCGTGGGCATCCTGGCGATTTTCCAGAGTCAGACGGCCTTGGTGCAGTTGCACTATGCGGGTGACGATGTTCAGTCCCAGTCCGCTGCCGCCATAGCGTTGATCCATACGGCGGAATGCCTGAGTGAGCTCACCTTCCATTTGTTCTTTGATTCCCGGGCCTTCATCCGTCACTTGCAACTGATAGCCGGGTTTCTGCTGTGTCAGCTGCACCTGGATGCTGCTGCCTTCCGGGCTGTAGCGGTGGGCATTTTCTACCAGATTACGCAGCAGCAGGCGAAGCAGGACCGGATCGCCATGCATCGGGGCCGCCGTCGGGAGCTGCCATTGCAGTTTTTGTCTGCGCTGGCCGGTCAACTCCTCAAGTTCCTCTTGTAGCGGCAGGATCACGTCACTCACCCAATCGAAACGCTGATAGTGGCCGCTGGCAAAGTCTTGTCCGGCGCGTGCGAGCATCAACAGCTGTTCGACGGTGTGCATCAGTTGGTCGATGCGGGTGATCAACGGCTTACTTTGCGGGACCCCCTGTTTTTCCATTAACTCCAGGTGCAGTCGTATCCCCGCCAGTGGCGTACGTAACTCATGTGCGGCATCTGCGGTGAACAGCCGTTCCTGCTGGATGGTGTTATCCAACCGTGAGAACAGTTGGTTGAGTGTAGTGGTGACCGCCATAATTTCGAGGCTGTCTCCGCTGAGCGGCAGGGGCGTCAGGTTATCGGCGGAACGCTTCTCCAACCGTTGCTGCAGCTGATTGAGCGGGCGAATAATCCAGCTGATAGCCCAGAATGAGGCCAGCAGGGTGACGATCATCATGATCAGCGAAGGGGCGAGCAGTGAGGCTATCGCCTCGGCGATTTCCGTATCGACACGCTCGGTACGCACCTTGGCCGACAGGGTTTCATCCACCAGGAAACTGATTTGCTCCTGGCTTTCATGCCAGAGCCAAAAGGCGCTGATTAACTGGGTGACCAACAGGATCAGCGCCAGCATCAACAACAGACGACGGCGCATGCTGATCATGATGAGGATTCCAGACGATAGCCAATGCCACGAACGGTACGGATGCGGTCCTTGCCCAATTTACGACGCAGGTTATGGATATGCACTTCCAGCGTATTGGAGCCTAAATCATCCTGCCAGGTATAAAGATCCTGCTGCAACAGCTCGCGATTAACCGTTTGACCGGCGCGCATCATCAGGCGGGAGAGGATGGCGAATTCTTTCGGCGTCACCTCCACCGGCTGCTGCTGAACATAAACCTGCTGGCTGGAGAGATTGAGCTGGAGATCGTCCAACTGAATAAGATTGTCGCTGTGGCCCTGATAGCGGCGGATCAGGGCGCGCACGCGCGCCTGTAGTTCAACTAACGCGAAGGGCTTGACCAGGTAATCGTCAGCACCGGCATCCAGCCCGTCGACCCGGTCTTCCAGTGCGTCACGGGCGGTCAAAATCAGCACCGGCAGGTCGACTTGCTGGCGGCGCCACTGCCGCAGCAGGCTGGCGCCATCCATGTCGGGCAAGCCCAGATCGAGGATAATCATGCTGTATTGGCTGGTGATGAGCAGAGCATTGGCCTCCGCTGCCGTGGCGGCGCAGTCACAGGCATAGCCTTCCCCGGCTAATGCCAGTGCCAACCCTTGTTGCAGCAGCTCATCGTCTTCCACAATCAGCAGTTTCATCATAACCCTCAGTTATTCTGATAAATATCCCGATACAGGCGGCTTTCGAAACGCACCAGTGGTGCTCGACGCTGCTTTTGATCTTCCGGCGGTACGGCATAGCCTGACAGATACTGTACGAAGGCAAAGCGTTGGCCGCTGGCGGTTGTAATAAATCCGGCCAGGTTATATACGCCCTGCAGCGCACCGGTTTTGGCGGAAACTTTACCGTCGACACCGGCTTCGTGCAGCCCGCCACGGTAGCGCAGCGTTCCGTCGTAACCGGACAGCGGCAGCATCGAAATAAAGTTCAGCTCGCTGTCATGCTGCGCAATGTATTGCAGCGCCTGCATCATGGTCGCCGGAGCCAGCAGGTTATGGCGTGAAAGGCCTGAGCCGTCTACCACGATGCTGTTGCCCAAATCCACGCCGGCCTTCTGACGCAGCACCTGACGCACGGCGTCAGCGCCGGCACGCCAGGTACCTGGAACGCCAAAACGTTCATGACCGATGGTCCGGAAGACGGTATCGGCAATCATGTTGTCCGATTTCTTCAGCATAATCTTCAGCAATTCGTGCAACGGTGCTGATTGAGTCTGGGCGATCACCGTGCCTTTCAGGCCCGGCTGTGTCTGGCGCTTCAGGTGTCCGTCGATCTGGATACCGGCCTGGGTCAGCTCATCTTTCAGGATCGCCCCGGCGTAGCTGGCACCATCCTGAATGGCGAAGGCCAGCGGCAGGGGATCGCTGCGTTGGGTCAGGCAACCGGTCAGGGTAAAGCGGTTCAATTCGCCCGGCACCACATCCAGCTCGCAGTATTGGGCATCCGCAGACCCTTTCGCCAACGTGCGAACCTGGCTAAACATATTGACCGGATAATAGGAGGCCACGCGAATAAAGGCCATATCGCCCGGATTGGGGGCGCTGTACAGCGACACCGAGAAACAGTTGCGGTCGACTATCGCCGCCGCCGGCGGTGCGCTGAAACACTGCGTCAGGTCGTTCCACGGCCAGCCGGGGGCTTTGTCATGGCTGGCGAATACCGAGGTATCGACCAGCACATCGCCGGTAATCTGGCGCACGCCCTGTTTTTTCAGGATCGCCACCATGTTGCGCAGGCTCTGGCGCTTAAAGGTCGGATCGCCGCCAAAGCGGGCAATCAGGTTGCCGCGCAGCACGCCGTCGCTGATATCGGCCTGGCTCTCCAGCGTGGTGGTGAAGCGATAGTCTGGGCCGAGCTGCAACAAGGCAGCTAAAGCGGTCAGTACTTTTTGGGTACTGGCCGGCAACGCCATTTGCTGAGAGTGATAATCGATGGTCGGAGCGCTAGCGCCGATCTTCTGAACTACCAGGGCAAGGTTGGCCCCATCAGGCAAATATTGTGTGTAATCTTCAACCGGGGCCGCATTCGCATTCAGAACAAATGCGCAAGCCAATGCACTGACAATTCGTGAAAAACGCATAATCTCGGGATAACAGCTGGATAACGTGCCGTCATACTACGGTGCATTCAGGGAAAAAGTAAACGATGACCCTCAAGGAACTCTAGGCTAAAATGCGTATCAAAATGCAAAATCGATCCTGACTTGGGCAAGGGTTCCGAGTCAGGCTTCTTTTGTTTATCGCCTGGAGGCGGGGGGCACGTACCCACCGTTTTTTCATACGAACACGTCAGGATGACGGCTATTTGAACAGGAAAGATTTAGAGGTATTTATACTATGAAACAGATTCCGATGACCTTGTTTGGCGCTGAAAAACTGCGCGAAGAACTCGAATATTTGAAAGGCGTGCGCCGTCCGAAAATCATTGCGGACATCGCTGACGCCCGTGAACACGGCGATTTGAAAGAAAACGCAGAGTACCATGCGGCGCGTGAGCAGCAGGGATTCTGTGAAGGACGTATCCAGGAAATTGAAGCCAAGCTGTCGAACGCGCAGGTGATCGATATCACCAAGATGCCAAACAATGGCCGCGTGATTTTTGGCGCCACCGTATCGGTGCTGAACCTGGATAGCGAAGAAGAAGTGACCTACCGTATCGTTGGCGACGACGAAGCTGATTTCAAGAAAAATCTGATTTCTGTCAATTCGCCTATGGCACGTGGCCTGATCGGCAAAGAACAAGATGATGTGGTTGTGATAAAAACCCCGGGTGGCGATGTCGATTATGAGATCTTGAAGGTTGAATATCTCTGATCACCTTCCAATCGTGCAGAAAATCGCCAGGGTTTTGTAAAGAAAGGAAAAAGGCCGCGTGCGGCCTTTTATCTGAATCAGGTGCATGGCACCTTTTCGTTAACCCAATGCTTATTAACGCGGTAGACTGATCTTGCGCTCTTTAGACGGGCGGTAAAGAATAAGCGTACTACCGATGACTTGCACATTGCAGGCACCCGTTTCACGCACGATAGCGTCGGCGATCAGGGTTTTGGTTTCGCGATCTTCAGCAGCGATTTTTACCTTGATCAGCTCATGATGCTCCAGAGCCTGTTCAATTTCAGCCAGCACCCCTTCGGTGAGACCGTTATTACCCAGCATGACAACCGGTTTTAACGGATGCGCCAGGCCTTTCAGGTGCTGTTTTTGTTTATTATTCAGATTCATTGTCTTTTTTGCTTAAGTTGGGATTGAAAACGGTACATTCTACCGCCATCTCATGTATATCACCAAATCGGTCTTCATCGGTGTGAGTCTACATGAGCTGCGAACCTGACATTAAGACTCTTTTTATGATAGTTGGAAAACGAGATGGCTAATAAAAAGCGTTCTGCTAGCTCCAGTCGCTGGTTACAAGAACACTTTAGCGATAAATATGTGCAACAGGCGCAGAAAAAAGGGCTACGTTCGCGCGCCTGGTTTAAACTTGATGAAATACAGCAGAGTGACAAACTGTTTAAACCTGGTATGACCGTAGTAGATTTAGGTGCGGCGCCGGGCGGTTGGTCGCAGTATGTCGTGACCCAGATTGGCGGTTCCGGCCGCATCATCGCCTGTGATATTTTGCCAATGGATCCTATCGTTGGCGTCGATTTCCTTCAGGGCGATTTTCGTGATGAACTGGTGCTCAAGGCTCTGTTGGAACGTGTAGGTGAAAGTAAGGTTCAGGTGGTCATGTCTGACATGGCCCCGAATATGAGTGGCACTCCGGCCGTCGATATTCCAAGATCGATGTATCTGGTGGAATTAGCACTGGGAATGTGTCGTGATGTCCTCGCACCAGGCGGAAGTTTCCTGGTGAAGGTGTTCCAGGGAGATGGCTTTGACGAGTACCTACGGGAAATTCGCTCCCTGTTTACGAAGGTTAAGATTCGTAAGCCAGACGCTTCCCGCGCACGTTCGCGCGAAGTGTACATTGTAGCGACAGGGCGCAAGCTGTAGTACCCTAACGCTGTTTGTTAACACAGTTGTAATATGAGGTTAATCCCTTGAGTGACATGGCGAAAAACCTAATTCTCTGGTTAGTCATCGCGGTAGTGTTGATGTCTGTATTCCAGAGCTTTGGGCCCAGCGAGTCGAATGGCCGTAGGGTGGATTACTCTACCTTCATGTCCGAACTGACCCAAGATCAGGTTCGCGAAGCGCGAATCAATGGACGTGAAATTAACGTTACCAAGAAAGACAGTAACAAATACACGACCTACATCCCTGTCAACGATCCTAAGTTGCTGGATACGTTGTTGACCAAGAATGTGAAAGTGGTTGGTGAACCGCCTGAAGAGCCGAGTTTGCTGGCTTCTATCTTTATTTCATGGTTCCCGATGCTGTTGCTGATCGGGGTCTGGATCTTCTTCATGCGTCAAATGCAGGGCGGCGGTGGCAAGGGCGCGATGTCCTTCGGCAAGAGCAAGGCCCGCATGCTGACGGAAGACCAGATCAAAACCACTTTTGCTGACGTTGCCGGCTGTGACGAAGCGAAAGACGAAGTAAGCGAACTGGTGGAATACCTGCGCGAGCCGAGCCGTTTCCAGAAGCTGGGCGGCAAGATCCCGAAAGGCGTGCTGATGGTTGGCCCGCCGGGGACAGGTAAAACCCTGCTGGCGAAAGCGATCGCCGGTGAGGCGAAAGTGCCGTTCTTCACCATTTCCGGTTCTGACTTCGTGGAAATGTTTGTGGGTGTCGGTGCTTCCCGTGTGCGTGACATGTTCGAGCAGGCGAAGAAAGCGGCACCGTGCATCATCTTTATCGATGAAATCGATGCCGTCGGTCGCCAGCGTGGTGCCGGCCTGGGCGGCGGTCATGACGAACGTGAGCAGACGCTGAACCAGATGCTGGTTGAGATGGACGGCTTTGAAGGCAACGAAGGTATCATCGTTATCGCTGCGACCAACCGTCCAGACGTGCTTGACCCGGCGTTGCTGCGTCCAGGCCGTTTCGACCGCCAGGTTGTGGTGGGCTTGCCGGACGTGCGTGGCCGTGAGCAGATCCTGAAAGTGCATTCACGCCGCGTGCCACTGGCACCCGATGTTGATGCTTCTGTACTGGCTCGTGGTACGCCGGGCTTCTCAGGTGCTGACCTGGCCAACCTGGTCAACGAAGCTGCGCTGTTTGCCGCACGTGGAAACAAACGTGTTGTGTCGATGGTGGAGTTCGAAAAAGCCAAAGACAAGATCATGATGGGTGCAGAACGTCGCTCCATGGTGATGACTGAAGCGCAGAAAGAGTCGACCGCGTATCACGAAGCTGGCCACGCCATTATTGGTCGCCTGGTTCCTGAGCACGATCCGGTGCATAAAGTCACGATTATTCCTCGTGGCCGTGCGTTGGGTGTGACCTTCTTCCTGCCGGAAGGGGATGCGATCAGCGCCAGCCGTCAGAAGCTGGAAAGCCAAATCTCTACTCTGTACGGCGGTCGTCTGGCTGAAGAGATCATTTACGGACCGGAAAAAGTCTCTACCGGTGCCTCGAACGACATTAAAGTGGCGACCTCGATTGCCCGCAATATGGTGACCCAATGGGGCTTCTCCGAGAAGCTGGGGCCATTGCTGTATGCGGAAGAAGAGGGCGAAGTGTTCCTGGGCCGTTCAGTGGCCAAGGCGAAGCACATGTCGGACGAAACCGCGCGCATTATCGACCAGGAAGTTAAATCCCTGATTGAACGTAACTATGTGCGAGCGCGTTCGCTGTTGATGGAAAACATGGACATCCTGCATTCAATGAAGGACGCCCTGATGAAGTACGAAACCATCGACGCGCCGCAGATTGACGATCTGATGAACCGTAAAGACGTGCGTCCGCCAGCGGGTTGGGACGATGTGGGCAAGGGCAGCAATTCCGACAACGGTGGCACACCAAAAGCCCCGACGCCGGTTGATGAACCGCGCACACCAAACCCAGGCAATACCATGTCTGAACAGCTAGACAAGTAACTTTGGCTGTGTAATAACATCGAACCCCGGCATGCCGGGGTTTTTTATTGCCCGGCGGGCAGTGAACCAGGCAACAGTAAGGTGGATTAGCAATGCAGTTAACCGTGCGAGACATGACTCTCGATCTTTCCCATCCGCGGGTGATGGGGATCCTCAACGTGACCCCGGATTCTTTTTCTGACGGCGGCCAACACAACCAGCTCAATCAGGCTTTGCTGCACGCGCATGCGCTGATTTCGGCCGGTGCGACCATGATTGATGTGGGCGGCGAGTCGACAAGACCGGGAGCGGCTGAGGTCAGCGAAGACGAAGAGATCGCGCGCGTAGTCCCCGTCGTTGAAGCCATTGCCCGGCGTTTTGAAGTTTTTATCTCGGTAGATACTTCGAAAGCGGGGGTGATCCGCGAGTCGGCTCAGGCCGGTGCGCACCTGATCAACGACGTTCGCTCATTGCAGGAGCCGGGCGCATTGGCCGCTGCGGCGGAAAGCGGGTTGCCAGTGTGCCTGATGCACATGCAGGGTGAGCCACGAACCATGCAGCAGGCACCGCACTACGACGATCTTATTGGCGATGTGAACGCCTTTTTTCAGCATCATATCGAACGCTGTAATGTCGCCGGTATTACAAATCAGAAATTGCTGCTCGACCCCGGGTTCGGTTTCGGTAAGAATTTAGCGCACAATTATCAGCTTCTGGCCAGATTGTCTGAGTTTCATCACTTCGGCCTGCCGCTTTTGGTGGGAATGTCGCGTAAGTCGATGATTGGGCAACTGCTGAATGTCCCCCCTGATCAGCGGGTTATCGGCAGCGTAGCCTGCGCGGTTATCGCCGCCATGCAGGGAGCGCAGATTGTCAGAGTGCATGACGTTAAAGAAACCGTCGAGGCGATGCGTGTCGTCGAGGCAACCATTTCAGCTAAGGGATGATAGAGACATGAGCGAGCGCAAATATTTTGGTACCGACGGCATTCGTGGCAAGGTCGGTGATAGCCCTATTACCCCAGATTTCGTTCTGAAGCTGGGTTGGGCGGCGGGCAAGGTGCTGGCACGCCACGGTTCTCGTAAAATTATTATCGGCAAAGATACCCGTATCTCAGGTTACATGCTTGAGTCTGCATTGGAAGCCGGTCTTGCCGCGGCGGGGCTGTCTGCTTCCTTCACGGGGCCTATGCCGACGCCGGCGGTAGCCTATCTGACGCGTACCTTCCGTGCGGAAGCCGGTATTGTGATCTCCGCTTCTCATAACCCGTTTTACGACAACGGCATTAAATTCTTCTCCATTGATGGCGCGAAGCTGCCGGATCATGTGGAAGAAGCCATTGAAGCTGAAATGGAAAAACCGCTGACCTGCGTAGAATCTTCCGAACTGGGTAAAGCGAGCCGGATCATTGATGCTGCCGGCCGTTACATCGAATTCTGTAAAGGCACCTTCCCGAGCGAACTGAGCCTGAAAGGCCTGAAAATTGTGGTGGACTGCGCCAACGGCGCGACCTATCACATTGCGCCGAGCGTGCTGCGTGAACTGGGTGCCACGGTGATTGCCATCGGCGTTGAACCGGATGGCATGAACATCAATGAAAAATGCGGTGCAACAGACGTTCGCCAACTGCAAGAGCGCGTGCTGCAGGAGAAAGCGCACGTCGGTCTGGCATTTGACGGTGACGGTGACAGGGTGATGATGGTTGATCACCTTGGCCACAAGGTCGACGGCGACCAGATCCTTTACATCATTGCCCGTGAAGGATTGCGTCAGGGCCAATTGCGCGGTGGTGCGGTAGGCACGCTGATGAGCAACATGGGGCTCGAACTGGCACTTAAGCAACTGGGCATTCCCTTCGCCCGCGCCAAAGTCGGCGATCGCTATGTACTGGAGAAGCTGCAGGAACTGGGATGGCGCATTGGTGCGGAGAACTCCGGCCATGTAATCCTGCTGGATAAAACTACCACCGGTGACGGCATCGTTGCCGGTCTGCAGGTACTGACGGCGATGGTCCGCAACAACATGAGCCTGCACGACCTGTGCAGCGGCATGAAATTACTGCCGCAGATCCTGGTCAACGTGCGTTTTGTCGGCGAGCACAACCCGCTGGAGTCGGAAGAGGTGCGTAAAATCACCGAGCAGGTCGAGGCTGAACTGGCCGGCCGCGGCCGCGTGCTGCTACGTAAATCCGGTACCGAGCCGCTGATCCGTGTGATGGTGGAAGGCGAGGATGAGCAGCAAGTGACGGCATTGGCACATCGCATTGCCGACGCGGTGAAATCTGCGGGCTAACGCTTTTTTGATCGGTCCGGGGGCAACCGCTGCCCTCGGAAATCACAGCCTGCGAATTTTATTGGCGTTTTTTTCCGCAAACGCGCCGGTGGCTGCAAATTGCCCTTGCGTGGTTTGGCGCCTTTGGTTAGTATTCACACCCGCTTCAGTGGGCAGTTTGATATAACGCCTGCGACTTCTTAATAGAATTAGAAGCCTTTGGGGTGTGAAGCATTTGGCACGCGGTGAAGCCGCAAGGATACGGGTACAACTATGTACGAAGCTCTTCTGGTAATTTTCCTGCTGATCTCAATCGGGCTGGTTGCTCTGATTATGCTGCAGCAAGGTAAAGGCGCTGATATGGGAGCCTCATTCGGAGCAGGTGCTTCTGGCACATTGTTCGGTTCGAGCGGTTCCGGTAACTTCATGACCCGCATGACGGCTGTGCTGGCGACGCTGTTCTTCGTCATCAGTCTGATCCTGGGCAACCTGAGCACCAACCAGAGCAAGAAAGGCAGCGAGTGGGAAAACCTGGGTCAGCCAGTGAAATCTGAGCAGACTACCGCGCCGGCAGCACCAACCAAGCCGAGCAGCGATATCCCGCAGTAAGCAGCACGCAGTAACAGAGTTTGAAAACGGTTGTTATTACCTCATTAAAATAACGGCCGTTAGCAGTAAGAATCAGTACCGAGGTGGTGGAATTGGTAGACACGCTACCTTGAGGTGGTAGTGCCCTAACGGGCTTGTGGGTTCGAGTCCCATCCTCGGTACCAAATCCCAGAGATAACTTGCAATTTTGCGATTATCGGCGTAATATTTGCCACGTTTTCGGACGCGGGGTGGAGCAGCCTGGTAGCTCGTCGGGCTCATAACCCGAAGGTCGTCGGTTCAAATCCGGCCCCCGCAACCACTTTCCTTTAAGTGTTTATTTTCAAATACACTTTTCGATTGAATTCCGCTTTTCTCGATCAACATTTGAAAATGACACTTGTTAGAAAGTTGCACCGAAGCCGCTTAGCGGCAAACAGGGTCCAGTTGCATAAAGCCCCGAATTTTCGGGGTTTTTTGTTATTTGGCAACAGAATCACTGGGCTATTAGGCCCTTTTTTTATGTCTTGGGGGTGGGCTTGTCCACATTAGAGCAAAAATTAACAGAGATGCTTTCGGCACCGGTAGAAGCGTTGGGCTTTGAACTTGTAGGCATCGAATTTATTCGTGCGCGCCAATCGACGCTCCGTATCTATATTGACAGTGAAAACGGCATCAATGTTGACGATTGCGCTGATGTCAGCCACCAGGTCAGCGCTGTATTGGACGTCGAAGAGCCAATCACAGTCGCTTACAACTTGGAAGTCTCCTCTCCTGGCCTTGATCGCCCGATGTTCACCGCCGAACACTATACTCGTTTCCTCGGTGATGAAGTCAGCTTGGTCCTGCGCATGGCCGTACAGAACCGTCGCAAATGGCAGGGCATTATCAAGTCTGTCGATGGCGAGATGATCACGGTTACTGTGGAAGGGAAAGATGAAGTGTTCGCGCTGAGCAATATCCAGAAAGCGAACCTGGTACCCCACTTTTAAAGTTTGGATGAGGCAACTAGGATGAATAAAGAGATTCTGGCTGTTGTTGAAGCTGTTTCCAATGAAAAATCCCTTCCGCGTGAGAAGATTTTCGAAGCGCTGGAAACCGCATTAGCCACCGCCACCAAGAAAAAATACGAGCAGGAAATCGAAGTTCGCGTCAGCATTGACCGCAAAACTGGCGATTTCGATACCTTCCGCCGTTGGGTCGCCGTAGATGAAGTGACTCAGCCAACGCGTGAAATCACGCTGGAAGCTGCGCAGTATGAAGAGCCAGGCATCGAGCTGGGCGGTTACATCGAAGATCAGATTGAATCTGTTACCTTCGACCGTATCACCACTCAAACCGCGAAACAGGTTATCGTACAGAAAGTACGTGAAGCCGAGCGCGCTATGGTCGTTGATGCTTTCCGTCAGCACGAAGGTGAAATCGTCACCGGCGTGGTGAAGAAAGTTAACCGTGACAGCATCGCGCTGGATCTGGGCAGCAACGCCGAAGCGGTAATTGGCCGTGAAGACATGCTGCCGCGCGAAAACTTCCGTCCAGGCGACCGCATCCGCGGCATCCTGTACGCCGTTCGTCCCGAAGCCCGTGGTGCCCAGCTGTTCGTCAGCCGCTCCAGCGCCGAGATGCTGAAAGAACTGTTCCGCATCGAAGTACCGGAAATCGGCGAAGAAGTGATTGAAATTAAAGCGGCAGCCCGCGATCCAGGCTCCCGTGCGAAAATTGCAGTGAAAACCAACGACAAACGCATCGACCCGGTCGGCGCTTGCGTAGGTATGCGCGGTGCGCGCGTTCAGGCCGTTTCGAGCGAGCTCGGCGGTGAACGTATCGACATCATCCTGTGGGATGATAACCCTGCGCAGTTCGTCATCAACGCCATGGCGCCGGCAGACGTTGCCTCGATCGTGGTTGATGAAGATAATTGCACTATGGATATCGCCGTTGAAGCCAGCAATCTGGCACAGGCGATCGGCCGTAATGGCCAAAACGTGCGTTTGGCATCCCAGCTGTTAAAACAACACCGTGACGACGACCGTTGGGAACTGAACGTGATGACGGCGGACGATCTGCAGGCCAAGCACCAGGCCGAAGCTCATGCCGCCATTGATACCTTCACCAAGTATCTTGATATCGACGAAGATTTCGCCACCGTACTGGTCGAAGAAGGCTTCTCTACGCTGGAAGAATTGGCTTACGTGCCAATCAAAGAGCTGCTGGAAATCGACGGTCTGGATGAAGATATGGTTGAAGCGTTGCGCGATCGCGCCAAAGCTGCATTGACCACGCTGGCCCTGGCCCAAGAAGAAAGCCTGGGCGACCAAAAACCTGCTGACGATTTGCTCAACCTTCCGGGTCTTGAGCGCAGCATGGCCTTTAAACTGGCCGCGCGTGGGGTTTGTACGCTGGAAGATCTTGCCGAGCAGGGTGTTGACGATCTGGCTGATATTGAAGGGCTTAGCGATGAGCAAGCCGGCGAGCTGATTATGGCCGCACGTAATATCTGTTGGTTTGGCGACAACGCGTAATAAACTGTAGCAGGAAGGAACAGCATGACGACAGATGTAACCGTAAAATCGCTGGCAGCAGAGATTCAGACTCCAGTTGATCGCCTGGTACAGCAGTTTGCTGATGCAGGGATTAACAAGTCTGAGACAGACTCTGTAACCCAACATGAGAAAGAAGCCTTACTGGCGCACCTGAACCGTGAACACGGTAGCGCGCCTGGTAAGCTCACGTTGCAGCGCAAAACGCGCAGCACCTTGAATATTCCGAGCACCGGCGGTAAAAGTAAATCGGTGCAAATTGAGGTCCGCAAGAAACGCACTTATGTAAATCGCGATACGCCAGAAGCCCAACAGGCTGAAGCGGCAGAGCAGGCACAGCGTGAAGCGGAAGAGCAGGCACAGCGCGAAGCGGAAGAGCTAGCGAAACGCGAAGCAGAAGCGAAGCGCGCAGCCGAAGAGCAAGCCAAACGTGAGGCCGCGGAGATTGCTAAGCGTAATTCAGCGGAAAAAGAAAAAGTGACGAATCAACATACCGACGAAATGACCAAGCCAGCTCAGGCAGAAAAAGCACGCCGTGAAGCCGAAGCCGCTGAACTGAAACGTAAAGCGGAAGAGGAAGTACGCCGTAAGGTCGAAGAAGACGCCAAACGCGTAGCGGAAGAAGCTCGCCGCATGGCAGAAGAGAACGGTGAGAAGTGGGCCGAAGCTGAAGCAGCAAGCGCTGCGGTTGAAACAGCCGATTACCACGTGACGACCTCTCAGCACGCCCGTGCCGCTGAAGACGAAAACGACGCTAAAGTTGAAGGCGAACGCCGCAGCCGCACCCGTGGCGGTAAAGCGACCAAGCAGAAGAAAGGCAACAAGCTTTCCGAGTCTAAAGCAGACCGTGAAGAAGCGCGCGCCGTTACCCGTGGTGGTAAAGGCAAGCGTAAGCCAAGCACTCTGCAGCAGGGCTTCAACAAGCCAGCTCAGGTGGTTAACCGCGACGTTATTATCGGCGAAACCATCACCGTAGCCGAACTGGCTAACAAAATGGCGGTTAAAGGCTCTCAGGTCATCAAAGCGATGATGAAGCTGGGCGCAATGGCCACCATCAACCAGGTCATCGATCAGGAAACCGCGCAGCTGGTTGCCGAAGAGATGGGCCACAAAGTTATCCTGCGTCGTGAGAACGAGCTGGAAGAAGCGCTGATGAGCGACCGTGATACCGGTGCAGCGGCTGAGCCACGTGCGCCAGTTGTGACCATCATGGGCCACGTCGACCACGGTAAAACTTCTTTGCTGGACTACATCCGCTCCACCAAGGTGGCAGCAGGCGAGGCCGGCGGTATTACCCAGCATATCGGTGCTTACCACGTAGAAACCGACAACGGCATGATCACCTTCCTGGATACCCCAGGCCACGCAGCCTTTACTTCAATGCGTGCCCGTGGTGCTCAGGCGACTGACATCGTTGTTCTGGTTGTTGCTGCCGACGACGGCGTGATGCCGCAAACCATCGAAGCTATCCAGCATGCGAAAGCAGCGCAGGTACCGTTGGTGGTTGCAGTGAACAAAATTGACAAGCCGGAAGCCGATCCGGATCGCGTTAAGCAAGAACTGTCCCAGTACGGCGTTATGCCGGAAGAGTGGGGCGGCGAAGCTCAGTTCGTTCACGTATCTGCGAAAGCCGGTACCGGTATCGACGAACTGCTGAACGCTATCCTGCTGCAGTCCGAAGTTCTCGAACTGAAAGCAGTACGCAGCGGCATGGCCAGCGGCGTAGTTATCGAATCCTTCCTGGATAAAGGTCGTGGTCCGGTTGCTACCGTGTTGGTACAGGAAGGTACGCTGAACAAAGGCGATATCGTTCTGTGTGGCTTCGAATACGGCCGCGTGCGTGCGATGCGTGACGAACTGGGTCGCGAAGTGACCTCTGCGGGTCCTTCTATTCCGGTTGAGATCCTGGGCCTGTCCAGCGTTCCTGCCGCCGGTGATGAAGCGACCGTTGTGCGCGATGAGAAGAAAGCGCGTGAAGTTGCGCTGTACCGTCAAGGCAAGTTCCGCGAAGTTAAACTGGCGCGTCAGCAGAAATCCAAACTGGAAAACATGTTTGCGAACATGACCGACGGTGAAGTTTCTGAGCTGAACATCGTACTGAAATCCGACGTACAGGGTTCTTGTGAAGCCATCATGGATTCACTGTTGAAACTCTCTACCGACGAAGTGAAAGTGAAGATTGTTGGTTCTGGCGTAGGTGGTATCACTGAAACCGACGCAACGCTGGCAGCGGCTTCCAACGCCATCATCCTGGGCTTCAACGTCCGTGCCGACGCTTCTGCGCGCCGCGTGATTGAAGCAGAAAGCCTGGATCTGCGTTACTACTCCGTGATCTATAACTTGATCGACGAAGTGAAGCAGGCGATGAGCGGTATGTTGGCGCCTGAGTACAAGCAGCAGATCATCGGTCTGGCCGAAGTGCGTGACGTGTTCAAATCACCTAAATTCGGTGCTATTGCCGGTTGTATGGTTACCGAAGGTAACATCAAGCGTCACAACCCAATCCGCGTTCTGCGCGACAACGTGGTTATCTATGAAGGCGAGCTGGAATCCCTGCGCCGCTTCAAAGATGACGTTAACGAAGTCCGTAACGGCATGGAATGTGGTATCGGCGTTAAGAACTACAACGACGTGCGCGTCGGCGACATGATCGAAGTCTTCGAAATCATCGAGATCCAACGTACCATCGCTTAACGCTAGCACATCTGCTTAAGTCTTTTCTGGGGGGCCTTGTGCCCCCCGATTTGTCTGGAGAATCCATAATGGCAAAAGAATTCAGCCGCGGTCAGCGCGTGGCACAAGAGATGCAAAAAGAGATTGCTATCATTCTGCAGCGTGAAGTCAAAGATCCGCGTATCGGCATGGCTACCGTTTCTGGTGTAGAAGTTTCTCGCGATTTGGCCTATGCCAAAGTTTATGTCACCTTCCTGAACGTGTTGACCGAAAACCCGGATCCGGAACTGGTGCCAAACGGTATCAAAGCGCTGCAAGACGCTTCGGGCTACATCCGCACATTGCTGGGCAAAGCCATGCGTCTGCGTGTAGTACCTGAGCTGACCTTCGCTTACGACAACTCTCTGGTTGAAGGCATGCGCATGTCCAACCTGGTGACTAACGTAGTGAAGAACGACGCCGAACGCCGTTCCGCATCAGGCGATGACGAGGAGGCTTAATGAGTCGCCCTCGTCGCCGCGGCCGTGATATCCACGGCGTCCTGTTGCTGGACAAACCGCAGGGCCTGTCGTCTAACGACGCCCTGCAAAAAGTAAAACGCCTCTATAACGCCAACCGCGCGGGACACACCGGCGCGCTCGACCCGCTGGCGACCGGCATGCTGCCGATTTGCCTCGGTGAGGCGACCAAGTTCTCACAGTTCCTGCTCGACTCCGACAAACGCTATCGCGTTATTGCTCGACTGGGTCAGCGCACCGATACTTCGGACGCCGACGGCCAGATTGTGCAGGAACGTCCGGTGAACTTCACCCAGGCGCAGCTCGATGCGGCGCTGGACAGCTTCCGCGGCGATATCAAGCAGGTGCCTTCGATGTATTCGGCGCTGAAGTACCAGGGCAAGAAACTCTATGAGTATGCTCGTCAAGGTATCGAAGTTCCGCGCGAAGCACGCAGCATCACCGTTTACGATCTGCAGTTTATCCGCTGGGAAGGGGACGAACTGGAGCTGGAAATTCACTGTTCGAAAGGCACCTACATCCGCACCATTACCGACGACCTCGGTGAGCTGCTGGGGTGTGGCGCACACGTGATCTACCTGCGTCGTCTGCAGGTGGCGACCTATCCGATCGAAAGGATGGTCACGCTGGAACAGCTGAACGAATTGCTGGAGCAGGCACAGGCACAGGAAGTCGCGCCAGGCGAGCTGCTCGATCCTCTGCTGATGCCGATGGACAGCCCGGTGGAGAACTACCCGGAAGTGAATTTGCTCCCGGTAGTCGCGGGATACGTTAAGCAGGGGCAGCCCGTACAGGTTGCCGGTGCGCCGGCCTCGGGCATGGTACGTATCACCGAAGGTGAAGAGCGTAA
This sequence comes from Serratia sp. Je.1.23.a, assembly GCF_051129805.1. Classification (NCBI taxonomy): domain Bacteria; kingdom Pseudomonadati; phylum Pseudomonadota; class Gammaproteobacteria; order Enterobacterales; family Yersiniaceae; genus Serratia; species Serratia sp. Je.1.23.a. Next base: position 82,018 of record NZ_JBCPSR010000009.1, on the reverse strand, counting down.
ATTTATCGGCGTGGGCGATATTGCCGATGACGGTCGTGTGGCGCCGCGCCGCCTGGTCGTCGAATATTTCGACTGAGGGCAGAAAACGCACTGCCTTGCGATCGCACTGCGCTAAGGGTAGAATGGCGCAGCTTATGCATTGGGTTGCTGAATTAGAGATCGGCGCCTGTATTTATTATCTATAATCTGGAGTATTACAATGTCTCTAAGTGTTGAAGCTAAAGCTAAAATCGTAGCTGATTTCGGTCGTGGTACTAACGACAGCGGTTCTTCCGAAGTTCAGGTTGCCCTGTTGACTGCGCAGATCAACCATCTGCAAGGCCACTTCTCAGAGCACAAAAAAGATCACCACAGCCGTCGTGGTCTGCTGCGTATGGTTTCTCAGCGTCGTAAGCTGCTGGACTACCTGAAGCGTAAAGATGTAGCACGTTACACCAGCCTGATCGAGCGTCTGGGTCTGCGTCGCTAATCTAGCGAGTTTCAGTGGAAAGGGGCCTATTTGGGCCCCTTTCTTCTAGGAAGCATAAGCAAATCAGGTTAATGTATTACTGATGTTTCCAAACAGGATCTTCCATTACAGAGGTTCGCGCGGCTAATGAGAGGCTTTGTCTCAGGCTTGAGATAAGGATTGTCATTAGTCGCGAGGATGTAGTGAGAAGGCAAATCGAGTCAATGGCGTGTCGAGTCGTCAATACGATTGCGCGCCTAATCTAAGGATATAATTTTGCTGACACCGATCATTCGCAAATTCCAGTATGGCCAGCATACCGTCACTATCGAGACCGGTATGATGGCTCGTCAAGCCACCGCCGCCGTGATGGTGAGCATGGATGACACCGCCGTATTCGTTACCGTAGTTGGCCAGAAAAAAGCCAAACCAGGCCAGAGCTTCTTCCCACTGACCGTTAACTATCAGGAGCGTACCTACGCTGCTGGTCGTATCCCGGGTAGCTTCTTCCGTCGTGAAGGCCGTCCGAGCGAAGGCGAAACTCTGACTTCCCGTCTGATTGACCGTCCGATCCGTCCACTGTTCCCGGACAGCTTCCTGAATGAAGTTCAGGTGATCGCGACCGTTGTTTCCGTAAACCCGCAGGTTAACCCGGATATCGTTGCGATGATCGGTGCCTCTGCAGCCCTGAGCCTGTCCGGTATTCCGTTCAATGGCCCAATCGGTGCCGCTCGCGTGGGTTACATCAACAGCCAGTACGTGCTGAACCCAACGACTGACGAGCTGAAAGAAAGCAGCCTGGACTTGGTGGTTGCCGGTACCGCAGGTGCAGTGCTGATGGTTGAATCCGAAGCTGACGTTCTGAGCGAAGATCAAATGCTGGGCGCGGTGGTCTTTGGCCACGAGCAACAGCAGATCGTTATCGAGAACATCAATTCCCTGGTTGCCGAAGCCGGCAAGCCTAAGTGGGATTGGCAGGCACCTGCAGTCAACGAAGCGCTGCACGCGCGCGTTGCAGAACTGGCAGAAGGCCGCCTGGGCGACGCTTATCACATCACCGAAAAACAAGAGCGTTACGCTCAGGTAGATGCGATCAAGAACAGCGTTGTTGAAACCCTGTTGGCACAGGACGAAACCCTGGACGCGTCTGAAATTCAGGACATCCTGGGCAGCGTTGAGAAAAACGTCGTTCGTAGCCGCGTGCTGCGTGGCGAGCCGCGTATCGACGGCCGTGAAAAAGACATGATCCGTGGCCTGGACGTGCGCACTGGCGTACTGCCGCGTACCCACGGTTCCGCACTGTTCACCCGTGGTGAAACTCAGGCTCTGGTTACTGCAACTCTGGGTACCGCACGTGATGCGCAGAACCTGGATGAGCTGATGGGCGAGAAGACCGACAGCTTCCTGTTCCACTACAACTTCCCTCCGTACTCCGTTGGTGAGACCGGGATGGTAGGTTCGCCTAAACGTCGTGAAATTGGTCACGGTCGCCTGGCGAAACGCGGCGTATTGGCTATGATGCCTAAAGCAGAAGATTTCCCGTACACGGTGCGTGTGGTTTCCGAAATCACCGAATCTAACGGTTCTTCTTCCATGGCTTCAGTCTGTGGCGCTTCTCTGGCGCTGATGGACGCTGGTGTGCCAATCAAAGCCGCCGTTGCGGGTATCGCAATGGGCCTGGTGAAAGAACAAGACAACTTTGTGGTTCTGTCCGACATTCTGGGTGACGAAGATCACCTGGGTGACATGGACTTCAAAGTAGCGGGTAGCCGTGACGGTATTACCGCGCTGCAGATGGACATTAAAATTGAAGGCATCACCCGCGAAATCATGCAGGTTGCACTGAACCAGGCCAAGGGCGCGCGTCTGCACATCCTGGGCGTAATGGAACAGGCTATCAGCACTCCGCGTGGCGATATCTCTCAGTTCGCACCACGTATTCACACTATCCGAATCAACCCGGACAAGATCAAAGACGTGATTGGTAAAGGCGGCTCTGTCATCCGTGCGTTGACCGAAGAGACCGGCACTACCATCGAAATCGAAGATGATGGTACAGTGAAAATCGCTGCTACCGACGGTGAGAAAGCGAAATTCGCTATTCGCCGCATCGAAGAGATCACTGCCGAGATCGAAGTGGGCCGTATTTACCAGGGTAAAGTTACCCGTATCGTTGATTTCGGCGCATTCGTGGCGATCGGCGGCGGTAAAGAAGGTCTGGTGCACATCTCTCAAATCGCAGACAAGCGCGTTGAGAAAGTGACCGACTATCTGCAGATGGGTCAGGAAGTACCGGTTAAGGTACTGGAAGTTGACCGTCAGGGCCGCGTGCGTCTGAGCATCAAAGAAGCGACCGCACCAGAAGCAGGTTCACCTGCGCCTGAAGCAGAATAACTGTATAGATAGATTTACAGCTCCCGGCCATGGGGTTGGGAGCTGTTCGTATCGCGCGGGTAGGATGCTTGCGTATTAGCAAACGGATGAAAGGATGTTCATCCAATGTTTGTCTTCGGGAGTGGGAAATGAAGCCTTTCTTGCGCTGGTGTTACGTTGCGACAGCACTCATGCTGGCAGGATGCAGCAACCATGATTGGCGTAAAGACGAAGTTTTGGCGATCCCGTTGCAGCCAACTCTGCAGCAGGAAGTGATCCTGGCGCGCATGGAACAAATACTTGCCAGCCGGGCACTGACGGACGATGAGCGTGCGCAGCTTTTATATGAGCGCGGTGTGCTGTATGATAGCCTCGGGCTACGTGCACTGGCGCGCAATGATTTCTCGCAAGCGCTGGCGATACGTCCTGATATGCCAGAAGTTTTCAACTACCTGGGCATTTACTTAACGCAGGCAGGCAATTTTGATGCTGCCTATGAAGCGTTTGATTCTGTACTAGAGCTTGATCCAACTTACAATTACGCGCGTTTAAACCGGGGCATCGCACTGTATTATGGCGGCCGCTTCCCGTTGGCGCAGGATGATCTGCAGGCGTTTTATCAAGACGACCCAAACGATCCCTTCCGTTCGTTGTGGCTTTATCTGGTGGAAAGAGAAATCGATCCCAAGAAGGCTGACGTAGCGCTCCAGCAGCGTTATGACAAAGCGAACCGAGGGCAATGGGGATGGAATATTGTCGAATTCTACCTGGGCAACATCAGTGAAAAAACGCTGATGGAAAGGCTCAAGGCAGATGCAACGGATAACACTTCGCTCGCTGAGCATCTCAGTGAAACTGACTTCTATTTAGGTAAGCATTACCTAAGTCTGGGGGACAAGGACACCGCTTCGGCGCTGTTCAAACTGACGGTCGCTAACAACGTTCATAACTTCGTTGAGCACCGCTATGCATTGTTGGAATTGGCGCTGTTAGGCCAAGAACAAGACGACCTATCGGAATCGGACCAGCAATAGCTGACGAACAACTATCAGCCTGATATACATTGGTTTTTTGCCAAAGTTATCGTCTTAACGGGCGAGGGCTTTTTTGTTCGTTTTATAATCTAATTTGAGCCGGTTCACACTTTTCAATGAAAATGACTGAAAATTTTCTCGACGAGTTATGTAGACTGGCTGCCATTATTAATGAGGCACGTGTACATGACTACTGAGCTTGAAACCTCTTTTGCTGACCTGGGGCTGTCTGCTCCGATCATTTCTGCCCTGACCGATCTGGGCTATGAAAAACCTTCACCGATCCAGGCTGAGTGTATTCCTCACCTGTTGAACGGCCGTGATGTGCTGGGCATGGCACAGACCGGTAGTGGTAAAACTGCAGCATTCTCGCTGCCACTGCTGCACAACCTTGACGCTTCCCTGAAAGCACCTCAGATCCTGGTGCTGGCACCGACCCGCGAACTGGCGGTTCAGGTTGCTGAAGCGATGACTGATTTCTCCAAACACATGCATGGCGTTAACGTCGTGGCCCTGTATGGCGGCCAGCGTTATGACGTGCAGCTGCGCGCTCTGCGTCAGGGCCCGCAAATCGTAGTAGGGACTCCAGGCCGTCTGCTGGACCACCTGAAGCGTGGCACCCTGAACCTCTCTAACCTGAGCGGTCTGGTGCTGGATGAAGCCGACGAAATGCTGCGCATGGGCTTTATCGAAGACGTAGAAACCATCATGGCAGAGATCCCGGCTGAACATCAGACCGCGCTGTTCTCCGCAACCATGCCGGAAGCGATCCGTCGCATTACCCGCCGCTTTATGAAAGAGCCGCAGGAAGTGCGCATCCAATCCAGCATCACTACCCGTCCGGACATCAGCCAGAGCTACTGGACTGTGCACGGCATGCGTAAAAACGAAGCGCTGGTGCGTTTCCTGGAAGCGGAAGACTTTGATGCGGCGATTATCTTCGTTCGTACCAAAAACGCGACCCTGGAAGTGGCTGAAGCGCTGGAGCGCAGCGGTTACAGCAGCGCAGCACTGAACGGCGACATGAACCAGGCACTGCGTGAGCAGACCCTGGAGCGCCTGAAAGATGGTCGTCTGGATATCCTGATCGCAACCGACGTTGCTGCTCGTGGCCTGGACGTTGAGCGTATCAGCCTGGTGGTAAACTATGACATCCCTATGGATTCAGAGTCTTACGTTCACCGTATCGGCCGTACCGGCCGTGCTGGTCGTGCCGGCCGTGCGCTGCTGTTCGTAGAAAACCGCGAACGCCGCCTGCTGCGCAACATCGAACGCACCATGAAGCTGACCATTCCAGAAGTTGAGCTGCCAAACGCAGAACTGCTGGGTGAGCGTCGTCTGGCCAAGTTCGCCGCTAAAGTACAGCAACAGCTGGAAAGCAGCGATCTGGACATGTACCGCGCACTGCTGGCTAAACTGCAGCCGGAAGAAGAGCTGGAAATGGAAACCCTGGCCGCAGCACTGCTGAAAATGGCACAGGGCGAACGTCCTCTGATCTTGCCACCGGATCCCGTGTTCAAACCACGTCAGCGTCGTGAATTCAACGACCGTGACGACCGCGGCAGCGACCGTCGTCGTGACGCACGTCCAGACAGCCGTGATGGTGGCGCAGATCGCCCACGTCGCGAGCGTCGTGACGTTGGCGAAATGCAGCTGTACCGCATTGAAGTGGGCCGTGATGACGGCGTTGAAGTTCGTCATATCGTTGGCGCGATCGCTAACGAAGGTGACATCAGCAGCCGTTACATCGGTAACATCAAGCTGTTTGCTGGTCACTCGACCATCGAACTGCCAAAAGGCATGCCGGGCGAGATCCTGTCTCACTTCACCCGTACTCGTATCCTGAACAAGCCGATGAACATGCAACTGCTGGGCGATGCACAGCCGCATGAACGTCGTGAGCGTCGCGAAGGCGGTGCTGGTGCAGGTAACGGCGAGCGTCGTGGCGGTGGTCGTCCATTCAACGGCGAACGTCGTGAAGGGGCAAACCCAGGCCGTCGTTCTTTCGGTGATCGTCGTGAAGGCGGTGCTGCTGCACCTGCCGGCAACGGTGGCGAACGTCGTGGCGGTAACTTCAACCGTGACGGCCAACGCGCCCCACGTCGTGATGACGCCGCTCCGGCTGCACCACGTCGCCGTTTCGGTGATGCATAACATCTGATTTGACCGCTTGCGGTTAATCGGACTAAGAAACCAGCCTTCGGGCTGGTTTTTTTATGCCTGAAATTCACCGTTAAATGGCAGAAAATGGCGTATCATTTATAAGGTTTTTTCTTATGGATACTACGCACGGGAGATGCCATGAGTTGGCAGCAGTTCAAGTCTCAATACCTGGTGCGCTTTTGGGCACCTTTACCCGCGGTGATTGCCGCAGGGATCCTCTCTACCTACTACTTTGGTTTGACCGGTACCTTCTGGGCGGTAACCGGGGAATTTACCCGCTGGGGTGGCCATGTATTGCAGTGGTTCGGCCTGCACCCTGAGCAATGGGGCTACTTCAAGGTTATCGGCCTTGAGGGCACGCCGCTGCAGCGCATCGACGGCAGGATGATCATCGGCATGTTCGCTGGCTGTATCGCTGCCGCACTGTGGGCCAATAACATCAAGCTGCGCCAGCCACAGCACCGCATTCGCATTGTGCAGGCGCTGTTGGGCGGCATTATCGCCGGCTTCGGTGCCCGTCTGGCGATGGGCTGCAACCTGGCGGCGTTCTTTACCGGTATTCCTCAGTTCTCGTTGCACGCCTGGTTCTTCGCACTGGCGACCGCTGCTGGCTCCTACTTTGGCGCCAAATTTACCCTGTTGCCGATGTTCCGCATCCCGGTGAAATTACAGAAGGTAAAAGCCGCCGCCCCGTTGACGCAAAAGCCGGAGCAGGCGCGCCGCCGCTTCCGTTTGGGCATGGTGATTTTCTGTCTGTCGGTAGCCTGGTCACTTTGGACGCTGTTCGATGCGCCGAAGCTGGGTATCGCCATGCTGTTCGGTATCGGTTTTGGCCTGCTGATTGAGCGTGCGCAGATCTGCTTCACCTCAGCCTTCCGCGATTTATGGATCACCGGGCGTACCCACATGGCGAAAGCGATCATTATCGGCATGGCGGTGAGCGCCATCGGTATTTTCAGCTATGTGCAGTTGGGTGTCGCGCCGAAAATCATGTGGGCCGGCCCCAATGCGGTTCTGGGCGGCCTGCTGTTTGGTTTCGGCATCGTGCTGGCCGGCGGCTGTGAAACCGGCTGGATGTACCGTGCGGTGGAAGGACAGGTGCACTATTGGTGGGTGGGGCTGGGTAACATCATCGGCGCGACCCTGCTGGCTTACTACTGGGATGACCTGGCCCCGGCGCTGGCCACAGATTACGACAAGATCAACCTGCTGGATACTTTCGGGCCGATCGGCGGCCTGCTGGTGACTTACCTGCTGCTGGCGTTGGCGTTTGCCGCCATGCTGTGGTGGGAGAAACGTTTTTTCCGCGCCAAACCCGATGCGCAGGTGGTTAATTTGAGGAGTGTGTCATGAAGCAAGCGGCGATAGTGCCAAATTATCGGTTGGATATGCTGGGTGAACCTTGTCCGTATCCGGCAGTGGCCACGCTGGAGGCGATGCCGCAGTTGAAGCCGGGCGAGATCCTGGAAGTGATCAGCGACTGCCCGCAGTCGATCAACAACATTCCACTCGACGCGCGGAATCACGGTTACAAAGTGTTGGATATTCAGCAGGACGGGCCAACCATCCGCTATCTTATCCAGCGTTAACCGACGTGGGGCAGCGGTGTGCTGCCCCATTTTTGCATGGCGGACGTTGAGGGAAATGATTGCCCTGCGGCCCGCCGTTGACTTACCCTTTCGCCAGCGTGTCTTTTACTCCGGCGACAATCTCAAACGAATGCAACCGTGCCTGATGGTCAAAGATCTGGCCGTTAACCATGATCTCATCCGCACCGGTTTCGTTGAGCAACGTTTGCAGCCCGTGACGCACGGTATTTTCGTTACCGATGATCGACATGCGCAGTGCCTGATCAACCCCGTACTGTTCCCCGGCGGTCCATAGCGCGTGGATATTGTCCACCGGCGCCGGCAGTGGGCCTGGCGAACCACGACGCAGGTTGATGAACTGCTGCTGCATCGACGTAAACAGGAAGCGCGCATCGGCATCGCTGTCGGCGGCCACCACGTTGACGCACACCATCGCATGCGGCTGCTGGCACTGCTCGGAAGCTTTGAAGTTATCACGATACAACTTCAGCGCCTGGAACAGCATCTCCGGTGCAAAGTGGGAGGCGAAGGCGAACGGCAGGCCAAGCTGTGCCGCCAACTGCGCGCTGTACAAACTGGAACCGAGCAGCCAGAGAGGGACATGCAATCCTTGGCCGGGTACCGCCTGTACCGGCTGGCCCGGTTGTGCATCGCAGAAGTAATGTTGCAGTTCCTGCACGTCGCGGGGGAAGTTATCCACCTCGCCGGACAGATGGCGGCGCAGTGCCATCATGGTGCGTTGATCGGTACCGGGTGCACGGCCGAGGCCCAAATCGATACGCCCGGGGTACAAAGACTCCAGCGTACCGAACTGCTCGGCGATCACCAGCGGCGCATGGTTAGGCAGCATCACGCCACCGGAACCAAGGCGAATGGTTTGGGTACCCGCGGCCAGATAACCCAGCAGTACCGAGGTGGCGGCACTGCCGATGCCGGTCATGTTGTGATGCTCTGCCAACCAATAGCGTTGATAACCCCATTTTTCGGCATGTTGTGCTAAATCTAAAGAAGCGTGAAACGCATCACGTGGTTTGGCCCCTTGTGGGATAGGGGATAAATCCAGTACCGAAACCGGTACCGCAGTTTTTTCAGTCATGGCATCGTCCATCAAAAGGTGATCGCTTAAAGGGCGATTGCAGAAGTCTGCAAACTACAAAGCATAATGTGCTTTTAGTGTTAAAAGCATAATCCAATTTATAGTTATAAAAGAGGATATATGTGCTCGAGATATCCTTATGAGTAAAATGGTTTTTTTGGGAGTTTATTGAAATATGGACATGATGATTTCACCTGCCGCTTACTGCTCAGGGAGCTGAGAGAATGAAAAAAAAGACGTTGTTTACCCTACTGTTGATGGTGGTGGCGATCGCCATGGCGATATTGTTCCGCGCGCATAATCAGGATTTGTTGTTGCAGGGCGAAGTGGATGCGCCTGAGGTGATTGTGGCTTCCAAAGCTAAGGGACGAGTGATTGAACGTCTGGTGGAGCGTGGGGACGACGTGCAGGCAGGGCAAGTGATGATTCATCTCGACAGCCCGGAACTGATGGCGCAACTGCGTTCCGCGCAGGCGTCGCGCGATGAGGCCAAAGCGCAGCTCGAGCAGTCGCTGCACGGCACGCGTGAAGAAAGCATCCGCAACCTGCGCGCCAACCTGGCGCAGTCCGAAGCGCAATATCGCAACGCGCAAAACGACTACAACCGCAACCTGAGCGTGGCCGGTAAAGGTTATATTTCGAAATCTGAATTGGACGCTTCACGCCGCGCGCGCGATACCGCTTTCCAACAGGTGCAGGCGGCCAAAGCCAACCTGGACGAAGGGATTAACGGCGACCGTGTCGAATTACGGCAACAGTACGCTGCGGCACTGCGAGCAGCGGAAGAAAACTTGCTGCAGGTGAAAGCCCAGACGGACGACCTGCAGGTTTTGGCCCCGGTGACCGGCGAAGTTGGGCCAATACCGGCAGAAGTGGGCGAGTTGTTGAATGCGGGTAGCCCATTGCTGACGCTGATCCGCATACCGGACGCTTATTTCGTGTTTAACCTGCGTGAAGATATTTTGGCTCACGTGCGGAAGGGCGACAAAGTCCAGATGCGGGTACCGGCACTGAAGGACAAAATGATCGAGGCGGAAGTGCGTTATATCGCCCCGCTGGGCGACTACGCCACCAAACGCGCCACCCGAGCTACCGGTGACTTCGATCTGAAAACATTTGAAGTGCGCCTGTATCCGTCACAGCCGGTAGACGGCCTGCGCCCAGGGATGAGCAGCTTATGGCTATGGAAAGAGTAAGGGCCGGCTGGCGCTGCTTCAGTCATGCGTTTGGCAACGAGTGTCGGCTTGCCTTCCGCAGCCCGGTGGTACATTGGCTGAGCTGGATCTTCCCGCTGATCCTGTTTGGTCTGATCAGCAGTAACTTTTCGGAAGGGACCTTGCTCGATCTGCCGGTGTCGGTAGTGGACAGCGATCACAGCCCGCTATCCAAATCGCTGACGCGCCGTCTGGATGCCGGTTCGCACGCCCACGTCGAGGCTTACCCCGGTGGGCTGCAGGAGTCGCTGCATCGCCTGCGTAGTGCGCAGGATTATGCGCTGCTGTATGTGCCGCCGGATTTTGAGGCCAACGCGCTGGCTGGCAAACAGCCGAGCGTGGTGATGTACTACAATGCGCTGTTTTACGGTGCGGGGCTGTATTCCACCCAGGACTTCAGCGGCCTGATGACCGAAATCAACGCCAGCTACCGCAGCATCATTGCCGGCGAGATGGGCAAAACACTGCCGCCCCTGGCGGACGTGACGCTTTCCTACGGCAGTTTATTCAACGCCAGCGGCAGCTATATTTATTATCAACAGTTTGCCGCCACCATCCACTTGCTGCAGCTGTTCGTAGTGACCTGCATGATTTACGTGTTGGCACGCAGTAAATCCTTGTTGAAGGCTCGGCCGTTCAGCTTGGCGCTGCTCGGCAAGTTGGCGCCGTACACCTTATGTTTCACCAGCTTGCTGATGGTTGAAATTGCCGCGCTGGTGGGCATTTTTGACGCCCGCGTCAGCGGCAATCCGCTGTTCATGCTGATGATTGGCTTCTTCTACGTGATGGCGGCGCAGAGCATTGGCCTGCTGCTGTTTACCTTTACCAGCAGCACCATCACCGCCTACAGCCTGATCGCCATTTTGGTGAGTATTGCGCTGACCTTTTCGGGCATGGCGGTGCCGGAACTGTCGATGCCGCTGCCGGCGCGCATTATTTCCAATATTGAGCCGTTAACTCATGCGTTGTACGCCATGTTTGACGTATTCCTGCGGCAAGTCCCTGCCAGCGCCATCTTCAGCGTCTGTGCGTTGCTGTCGATTTATCCGCTGGTGACCGCACTGCTGGTGCGTAACCGGCTGTTGGCGCGGCTGTTAAAAGAAGGGGGGGCAGGATGAAACTTTATTGGCAAACCTTCGTCCGGGTGCTGCTCGGCATGCTGGAGCGGCCGATGTGGCTGATGTTGATCCTGTCGTTGTGCGTCATGAGCATGGTCTATGCCAACCGCACGGTATGGGATCTGCCGGTGGGCGTCATCGATCAGGACCACAGCACCGCCAGTCGCCAGCTGATCCGTCAACTGGACGCCACCTCCAAAATCGCTATTGAAACCTACGACAGTCTTGAGCAGGCGCAGCGGGATCTTGGCTGGCGCAAGCTGTTCGCGGTGATCATCATGCCGGTGGATCTGGAGAAGAAGATCCTGAGCGGCCAGAATATCGTGGTGCCGGTGTATGGCGATGCGACCAACCGCCTGGCCAACGGGCAGATCCAGCAGGATGTGGTGGCGGCTTATCAGCAGTTGCTGACCCAGTACAACAACGGCCTGCTGTTACGCAGCGGTTTCAGCGAACGCCAGGCGCAGGTGATCCTGACGCCGATCGTCGGACAGACGTTGGATGTGTTCAACCCGGGCATCAGCTTTGCGGCGATCATCTTCCCCGGCCTGCTGGTGATGCTGTTGCAGCACTCGCTGTTGATTGCCTGCGTGCGCGTCAGCATTGCCATGAAGAGCATGCCCGGGGGTAAAGCGCCGCTGGCGGCGCATCTGGGGGGGCTGACGGCGTTGCTGCCGATCTGGCTGTTCCTGTCGATCGTGCTGTTTGTGTTGTGGCCATGGGTGCTGGGCTATCGGCAAACGGCGGGCATTGCGGAAATTCTGCTGCTGACCTTCCCGTTCTTACTGGCGGTGCTGGGGTTGGGCAAGCTGGTGACCGAGTGCCTGCGCAGCGTCGAAATGATCTACCTGACGCTGGCGTTTATTACGACGCCGATATTTTATCTTTCGGGCACCATCTGGCCGCTGCAGGCGATGCCTGGCTGGGTGCGGGCGATTTCCTACAGCATTCCCTCCACCTGGGCAACCAAGGCCGTTGCGGGGGTTAACCAGATGGGGTTGTCGCTGAACGAAGTGTGGGGGGACGTGGCGATGCTGTTGGTGCTGGGGATTGTTTACACCCTGTTGGGCTTCGGCGTAGGTTTCGTACGCAACAGCGTCGCGCTGCGCAGTATGTTCCGCAAACGGCAGGTTAATTAACGTTCCAGCAAGGGAGCCCCACCATTTCCTTGACCCTTAACAAGGTGGACAGACGCGCTGTCTCGCATAATCACGTCCGTGAATTTTCTTACTGGTGTGATTGTATGGCTTACCAACTGAACCTGACCTGGCCCGAGTTTTTAGAGAAGTATTGGCAGAAAAAACCTGTTGTTTTGAAAAATGCCTTCCCGAATTTTGTCGATCCTATCACGCCAGACGAACTGGCGGGGCTGGCGATGGAGCAGGAGGTTGACAGCCGTCTGGTGAGCAACGCAGAGGGAAAATGGCAGGCCAGCAACGGTCCGTTTGAACATTTCGATGACCTCGGTGAAACGGGTTGGTCACTGCTGGCGCAGGCGGTTAACCACTGGCATGCGCCCTCAGCCGAGCTGGTGCGCCCGTTTCGCGCCTTGCCGGACTGGCGCCTGGATGATCTGATGATCTCCTTCTCGGTGCCGGGAGGCGGTGTGGGTCCGCATATCGACAACTACGATGTGTTCATCATTCAGGGGATGGGCCGCCGTCGCTGGCGCGTAGGCGACGCCTTGCCGATGCGTCAGTTCTGCCCGCACCCGGCGCTGCTGCACGTTGATCCGTTCGAGCCGATCATTGATGAAGAATTGGAACCGGGCGACATTCTGTACATCCCGCCAGGCTTTCCCCATGACGGTTTTACCCACGAAACGGCGTTCAACTATTCAGTGGGCTTCCGTGGGCCAAACGGCCGCGACTTGATCAGCAGCTTTGCTGATTACGCGCTGGAAAAAGATCTGGGTGGTGCGCATTACAGCGATCCTGATTTAACCCTGCGTGAACATCCGGGCCGGGTTGAAGAATATGAGCTTGAGCGCCTGCGCTCAATGATGTTCGAAATGATCGGCCAACCGGAAGACTTTAAGCAGTGGTTTGGCCGTTTTGCCACTACGCCACGTCATGAGCTGGATATCGCTATGGCGGAACCCCCTTATGAAGCGGAAGAGGTACTGAATGCGCTGATGGGCGGTGAAACCCTGACTCGCCTGAGCGGCCTGCGTGTGCTGCAGGTCGGCGACAGCTTCTTCGTCAACAGCGAGCGTCTGAACACCGTGGACGATCGTGCGGCCGATGCGCTGTGTCGTTATACCGAGCTGGGCCAGCCGGAGCTGGGTGATGCGTTGCAAAATCCGGCCTTTGTGGCTGAGCTGACCGAACTGATCAATCAGGGATACTGGTTCTTCAAAGAGTAGTTGTCGCTGTTGGCTGACTTGCCGGGTGGCGCTACGCCTACCCGGCAGTTTTGTATTTTCTCAACGAATTAAGACACCAATTCCAGCCCCGCGACCCGGCGCCAGTAGCCGTTGCAGTCGGCTTGATCGGTGAGCGTTAACGGCTGCGCACCCTGCTCGTTGGCACGGAAACGTTCGACCAGAGCCAACGTCTCCGTGCTCTGCGGCGACAGGCGCACGATGTCTACCAATCCCTGCATACCGCTCAATTCGTTACCCAGGTTATAACAGTAGCCGCTCATGGTCTGAATACCGTTGAGCACGAACACCTGTTGCTGTTCTTGGGAACGCATCATGCGGCCCTGCGGGTATTTGATGCAGCAGGTTTCGCATTCGTCCTTGGCACGGTCTTCAGACCGTGCGGTGAAGCAGCGTGCCGAATAGGCCAGCGGCAGGTGGCCGTAGCTCAGCACTTCCACTTCAAACTGCTGGCGGAAGCCCAGTTCCTCGCACTGCGCCAACAGTTTGGCCAGCCAGTCGCGTGACAGCTCGACCGGCATACACCAGCGGGTCATGCCCTGGCGGTGCAGCAGGCGCAGGGTATAAGCGTTGTAGCAATTCAGCGCGTGACCGGCGACGAACGGCAGGCCACGTTCCGCGGCCATGTTCACCGTGCCCAGATCGTTGGCTTCGATCAGGAATTCGCCGTTTTCCACATAACGCTTCAGTTCGTTCAGCTCGGACGGCGCCTGTAATAGGGCCAGGGTAGAGATCACCACCTGCTTGCCGCTGCGGGCTATCTCTTGCGCCAGCGCCAGCCAGTCTCCCACCTTCATTTCACGCCGTTTGGTGCAGACGCTTTCACCGAGATAAATAATCTCCGCGCTGCTGTTTACCGCCTGCTGATAAAAACTCTCGACCTCGGTTTTTGGCCAGTAGTACAGCACTGGGCCTAATGCGTATTTCATGCGTCCTCCTGCTACTGCCATTTGCGGTGATAGGCACCGAGGGTGGTTTGGGTGCCTTCGGACATCGAGCCGAGCGCCTCCATCCAGCCGGCCTCGGCCTGATAAGCGGCCGGATCGGCCTGGCAGCGATCGATGGCCTGACGCCACACGCGGGCAACCTGGCTAACATAGGCCGGGCTGCGCTGGCGGCCTTCAATCTTCACCGAAGCGATATTGGCAGCCAGCAGTTCCGGCAGCAGTTCCAGCGTATTGAGGCTGGTGGGCTCTTCCAGCGCGTGGTAGCGCACGTCATCCACCAGATAGCGGCCCTTGCACAGCGTCGGGTAACCGGCATTTTCATCGTCCCGGTAGCGGTCGATCAGCACGCCGTTCAGGCGTGACTCCATACCCTGAGCCGTTTGCTGCCAGCGCACGTAGCGCGCCGGCGAACAGGCACCGACGGTATTGGGGGATTCGCCGGTCAGGTAAGAGGAGAGGTAGCAACGCCCCTCGGCCATGATGCACAGGCTGCCGAAGGCGAAGACCTCAAGCGGCACAGGGCTGGTACGCGCCAACTGTTTAACCTGGTGCATCGACAGCACGCGCGGCAGCACCACCCGACCGACGTCGAAATGGCGTTGGTAGAAGCGAATTGCCTCTTCGTTAGTGGCAGAAGCCTGCACCGACACGTGGCGCTCCAACTGCGGGTAACGTTCGGCGGCGTATTCCAGCATCGCCAAATCGGCGAGGATCAGCACGTCGGCACCCAACTGCGCCGCCATGTCTACCGCCCGCTGCCAGCGGGCATAGCCGTCCGGGTGGGCGAAGGTGTTGATGGCGATGTGCAGCTTGCGGTGGTGGCGATGGACGTACTCGACCGCTTCCTGCAGCTTTTTCTCGGTAAAGTTGAGGCCGGCAAAGTGGCGCGCGTTGGTATCATCTTTCAGGCCGATGTACACGGCGTCAGCGCCGTTATCCACCGCAGCCTTCAGGGCCGGCAGGTTACCGGCGGGACAAAGCAGCTCCATAGATTTATCCTGACTCAGCATGCACCCATGGCGGATGCGGGCTGTCACAATGTTTACCGGTGACCGTTTTTAACCGGCAAACGCTAATCGGGAGGCAATTTTAGTGAAAGCGCGCTGAACAGGCTTTGATTTGAGGCAGCTTCTGGCGTATTGATAAAGCTGGCGGCGAAATGCACTATTTGTTGATATAGAGCGCTTCTGCCGTGCGCCACTGTGGCAAAATAGTGCATCTGTGTTGAAAGGAGTGAACGACAGTGTTGGAACAATTACGAGCGCGCATTGTGCGCCAGGGGCCGTCGCTGCTGCGAGTACCGCTAAAATTCACGCCGTTTGCTTTGCAGCGCCAGCTTCTGGAACAGGTGCTGGGCTGGCAGTTCCGCCAGGCGTTGGCGGATGGCGATTTGGAATTTCTCGAATCGCGCTGGTTAAAGATCGAAGTCCGCGATCTGGCGCTACACTGGTTTATGACGGTAGAAAACGGCAAGCTGGTTGTCAGCCAACACGCCGAGGCTGATGTCAGCTTCAGCGGCGACGCCAACGATCTGATTCTTATCGCAGCGCGTAAGCAAGATCCCGATACGCTGTTCTTTCAGCGTCGGCTGCAGATTGAAGGGGACACCGAATTGGGCCTGTATGTAAAAAATCTGATGGACGCCATCGAGTTGGAAGCCATGCCTGCGCCATTGCGCCTAGGCCTGCTGCAACTGGCTGAATTTGTTGAAGCAGGGCTGCAGGAGGGCACGGTGCAAACTTCCCGTGTGCCGGTATCATGCTAATCCGCGTAGAAATTCCAGTAGATGCCGCAGGGATCGACGCGCTGTTGCGTCGTGCCTTTGGGCGTGACGACGAGGCCGATCTGGTGCAGCAACTGCGCGAAGATGGCCTGCTGACGCTGGGCATTGTCGCCACCGACGACGAAGGCGGCGTGGTAGGTTATGCGGCGTTCAGTCCGGTGGACGTGGCCGGGGAGGATCGCCAATGGGTCGGTCTGGCACCGCTGGCGGTGGACGAAAGCCTGCGTCGCCAAGGGCTGGGTGAAAAACTGATCTACGAAGGATTGGATTCGCTCAATGAGTTCAGCTATGCCGCAGTCGTGGTGCTGGGCGATCCCGCTTATTACGGTCGCTTTGGCTTTAAACCGGCTGCCGCCTACGGGCTGCAGTGCCGTTGGCCGGGCAGCGAAGCCGCCTTCCAGGTGTATCCGCTGGCGGAAAATGCTCTGGATGATGCGCGCGGGGCGGTGGAGTTTTCCGAGCCGTTTAACCGGTTTTAATCTCAGCGTCCGGCAGTAAATGATCCAAAGTAAGAGGCGGGTGATTCACCAGCCTCTCTTTTTGCGTTTTGCTCAGTTGCTTCACCCGGTATTCCAGCCTTAGCGCTTTAGAACGATCCCCCGCCAGGCAGTGAAACGCCAACACCAGCTCGCCTTTGCCCCGCAGTGCCTTTGCACCTTTGCCAGCCTGATGCTGCGCCAGACGTCGTTCGACGTCGGTAGTAATGCCGGTATACAGCATGCCGTTAGGCAGACGCAGCATGTAAAGGTACCAGGGGGAGAGGGTATCGGTCATGAATAAGCAGCAACTTCGGTGGCCAGGGTGGGAATATGATGGCATGTTCGCCGTCGTAATCCCACCCTGTCCGCCTGCGGATGATTACGGTTAGCCTTTTTTGCCCGCCATTTCAAAGCGAGGTGAAACGATGCCGTACAGCGTCCAGCCGAGGAAAGTGGCGATGGCACCCCACATCATGGCCTCTTCACCGGAACTGTAGAGCGCATAGAAGCTGTAAAGCGCGCCAATGCCGGCAATGATGTTGGCGATCCGCGCTTTTTTCTCCGGCACTTTCGCAACCTTCTGAATAATGATCAGCGCCGCCATCGACAAGATGTAGGGGATAATATTGGTCACCACGGCCAGGTTAACCAGCACGTTGAACTGCTTGTTCAGCGAGGGGCTGATGGTCATCAGCGACAGTACGCTCTGGATAACGACGATGGTCAGCATGCCTTTGACCGGGGCGTCCGCCTTGCTGAGTTTCGAGAAGATTTTCGGGAAGAAACCGCTGTCGGCGGAAGATTTGAATACCTGAGCGATGGTGAACTGCCACCCCAGCAGCGACCCGACGCAGGACATGATCATCAGTGCCATGATGATCTTGCCGACCGTTGGGTTGAACATATGGGAAAACGCCAGCCCAAACGGCGCGGTGGAATTGGCCAGGTCCATATTCGGTACTATACCGGCGATCACGTTGGTCGAAACGATATAGATCACTGCGGCGCTAAGCGTGCCGCCCAATACGGCGATCGGCACATTACGTTCTGGGTTCTCCACCACATCGGTATTGGCACAGGCGGATTCGAGGCCCAGGAAAGCCCATAGGGTCATGGAAATCGAAGCGCCAATGGCTTCAAAAGTTGGCACCTGATGCGGGTTCCACGCGGCGACGTAAGCGCTGCCGCTGAACCAGTGCCAGCCGATGATCGAAATCCCGACCACCGGGATGATGACGCCCCAAACGGTGATGCCGCTGATCCTGCCGGTAATGCGAGCGCCGCCGAAGTTGGCGACCGTGGCTAACCACAGCACACCAATGGTGGCGATACAGATCCCCAGCGGGCTCAGGTTGGCGCCAAACAGCTCGGTACCGTAACCCACGGCGGAAATGGCGATGGCGATATTGGCGATCAGTAACGAAACGCCGTAGGTATAGTTCGCCATAAAGTTGCCCGATTTGCCGAAGGCATATTCAGCATACCCCCCCATACCGCCGGATTTACGGCTGAACATCCCGCATTTGGCGAAGGCATAGGCCAGCGCCATTGAACCAACCGCAGTGACCAACCAGGAAACAATAGAAATTGTGCCTACCTCGGCCAATTTGGTCGGCAGCATAATTATGCCGGACCCCATCATGTTGACGGCCGTCAGGATCGTTAACTGCACGACCCCCATTTTATTATTAGACTTACTCATGATCATTCTCTCTTTTATGATGCGATCTGGGCGGTGAATAATATTCACCGCCTTGTGAGGTCATTAATTACTCATGACGTAGCCGTAAGCGCGATTCCAGCCATCTTCATCTTGTTGGATATAAACACCCTGCAATTCCGGTGCGAAACCAGGAAGTAAATTAATGCCTTCCTCCAATGCCAGGAAATAACGCTGTGCAGCGCCACCCCATATTTCTCCAGGGACGACACATAAAACACCCGGAGGGTAAGGTAGTGCACCCTCTGCCGCAATACGGCCCTCAGCCTTGGCCAATGAAACCAATTCGATATTGCCGCGGACAAATTCTGTATTGGCATCTTGCGGGTTCATGGCGACACGAGGGAAATAATTTTTGCGGAACATCTCTTTTTGCAGTTCTTTAACGTCGTAACTGACATAGAGATCGTGCATTTCTTGGCAAAGTTGACGCAGGGTATAATTCTTGTAGCGTTGCTCATTGCTTTTATATACCGCGGGCAGGACTTCACTGAGTAATGAATCCTGCTCGATGTGTTTTTCAAAGCGGGCAATCAGCGCCACCAGATGCTGCATTTTGGCGATGTCTTCGGCCGGCGTGAGCAGGAACAGGATCGAGTTGAGATCGCATTTTTCCGGTACTATGCCGTTTTCGCGCAGATAGTTGGCCAAAATGGTCGCCGGAATGCCGAAGTCACTGTAGTTACCGCTCGCCGTGTCTATGCCCGGCGTGGTGAGCAACAGCTTGCACGGGTCGACAAAATACTGCGATTCCGCATAGCCTTCAAAGGCATGCCACTTCTCGCCTGGCACAAAGTTGAAGAAGCGCAAATCGTTGGCCATTGTCTCGGTGTCATAAGACTGCCAGGGCTTGCCGTCGATCTGGTCTGGAACAAAAGGTTTGATTAACTGGCAGGTCTCCAGCAGCATTTTACGGGCTTCAATCCCTACGCGAACGCACTCCTTCCACAGGCGCTGACCGCTTTTCCCTTCATGCATTTTGGCATTGACGTCCAGAGCGGCAAACAGCGGATAGAACGGGCTGGTGGAAGCATGCAGCATAAAAGCGTTATTAAAGCGTTTATGGTTGCAATAGCGACTTTGGCCTTTGATATGTTTGTCTTTTTTATGGATTTGTGAGGTTTGCGAGAAGCCGGCCTGCTGTTTGTGAACGGACTGGGTCACAATGATCCCCGGGTCGTTTTCATTCAGTTCAAGCAGTAAAGGCGAACAATCTTTCATCATTGGGATGAATTGTTCGTAGCCCACCCAGGCGGAGTCAAACAGGATGTAATCGCACAGGTGCCCAATCTTGTCGACCACCTGGCGAGCGTTGTAAATGGTGCCGTCGTAGGTGCCTAACTGGATGATTGCCAGACGGAAAGGCCGGGCCTCATTGGCACGCTCCGGCGCCACTTCGCGGATTTGCTGACGTAAATAACGTTCATCAAAGCAGTGCGCATCAATACCGCCGATAAAGCCAAATGGATTGCGGGCGGTCTCCAGATACACCGGCGTTGCGCCAGCTTGAATCAGAGCGCCATGGTGATTGGATTTATGGTTATTACGGTCGAACAACACTAAATCGCCGCGTGTTAACAGGGCGTTGGTCGCAACTTTGTTTGATGCCGAGGTCCCATTCAGCACGAAATAGGTCTTATCGGCGTTAAAGACCTTGGCTGCGTGTTGCTGCGCGGCACAGGGTGCCCCCTCGTGGATCAATAAGTCGCCCAGTTTGACGTCCGCGTTGCACATATCGGAACGGAACAGCGTCTCGCCATAGAAATCAAAGAACTGACGTCCGGCCGGATGTTTACGGAAGAATTCACCGCCCTGATGGCCCGGACAGGCAAAGGTGGCGTTACCCATTTCGACATACTGCGTCAGCGTGTTGAAGAACGGTGGCAGCAGATCTTTTTCATATTTAACCGCCGCGGCCTCCAACTGCTTGCCGTAGAACTGGGTGTTTTTCCCGCAGAGTTCAAATACCCCGTGCAGCGCCGGTAATACGGCATTGTCCAACTCTTCTTCGCAGCAAACCGCCACAAACAGCGGGATGTTCAACCCGATCTCTTCGAGATGCGTCACCATGCCCTTCGTAACGTCCTCAACGGACAGCACAATGGCGGCGACATCATTGAAATCGCTCTGATGCACATCGACAATTTCACGTTCTGTTTCAAAGCAGCCCAGTGTTTTTTCATTAGCGGCAATTTTTAACTTTTTCATTTTCTCATTCTTCAGACAAAGGTATTCCATCGGCAAATAATTAAATCTGCCGTTAATACCTTATTAAAATAAAGGTGTACGAGAACCTGGCATGCCGGAAGGCATTCCTGAGTTCACTCTATTATTTTGTGATGACGTTCTTATCCCATGAAGCTGAATTACGATGTTTTCCGCTGCGTAAGCAACAGCAGTTTATCTCTGTTGAACAGAGTGAAAAATAAGTCGTAATGATGTCTTGCGTTCGGAATAAGGACGAACGAGGAGGGAGGTTATCTGAAGTTAAAGAAAGCGAAGCTAAAGCAACTACGATGAGCCATCATCATAATATGGGTTGTGCGCCTGATATGCGCCATTTTTCTGTTGTTGTTTTCCATTTCTAATCCACCTTTGTGAGTGAAAAGATGGCGCTATTTTAACGCAGGCTTGAGCAAAATATGTGACATACATCACGCATATGCACCTTCAAGTAAATAACTATTCACTGGTTATGCATTGAGTTGCATAAGAATACCTCTAAAGAGTGATTATGCATGTAAATAGATTGATAACAAATAGCCCTTTCTGCTACCTGATTTTTTCTATGTGGGAGAAATAGCAAAAAAAATTGCGTTTAAGAGGGGCGTATAATGCGTAATTGAAGTGAGTTTGTTTTTATTATGTTATAAGTCCATATAATGGTATTTTGTATATAAATTCACTTTGTCTGGATGTTTATTCTATTTTAATTTTTTCCGACATTGTTGTTATTTGTGACCCGCCTCAACAACACGGGTTAAGATGAAACAAGCTAACGGGGAGAATTCACAGTGACTATGACCGATGAGCATCAACCTATCGCACAGTTTCTCAGCAAGCAGCACGTACTGACGCTGTGCGCGGGGAACGGCATGGATATGTGGTGCGCCAATTGTTTCTACGTGTTTGACACCGAGCGGATGGCGCTGTGGTTGATGACCGAAACCCACACCCGTCACGGTGAGCTGATGCTGCAAAACGCCAGCGTGGTGGGCACCATAGCGCCGAAACCGAAGACCATCGCCTTGATCCGCGGCATTCAGTATCGGGCACAAGCGACGATGCTGAACGGTGAGCAAGAGGCGTTGGCACGGGCACGTTACTGCAAGCGTTTCCCGATAGCCAAGATGATGAAGGCGCCGGTCTGGCAGTTGGATCTGCAGGAGGTGAAGATGACTGACAACACCCTCGGTTTCGGTAAAAAGCTTCACTGGGCGCGGGTCTGAATACCGCAAACTATACTTTTCAGCATCATCAATCAGCGGGAGGGCATATGGCACGGGTATTCATTGTCGGGGCAACTGGGTTGGTGGGTAATGCACTGTTGCATCTGCTGCAGCGTGATCCGCAGGTCACGGCGATCGTGGCGCCAACGCGCAGGCCATTGCCACCGCACGAAAAATTAGAGAACCCGGTGGGGGATGATTTGTTTGCGCTGCTGACTGAATGTGAACAGCCGGTCGATATGGTGTTTTGCTGCCTGGGGACGACCCGCCGCGAAGCCGGTAGCGACGCTAATTTCCATTATGTCGATTACACCCTGGTGGTGGAAAGTGCGCTGACTGGCCGTCGGTTAGGGGCGCAGCATTGTCTGGTCGTCAGTGCGCTAGGCGCGAACAGGCGCTCTACGTTCCTCTATAACCGCACCAAAGGGGAAATGGAGCAGGCGCTGCGTGAACAGAATTGGCCGCGCCTGACGCTGGTGCGGCCATCCATGCTACTGGGGTCACGGCCCTCGCCGCGTTTGCTGGAGCGCCTCACCGCGCCGCTGTTTAAATTGCTGCCCGGCAAATGGCGAGCGGTGAGTGCCAAAGACGTGGCGCAAACCCTGCTGGAACAGGCGTTCAGCCCTAGCAACGGCGTTAGGGTGCTGGAATCCGATCGGCTGCATTGTTACCGCAGTGCACGCTGAGATTATCGAACGCCAGCTCCAGGCCAGGCGGCAGTTCATTGTCCGTCAGCCACAAATCGAGATGATGGCTGATGTGCGTCAATAGGGTACGGCCTGGTTGCAAGCGTTGCTGAATTTCCTGCGCACGGGTCAAATCGTTGTGGTTACGCGGTGCCTGCGGCTGAGGGGGCAGGCTGCAATCGAGCACCAGCAAATCCAACGGCACTCCGCGTAGAAAAGCGTCGGTATCGGGCGGCAGGCCGACGGTATCGGTCAGGTAGGCGAGCGATGCCCCTGCGGCCTGGATCAGATAGCCCAGCGTGATTTTTGAATGCTGCAGCGGTAACGGTGTGATGCGCAGCCCGCCCAGTTCAAGGGGTTCGAAGGGGGTTAACGGCGGTTGAAACGCCAGAATACCAGGGTGTTTGAACAGGTCATCGCAGCCCTGCTCGTCTGCCGGACCATAGACGGGAATAAAATTTCCGCACCCCCAACGCAAAGGAAATAACCCCTGTACGTGATCCATGTGGTAATGTGTCAGTAAAAAACGTTGAATTTCCCCCGCCGAAAAACGCCGTTCCAACGACGGTAATCCTGCATCCAGCAAGGTCGTTTCCCCCTGAAATTTGAGCATGGCGCTGCACGGTCGTCGCCGAAACGCCGGCTCGCGCCTCGCCCGCTGACAGACCAGACAATCACAGCCAAACACCGGGATCTGTTGCGCGCCACCGGTGCCGAGAAACGTCAGTTGCATGTCGTCACTCCCGATTATAAATACTTCTCCGCGAAGGCATGGATATCACGGAAATCCGCCAACCGCTGTTGCAGCGTCTGGTGGTCCCAGTGCCACCACTGGCTGCGCTCAATGCGTTCGATCAGGGCGTCGTCGAAACGCATGCCGATCTTTTTGGCCGCTACGCCGGCGACAATCTCATAGGGGGCGACATCTTTGGTGACGACCGCCGCGCTGCCGATAACGGCACCGTTGCCGATGCTGACGCCGGGCATGACGATGGCGTTATGACCGATCCAGACGTCGTGGCCGATAGTCACATGCTGTTCGCGCCGCCAGTCGAAGAACGCTTCGTCGTCTTCTCCCAGGTCATACTCTGAAGCGCGGTAGGTGAAATGGTGTTGGGCGATACGCTGGTAACTGGGGTGATTGCCAGGATTGATACGCGCATAAGAGGCAATCGACACGAATTTGCCGATGGTGGCGTAAAAAATCTGGTTGTGTCCGGCGGTATAGGAGTAGTCACCCATCTCCACCTCTTCCAGAATCGCATCGTCGGCCAGATGTACATATTGGCCTAAGCGACTGCGGTTAAGCGTCACGTTGTTACCGATTCTCGGCTGCGCAGCATCGTTCATGGCACGGCATCCTGTGGTTGTTTTGCCAAAGAGGGCAGCAGCGCCAACAGCACCGCCAGCGTGTCATCAAGGTTGCCGTCGTTATCCAACCGTCGGCAACCGGCAGGGAGTTTTTCCTGGTACTCTGCCGCACGCGCCAATCGTTGTTCGATCTGCTCGGCATTTTCGCGTCCGCGGTTTTGCAGCCGCTGGCGGAGAATATGCGTACTGACCTGCAGGCAAACCGGCAGCAGCTGTGCGCCATAACGCTGCTGCGCCTGCAATAAGTGAGCGCGCGAGCCATTGACCACCACATCGATCCCCTGCAGCAACCAAAGATCCACTTCGATCCCAAAAGCGTAATGATGCTGGTGCGCGTGCCAGTCGAGGGCGAACAGGCCTTTGGCGCGGCGGCGCAAAAATTCGGGTTCACTGAGCGCAATATGGTTCTCGCAGCCGGCGTCTGCCGGCCGGGTGATATAACGGTGCGCCACCAGCGGCGCACTGTCGGCATGGGCGCGCAGGGCGGCCAGCAGGCTGTCTTTCCCGGCCCCGGAAGGCCCCATCAGATAGATAAGCTGTGCCATCAGAACACCTGCTTGCCCTGGCGCCACACGTTCTGCACGTAGATATGCTCGCCGTGCGGCCGCGCCAGCACCAAATCTGCCCGTAATCCTTCGGCGATCGTCCCGCGATCCTGCAAGTCCAGCGCTTTCGCCGGGTTGCGGGTGATCATCTGCACCGCCTGCGGCAAGCCGTAGCCGTTGCGCTCGTCGGCCGCGATACGAAATGCCGCATCCAGCAGGCTGGCCGGGTAATAATCGGAAGACAGAATATCCAACACCCCCAACGCCGCCAGATGGTGCGCTGCCACGTTGCCGGAGTGGGAACCGCCGCGCACGATATTCGGTGCCCCCATCAGCACCTGTAATCCTTGCTGATGCGAGGCCAGGGCCGCGGCTTCGGTGGTGGGGAATTCGGCAATGGCGCTGCCCAGCGCACAGGACTCGGCTACGTGTTCGGCGGTCGCATCGTCGTGGCTGGCAAGAGAGATCTTGCGTGCCCGGCAGTGAGCGGCGATCGCTTCGCGGTTTGGCGTGGCCCAGCGAGCGGAAAGCCCGATTTGCTGCTCCTCAAAGTCGCTCATCTGCTGGTCATTGAGGTTGTATTTGCCCTGATAGTATTCGCGGTATTTTTCTCGCGAAGCGAACTGGCGCTGACCCGGCGAATGGTCCATCAACGACACCAGAGACACGCCCGGCTTGTCCATCAGCTGTTCGAACAACGGCAGGGTACTGTCGTGCGGCAGTTCGCAGCGCAGGTGCAACCGGTGTTCGGCGCGATTCACCCCCGCACGCTGGCTGTGGATCACCGCGTCGATCATTTTTTGCAGGTTCTCCAGCCGGTGACCGCCGTCGCGTACGTCGCCAATGGCCACTGCGTCCAGCACGGTGGTGATGCCATTGGCCACCATCAATGCATCATGGCTGCTCATGGCCGAATGGGCCGGCCAGTCGACGTTAGGGCGCGGGGTGAAAAACTTGTCCAGGTTGTCGGTGTGTAATTCAATCAGGCCAGGCAGCAACCAGCCGCCTTCACCGTTCAGTGCCTGGGGTAACTGACTCGGCGTATCGGCAAAACTGCGGATCGTGCCGTCGCTGATCTCCAGCGATCCTTCGACAACCTGATCTTCCAGCACCAGCTTCACGTTATTGATGATCATCAGAGGATCTCCAGCGCCTGTGGCGCCTGCATGTCATATAACCGGTCGGCGACCTGCTGACGGACGCCCTCATCATGAAAAATGCCGACGATAGCCGCGCCGCGCCGTTTGGCCTGTTCGATCAAGGCGACCACTGCCGCGCTGTTGCGGCTGTCGAGTGACGCCGTGGGTTCGTCCAGCAGCAAAATCGGATAATCGACAATAAAGCCGCGCGCAATGTTCACCCGCTGTTGCTCGCCGCCGGAGAAGGTCGAAGGCGCCAACTGCCACAGACGCTGCGGCACATTGAGCTGGTTAAGCAAGGTTTCGGCGCGCTCACGGCATTCGGTGCGATCGGCACCCTGTTCCAGTAACGGCTGCATCACGACGTCCAGTGCGCTGATACGAGGGATCACTCGCAGGAACTGGCTGACCCAGCCAAGGGTATGACGGCGAACCGCCAGGATTTGGCGCGCTTCGGCCTGCACCATGTCCAGCCATTCCCCCTGATGGTTGACCCAGATATGGCCGCTGTCGGGCAGATAGTTGGCATACAGCGAGCGCAGCAGGGTTGATTTTCCGCTGCCGGAATGGCCGTGCAGCACCACACACTCGCCGCTGCTGACCGTCATGTTGGCGTCGTGCAACACCGGCAGCCGCGTGCCGTGCTGCTGGTGGAGCACAAAGGTTTTGCTGAGGTGTTCAACCCGGATTTGAATAGTCATCTGTTATTACCTTGAGTTACGACAGCACCGAAGAAACCAGCAGTTGGGTATAAGGATGGTGTGGATCGTCCAGCACCCGGTCGGTCAGGCCGCTTTCCACCACCTCGCCCTGTTTCATCACCAGCAAGCGGTGCGCCAGCAGGCGCGCCACGCCGAGATCGTGGGTGACGATCACCGCTGCCAACTGCATTTCCACCACCAAAGTGCGCAGCAGATCGAGCAGCCGTGCCTGCACCGAAACGTCCAGACCACCGGTGGGTTCGTCCATAAACACCAGCTTCGGGTGGGTTACCAGATTGCGGGCGATCTGCAAGCGTTGCTGCATACCACCGGAAAAGGTGGTCGGCAGATCGTCAAGGCGCGACAGCGGGATCTCAACGTCTTCCAGCCACTGCCCGGCCTGACGGCGGATGTCGCCATAGTGGCGCTGGCCGATGGCCATCAGCCGTTCGCCGATGTTGCCGCCGGCGGAAACCTTGGGCCGCAGCCCGTCGAGCGGGTGCTGATGCACTACGCCCCAGTCGGTGCGCAGCAGGCGGCGGCGATCGCTTTCCGCCATCGCATATAAATCATGCTGTTGCCCGGCCTGCGGACGGTAGAGGATCTGCCCTTGCTGTGGCGCCAGCCGCGCAGAGATCGACTTCAGTAGGGTGGTTTTGCCGGAGCCGGATTCGCCGACGATGCCCAGCACTTCACCGGGGTAGATATCGAAAGACACATCGCTAAAGCCTTTGCCCGGCGCGTACAGGTGGGTCAGGTTAGCCACCGACAGCAGCGGCGTGGTGCTCAGAGGGGTGGAAGTCATCAGTGCTGCGCCTCTTGCGAAGGTTGCGCCAGTTGCTGCTGGCAGTAATCGGTATCGGAGCAGACGAACATGCGGTTGCCCTGGTCGTCGAGCACCACCTCGTCCAGATAACTGTGGCGCGAGCCGCACAGCGCGCAGGGCTCGTCCCACTGCTGTACGCTGAACGGATGATCGTCGAAGTCCAGGCTCTCCACTTTGGTAAAGGGTGGCAGGGCATAGATACGTTTCTCGCGTCCGGCCCCAAACAGCTGCAGCGCCGGCATCATGTGCATTTTCGGGTTATCGAATTTGGGGATCGGCGACGGATCCATCACGTAGCGGTCATTGACCTTCACCGGATAGGCGTAGGTGGTGGCGATGTGGCCGTAGCGCGCGATGTCTTCGTACAGCTTCACCTGCATCACGCCATACTCTTCCAGCGCATGCATTTTGCGGGTCTCGGTTTCTCGCGGTTCGATAAAGCGCAGCGGCTCAGGGATCGGCACCTGATAAATCAGGATCTGGTCTTCGCGCAGCGCAGTTTCCGGAATGCGGTGACGGGTCTGGATCAGCGTAGCCTCGGGCGTGCGTTCGGTGGTGGCGACCCCGGCGACGCGCTGGAAGAAGCGGCGAATCGACACGGCGTTGGTGGTGTCGTCGGCGCCCTGATCAATCACCTTCAGCACGTCGGCACGGCCAATCACGCTGGCGGTCAACTGAATGCCGCCGGTGCCCCAGCCGTAGGGCATCGGCATTTCACGGCCGCCGAACGGCACCTGATAACCGGGGATGGCGATTGCCTTCAAAATGGCGCGACGGATCATGCGCTTGGTTTGCTCGTCCAGGTAGCCCAGGTTGTAGCCGGTTAATACTTCACTCATTGCGGGCCTCCTGACGCTCGCTAAATTCCTGGCGTAGACGCTTAAGCAGTTCCAGCTCTGCCTGGAAATCGACGTAGTGCGGCAATTTAAGGTGGGAAACAAAGCCGGCGGCTTCGACGTTATCGGCATGGGCCAGCACGAACTCTTCGTCCTGCGCCGGACTGGCGATGCCTTCGTCGTACTCGGGGCTTTGCAGTGCACGGTCTACCAGCGCCATCGCCATCGCCTTGCGTTCGGCCCGGCCAAACACCAGACCATAGCCGCGGGTGAAATGCGGCGGCTGGTCAACCGGATCGATAAAACCGTTAACCATCTCGCATTCGGTTAGCAGGATTTCGCCGATATCAATGGTGAAACCCAGCTCTTCTGGCGTGATCTCCACTGAAACATAGCCGGTGCGGATCTCGCCGGCGAACGGGTGGGTACGGCCGTAGCCACGTTGGGTGGAGTAGCTCAGCGCCAGTAAAAAGCCTTCGTCACCGCGCACCAATTGCTGCAGACGCGCTGAGCGTGAGCAGGGGTAAACCGGAGGATTACGGGTGATATCGTCCGGTATGCTGCCGTCGTCCTGTTCCGCCAATGCCAGCTGTTGCTGACTGAGCAGATCAAACACGTGGGCACAGTTTTCCGGCAAGGGTTCGTCCGCCTGTGGTGCGCGGGGGGCTTCTCCTTCCGCCAGCAACGCGAAATCCAACAGCCGGTGAGTGTAATCGTAGGTTGGCCCCAGCACCTGTCCGCCGGGCAAGTCCTTGTAAACTGCCGAGATGCGGCGCTCCAGTCGCATATTTTCTGTCGCCAGCGGTTCGCCGATCGCCAGGCGCGGCAGAGTGGTACGGTAGGCGCGCAGCAGGAAAATGGCCTCGACCAGATCGCCGCTCGCCTGTTTGATGGCCAGCGCCGCCAGCTCAGGATCGTAGATGCCGCCCTCGGTCATGACCCTGTCCACGGCCAGCCCCAGCTGCTGCTCAATCTGCAGTGCGCTCAGTTCCGCCACGTTGTCATCGCCGCGCCGCAGCTGTTCTTGTAACTGATGGGCGGCCTCAATGGCTTTTTCGCCCCCTTTAACGGCAACGTACATCAGCACACCTCCACGCGGGTGGTTCGCGGTAACGCCAACAGGCATTCGCCGCAGGTCAGCAGGAAATCCAGCCCCAGCGGGAAGCGCTGCGGGCGGTTAAGCAGGTAATCCAGCAGCGCCGGCGGCAGCTGCGGTGAAATAATTCGTTGATGTTCGATGCCTGGCCCGGTCAGGCGCAGGGCGGTGCCTTGTTCCAGGCTAGCTAACTGCACAATCACCGTAGCGCTGAACTCGGGGGAAATTTCGCTGCCGTGCGGCAATGCCTGTAAATCGGTCGCCTGCAGTTGGCTATCGAACAGGGCGAAACACACCTCTTCGGCGCGCTCGGCCAGCGGTGCGCCACTGTGGAAGCGAATGTTTGTTAGCGCTTGCTCACTTTTTAGCTCAGGACTCAGCTGGATCGGAGTTTCCTGATCCGCCAGGGTCAGCAAGGCAGCGGTACTGGCGGCATTCAGCCTGTCCCAGGTTGGGCTGCCTTGCAGCGTAACCACATGCCCAGGCTCGCTTAACGCCTTAAGAATTAAGCGGAAAGTCTGCTGAGATTGGTCGATCGGCTGGGTAAAACCTGTCAGTAGGCTCATGATTAATCCCCTCGCACCAGCGTAAAGAAGTCCACCCGGCTGGAGGCGACGGCCCTTGCACGCAGCTGGCGTTGCTCGTGTTGCAGCGCGGCCAGCGGCTCTATCAGCTGTTGTTGCAGCAATTCGGCCTGCTCCGGCAGTTGCAGCAGGGCATCCAGCAGCGCGCAGAGTTCGGCATGCGCCTTATCGCGCCCGGCGATATAGCTGTAGCCATAGCCGCCGTTTTCGAGCTGGACCACCGCACGGGTGACGGTCATGTCGCCCAAGACGAAGCGGCGGCCAGTGGCCCCCATGCGCCCCTGCAACTGCGCCAGGCCAATCTCCGGTGCACGGATGCTCTGGTAGCGCGGGTTGATATTCAGCGCCTGCCAGTGGCTGCGCAACTGGGCCGGCTGGCTGTGCGCCAGTACCGACATCCAGCGTTGTCTCGGCTGTAAGGCTTGCATTTAGTGCTCCATCGTCAGTTCAATCATGTCGGCGCGCGCCAGGCTGACGGAGTATTCCGCCACGTTGTCGCTGCCGGTGCAGACGTTCAGGGTGCGCACGCACAGCAGCGGCGCCTGGGTGGCAATTTCCAGCATCCGGCTCTCTTTGGCCTGGGCCCGGCGCGCACTGATGCGTGTCTGGCTGCGGGTCAGCGGCTGGTGGATGTTTGATTCGATAAATTCGTGCAGCGAACCGCTGTGGAACTGTTGTAGCGCCGGCCACCAGTCCAGATCGGGCAGATAGTGGTCGATCAGGCTCATCGGTACGCCGTTAACCCGGCGCAAAGTGCGAAGGTGGATCACCGTTTCACCTTCTTCCCGTGACAACGCGCTGGCAACATGACCATTGCACGGGCGTAGTACAGCGAGTAAGCGCTCACTGGTGGGGTGGCTTCCCTGCTCGAACAGGTTCTGACTGAAACGGGTATTGGCATGCAGCGGGTAGTCGTAGGGGCGCATCAACACCAGAATGCCGATCCCGTGCCGGCGTTGCAGCCAGCCGCGCTCCACCAATTGATCGACTGCACGACGCAGGGTATGGCGATTGACCTGATAGCGTTCCGCCAATTGCTGCTCGGAAGGCAGGTAGTCGCCACAGCGGTATTGGGTGCGCAGCTCTTGTTCCAGCTGCGCGGCGATTTGCTGGTAGCGGGTGGGAAAACTGGTCGGATGTCTAGATAAGTCCATCATAATAAAAAACCTCGGTGGCCATAACGACATAAAAATATGCGGTTTATCGGCATGTCTTACAGTGCTTACCCTGCGGCTTGAAAGACGACGGGTAGGTCCCGTGGTGAAGTTGGCATCATCTTGCAGGCGTCAGATGACAATCGCGTTACGCGTCGGTGGCGAACAGATGAACTATTTTGGACAGGCAGATGATGCGCAGGGGGCCGCTGCGCGCTAAGCTGACGCTATTGATGATTGAACCGAGTTAATCTAAGCCCATGCCACATCCCCTGACTGCAACTGAACACCGCGCACGCCCTTGGCCGTGGTGGAAACCGGCGCTGTTTCTGCTGGTGGTGGCCATCGGCCTCTACTACGTCAAATGGCAGCCTTATTACGGCAAGGCCTTTCTGGCGGCGGACACGCATTCCATCGGCAAATCGATACTGGTCAACGACGACAGCAGCCCGTGGCTGGCGGCCTGGCATTACGCGCTGGTCTATTTCACGGCGGTATGGAAGGCGGCGGTGCTCGGTGTGGTGTTGGGCTCATTGGTGCAGGTGCTGATCCCACGCGATTGGTTGATGCGCACGCTCGGTCATCCGCGTTTTTCCGGTACCTTGCTGGGCGCGGTGATCGCACTGCCGGGCATGATGTGTACCTGTTGTGCCGCGCCGGTAGCTGCCGGATTACGGCGTCAGTCGGTGTCCAGCGGGGCAGCGATGGCGTTCTGGCTGAGTAACCCGGTGCTGAATCCGGCCACGCTGATTTTTATGGGCTTTGTGCTCGGCTGGCAGTTTGCCGCAATCCGGCTGGTGGATGGGGTGATCATGGTGCTGGGCATCGCCTGGCTGGTGCAGCGTGCCACTGCCAGGGATCCGCAGCCGGCGGCTTTGCAAACGCCGCTGCTGCCGCTGGATAAAGCTGACGAAAAGCCGTTTTTCGGCCGCTGGCTCAAGGCGCTGTGGTCGCTGTTTTGGTCCACCATACCTGTCTACATTCTGGCGGTATTGGCGCTAGGGGCCGCGCGCGTTTGGCTGTTCCCGCATGCCGATGGGGCGATAGATAATAGCGTGTTGTGGATTATTGGCCTGGCGATCGCCGGTTGCCTGTTCGTGATCCCGACGGCGGCGGAAATCCCGATTGTGCAGACTCTAATGCTGGCGGGCATGGGCACCGGCCCGGCGCTGGCGCTGTTGATGACCCTGCCGGCGGTCAGCCTGCCTTCGTTGCTGATGCTGAACAAGGCCTTCTCTGCCAAGGCACTGTGCTTGACAGCGCTGTTGGTTGCGCTGTGTGGGATCGTCACGGGCGTGGTAGGAATGGGGTTGGTATAAATTGTTTAATAAATAGTCTTTCATTCGTATTTGCGTTGTCACAAATGTGCTAACGTTGGCAGGTTTTCAGTTGTTAAATATTGAGCGAATGCAGGAGTATCAAGATGGAAAGCCGTATCCAGTTTCGCATTGAGGATGAGACTAAACGTTTGGCGCAGAAAGCCGCAGAAGCCAAGGGGATCACTTTGAGTGAGGCGTGTCGACGTTTGGCTGAGCAAATGGCGGATGAGCAACGGGCCACTGAGCAACATGAAAATTGGTTGAAAGAAAAGGTTGATGCCGCTTTTGCCCGTTTGCATGAAGGAAGTGCGGTCTATCTTGACCAGCAACAGGTTGATGAAAGCATGGATGCCTTTAAGGCAAAAGTCCGAGCGAAATACGACCGAAAATAAGGATCGTTATGCGTGTCGAATGGGATGAAGAAGCGCAACGGGACAGGGAACGTATTTTTGATTTTCTCTATCCTTTTAATCCACAGGCTGCTGAGCAGGCTGATGCTGAGATTGATAAGGCAGTGAAGCGCCTGTTGGATTACCCTGAACTCGGTAAAATTTGGTACAGACAGGCGCGTAAGTTATTGGTCAGCCAGGCTTCGTTATTAGTTTTATACGTTGTTGTCGACGACGTGATTAAGGTTTTAGCCGTTGCTCATCAACGAGAGAAATTCCCCGACATAGAGAACTAACGCAGCTTATGCACCACCTGATTAGCGCTGCCGCGCCAAATCAGCGCCGGATCTTTTAAGTCCTGCACAAACTTTCCGTCAATCAACACGTTAATCCTGTCCACTACCTGCATTTGCTGCGCATCCAGCTCCGCCAGCCGGTAGCCGGTCCACAGCCAGATATCCTTGCCGGGGCATTCGGCACGCACCCGTTTCACCAGTTGCAGCACCGCCGCGACGTTGGCGGGGTGCAGGGGATCGCCACCGGACAGCGACAGCCCCTGGCGCGGAATGCGCGTATCGTTCAGGTCGGCAATCAACCGGTCTTCCATCGTCTGGGTAAACGGCTGGCCGGAGTTAAGCCGCCAGGTACTTTTGTTGTAGCAGCCAGGGCACTGGTGCACGCAGCCGGCAACAAACAGCGTGCAGCGGGTGCCGGGGCCGTTGACGACATCAATGGGGTAATACTGGTGATAATTCATGTGAGGTCTGCCCATCTGGCTATTTTACTTGCCATTTTCCCCCCGGGCAGTGCTCTGAATACTCAGGTACTGCGTGTACGCTCCGTTTCTTCCGCGCTGGCCGAGGGTAAATTGGCGGCGACAATCACGCCCGATGAACAGACTTATGCTCAGCAGGCTTGACGATCTTTGCTTCAGCCGATCTGCCCGTTCCCCAGGTGTTTCACCCGGCGTTTCACCTCTTCTTGCTTGCCGGCATTGAACGGCCTGGCGTCTGGGCTGCCGAGATAACCGCACACCCGGCGGGTGACGGAGACCTTGGATGGCTCGTGGTTACCGCATTTCGGGCAGGTGAAGCCCTTGCTGGTGCAAGAGAATTCTCCGGTAAAACCGCACTCGTAGCATTCATCGATGGGGGTGTTGGTACCGTAATAGGGCACGCGGCTGTAGCTGTAATCCCACACGTCTTCGAGCGCTTTCAGGTTGTGCTGCAGGTTCGGGTATTCGCCGTAACAGATGAAGCCGCCGTTGGCCAATGGCGGATAGGGGGCTTCAAAATCCAGCTTGTCGTAAGGATTGACCTTTTTCTCTACGTCGAGGTGGAAGCTGTTGGTGTAATAGCCTTTGTCGGTCACGCCAGACACCACGCCGAAATCGGCGGTATCGAGCCGGCAGAAGCGATCGCACAGGTTTTCGCTTGGCGTGCTGTACAGGCTAAAGCCGTAACCGGTCTCGGCTTTCCAACTTTCCGTGGCGGCCCGCAGGTGCGCAACGATGGCGATCGCCTTGGCGCGCAGCGTTTCATCGTCGTATACGTGTTGTTCGTTGCCGAACAGGGCGTTGATGGTTTCATGCAGACCGATGTAACCCAGCGAAATAGAGGCGCGGCCATTCTTGAAGATCTCGGCAATGTTGTCGTCTGCCTTCAGGCGTACGCCGCAGGCGCCTTCCATATACAAAATAGGGGCCACGCGCGCCTTGATACCTTCCAGCCGGGCAATGCGCGTCATCAGCGCTTTTTTCGCCAGCAGCAAGCGCTGATCCAGCAGATCCCAGAAGCGGCTTTCATCGCCCATGGCCTCCAGCGCAATACGCGGCAGGTTCAGGCTGATCACGCCGATATTGTTGCGGCCATCGTGTACCAGCTCGCCCTCTTCTTCGTAAGTGCCGAGGAAGCTACGGCAGCCCATCGGCGTTTTGAACGAGCCGGTGACTTTCACCACCTGATCGTAATTGAGAATGTCTGGATACATGCGCTTGCTGGCGCATTCCAACGCCAACTGCTTGATGTCGTAGTTCGGATCGCCGTACTGATGATTCAGGCCGTCGCGGATGGCGAACACCAGTTTAGGGAATACCGCCGTTTTACGGTTTTTGCCTAGCCCGGCAATGCGGTTACTCAGGATAGAACGTTGGATCAAGCGTGATTCCCAAGAGGTCCCCAGCCCGAAACCGAAGGTGACGAATGGCGTCTGGCCATTGGCGGTGTGCAGGGTGTTGACCTCGTATTCCAGCGACTGGAAGGCGTCGTAACACTCTTTTTCGGTGCGCGCCATGGCGTAACCTTGCGCGTCAGGGATCTGCCACTGTTCGGCGACCTGCTGGTGTTTGTTAAAGCTTTCGGTGACGAAGGGCGCCAGGATCTCGTCGATACGGTTAATGGTGGTGCCGCCATAAATATGGCTGGCCACCTGCGCGATGATTTGCGCGGTCACTGCGGTAGCGGTGGAGATCGACTTCGGGGGTTCAATCTCGGCGTTACCCATCTTGAAGCCGTTGGTCAGCATGCCCTTCAGGTCGATCAGCATGCAGTTGAACATCGGGAAGAATGGCGAGTAGTCGAGATCGTGGTAGTGGATCTCGCCTCGCTCATGGGCCAGCACTACGTCACGCGGCAGAATGTGCTGCTTGGCATAGTGCTTGGCGACGATCCCGGCCAGCAGATCGCGCTGGGTGGGGATCACCTTACTGTCTTTATTGGCGTTTTCATTGAGCAATGCCACGTTGCTTTGCTCGACCAGGCCGCGGATCTCCTGGTTTAACCGTCCACGCAGTTCACGCGCGACGTCGCGATCGTGACGGTACTCAATATAGGCCCGCGCCAGCTGCTTGTATTCGCCGGCCATAAGCTGGTTTTCCACTGCCCGCTGGATTTCATGGATATCGACGCGCGGCTGCTGTGATATCTGTTGAGCGACTACGCGGGCGACGGTTGCGCAGTAGTCCGCATCGACGATCCCCACGGCCAGCGCGGCCCGCTCGATCGCTTGCCCAATACGTGCCTCGTCAAAAGGTACCTGACAACCGTCCCGTTTAATCACTACTGGTTTCACGTTGTTACTCCTTGTTCCCCGAGGGAGCGTTGATGCCCTGCCTTGCAGATTTCAGCCTGAAAGCTAGCGGGTATCGGTATGATTTCAGCTTATCCACAGGGCCATGCCGCAGCACGCAAGGGCTGAGGCGATGTGTGGATGATTTTGTGGATAACTACTATATATAGTTGCTGTCGTTTCTTAATGCACTATATATAGATGTTGATGGGGTTCTTTTGACGTAGGACAAAGAAAATGAAAGAGCGCGCGTAAGCTGTACAGACGTTAATTTTGGCCTGAATGCTCAGGCCGGACGAGAGTGGAAATGTTCGAGCAGGAACTCAACCCAGACGCGCACTCGCGGGGGCAGATCGGCCGAGGCATAGTACAACCACAGTTGGGTTGGCTGCGGCCAGCATTCTGCCAGCACCGGCAGCAGGGTACCCTGCGCAAAGTGATGCTCCGCATACCAACGCGCCAGACAGACTATGCCCAGGCCGGCCAGCGCCGCATCCAGTAACATCTCCGGCCGACTGGCCACCAGGCGGCCATGCAGCTCCAGCGTTTTGGCTTCGCCATGTCGATGCAACGGCCATTTTACGCTGCGGCCGGTCGCCGGGTTACGGTGCAGCAGACAATTATGTTGCAGCAGATCGTCAGGATCCTGCGGCGTGCCGTGCTGCGCAAGATAGCCGGGCGAGGCCGCCAGAACCATCTGCATCGGATACAGTGGCCGCGCCACCAGCCGGCTGTCGGGATCGACCCGGCTGCCGATGCCGACGTCAAATCCTTCGCCCACCAGATTGACCACGCGGGCATCCAGTGAGAGATCGAGATCGATCTGCGGATAACGTTCCAGGAATTGCGGGATCAACGGCATCAGGATCTGGCGGCCGAAGCCGGGGATCATGCTGACGCGCACCGTGCCGGAAGGTGCCTGCTGCGCGCTACCGGCAGTTTCCAGCGTGGCGGACAGCGCCTGCCATAGCGGTGCGACTTGCTGCAACAGCGCCTTACCTTCGTCGGTGAGCACCACGTTGTGGGTATTACGCTGGAACAACCGCAGCGCCAGTTTTTCTTCCAGCACGCGAATATTTTTACTGATTGCCGCCGGGGTGACGCCCAGTTGGCGCGCGGCGGCGGAGAAATTCTGTACCTGGGCGGCCGCGAGAAAGGCCGGCAGCAGGCGGTGCACGTCAAAGGGCAGCGACATAGTGGTTGATACTTTCAGTTGAAATTGAAGTGACGATTCACAGCCTACACCCGGGGCGCTGGAAATGGAAAAATGCGTTATCAAATCTTAATCAAGGATCCTTTATGTCGCGTATTTTAGTGTTGACCGCCCACCGTTTTCCCGACGAATCACGCATCAACAAAGCGCTGATCGAAGCGCTTCGTCCTTTGCCTAACGTCACTGTCCACGAACTGATGCGTGCTTACCCGGACTATCAAATCGACGTGGCGCGTGAGCAAGAGCTGCTGCAAAACCATGATGCGGTGGTGATGCTGTTCCCGTTCTATTGGTACAGCTCACCGGCGATTCTCAGCGAGTGGCAGGATGCGGTATTAACCCACGGTTTCGCCTACGGCAGTGAAGGTACCCAACTGCATGGCAAGCCCTTGCAACTGGTGGTCACCACCGGCGGCAATCAGCAGGCCTATACGGCGGAAGGGTATAACCGCTATCCGGTCGAGGATTTGCTGCGTCCGTTCCATGCGATGGCCAACCTGACCGGCATGGATTATCTGCCGCCGCATCTGGTGCAGGGCGTCTTTGATATGAGCGATGAGCGTCTGGCGCAAGAGGCCGCCGGAGTGGTGGCTCTGTTGAAAAAAGAGTAGGGCGCAGCCTGAGGCCGCGCCCTGGGGGGTTAGTCCTCTAACAACCACCACACCGCTTCGAACGGGCGCAGGGTGATAGCCTGCGGTTGCGTAGGCGCATCGGCGTAATTGCTCATCAGCGGACGCCACAACGCTGAAGGTTCCACGCCTTCCGCCCGCCAGGCCAGCGGTTCACGGCTGAGGTTGGCCGCCACCAGCAGGCGTTGGCCGTTCCAGCGGCGCTGGTAGCACCACAGCGCCGGATGGTTGGGCGCCAGATCCTGATAGTCACCGTGGGTCAACAGCGGATACTGCTTGCGCAGGGTGATTAACTGACGGTAGGCGTAAAACACCGAGTCCAGATCGGCCAGCGCCGCTTCAGCATTGATTTGCGGGTAGTTTTCCGCACAGCCAATCCACGGGGTTCCCTGGGTGAAACCGGCGTTGGGCGCGGCACTCCACTGCATTGGCGTGCGGCCGTTATCGCGCGATTTAGTGGCCAGGATCGCCAGCAATTCGGCGTCACTTTTGCCCTGGGAACTCAGCTCGGCGTACATGTTCAGGCTTTCCACATCGCGGTACTGCCCGATGGTGCTAAAGCCGGGATTGGTCATGCCGAGCTCTTCGCCCTGATAAATATAAGGCGTGCCCTGCATGCCGTGCAGCACCATCGCCAGCATTTTGGCGGCCGGTACTCGCAGTTCGCCTTCATCGCCGAAGCGCGAAACGATGCGCGGCTGATCGTGGTTACACCAGAACAGCGCATTCCAGGCCTGGTTGTGCATGCCCTGCTGCCAGTGGCGGAAAATCTGTTTCAGCTCAACGTAATCCGGCGCCGCCAGCGTCCATTTCTCGCCGCCGGCATAGTCCACTTTCAGATGATGGAAGTTGAAGGTCATCGACAACTCTTCACCGCTTTGCGCAGCGTACTGCCGGCAATGCTCCAGGGTGGTGGAGGACATTTCGCCCACGGTCATCAAGCCGCGCGGCTGGAACACGTCGCGGCTCATCTCCTGCAGGAACTCATGAATACGCGGTCCGTCGGTATAGAAACGGCGACCGTCACCCTGGGGATCGGACGGGAAATCCTGCTGCTTGGAAACCAGGTTAATCACGTCGAGGCGCAGGCCGTCGACGCCTTTGTCTGCCCAGAACTGGCACACTTTCTTCAACTCTTCGCGGACCGGCGGGTGTTCCCAGTTGAGATCGGCCTGCTCGGTGGCAAACAGATGCAGGTAATACTGGCCGCTGTCGGCATGCCACTGCCAGGCATTACCGCCAAATTTGGAACGCCAGTTGTTCGGCGGGGTATCACCTTCGCCATCGCGCCAGACGTAGAACTGGCGGAAGGGGCTGTTCGGTTCTTGCGAAGCTTTGAACCACGGGTGCTCGGTTGAAGTGTGGTTGAACACCATATCCATCACGATGCGGATGCTACGCTGGTGGGCGGCGGCAATCAGTCGGTCGAAATCCTCCATGGTGCCGTAGGCCGGATCGATGGCGCAGTAGTCCGCCACGTCATAACCGTTATCCACCTGTGGGGAGACATATACCGGCGTCAGCCAGATCGCATCGACGCCCAGCTCCTGCAGATAGTCCAGCCGCTGGGTCACACCGGCCAGATCGCCGTAGCCGTTACCGGTGCTGTCCTGAAAACTCTTCGGGTAGATTTGGTAGATGACGCCGTTTTGCCACCAGGGGATTGGATTGCTCATAGTCATACCTTTAAATCGTGACAACGGGCCCGGCATGCCAGGCCCCTACATTTTAATCAGACCGGCAGCTCACCGCGGCTGGCTTTGCGTTTGTAAACCATCATGGTCAGGACCAGCGGGATAATCACTGCCACCAGGATCGCCACCGTGTAAATCATCCAGAACTGAGGTTTGATCGACAGGATGCCTGGCAAACCGCCGACGCCGATGCCGTTGGCCATCACGCCGTCCAGGCCGCAGATCAGCCCGGCGAAGGCAGAGCCGATCATCGCGCACAGCATAGGGAAACGGTATTTCAGGTTGATCCCGTACATTGCCGGTTCGGTGACGCCAAGGTAGGCGGAGATTGCCGCCGGGACCGAGATTTCACGTTCGTTGGCCTTGCGGCTGACGATGATGATACCCAACACCGCAGATGCCTGCGCAATGTTGGACAGAGCAATCAGTGGCCAAACCGGCGTGCCGCCCATGCTTTGGATCATCTGCATATCGATGGCCAGCGTGGTCTGATGTACGCCGGTGATCACCAGCGGGGCATACAGGAAACCAAACAGCGCGGCCCCAATCGGCGCGAAGCTACCGGTCATGACGGCTTTCACCGCCCAGGCTACGCCATCGCCAATCATACGGCCGAATGGGCCGATAAAGGCGTGCGCCAGGAACACCGCCAGCAGCAGAGAAACGACCGGCACTACCACCAGATACAGGTAATCCGGCACGATCTTTTTCAAACGGGTTTCAATCCAGCCCAGTGCCATACCGGCCAGCATGGACGGGATCACCTGCGCCTGATAGCCGACTTTCTGGATGGTGAACCAGCCGAAGTTCCACACTTCCGGGATCTGCTGGCCGAGCTGATAGGAGTTCATCAACTGCGGCGACACCAGCGTGACGCCCAGCACGATGCCAAGCACCGGCGTGCCGCCCATTTTTTTCACCGTTGACCAACAGATGGCGACCGGCAGGAACATGAAGATGGCTTCACCGAGCAGCCACAGGAAGTCGTAAATGGTTTTCCACGCCGGGTGCATTTGCGCCAGCGTTTGGCCGCCGGACATCGGGATGTCGCCGATCACGTTGCGGAAGCCGAGGATTAAACCGCCGCTGATCAGCGCTGGCAGCAGCGGGAAGAAGATTTCGGCGAAGTGGGAGATAGCGCGCTCGCTCCAGGTCATGTTCTGGCGCGCCGCCACCTTGGCCTGCTCTTTATCGGCCTCGTTGAC
Organism: Serratia sp. Je.1.23.a; assembly: GCF_051129805.1. NCBI lineage: Bacteria > Pseudomonadati > Pseudomonadota > Gammaproteobacteria > Enterobacterales > Yersiniaceae > Serratia > Serratia sp. Je.1.23.a. Next base: position 41,769 of record NZ_JBCPSR010000009.1, on the reverse strand, counting down.
GCCGGTGGTGGCAATCAACGCCTGATAATAATCACCGACCTCCGGGCCAATCACTACCTGGAACTGCCCGGCATTGGTGAAGCAGCCTTTGACCATTGGCAGCTCTTCGATTTCTTTTGGTTTGGCAAGACTTGTGTCGTTGAGAACGAAACGCAGCCTGGTAATGCAATGGCTGACGGTGGCGATATTCTCGCGCCCGCCCACCAGCACAATCAGGCGATCGATATCCTGCTGTTTTACTTTGCCCATTATTAGATACCTTTCTTGGTATGAGACTGCCGCAGAGGTGTTGTTCGAGTGATGATCAAAGCTTAGTCATTTCGCTTTTTTTATGGAATGGGAACGTTCCCGGTTTGGGGCGAGGATCACAAAACGATAAAAAAATGACCACTTGTTGAACAGGGGAAATTTGAGAGCAGGCTGAAACATTCCGTAATATTATCTTGAACTGACGCAATGGCGGTTATACTGTTAGCCTTAACAATCAATGATTTGATTCAATTCAGCGGCACTCACGCCTGTGTTTTCAAAACCAATACGCTATTCGAGTGCTATTACCACGGACTTTTTTCAAGGAAGAATGATGACTTTGACATTGCCTCGACTGCTTATTGTCTTTACCGCGCTGTTCCTGAGCGCCTGTACCAGTCAAAAAAGTAGCCCGGAACGCCACGCTAAACATGCGGTTTATCAGTTGGCACGTGAAGATTTCTCCCCCGAAATGCGAACCCAAATCCCAGACTCGATAAAAGCGTCTATTCCGTTCTTCGACCAGTTCTACAAGATGGGGAAAGCCGATCGGGCCAAGGGCTTAACGCAGCAACAGGCACAGCAGCAGGAAGCCTATTTCCGCAGCCCAGAATTCCTCAGTGACATGGGGAAGAAAGGGCGATTTATCAATCAGCAATATTCAGTGGATAACCCGCAGAAACAACGCCAGATATTGCTGGATTCCGCCGTGGCCACCTACTGGGATGGTTACGAAGGGCGGCCTTGAAGACTGCCTACAAATGATGCAATAAACCCGCCGTCAGGCGAGTTTGCTTGGCACGATGATCTGGCGGATACCCTGTTCGCTGCTGAGCTGTCCCAGCAGCTGTTGCGCAGCCTGCAGTCCGGCGCTGCCGTAGCCGAGATCGACCGAGAACGTTTCGGGGAACAAGAAGTTAAGCAACGGGGTGTTACCGATGCCGCACACCTGCAGCGGCGCAATATGCTGCTGTTGCAGGTATTTGATGGCGCCAAGGGCGATGGTGTCGGAGGCGCACACCAGCGCGGTGGTCTGTGGTTCGATGGCTGAGGCAGCCAGCTGGAAGCCGCTCTGATAACTCAATTCACCCAAGGCCACATGGGGGGAAATCCCCCGTTGGCGGCAGGCGTCCAGATAGGCCTGGTGGCGGCGCAAACCGGTGGTGGCATCCGACAGTTGTACCCCCAAATAACTGATATGGCGATGCCCCTGCTGCTGCAGGCGTTCCATCAACAGCCGTACGGCACCGTCGTCGTCGTAGCACACCGAGGAAAAACCGTCATATTCCCGCGCCAGCACCACCATCTTTTCTTGCCATGGGCTGAGCATGGCCGCCGTCAGGCCGGTGAAGCCAAACAGGATCACCCCGTCGACGTTGCGCTGTTGAAGGACATGCAGATGCTCTTCCACCAGCCGGGTTTCAAACTGGCTTTCCATCACTATAGGGTCGAAACCGTGCTGATACAGCAGCGGCAGCATGGTGCGTACCGCCTGGTTCTCGGATGGCGAATCGAGACGGGAAACGATGATGCCGACCACTTTATCGCTCTGGCCGCGCATGGCGCGCGCCGATTTGGACGGGGTAAACCCCTGCTGACGGATCACCGCTTCCACCCGTTCGCGGGTTTGCGGGCTCACGCTGCCTTCGTTGTTCAGCACGCGTGATACGGTGGATTTGCCTACGCCGCTCAGGCGTGCGATGTCCTTGATGGTCAGCCGGTTTTGCATGGTTTACTTTTCGTTGAGGTTAAAAGGCGTAGACTGGCGGCCTACGCTGAATGCCCGTCAGCATAGCTTATTTTCCGCAACGGATCTTGACGCTATGCAGGGATTTATATGCTGCGCTGAACGGCCGCTCTTGTCGTTCGATCTTTTCATTTACCGGAGGTTATCACCCGTATGGATCCCGATCCGACCCCGTTAGACACCCACTCGGTGATCCGGTAAAACCTGCTCGCTTTGCGCTGCTGTTTTACCGGTGAAGTAAACGGTAACCGGTAGCGCACGCCCGTCGTTCGCTCCTGCTGCTTTTAAAAAAACAGGATCTGCCCCGGCAGAGGCTTTTTGGCACATCCAAAAGCCCGGTTGGGAGCGATCCCGCGTTCACCCGCTGCCAGGAGGCAATGGGCGACGAGGTGCAAAATAATGAAACTGAAAAATATTCCCCGTCAGCTGTTGGGCATGCTCAGCCGCAATTTACCGCGCCGTTTGGTGCACCGCGATAGCCTGTTGGACAGCCTTGGCGGCAAAGCGCAAGGGTTGCCCGCCGGATTGGCACAGCAGCGGCTGGAATGCGCCGCTGCCGACGTCACCGATCTGTATCTGCGTTTTCACAGCCACCCGGAAGGCATTACTGCCCATGAGGCTGAGCGGGTGCGCGAACGCTGCGGCGAGAACGTCATCGACGATCAGCAAAAAGAAGCCTGGTGGCAGCACCTGTGGCACTGCTATCGCAACCCGTTCAACCTGCTGCTGACCGCGCTTGGCATGATCTCTTACGCGACGGAAGATCTGACGGGCGCACTGGTGATCGCACTGATGGTGGTGATCTCCACGTTGTTGAACTTCATTCAGGAAGCGCGATCCAATCGGGCTGCGGACGCGCTGAAGGCGATGGTCAGCAACACCGCCACGGTGATCCGCAGCGACGCATTGTCCGGGAAAAGCGAACATCTTGAACTGCCGATCTCTCAACTGGTGCCGGGTGACATCATCAAACTGGCGGCAGGAGATATGATCCCGGCGGATCTGCGCGTGCTGTCGGCCAAGGATCTGTTTATCAGCCAGGCGGCGTTGACCGGCGAATCTCTGCCGGTAGAGAAAATCGCCGAGCTGCGCGAACAGGCAGAAGATCCGTTGGAGTGCCAGAACCTGTGCTTTATGGGCACCAACGTGGTCAGCGGCACCGCGCTGGCGATGGTGATCGGTACCGGCGGCGGCACCTACTTTGGCCAGTTGGCGCAGCGGGTCATCAGCCAGGATGAACAGCCGAACGCCTTCCAGACCGGCATCAGCAGGGTCAGCTGGCTGCTGATCCGTTTTATGCTGGTGATGACGCCGATCGTTTTGTTGATCAACGGCTACACCAAGGGTGACTGGTGGGAAGCTGCGCTGTTTGCGCTGTCGGTGGCGGTGGGGCTGACCCCGGAAATGCTGCCGATGATCGTCACTTCAACGCTGGCCAGAGGGGCGGTGAAACTGTCCAGGCAGAAAGTGATCGTCAAACGTCTGGATGCTATCCAAAACTTTGGCGCCATGGACGTTTTGTGCACTGATAAAACCGGCACCCTGACCCAGGATAAAATCGTGCTGGAGCGCCACACTGACGTGTTTGGTGCCGCTAGCGATCGCGTGCTGCATTACGCCTGGCTGAACAGCTTCTACCAGACCGGCTTGAAAAACCTGCTCGACGTGGCGGTACTGAGCTGCGCGGAACAAAACCAACAGCCGGATGCGTTGCAGCATTACCGTAAAGTGGATGAGATCCCGTTTGATTTTGAACGGCGCCGTATGTCGGTGGTGGTGGCCAAAGACGCGCAATATCACGAACTGATCTGCAAGGGCGCGCTGGAAGAGATGCTGGCGATTTGCAGCCATGTGCGGCAGGAAGATCAGGTGATCCCGCTCGGCGAAGCGCTGCTGGCGCGAATTCGGCGCATCACCGACGATCTCAACCAGCAAGGGTTGCGCGTAGTGGCGGTGGCCAACAAGATCTTGCCGGCCCAGGCCCATGAATACAGCGTGGCCGACGAGTCGGATTTGATCCTCGAGGGCTACGTGGCCTTCCTCGATCCGCCTAAAGAGAGCACGGCGCCGGCGTTGGCGGCGCTGAAAAACAGCGGTGTCACGGTGAAGATCCTTACCGGTGACAATGAGCTGGTGGCGGCGAAGGTGTGCAAAGACGTCGGGCTGGCGGCGGATCACGTATTGCGCGGCAGTGAAATCGAACAGATGAACGACGAACAGCTGGCGCAGGCTGCGGCGCGTACCACGGTGTTCGCCAAGCTGACGCCGCTGCATAAGGAACGCATCGTCAAGCTATTGCGCCAGCAGGGCCACGTGGTCGGCTTTATGGGGGACGGAATCAACGATGCGCCCGCTCTGCGTGCGGCGGATATCGGTATTTCGGTGGACTCCGCTGTGGATATCGCCAAGGAAGCGGCGGACATCATCCTGCTGGAAAAAAGCCTGATGGTGTTGGAGCAGGGGGTCATCGAGGGACGCCGTACTTTTGCCAACATGCTCAAGTACATCAAGATGACCGCCAGCTCCAATTTCGGCAACGTCTTCAGCGTGCTGATTGCCAGCGCCTTTTTACCTTTCCTGCCGATGTTGCCGCTGCACCTGTTGATCCAGAACCTGATGTATGACATTTCACAGATCGCCATTCCGTTCGACAATGTCGACGACGATCAGATTACTCAGCCGCAACGCTGGAACTCCGGCGATATTGGACGCTTTATGGTGTTTTTCGGGCCGATCAGCTCGATCTTCGACGTGCTGACCTTCAGCCTGATGTGGTGGGTTTTCAAGGCCAATTCGCCTGAAATGCAGACGCTGTTCCAGTCCGGCTGGTTCGTGGAAGGCCTGCTGTCGCAAACGCTGATTGTGCATATGATCCGCACGCGCAAAATACCGTTTATCCAGAGCCGTCCTTCATGGCCGCTGTGCATGATGACCCTGCTGGTCATCGTTACCGGCATCGGCCTGACCTTCTCGCCGTTGGCCGGATTCTTGCAGCTACAGGCATTGCCGCTCGGCTACTTCCCGTGGCTGGTGCTGATCCTGACCGGCTATATGGTGCTGACCCAGTGCGTGAAAGGCTGGTTTGTGCGCCGTTACGGCTGGCAGTAATCGCTGCGCCCCTCTTTCGCCTGGAAGAGGGGCATCTGTGATCCAACCCGGCTTTTCACCCTTGTCGTTGGACATCTGTCCTGTGCTCAGTCTTTATTTACAGCTTAGCTGTCTTCCCCTTTGCCTTTCAAACTACCGCGTTGTTGGCTGCACGTCCTCACCCTAGTCACTTAGCAAATCTAAGCTCCCAGGGATTCAGACGCTTGCTGCCTGGCGGTAATTTGAAATTCGTTGGGGGAGCAATTGATATTTTTTCCTCTGAGGAATTTCTGATGCACAGAACTTTGCGTTATACGCTACTGGCTTCATCGTTATTGCTTTCCCTGGGCGCGCTGGCGCAGCCGGCCGGCGATCTGCCGCTAATGCCCTGGCCGCAGCAGGTTGAACTGACTCAGCCGGCGGGCAAGCTGGTGTTGGATCACCGTTTGTCGATTAGCCTGCAGGGGGATGATCTGGACGATGCGCTGCAGCGCTGGCGCCAACGTATTGAGCTGCAAACCGGCTGGACCCTGGTGCCGCAGGCCGAAAAAGCCACGGGCGTGGTCATCAAGGTGAATATCAAAGATAAGGTGGCGGCGCAGCCGCTGCCGGGGAGCGATGAAAGCTATAAATTGACGGTGACGCCGCAGGGGGTAACGCTGGCAGCCAATACCCGTTTCGGCGCGTTGCGCGGCATGGAAACCCTGCTGCAATTGGTGCAGACCGACGGGCAGAACACCTTCCTGCCGTTGGTGAGCATTACCGACGTACCGCGTTTCCCGTGGCGCGGTGTGCTGCTGGATTCGGCACGTCATTTCCTGCCGTTGGCGGGCATTCTGCGTCAGCTCGACGGCATGGCGGCGGCCAAACTCAACGTGTTCCACTGGCACCTGACCGACGATCAGGGCTGGCGCTTTGCCTCCGAGCGCTATCCTAAACTGCAACAGCAGGCCAGCGACGGCCAGTTCTACACACGCGAACAGATGCAACAGGTAGTGGCTTACGCTAGCGCGCGCGGTATCCGGGTAGTACCTGAAATCGATCTGCCTGGCCATGCTTCCAGTATCGCCGTGGCCTACCCGGAATTGATGAGCGCGCCGGGCCCGTATTCGATGGAGCGCAAGTGGGGTGTGCATCTGCCGACGCTGGATCCGACCCGCGATGAAGTTTATCGGTTTGTTGACGCCATCATTGGCGAACTGGCTGCGATCTTCCCCGATCCTTATTTGCACATTGGCGGTGATGAGGTTGATGCCAGCCAGTGGAAGCAGTCCAAAACCATTCAGGCCTTTATGCAGCAGCACCAGTTGGCGGACACCCATGCGCTGCAGGCCTACTTCAATCAGAAGCTGGAGAAAATCCTCGAGCAGCATCAGCGCCAGATGGTGGGTTGGGATGAGATCTATCATCCGTCGCTGCCGCGCAGCATTGTCATCCAGTCCTGGCAGGGGCAGGACTCGCTCGGCGCCAGCGCACAGGACGGTTACCAGGGCATTCTGTCTACCGGTTTTTACCTCGATCAACCGCAAAGCGCGGCCTATCACTATCGCAATGAGATCCTGCCGCAGCCGCTGGGCGTCGACACCGAGGTGCAGCCGGATGAAAAGGCGCAAAGCTGGCAGTTCAGCATGCCGCGGCTGAAGGGCAGCGCGGTAGAAGGCAGTTTTACCCTGATTGAAGGCAAGCAGGGCTGGCGGGGTTTTATCGATTTCAACGGTAAATCGCGCCGTGCGTTGCACGATATCGTCTGGCGTTCTCCGCAGCAGGTGAGCTTCCGGCTCGACAGCTGGATGGGGGATACCCGCCCGGTATTTACCCTGAGCCAGGACCAGCTCAGCGGCTATACGCTGGTGGGCAACGTGCGTTACCCGACCACTGGCAGCAAGCTGACGGCGATCCCGGTGGGCAAGATGCCGGTGGTGCCGGAGACGAAGCAGCAGGCCAATATTCTCGGCGGCGAGGCGGCGCTGTGGGCTGAAAACATCAGGGCGCCGATCCTCGATCTCAAACTCTGGCCGCGTGGGTTCGCGGTGGCGGAGCGCTTGTGGTCTGCGCAGGACGTGACCGATGAAAATAATATGTACCGCAGGCTGGCGGCAGTCGATGCCTGGTCGGTGGTGTCGGTGGGGTTGCAACAGCATGCGGAAACCGCGCGCGAGTTCACCCGGTTGGCAAACAGCGTGACGATAGCACCGCTGCAAACCCTGGCCGAAGCGGTGGAGCCGGGCCAGTACTACACCCGACAGCATCTGAAATTCAAAGCCGGTAACTATCACCAGTTCGAACCGCTGAACCGTTTTGCCGACGCACTGCCGGCGGAAAGCAACGCGGTGCGCGAGATGGGCATGCAGGTTGCGGCGTTAGTGAAGGACCGCAACGATCGTGCTGCAGCGCAGGCGTTGCGCGAACGTTTACAACGCTGGCAGCTCAATACCGCACCGGTAAAAACGGTGATTGCCGGTAACCGGCTGATGCAGGATCTGGCACCGGTGGTGCAGGATGTCGGCGCGCTGTCCACGCTGGGGTTGATGCTGTTGGAGCATTATCAACAGGGCAAACCGCTGAGCAAGGCAGAAGCGACGCAGATACAGCAGCAATTGGACGCGGCGGCGCAGATACGCGACGAAGTGGTGATTGCGGCGGTCTATCCGCTGGAAGCGCTTTTGCGCGCCAGCGCTATCGAATGAGGTAAGTCAGCATATGTAGCGCTCTGCATATGTAGGGGCTCAGCATGCTGAGCCCGCAAAACCTACAGTTGCAGCGGCGGCAACTGTTTGAAAATACTGACCAGCCCTTCGCCCCAGCCTTTACGGATGGCGCTAAAATGCGGATGATCTTCGGTGATACGGTACTGCTGCGCACTGCTAAAGCTGTCGCGCGGGTAGATCATCACGTCGAGCGGCAGGCCGACCGACAGGTTGCTGCGCAGCGTCGAATCCAGAGAGATCAGCGCGCACTGCATCGCCTGTTCCAGCGGGGTGTCGTAGGTCAGTACCCGATCGATAATCGGTTTGCCGTATTTGCTTTCGCCAATCTGGAAATAGGGCGTATCGCGGGTGGCCTCGATAAAATTACCCTGCGGATAAATATGGAATAGCCGCATCTCTTCACCGCTGATCTGGCCGCCGAGCAGCAGGCTGCAGCTAAAGTCGGTCGTGCTGCCGCTTTGCTGGGCTTCGCTGTCGCGTTGGATCACTTCCCGCACCGTTTCGCCCACCAGCGTGGCGGCTTCGTACATGCTCGGTGCGTTCAGCAGGTTCAGGCGTTCGGGATCTTTGCTGCGGCGCTGTAACAGGCTGATGATGCTCTGAGTGGTCGCCAGGTTGCCGGCGCTTTGCAACACCAGCATGCGTTCACCGTCCTGCTGAAACACGTGCAGTTTGCGGAAGGTGGAAATATGATCCACGCCGGCATTGGTGCGTGAATCGGAAGCAAAGACCAGCCCGGAAGACAAGCGCATGGCCACACAATAGGTCATACCACAATCCCTCAAAACGATACTGGCACGCCGCCAACCGCCAGCGTGCCGTAAACCTTGGTTTTCGGCAAGAGGCTACTGGCCGGTTGGCATCATCTGCACTTCGGCGATGGTCTGCATGTTCTCGCAGCCACCGCCGAGCCGCATCCCGCGTACCGGGCAGGCGTCGAGATAGTCGATGCCCACCGCCAGCTTAAGGTGTTGATTCGGCAGGCGTGTATTGTTGGTGACGTCAAAGCTGTGCCAGCGGTCGTCGACCCAGGCCTCGGCCCAGGCGTGGGTGGCGACGTGGGCCGAGTCCTCGCTGTAAAGATAGCCGCTGACATAGCGCGCCGGAATGTTCAGGCTGCGGCAGCAGGCCAAAAATACGTGGGTATGATCCTGACAGACGCCGGTGCCGGTCGCGAATGCCTGGGCCGCGCTGTCGGTGACGCTGGTCGACCCTGGGGTGTACGGCATTTTGAGCAGCAGCTCGCCCATCAGATTTTCCAGCCCGTCCAGCACCGCCTGCGGCTGGTAGTAGCGCAGGGCGAAGGCCTGGATCGCACTGTCGGGTTGGGTCAGCGGGCTGTGGCGCAGGAAGACCAGCGGCGACAAATGCCCCATCACCTGATCTTCGGCACCGTCTTCAATTTCCACCACGCCGTGGGCCTGAATGCTGATGGCCTGGTGCGGGTGATCCAGCGTCAGCACGTGCAGCACGTTGCCGAAGGCATCGGTGGTGCACACGGCATCTTCCGGCAGCGTCAACTGCCATGAAATGATGCGCTGATGCTCCGAATCCTGCGGCGTCAGGCGCAGATACTGAGTGCTGCGCTGCACCTGCTGGGCATAGGTATAGTGGGTGTTGTGCTCAATGTTCAGTTTCATTGCGCCTCCAGATAAGTGTGATGGATGCTCTCCGCGATGCCGCTAATCTGGCCGAGAAACGCGTCCAGCCAGTCGTTCAACCCGACCTTGTTCAGATCTTTCATGCTGCTAAAGCGCAGCTCGGCGTGCAGCGTATGCGCCAGCCGGCGCGGCTGATTGGCACTGTTGCCGCCAATTTGCTCCAGCTGTTGCACCAGATCGCCGACGCAGGCCAGCAAGGAGCGGGGGATTTCATTACGCAGGATCATCAGTTCGGCAATGGTATCCCGACTGAGCTGCTGCTTGTAGATACTGTGGTAGGCTTCGCGTGCGCTCACTGCCCGCAACAGCGTGTCCATGCGGTAATATTCGCGCACCGGGTCGCCGTCGCTGTCCATCAGCGAGTTCTTGACCCCTAACAGACGGGCAGTGCTGTCTGCGCGCTCCAGCAGGGTACCGAGGCGGATAAAGCACATGGCGTCGCTGCGCAGCAAGGTACCGAACATCGCGCCGCGAAACAGGTGAGAACGTTCCTTCACCCAGTCGAAAAAGCCATCCGCGCCCACAGATCCTATGCCCTGACGGCGGATCAGCTTCATTTCGATCCAGGTGGCGTTGATGCATTCCCAGACCTCGGAAGACAGGCTGCCGCGCACCGCATGGGCGTTGTTCCAGCCCATTTGCAGACAGCTGTAAATGCTGCTGTGGTTGCGGCTGTCGAGCGCAAAAAAGCTCACCAGATTGGCCATCGTCAGGTCAGGATAGGCGGCGGCATACAGCTGTCCGGTACTGGTCAGATTGAGCGGCACCTGCAGATCCTGATCCTCACTGTCGCGGATCGGCATCATCGACAGCTTGTTGGTGACGTCGAGCACCCGGGCGATGCTTTCCGCCCGCTCCAGATAGCGGGCCATCCAATAGAGTTCACTGGCAGTTCGGCTCAGCATGCGTCGTCCTCCAACACCCAGGTATCCTTGGTTCCCCCGCCTTGCGACGAGTTGACCACCAGTGAGCCTTGCGCCAGCGCCACGCGCGTCAGGCCGCCTGGCACCAGGCGGATTTCCGCGCCGCTGAGGGCGAACGGCCGTAAATCGATATGCCGCGGCGCCAGGCCGTCGTTGACGAAGGTCGGGCAGGTCGACAGCGCCAGCGTGTTTTGCGCAATGTAGTTATGCGGCTTGGCCAGCAGCAGGCTGCGGAAGTGAGCGATTTCGTCTTTGGTCGCCGCCGGGCCGATCAGCATGCCGTAGCCGCCGGCACCGTGCACCTCTTTCACCACCATCTGTTCCAGGTTCGCCAGCACGTACGACAGTTCATTCTTGTGGCGGCATTGCCAGGTGGGCACGTTATTGAGGATCGGCTCTTCCTGCAGGTAGAAACGCACCATGTCCGGCACGTACGGATAAATTGACTTGTCGTCGGCCACGCCGGTGCCGATGGCGTTGGCCAGCACCACGTTGCCGGCGCGGTATACCGACAGCAGGCCCGGCACGCCGAGCATCGAATCCGGGCGGAACGCCAACGGATCGAGGAAGGCGTCGTCCACCCGGCGGTAGATCACATCCACCTTGCAAGGCCCGGCGGTGGTGCGCATAAAGACCGCCCCGTCCTTGACGAACAGGTCGGCGCTTTCCACCAGCTCAACCCCCATCTGCTGCGCCAGGAAGCTGTGTTCGAAGTAGGCGCTGTTGAAGCGGCCCGGCGTCAGCACCACCACGGTAGGATCGTTGATCGGCGAGCTTTCACGCAGGGTTTGCAGCAGGTGCGACGGGTAGCGCTCCACCGGCGCGATGCGTTGCTGAGCGAACAGCTCCGGGTACAGGCGCATCATCATTTTGCGGTTTTCCAGCATATAGGAAACGCCGGACGGGGTGCGCAGGTTGTCTTCCAGCACGTAATACTGGCCGTCACCGTTGCGCACCATATCCACGCCAACGATGTGCGCGTAAATATTGCGGTGCAGATCGACCCCTTGCATGCAGGGTTGATATTGATCGTTGGCCAGCACCTGTTCCGCCGGAATGATCCCGGCTTTCAGAATGTGTTGTTGATGGTAAATATCGTGCAGAAAGGCGTTAAGCGCCTGTACGCGCTGGCGGATACCGCGATCGAGCATCGCCCACTCGCTGGCGGGTATGATACGCGGTACGCTGTCGAACGGAATCAAGCGCTCAGCGCCGTCATCCTCACCATAAACGTTAAAGGTAATCCCCACCCGGTGAAACAGCAGTGCAGCCTCTTCCCTCTTGCGTTGAATGGCCTTTTGGTCAGCCTGTTGCAGCCAATGCCAGTAAGCCTCGTAGTGACCCCGGTGCTTACCCTCAGCCAGAAGCATCTCATCAAAAAACGGTGAAGCAGACAGATCGATATTTAGCATCATCACCTCGTCGACATTGCAGGCTGTATACAGAACCAGCATAAAATGTGCCAAGGTGATAAAGGGGCGAAAATGGCGCGAAAACGCCGGCTTGCGGCAGGAAATGGCCCGCTTTGGGTGCAACCAAAGCGGGCGCTGCCTTAAAACGGGGCAAAACTGCGGCGCGTGTGGGTTGGCTATGAGCAGTGATGGCGCAACTCACCGTGCAAAGGACGCGGGCGGGCCCTGAAGACCCGCCCTGGTATTTATACCTGCAATGCTTGCTGCGAAGTGCCGATAGACTGCCGCAGATAATTCAGTAGCATTTGCCGGGTAAACCGTGGTTCTTCGATCCCGCTGTGCCGCAGGAAATGCTGCAGGTTGCTGCAATCCCATTGGTAGGTATTTTGGTAGAGCTGCACCGTCGATTGCCCATTCACCATATTGTCCCTGAACAGGCTGAGCAACGGGTAGAGCGGTGCATTAGCGTCGTGTTCCCACTGTGCTCGCCATTGATCGAAAGGCAACTGTCGGAAGCGGTAGCCACACTCGCGCTCCAGCAGGCGGAAGAAGGCTTGCAGCGTCAGGTTATTCTGGTGCTGGTGGATCAGGTTGAATTTCTTCCCTAACGCCTGAGGGTTGCGAGTGATATGGGCAATGGATTGGGTCATATAGTCCACCGTCGTCAGGCCCTCGCGCAGGTCTTGCAACACTGGCAGGGTGCCGCTGGTGATACAGGTTTTGACTAGCCGTCCCCACCATTGGTAGCTGGCGCTGACGCCGGTTCGGCTGTGGAAGGTGGCGTACCCCAGACGGAAGGTCATTAGCGGCAGGCCTTGCGATGCCGCCAGATCGGCAATTTTCTCCATTACCCATTTGCTGCGGACGTAGCCGATATCAGTGATCACCGCCGGCAGGTTCTGATCTATGTCGTCACTTTCCAGCATCACCCGTTTTCCGGTATGCAAGTGCCCCCAGCTGTAGACCGAAATCGTCGACATCAACATCAGTGGTTTGGTGCGTCGGTACGCGGCAAAACGAATGATTTCGCGCAGGCCCTGCACATTATCGCGTTTCATATAAGAATAGGGCTGGATAAAGTTCACCGCACTTGCCGAATGATAAATGATATCGATCCGCTGGCTGAGTTCACGGAAGTGCTCTGGTGACAGGGCGAAATCGTGCTCGGCCACGTCGCCGGGGATCAGATGGACGCGCGCGTACTGCTCGGCGGATAAAGTAATCTGATAGCGATTCAGGATCTCGTTGAGTCGTTGCTGCGGGGATATCCGGCTGCGCTGCCGCACCAGGCAATACAACTCGGCACGGGTTGTGGCGAGCAACTCTGCCAGCAGATGCGCACCGACAAAGCCGGTGGCGCCGGTGAGTAAAATGGCTTTGGGGTCGCTGACCTGTCGCACATCATAATCCGGGTTGATGGTGATATCTGCAGGCAGCCAAACATCGTCTTGCAGAGCACGTACCGGTTCGCTGTCCACCGTCGGCAGTGCATGGCCGCTGCGTTCATCCAGCGCCTGCGACAGACGGTTTATCGTCGGATATTCATAAATATCGCGCACATAGACTTTGACTCCGATTTTGTTATCGATGGCCGTCGCCAGCTTTGCTGCCAGCAGTGAATGGCCGCCGATGTCGAAAAAGTTGTCTTCGGCGCGGATATTCGCCGTCCCCAATACCTGGCTCCAAATAGCGGCAATGATCTGCCGGCTGCCGGTCAGCGTCTCTGCTGTCGGAGACTGATCCGTGCGGGAAAGGGCCAACAGCGCGGCCTTATCGGTTTTACCATTGGCATTGATCGGCATGCGTTCCATCACCAGGAAGCTGGCGGGCAGGAAGTATGAAGGTAACATTTCTTTCAGCTGCTGCTTCACACGTTCGACCAACTCGCCGTCGTCATTGTCAGCCGCCAAAAACGCCACAATCTGTTTGTTTGCCGGATCCTGGGGTTGGGTGGCGATAGCGACAGCCGCCTTCACTCCCGCAACCTGCACCATAACGCTTTCTATTTCGCCCAGTTCCACGCGGTTACCGCGGATTTTGATCTGGTCGTCTAGACGCCCGAGGTATTGAATGCGTTGATCCGGTAGCCAGCGTGCCCGATCGCCGCTGCGGTAGAGGCGTTTACCGGCAAAATGCACCGGGGTAATAAACTTTTCTGCGGTGAGCTGTGGGTCATTCAGGTAACCACGAGCCAGGCAGCGGCCACTGATATAAAGCTCGCCAGCCTGTTGGCCACTCACCGGTTGCAGATGATCGTCGAGAATGAAAATCTCGGTGTCTGCCACCGGTCGACCGATAGTCGCGGCCGTGTTTTGTGTTGCACAAGTGACCCGATTCCAAGTGGCGAAGATGGTCGCTTCAGTGGGGCCGTAGTAATCCACCAAGGGGTAACTCACTCCACGGAGATCGATCGGGTTGAGTTTTTCCCCGGCGGTAAACAGGTAGCGCAGCGCCAGGTTTTCTGGCTGTGGCGCGCTGACGATTTCAGCCACCAACACCGTGGGCACGAAAGCATGGGTGATCTGGTGGTCTGCGAAGAAGTTGAGCAGGGCAGAGGGCTGCAGTCGGGTCTCTTCTTGCGGCAAATACAGCGTGCCGCCGCTGAGCAATGCTGCCCAGATTTCCCACTGAGCCACATCAAAGCCGATACCGGCTATCAGCGTGGAACGGCTTTCATGGCTCATGGCGAATTTTTGATTATGCCAGAGAATAATATTCAACAGTGAATGATGTTCAATCATCACTCCCTTGGGCTTGCCGGTAGTGCCAGAGGTGAAAATAATATAAGCCGTTGCATCACTCTTGGGATTTATTAATTCAAAAGGAACCAGTTTATCTGATGTAATATTATCAATGGCAATAATTTTCACATCGGGGTTATTTATTTCAAAAGTAATTGATAAGTTACTCAATATGATTACTTTTGACCCGCTTTGTCTGACAATATCCAGAATTCTTTTTTCAGGATATCGGGCATCGATGGGGATATAACTTGCTCCAGCTTTGATAATCGCCAGGATACCTATCAGCAATTCCGGCGTGCGCAACGCGACTAATGGCACGTTGTCACCGGGGCTAACGCCCTGCCGTTGCAACTGACCGCAGAGTTGGTTGCTGGCTTCATTTAACTGTCGGTAGGTAATACGTTGATCGTCACTGACGATCGCCAGTGCTTCGGGGGAATAAGTGACCTGTTGGATAAAATAATCCAATATGCTTTGAGCCATGGGATATTCTCCTGAGATAATTAGTCTGGTTAATAAATCACAAGAAATCATAGCCTGGCCGGGCGAAAATAATTATAGACGTATTTTTAATGCGGGATTGTAAATTTTGGGGGGATAGGTCTATCGTTATAAAATAATTGAAATACTAAAAATAAAAACGGCCAGCCTGGGCTGACCGTTGGGCGCGAGGTCGCGGTATTAGCGACGAACGGCGATGGCTTCGATTTCGATTTTCACGTCTTTCGGCAGACGGGCCACTTCAACGCAGGAACGGGCCGGGAACGGCGCGCTGTGCTCGGTGAAGAAAGCTTCATAAGCGGCGTTAACGGTAGCGAAGTCGTTAAGATCTTTCACGAAAACCGTGGTTTTCACGATGTCGGCCACTTTCAGGCCGGCGGCTTCAACGATCGCTTTAACGTTTTCCAGCGACTGGCGAGCCTGAGCGGCAACGTCGTCGGCAACGGCGCCGGTTTTCGGATCGACCGGGATCTGGCCGGAAGTGATGATCATGCTGCCCAGATCAACGCCCTGCACGTAAGGACCAATGGCTGCCGGGGCGAGTTCAGTGCTGATGTTACGTGACATTTTTTCTCCTGATATACCCTTCGTCTTTCAAATCGCAGCGCGGTGGGCTGCGTGGCTCTCCGTAGCGTCGGGCCCGGTATTCGGTGCCCCTACGGGGTTCCCATTATAGGCAGTCACCGGGAGAATAACAGCCTCATCTCCCGGCCGCCGGCCGAACTCAGTCCGCCTGCAAGACCACCTGATGCTCGAACTCTTTTTCGCAGTAGCGGCATTTCAGGTGTACGTCGCCGTCGCGGGATTTCACGCTAAAGCTGGAAGACACCGGTTCGCTGCGGCTGATGCAGTTGCTGTTCGGGCAGGTCAGCACGCCGTCGATGTGATCCGGCAGGCTGAGGGTCAGCTTGCGTACCACTTCATAATTGTCGATGCGGTTAACCGTGGCTTTCGGCGCGTACATGGCCAGTTGGTTGGCCTGTTGCTCCGTCAGGAAGGTGTTTTCGATTTTGATCAGGTCTTTACGGCCCAGCTCGTTGGAAGGCAGGTTCAGGCCGATGGTGATGCGCTGGTCGGTGGCGGTCAGCTTGAACAGCGTCAGCAGCTTAAACCCGATCTGTGCCGGAATATGGTCAATCACCGTGCCGCACTTGATCGCTTCAACCTGCAGTTTGTTATCGTGAGTCATGACGGTTCCCCCTTAAAGAGCCAAATCTGCGTTTAAAACCAGCGCCAGCAGCGCCTGACGGGCAAAAATGCCGTTACCCGCCTGCTGGAAATAGTAGGCGTACGGCGTTTTGTCCACGTCGGTAGTGATTTCGTCAATACGTGGCAGCGGGTGCAGCACCTTGAGGTTGGCGCGTGCGCCGGCCAGATCCGCTGCGCGCAGAACGAACTGCGCCTTCACGTTGGCGTATTCGGAAGGATCCAGACGCTCTTTCTGCACCCGGGTCATGTAGAGAATATCCAGCTCGGGGACCACTTCTTCAATGCTGCTGTGCAGGCTGAACTCGATGCCTTTCTCTTCCAGCATTTGCAGGATATAGGCCGGCATTGCCAGCGCGTCCGGCGCGATGAAGAAGAAGCGGTTGCCTTCAAACTTGGCCAGCGCCTGCGCCAGTGAGTGCACGGTGCGGCCGTATTTCAGGTCGCCAACCATGGCGATATTGATGTTGTTCAGGCGGCCCTGGGTTTCCTGAATGGTGAACAGGTCGAGCAGCGTCTGGGTTGGGTGCTGGTTGGCGCCGTCACCGGCGTTGAGCACCGGGATGCCGCCGGAGAATTCGGTCGCCAGGCGCGCCGCGCCTTCCTGCGGATGACGCATGACGATGGCGTCGACGTAGGTGCCAATCACCGAGATGGTGTCGGCCAGCGTTTCGCCTTTCTTGCCGAGCGAGGTGTTGCTGCCGTCGGCAAAACCCACTACCGAAGCGCCCAGACGGTGCATCGAGGTTTCAAACGACAGGCGGGTACGGGTCGAGGCTTCAAAGAAGCAGCTGGCGATCACCTTGTGTTTTAGCAGCTCGGGTTGCGGATTGGCTTTCAGGCTGGCGGCGGTGCGCAGCACCAGCTCCAGATCCTCGCGGCTGAGATCGTTAATAGAGATGATATGTTTGTGATACAGCGGGTTGGCCATTTTTCACTCTCCTCGACTCGTGCCCGTGGCGCGGGGCTTTGAACAGATTTTCAGGCAAAAAAAAGCCCCTCAACGAGGGGCTTGAAACGATCGGTTTAGCAACAGGAGAAACAACGGCAGTTGGCTGCCGATTGGCAGTCGGTTTTGTCGGTTGTGGCTAACAAAACAAACGTCGTTTTTCATGCTTTCTCCTGGCAAATTGTCGCGCATTATACTCGTGCCTTTGTTCACTGCAAGCGCTAAAACGCCGATTTTTGTCATTTCGCAATCGATTGGCTGGTGGCCTTTAGCCGCATGGCAGAAAATTTATCTTCAGTGGGCTCGGCGCAGCAAAATCACCAGAACGAAAACGCCGCCCAGCCCGGCGGTAATGATCCCGATGGGCAGCTCTTGGGGGGCGGTGATGACGCGGCTCAGCAGATCGCCGGCAGAGAGCAATATGGCCCCTAGCACCCCGACCAACGGCAGCAGACGCCGGTGACGTACGCCGGTAAAAGGGCGCGCCAGATGGGGAACCATTAAGCCGACAAACCCTATCACCCCGGTCAATGCCACCAGTAATGCCGTCGCCAGCGAACAGCAAAGAAACACTTCCGTGCGCAAACGGCGGGTGTTGATGCCCAGCGTGCCGGCGGTCTGTTCGCCCGCCAGTAAGCCGTCCAGCGATCGCCAGCGCAAGGCAATCAATACCACCAGCAACAGCAGCGCTATCAAGGCAAAAATCACATTATCCCAGCGGGCCAGCCCCAGCCCGCCCAGCGTCCAGAACAGTACGCTGCTGGCGGTACGCTGATCGCCGGAAAAAACCAGATAGTTGGTGAAGGCCCCGAATAAAAAAGAGACCGCCAGCCCGCAGATAATCAGCTTTTCGGTGCCTTTTTGCGATTGAGTCATAAAAATAACCAGCACCACGGCAGCAGAGAGCATCCCACCGGCAAAGGAAGACACCGGTAACGTCCAGGCCCCGAGGCTATCACCGAGACGGGTCATCACCAGCACCACGCCGGCGGAGGCGCCAGAGGAGAGGCCAAACAGAAAGGGATCGGCCAAATCGTTGCGGGTTGTGGTTTGCAACAGCGCGCCGACCAACGCCAGGCCAGCCCCCGCCAGTAGCCCAAGCAAGGTGCGTGGCAAACGCAGTTCCAGCACGATGCTCTTGATCATGGGGGGCACATCACCCGGGACGATGCCCAGCGCGCTTAACACCTGGGCAAGAGAGAGTGACACGCTGCCTTGGGCGACATTGGCGAAGATTAACCCTGCCAATAACAGCGGGGCGAGGGTCCAGGCCAGCCTGAAACGTATTTTTTCCGACATCAGCTAACAGCGGCAGGATAAAGGGCCTGAGCCAGTTTGTGGATCGCCTCAATATTGACCGGCCCCGGTGTTAACGCCTGGTATTTCAATTTCAAATAGCGGTGATGGACCACTGCCGGGGTTTGCTTCATCAGGGGGTGTTGTTCAAGGAAAAGCTGCCGCGCATCGATACTGTCGGTGGGCTCAGCCTGATAGTCCACCAGAATGATAAATTCAGGCTCTGTCGCCGCCACGTTTTCCCAATTGGTGTTCACCCAGCTGGTGTTCAGGGTATCCATCACGTTTGTTGCCCCAGCGGCTTCAATAATCGCCGTCGGCATGGCGTAGGCCCCGCTGGTGTAGGGCTTTTCTTCGCCGGAATCATAAAGGAACACCCTGACGGGTTTTTGCGTCGCAATTTTGCGATGGATATCTGCCACCTGCCGTTGCCAGCCTGCGACCAGCTTTTCCGCCTGTTCCTGTTTACCAAAGACTTTGCCGAGCCTGATTATATCGTCGTAGAGCAAATCCATACTGGCCCGCGGCCGATGGCTGTCGACGTGGATGCAGCTTTCACTTAACACCAGCGTTTTGATATTGAATTTTTCCAGCGCTTGCGGGGTCACTTCCCCACGAAGACCATAATTCCAGCCGGCGAAGAACAGGTCTGGACTGGCAGCGAGAAGGTTTTCGATCGTCGGGTATTTGGCGGCCAGTTCAGGAATGGTTCCCTGCTGTTGTGTGAATTCAGGGATGTTTTTGTACCAGCCGGAGATCCCTGTCACGCCGACGATAGAAGGCTGGAGCTGCAGGGCAAAGGCCATTTGCGACATATTGATATCTTGAATAATGGCACGCTGTGGCGGGCGTTCAAAGGTCAGGGGCTGACCGCAGTTGTCCACCGTAACCGGGAAACCAGAGGCCCCGGCGCTTGCCGCGGTGAATGCCAGTAACGCGGCGAGGGTTAACTTTTTCACATCGACTCCAGATTCATTGCACCGAAAGGCTATTGATTGGGCATTACCGTCGGTTGTCTGGCCAGGCGTCAGTGGGGCGGAGGAAGGTCATCCCACTCGGGTAACCCCGTGGGCAAAACGGCAAAACCGAAGTCAATAACCCGGTTTATTGGAAACGGGGGCAACATACCTGAATAATTCGTATGACAAATATAGTTAGATCAAACAATTGTCGGTTGTGGAGAATATCACGGGGATTATGTCGGTAAAGCCTCGAAGAAACGCACAGCTTCGCCGCTTTCCGGATGACGAACCTGCAGCGTTCTCATGCCAAACACCTGTTGCAGGTGCGCCGATTCCAGCACCCTTTCAGGGCGGTCATAACAAAGGATTTTCCCTTTATTGATGATCATCACCTTATCGGAAAAGGGTTGCACCAGCTCGAGATCGTGCAGCACTTTTATCGTGGCTATCTTTTTTTCATGGATCAGCGACAGCAGTTGATGTCGGGCCAGCGGATCGAGATGGTTAGTGGGTTCATCAAGCAATAACAGCAACGGCTGCTGCGCCAATGCTCTGGCGAACCCGGCGCGCTGGCGTTCACCGCCTGAAAGCTTGCCCAGCGGGCTATGTTGCAGGTGGCCGATACCCACCTCCTCCATCGCTTTTGCAACTATCAGCGCGTGTTGAGATGGCGAATGATCGGCCAGCCAGGGCAGTCGTCCCAGCGCCACATACTCGCTAACCTTAAGCCGTAAATCCGCATCATCGTGCTGGCTCAGCAAGGCGATAGCGCGGGCGCGTTGCTGGGGTTTTAAGCTGACTAGGGGCTTTCCCTGAAAGAGAATTTCGCCTTCGGTCGGCTTGAGCTCACAGGTCAGTAGCCGCAATAGCGTGGATTTCCCACTGCCGTTCGGGCCGATAATGGTAACGGATTCACCGGGTTGAATACTGAAGCTGGCCCGATCAATTCGCGGGGCTTTCCCTGGGGTCGCCAGAGAAAGATTCTGCACCGACAGCAGGCTGTCGGTGGGCAGGCTGGTCATGAAATATCCTTTTCCGAGCTCAGAAAAATGTCTCAATGGTTTCTATAACGTTGTAATTATCATCAATCACCAACAGCGTCTTCCATTTATCGAAGGTCAGGCAGGGGTGCGAGGTGGCAAACACCAGTATATCTCCAACCTGCACCGGGAAGTCTGCCGGGCAGCTTAACATGGCGTGCTGGTCCATAATCCCCTGGGGGGTTAACTGCTGCACGCCGTTGTCTTGCAGAACCCCGTTGCGGTAATGGGCGATCGGCTGCGGTAATCCGGCGTCGAAAGCCGCGTCTCGCTTGCCAAAATTGACGATAACCCGGCCCGGTTCCGGCACCGACTGTACCAGCGCTATCAATTCCAATGCCGAGGTTAGCTCCCCCGCCAGATCGCAGGCGTAGCTATCGCGGGCCAGCACCGCATTTTGCGCGTCCTGATAAATTCCCCGATCGTGGGTGATGTAACAGCCGGGGCGGATCACCCGACGGCAGTTTTTCGGCAGCGACTCTTCACCCCAAACGCGGCAAACCACGTCATACCAGGAAGAGCCCGCACCGGTGAGGATTGCTTCTTCACCGCTGAGCAGACGTTGCCGGTGCAGTTCACGCAGCAAGCCGGCGGCGTCACGCAGGAACCGTTCGATTTTACTCTGGGCGTCGTCGCCGTGCATCACGCCTTCATACAGCTCGATACCCTGCAGGCGCAGCCCTGGCAGCCCGGCAATATCCTGCGCCAGTTGCTCGGCTTGTGCCACGCTACGGCAGCCGCAGCGGCCACCGGGCACGCCCAGTTCCAACAGGACATCCAGGGTTTGCCCATGCTGGCTGAAAAACGCCGAGAGGGCTTGCGCATTGCTCAGGCTGTCGATGCAGCAAAGGAAAAGGGTGGAGGGATGTTGCACTTTCAATTCGGCCACGAGTCGCATATTGGCCTTGCCGACCAGTTGGTTGGCCATCAGTACCCGGGGTACGCCCGCCTCCATTGCCACCTTCGCCTGCCAGGCGGAACCGACGCCCACCGCCCAGGCGCCCTGGGCTACCTGACGCTGGAAGATCCAGGGGGTCATGGTGGTTTTACCGTGCGGGGCCAGCGAGACGCCGCGTGCATCGGCATAGTTTTGCATCCAGGCGATATTGTTTTCCAGGCTGCTGAGCTTGATCACCGCGGCCGGCAGGCAGACATCTTCGTTAAGCAGGTTTGCCGGCGCAGACGGGTCACTGCGCAGCACGGCGGCCTTATGGGTAACGGTGAAATCTTTTTGGTATTTCATAACATCATCCTTTGGGTGTTCTATCTTTTTTAAAATGAGGTATCTTGATTTATTTCTTTGATTTTAATTGGATTTAAATATTATTTTTTTATTTTAGGGTACAAAGTATCATTTTTAACGCTGATTTTTGTGTAGTCTTCCACTGTTTTCTTGCATTGTAAATGACAAAATTTAATCACTATGGGGTGAGGCGATGGGTGTGGATATCGACATTATCTCGCGCATTACAGAGCTTTTTATTGAGCTGAGCAGCGCCGAAAAACGTATCGCGCAATTCATTCTGGACGAGGCGGACGCGGTGACCGCTTTGCCGATTGCTGAGCTGGCCCGGCAGGCCAACGTCAGCCAGGCCTCGATCACACGCTTCGCCAAAACGCTGGGCTGCCGTGACGTGCGTGACCTTAAGGTCAAGCTGGCGCAGTCGTTGGCGGTGGGGCAACGGTTTATCCATGAAGAACCGGACCTGGAAGGGATCCAGGGGATTTACGAAACCATCATCAATGTCCTGACGATTAACCGCCGGACGATCGATGAGCCGGCGCTGGCCAAAGCGGTGGAGTGGCTCAGCGACGCGCGGCAAATTCTGGCCATTGGTATGGGCGGCGGTTCGACCATTTGTGCCGCTGAGGTACAGCACCGCCTGTTTCGGCTCGGGCTGCCGGTGACCGCGCAAAGCGACGGCTTGCTGGTGCGCATGATGGCGGCGGCGGTGGCCAGGCAGGATGTGGTGGTGGCGCTGTCGCTAGGCGGCTACACGCAGGAAGTGGTGGAAAGCGCGGCGATTGCTCGCCAGTACGGGGCCAAAGTGGTGGCCATCACGCCGGCAGGAACGCCGCTGGCGGCGCAGGCCGACGTGCTGTTGGCGCTGGTGGTGCGGGAAAATGATTACATCTACAAACCCAGTACTTCGCGCTACGCCATGTTGGCGATGGTCGACGTGCTGGCGACGGCGCTGGCTATGGCGAATAAACGCCAGTCCCGGGACCGTCTGCGTCGCATCAAGCTGGCGCTGGACAGTCACCGTGGAGGAGAAGATCGGCAGCCGCTGGGGGACTGAGTCGCTGCCCCAAGACACTAACCTGAGGATGATGATTCATGCGGTATCAGTATCTGATTAAAAATGTCACGGTGATCGACGGCACCGGCGGGCCGCAATACCGTGCCGATGTGGCGGTGAAAGACGATCGGATTGCGGCGATCGCACCCGCCATAGAGGCTGAAGCGGAGGTGGTGATCGACGGCCGGGGGCGGGTGCTGTCGCCGGGGTTTATCGACGTACATACTCACGACGACACCAACGTGATCCGTATGCCCGAGATGCTGCCGAAGATATCCCAGGGGGTGACAACGGTGATTGTCGGCAACTGTGGCATCAGCGCTGCCGGGGCGGTAATCAAAACCAGCGTGCCCGACCCGATGAACCTGCTGGGAGAAAAAGCGCATTTCGTTTACCCCACGATTGCTGATTATCGTCAGCAGGTCGAGGCCGCGACGCCGGCGGTGAATGTGGCGACGCTGATCGGGCACACCACGCTGCGCAGTAACCAGATGGACGACCTGTTTCGCCCGGCTAATGCCGAGGAAATCTGCGCCATGCGTGAGCAGCTGCGTGCCGCGTTGCAACAGGGCGCTCTGGGTCTGAGTACCGGCCTAGCGTATGCCTCGGCGTTCTCTGCCCCCACGGAAGAGGTGATGGCATTGGCGGAAGAGCTGGCGGGTGAGCAGGGGATTTACACCACTCACCTGCGTTCTGAATTTGAGCCCATACTCGAGGCAATGGAGGAGGCATTCCACATTGGCCGCCATGGCCGGGTGCCGGTGGTGATTTCGCACCACAAATGCGCCGGGGCGAAAAACTGGGGCCGCACGCAGGAAACGCTCAAGCTGTTCGACAAGGTGCGCCAGACGCAGGACGTGTCCTGCGACTGTTACCCTTATTCCGCCAGTTCATCGACGCTGGATTTAAAACAGATCACCGATGAGTTCGATATCGTCATCACCTGGTCCGAACCGCACCCGGAGATGGCGGGGCAATCCTTGCGGGACATCGCCGGGGCCTGGTCAATGAGCCTGCATGAGGCCGGCAAACGGCTGATGCCAGCGGGGGCGATTTATTACAACATGGACGAGCAGGATGTGCGCCGGGTATTGCGCTATCCGCTGACCATGGTGGGATCGGATGGCCTGCCGAACGATCCGATGCCGCACCCGCGCCTGTGGGGCGCTTTTCCCCGCGTGCTGGGCCACTACAGCCGCGATGAAGGTTTGTTCCCGCTCACGGTGGCGGTGCACAAAATGAGCGGTATGTCGGCGGCGCGTTATCAACTGCCGCAGCGTGGGCTGATCAAAACGGGGTACTACGCCGATCTGGTATTGTTTGACGCATTGAAAGTGAAAGACAGCGCGACGTTCAGCCAACCGCAGCAACCCGCTGCAGGGATCGACGCGGTGTGGGTGAACGGCGTACTGAGTTATCAACATCAGGCCGTGACCGGCCTGCGCGCCGGGCGGTTTTTGTGCCGTCAGGGCAACACAATCGACAGGAGCAAGGCATGACGATCAAAAGATACGGCATTGACGGCGGAACCGGAACCGGTGGACAGCATCTGCCCTTTTCCCGCGCGGTAGAAGCCGGTGGCTGGTTGTACATTTCCGGCCAAACGCCGATGAAAGACGGTGAAGTGGTGGAGGGGGGAATTATCGATCAGTCTCGCCTGGCGATCCAAAACTGCCTGGATATTATGGCGGAAGCGGGATATGGCCTGGAAGACGTGGTGCACGTTAAGGTCATTCTGACCGATGCGCGTTACTTCCAGTCATTCAATAAAGTCTTTCGCGAGTTCTTTGCCGCTCATCCCCCGGCACGGATTTGCGCGGTCGCCGATCTGGTGGTGGATTGCAAGGTTGAAGTGGATATCACCTGCTATAACGCCGCACGTATTCCCCGCTAGAGCGCTTGCCGATTAAAGGGGGGTGAAGCCACCCTCAGACCGCTGATTAACCCGCATAATGGCTAAACCGGTAGGGGTCGAACATGTTCGACCCGATTTAACCGATTGATTATGCGATAGGGCGCAGCATGCAGCGACCTTACTACGAAACTTTGGAGCACTTTGCCAGTGGCCTTAGGGGAAAAATTTCCCCTAATCATCATTTCACCAGGCGGTGGAGCTCCGCGGCGCGAGTCAGTTATTTGCTGACGCGATCGTAGTAGACCATGTCGGCGTTCAGACCCTGCTGATAGCCTTTGACGTTATCGCGCAGCACCACTTCGGTTTTCGCCTGATCGATAAAGACATACGGCGAACTGCGTTGCAGTTCTTGCTGCATGGCAGTGTACAGCGCGCTGCGCTTGGCGGGATCGGCTTCGGCCACCGCCGCCAGCGTTTGCTGGTTCAACTGTGGGATCTGCCAGCCGTTGAGGCCTGCGACCGTGCTGGTCTTGCCGTCGTTATAGGCGAAGGCGCTGGCATTGGAGTGGGCGTCGAAATAGTCCGGGATCCACAGACGGATCGCCGCCTGATGCTGTCGGGCGCGTACCCGCGAATAAACCTGGCTGCCGGCGGCCGGCAACAGTTCCACCTTCACGCCGCCTTCGGCAAAGCTGGCCTGCAGCGCCTGAGCGATAGTAATAAACGGCGGTTTGTTCTCGACGTCCAGCGTCAGCGAGGCATTGGTGATACCGGCCTTGGCCAGAATGGCCTTGGCTTTGGCCGGATCGAAACTGAACGGATTGTCTTTCAAAGCGCCCGGCAAGCCTACCGGCAGGAAGCTCTGGTGCACAAAATATTGGCCCTTCAACAGATCTTTAGTGATGCCCTGATAGTCGATCAGATAGCGCGCCGCTTCCCAGAACGCCGGGTTTTTCAACAGCGGATTGGCGGTATTGCCGGTGTTGAACACCAGGTAATTCTGCTCGGCAGAGGGGATTTCCAGCACCTTCACGCCCGGCTGATTTTTCAGCGCCACGGTTTGGTCCGGGCCCAGTTCACGCGCCACATCAGCGTCACCTTGCTGGATCAACAGGCGGCGAGTGGCGGAGTCCGGCACGCTTTTAATGATGATGCTTTTCAGCAGTGGCTTGCTGCCCGGCGACGTCGGGTTGGCGTCCAGCACAATCGCCTGATGCGGTTGATAGACGCGCATTTTAAACGGCCCGCTGCCGGCGGAGTGCATTTTCAGCCAGGCATTGCCGTAGTCGCCGTCTTTGGCGTTAGGCTGCACCGCCTTGCTGTCGACGATCGAGGCGATCGGCGTGGAGAGAATATTCAGCGCCACCGCAGGACTGACGTTCGCCGTCCAGCTCAGTTGCAGGCTGTGGTCGTCGATTTTTTTCAGCTGTGCGTCGATGTTGTCCGGCTGCCAGCCGAGAACGTTGAGGATAAACGCCGGTGACTTGTTCATCTTCACCGCGCGGCTAAAGGAAAAGATCACGTCATCGGCGGTCAGCGGGTTGCCGGAGGCGAAGGTCGCCTGCGGACGCAGTTTGATGGTCAGGGTTTTGGCCGCGGCGTCGCCCTGCCAGCTTTCCGCCAGCACCGGTTCCACTTTCGCCGGATCGTCGCGATCCGCCTGCACCAGCCGCTGATACAGGCTTGGGACGGTCTGGATACTCGACAGCTCGTTGGCCTCCGCCGGATCCAGGCTGACGATATCGTCGAGCGATTGCACGACCACCAGCGTATTGGGCGGGGTGGCGGCCAGCGCGGAGGAGGACAGGGCGGCAAGTATTAACAGCGGCAGGACTTTGGCTTTCATCGATGTTTTCCCTTGAATGTACGGCAAGAAATTATTGTTATCGTTTGTTTTCACGGCGTTTTCGCCGCCAGAATGCCACGGTAGAGTCTTTGTCGGCGGCTGACAAAGGCCAATCGGCTATTTGATATGCTTAAAATATATTAGACGGAAAAGGCGGGAGGGGGACGCAGCGTGCTGGATCACTGCGCCCCGGCAATGCAGATTAAAACGTTTCGCTCAGGGTGGCGACCATCACCGCCTTGATGGTGTGCAGGCGGTTCTCGGCCTGATCGAACACCACGCTGTGTGCAGATTCGAACACCTCATCGGTGACTTCCATGCCGCCGTGCAGCCCGTATTGTTCGGCCATTTGCTTACCGAGCGTGGTCTGGTCGTCGTGAAACGCCGGCAGGCAGTGCAGGAATTTGACGTTCGGGTTATCGGTCAGTTTCACCATCGCCATATTGACCTGATAAGGCTTCAGCAGCGCGATACGCTCCTGCCAGGTTTCTTTCGGCTCGCCCATCGATACCCACACGTCGGTATACAGAAAGTCCGCGTCCTTCACCCCTTCGGCAATGTCTTCGGTCAGGGTGATCTTGGCGCCGGTCTGTTTCGCCAATGCCTGGCACTCTGCCACCAGCTCCGGCTGTGGCCAGCAGGCCTTCGGCGCCACCAGTCGCAGGTCCATGCCCGCCAGGGCGGCAGCTTCCAGCAGGGTGTTGCCCATGTTGTTGCGGGTGTCGCCAAGGTAGGCGAGCTTCACCTCGCTCAGCGGCTTGCCCGGTAGGTGCTCCTGTACGGTCAGCAGATCCGCCAGCAACTGGGTCGGATGGAACTCGTTGGTCAACCCGTTCCACACCGGTACGCCGGCATGGTTGGCCAGGGTTTCCACCAGCGCCTGACCATAACCGCGGTATTGAATACCGTCATACATCCGGCCCAGCACCCGGGCGGTGTCTTTCATCGACTCTTTATGGCCGATCTGGCTGCCGCTTGGGCCCAGATAGGTGACCTGAGCACCCTGATCGAAAGCGGCAACTTCGAAAGAGC
This sequence comes from Serratia sp. Je.1.23.a, assembly GCF_051129805.1. Lineage (NCBI taxonomy): Bacteria > Pseudomonadati > Pseudomonadota > Gammaproteobacteria > Enterobacterales > Yersiniaceae > Serratia > Serratia sp. Je.1.23.a. The sequence goes on along the minus strand of NZ_JBCPSR010000009.1, from coordinate 14,251 downwards.
ATCGGGTACGGGTCGAGTCTTTTTCGAAGATGAGCGCAATGTTTTTGCCCTGCAGGTGGCGTTTTTCCTGGCCTTTCCGCTTGGCCTGCTTTAACTCGGCCGAAAGCTGCAGCAGCGCCTGAAGCTCCGCCGGGGTGAAATCCATTAACCTTAGGAAGTGACGTTTGTAGAACGGGTTTATGCTACTCATTGCCGTGTATCCTGATTGTTGTTATTGAATTAAAATTCACTTTATATGTATGAATATTCAATTTCAACCCCGTGGGAGAAATCTTTCACGTTTATCGTGGAAGCAATGCCGACGGTGTGTGAAAATAGAAGGAATACAGGCCATTTGACTTGAGGATATAGGCATGGCAAACCGCGAACAGCTAGAAGAACAACGTGAAGAGACCCGCCTGATCATCGAAGAACTGCTGGAAGACGGCAGCGATCCGGAAGCGCTCTACACTATCGAACACCACCTTTCTGCTGAGAAGTTTGAAGTGCTGGAGCAGGCCGCCGTTGAAGCCTTCAAGTTGGGCTACGAAGTGACCGACGCCGAAGAGCTGGAAGTGGAAGACGGTACCCTGGTGATGTGCTGTGACGTGATCAGCGAAATCGGTCTCAACGCCGAGCTGATCGACACTCAGGTAGAGCAGCTGGTGGCGTTGGCGGCACGTTGCGGCGTCAACTACGACGGTTGGGGCACCTACTTTGAAGATCCGAACGGCGAAGAAGGTGACGACGACGAAGAAGAAGGTGACTTCATCGACGAAGACGACGACGGTAAACGCCATTAATTAATCTTGTGGGCCGGCGCTCGCCGGCCCCGCCTATCCCGCCGTTTTTCAAGCCGCAGCGCTAGCTGTAACTTGAAATGCATAGGGCAGTTGAAGCAGATGAAATACCAATCCCTGTTAGCCCCCATTTTAAACTTCCTGCATTGCGAAACCCCAGACGCCTGGATCGACGCCGCCCGTCGTCCGGAAAACCTGCCGCTGTTGCTGACCGACCATATGGTGTGCGAGCTGAAAGCGGCGCAAACCGGCATGTGGCTAATCCGCCGTTACGTGGCAGACAAGGAGAGCGGCGATGCCTTGTTGGCGCTGCTAAGGCCTTATGAAGCATTTCTGCATGAAGCGCAGGGCGTGCCGGAAGCCTTGTTCCAGCAAAACAATTTCACCCGCAAGATCTTGCCTAAGAACGGCTCGGCCTACGGCCAGGATCTGGCGGACAAGATGGTGTTGCTGATCAAAGAAGAGCTGCATCACTTCTCGCAGGTGCTGGAGATCATGCTGGCGCGGCAGATCCCGTATAAGAAGATCACCGCCAGCCGCTATGCCAAAGGCATGATCCGCGAGATCCGCACCCACGATCCGGCTACGCTGATTGATAAGCTGATTTGCGGTGCCTATATCGAAGCCCGCTCCTGCGAGCGTTTTGCCCGGTTGGCACCGCATCTGGACGACGAGTTAAACCGTTTCTACGTTTCGCTGCTGCGCTCCGAAGCGCGCCACTATCAGGATTACCTGCAGCTTGCCGAACAGATAGCCGGTGGCGACATCAGTGAGCGGGTGGCCCATTTCGGCCGCATTGAAGCAGAGCTTATCCAAACGCCGGACAGCGAGTTCCGCTTCCACAGCGGCGTGCCCGCCTTCGCCTGATAGCCGGGCTCCCGCGCAACTCAGTTACGCCGGTGCGCCCAGCAGCAAATCCACCGCTTTTTCCGCCAGCATAATGGTCGGCGCATTGGTATTGCCGCTGGAGACCTGCGGCATCACCGAGCAGTCGATCACCCGCAGTCGCTCAAAACCGTGCACCCGCAGTTGCAGATCGGTCACCGAGTCCTGCGGCGATTGGCCCATGCGGCAACTGCCTACCGGGTGATACACCGTCTTGCAGAAGTTGCGCACAAACTCCTCCAACTGGGCGTCATCGTTCAACCACGCCGGCTGCGGCATCAGCAGATCTTTGATCAGCGGCTTGAGGGCCGCGGTTTGCAGGAAGCGCAGGCCGAATTTCACCGCGCGCACGCTGCCGGCCAGATCCTCCGGATGGCCGAGGTAATTGGCGTGCAGCTTCACCGGATCGCGCGGATCGCGGCTGCGCAGCAGGACTTCCCCTCGCGCCTTGGGCTGCAGATAACCGACCTTGAGCGTGAAACCGTGGATATTGGGCAGCGGTTCGCCGGGCACGTCGTCCCAGCTGTCGAGCATCGGCAGGAAGTGGATTTGCACGTCGGGCCGGCCGTCACCCTGGCTGTCGGTGAAGGCGGCACCTTCCAGTACGTTGGAGCTCAGCACGCCGCTGCGAAACGCCAGCCATTCGGTGCCGTGGCGTAGCGCCTGCAGCCCGCGATCGGCACCGTAGAGGCTGATCGGTTGCCGGGTGCTGACGTTGATCGACATATGCAGATGATCGTGGAAGTTCTTGCCCACCGGCAGATCGGCGAGCGGCGTTATGCCCAACTGTTGCAGATGTTCGCGTGGCCCAATGCCTGACAGCATCAGGATCTTCGGCGATCCTACCGCGCCGGCGCTGAGGATCACTTCCTTTGCCGCATGCGCGGTGACTTCGGCACCGCCGTTTTGGCTATACACCACGCCGGTGGCGATGTTGTTGTCCAATACCACGCGGTGCACCAGCGCATTCAGTTTCACCACCAGGCGTTGGTCGTTGCGCACCGCTTTCAGGTAGGTGCGTGCAGTGCTGGCGCGCTCGCCGTTATGGGTGGTGGTCTGGTAGAAGCCGACGCCGTGCTGGCTGTCGCCGTTGAAATCGTTGCGGTAGGGCAGGTCCAGCTCCTGGCCGGCGCGGATAAACGCCATGCTGAGCGGGTGTCGGTAGCGGTTCTCGCTGACCGGCAGCAGGCCCTCACCGCCGTGATAGGTGTCGGACAGGCTCTCGTTGGCCTCGGCACGTTTGAAATAGGGCAGCACGTCCTGATAGCCCCAGCCGACGCAGCCGTAACGTTCGGCCCACTCGTCGTAATCCTGCCGCTGGCCACGAATATAGATCATGCCGTTGACCGAGCTGCTGCCGCCCAACACCTTGCCCTGGGCGATCTGCATGCGGCGGTTGTTGGCGTGCGGCTCGGGTTCGGTTTCGTAGGGCCAGCTTTTTTTGGCGATGATTTTCGCCACGCCGGCCGGCATCTTGATGAATAAATTATTGTCGTCGCCACCGGCTTCCAGCAGTAACACCCGCGCCTGAGTGCGGCGGATCAACTGCGCTGCCAGTACGCAGCCGGCGGAACCTGCGCCGACAATGATGTAATCAAAAGCGTTTTCCGACATGACTGCTCCCTGTGCGATTACGGCATGAGCCTGTCATGGCAGAGTATCGCAAGCGGGCGGCAGGTCAATTTCAAATCGTTAATTTGTTAATGAATATCACATAAATTGTTTTTAATTTTTATCAACTAATTGATTTTAATATATAAAAAATAAAATTTTCATATTAATATTTTTTGTGGTTTGCGCGACCGTGACGATACCGGAGCGAAAAATACGCGGTGATAAATATCCGGCGCATTGTTTCTAAACGGAATATTAAATATGAGATTTATCCGAGCGGGAAAGAGGATGTCAGCACAAAAATGCTGCTATATGATGAGCCACTCTGTGGTTGGATAAGATATTAAGAAATATGGACATTTCTATTAATAAATCTAATTATTTAAAAGGGATTGCCATCATATTGATGCTGATCCATCACCTGTTTGCCTACCCGATCCGAATTAGCCCGGATATCCCGGTCTATCATATTGTTAACAGCGTTGATCTTGAAATGTATCTTGGTCTGTTCGGCAAGATTTGCGTTTCGATGTTTCTGTTTCTGTCCGGTTACGGGTTTTCGCTGAAAAAAGAAGTGTCGTTTCACTATATTTGGGGAAAGCTGAAAAATTTATATATCAGCTATTGGATAGTGTTATTTATCTTTGTCCCTATCGGCATTTTCTTCTTTCCCGGAGAAAGGTATAGCCTTTCCCTGCCGCTGTTTCTCGAAAACCTGATTGGCATTAAATCCACGTATAACAGCGAGTGGTGGTTCTTCAAACTCTATGTGCTGTACGTGCTTTCTCTGCCGCTGTTGTCGCGGCTGAATATCTACCCTTTACTGGGGCTGCTGGTTCTGGCGGCGCTGTGCGGCAGAGGGCTGCAGTATTTCGCCTGGGCGCCTGAAATCTTGATCGAATATTGCACCTGGCTGCTGCCTTTCGGCTTTGGCATGGTGTTTGGCCGCAGCAAGCAAATGCCGGCGGACTTCTGGCTGTCGAAGCTGATTGTTACCCTGAGCCGCACCCATCCGCTGATCTTGCTGATGGTGACGGTGGCGGTGTTTATCGTCGCCCATAATCCGGGGCTGCTGCTGGTGACGCCGCTGTTTATCATCGCGATGATGAAAACCGCAGACGGGCTGGGCGGCACGGTGAATCGGGCGGTGGGCGAGCTGGGCAAGCATTCGATGTACATGTGGCTGACCCACAGCTTCTACTGCTATTACTTCACTCAAAAGCTGATTTTTGCGCCGCGCTATACGCCGCTGATCCTGCTGCTGCTGATTGTGGTGTCCTATCTGACCAGCCTGGTGCTGAGCCGGATTGAGCTGGCGATCAAGGGCAGGGTAACGGCGTAGGGAGGCTGAATACTGCGCCCGTGATGACCGCGGGCGCAGCAGCAAGATTAAAGCGTTTTCAGCATGGTGACTTCGCAGTCGACGTGGCCGGTGGTGCCCATGGCGTGGTCGATATGTTCGAAGCCCAGATGCTCGTACAGGCCGATGGCCTGCGTCAGGCTGGCGGTGGTTTCCAAATAACAACAGCGGAAGCCCTGTTGACGGGCAAACTCCAGTGCCTGCAGCGCCAGGCGTTTTGCCAGGCCCTGGCCGCGCAAAATCGGCAGGAAATACATTTTCTGTAATTCGCAAATATCGTCGTCACCGCCCTGCAGCGGGGCCACGCCGCCACCGCCGGCAATCCGGCCATCGACTTCTATCACCCAATAAGCGCTGCGTGGCAGGCTGTAGAGCTGATACAAGACGTCCAGATTGGGGTCGGAAACGGTATAGCCTTTGTCTGCCGTCAGGCCGTGCTCGGCAGAGACTTCGCGAATGACATTAGCAATAGCGGCATTGTCGTCAGCCGTTATTGGGCGCACCAGAAGACGTACTGGGGTTGCTGTTGTCATAGTTACACTCGCCATAAAAAGAACCCGAAGGGTTCCGGAATATCGTTTTTTGTGCAGACAAAAACGCGCCGGGGTTATATTTCGGCGGCGTCCATGCAGCTTTAATATCTTGTAATAACATCTATACCCTTCATCTTTCAAGCTGCAGATGTGTTGGCTGCGTTTTCTTACCCCAGTCACTTACTTATGTAAGCTCCTGGGGCTTCGCTCACTTGCCGCCTTCCTGCATCTCGAAATCTATTGGGTATTTATATGGCTGATGCAACGGCGATAAAAAAACAGCGGGGAAATCCCCGCTGTTTTTCAACTGTTGCAGTGAACCGTAAGATTACAGCGCGGCGATGGTCGCCTGCTGTTCCTGCAGCTTCACTTTACCTTCTTTGCAGGCTGCCAGACGTTCGCGCTCTTTGGCGACCACGGCTTCCGGCGCGCGCGCTACAAAGCCTTCGTTGGCCAGCTTGCCTTCGATCGAGGCGATTTCTGCATCCAGCTTGCCCATCTCTTTCGACAGACGCGCAATTTCGGCGTCTTTATCGATAAAGCCGGCCATAGGGATCAGCAGCTCGGCGCCGTCCACCAGTTTGGTGACCGATACCGGGCCTTTGTCACCCGCAGGTAGCAGGGCGATAGACTCCAGACGCGCCAGACGCTCGATAAAGCTCTGGTTCTCCTGCACGCGACGCTGAGCGTCGGCACTGCAGTTGCGCAGCAGCACTTCCAGCTGTTTGCTCGGAGCGATGTTCATCTCGGCGCGGATGTTACGCACCGCGGTGATCGCCTGCTTGATCCATTCCAGATCGTTCAGCGCCTGCGCGTCTTCCAACGCGGCGTCGTACTCTGGGAAGGGTTGCAGCATGATGGTGTCTGCGGTTTCGCCGGTCAGGGTCTTCACGCGCTGCCAGATGGTTTCGGTAATGAACGGGATCACCGGGTGCGCCAGGCGCAGCAGGGCTTCCAGCACGGTGATCAGCGTGTGGCGGGTGCCGCGCTGTTCCGCTTCGCTGCCGTTGCTCACGACCGGCTTGGTCAGCTCCAGGTACCAGTCACAGAACTGGTTCCAGGTGAATTCGTACAGGATGTTGGCGGCCAGATCGAAGCGGTAGGTGTCCAGCGCTTCGCGGTAAGCTTTCACCGTACGGTTGAATTCGGCCAGGATCCAGCGGTCCGCCAGCGACAGCACTTTCTCGCCGCCGTTGAAGCCGCAGTCCTGACCTTCCGCGTTCATCAGCACGAAGCGGCTGGCGTTCCACAGCTTGTTACAGAAGTTGCGGTAGCCTTCCAGGCGCTTCATGTCCCAGTTGATGTCACGGCCGGTAGAGGCCAGCGCCGCCAGGGTGAAGCGCAGGGCGTCGGTGCCGTGCGGCTCGATGCCGTTCGGGAACTGCTTCTCGGTGCGCTTGCGGATTTTCTCCGCCAGCTGCGGCTGCATCATGTTGCCGGTGCGTTTTTCCAGCAGGTCTTCGAGCGAGATGCCGTCAACCATGTCCAGCGGGTCGATCACGTTGCCTTTCGACTTGGACATCTTCTGCCCTTCGTCGTCGCGGATCAGGCCGGTCATGTAGACCGTCTTGAACGGAACCTGCGGCTTGCCGTTTTCGTCCTTCATGAAGTGCATGGTCAGCATGATCATGCGCGCAATCCAGAAGAAGATGATGTCGAAGCCGCTGACCATCACGCTGGTCGGGTGGAAGGTTTTCAGCGCGTCGGTCTGCTCTGGCCAGCCCAGGGTAGAGAAGGTCCACAGGCCGGAAGAGAACCAGGTGTCCAGCACGTCTTCGTCCTGAGTCAGCACCACGTCGGCGCCCAGGTTGTTTTCGCTGCGCACTTCTTCTTCGCTGCGGCCCACGTAGACTTTGCCGTTCACATCGTACCAGGCCGGGATACGGTGACCCCACCACAGCTGACGAGAGATACACCAGTCCTGAATGTCGCGCATCCAGCTGAAGTACATGTTTTCGTACTGCTTCGGCACGAACTGAATTTCGCCTTGCTCAACCGCTTCCACCGCCACTTTCGCCAGCGGTGCGGTACGTACGTACCATTGGTCGGTCAGCATGGGTTCGATCACCACGCCGCCGCGGTCGCCGTAAGGCACCGTCAGGTCGTGCGGTTTGATCTCGTCGAGCAGGCCCAATTCGTCAAAGGCGGCAACCACCGCTTTACGCGCCGCGAAACGCTCCAGGCCACGGAACTGGGCCGGGATTTCGTTGCAGTAATCGGTGCAGATTTCGCCGAGGGTGTTGAACACTTCCGCTTCCTGACGGATATCGCCGTCGAAAGTCAGGATGTTGATCATCGGCAGGCCGTGACGTTTACCGACTTCGTAGTCGTTAAAGTCGTGCGCCGGGGTGATTTTCACGCAGCCGGTGCCTTTTTCCATATCGGCGTGCTCGTCACCGACGATGCGGATGCGGCGGCCCACCAGCGGCAGAACGATTTCTTTGCCGATCAAATCTTTGTAGCGCGGGTCTTCCGGGTTTACCGCCACGCCGGTATCACCGAGCACGGTTTCCGGACGGGTGGTGGCGACCACCAGGTAATCTTTGCCTTCGGCGGTTTTGGCGCCGTCAGCCAGCGGGTAGCGCAGGTGCCACATGGAGCCTTTGGACTCGCGGTTTTCCACTTCCAGGTCGGAGATGGCGGTGCGCAGTTTCGGATCCCAGTTCACCAGGCGTTTGCCGCGGTAGATCAGATCTTCTTTGTGCAGGCGGACAAACACTTCGCGTACCGCGTTGGACAGGCCTTCGTCCATGGTGAAGCGCTCGCGCTCCCAGTCCACGGAGTTGCCCAGGCGACGCATCTGGCGGGTGATGGTGCCGCCGGATTCTGCTTTCCACTGCCAGATTTTGTCGATGAACGCATCGCGGCCATAGTCATGGCGAGTTTTGTTTTCTTCTGCGGCGATCTTGCGCTCAACCACCATCTGGGTGGCGATACCGGCATGGTCGGTACCGGCCTGCCACAGGGTGTTTTTACCCTGCATGCGCTGGTAACGGATCATGGTGTCCATGATGGTCTGCTGGAAGGCGTGACCCATGTGCAGGCTGCCGGTGACGTTCGGCGGCGGGATCATGATGCAGAAGCTTTCCTGGCTGGTATCACCGTTTGGCTTGAAGTAACCCTGGTTTTCCCAGTGATCGTACAGCTTCTGTTCGATCTCTTTCGGGTCGTATGCGGTATCGAGATGACTGTTTGTCTTTTCCATTTTATATCGTTGTTCAGTGAGTTGGCGGCGTTGCCGTGGTCAAATGGAAGCCGACGCTGCGATAGGCTTTATATCGGTCGCGCGCCAACTGTTTTAAGGTGTCTTCGTAAGGGACGAAGTCTACCACTTCATGGAAAGCAGTAGCAAAATCTGCAAACTGCGGCAGCAGGGCGATCAGCAGATCGCGCGGTGAGTTGCCGCGTTTGCCGGGCCAGCACAGCTCGACCGGGGCACCGTAGTGCGGCCCTTCGCCGGCCAGATTGTGCGGCACGAACTGGTGCGGATCGCGCTGCCACAGCGCTTCGTCCAACCGCTGGGCCTGTTCCTGGCTTTCGCAGGCGATCAACACCCGCTTGCCGGAGCGCCAGCGTTCGGCGGCAACGGCGCAGGCCACGGCCTCATGCGCGCTGAGCGCACCTGCCGGTTCCGCATGTTCAATTAAATAGAACGTAGCCTGTTTCATATAACCCCTTCATCTTTCAAGCTGCAGCCGTGTTGGCTGCCCTCCCTCACCCCAGTCACTTACCCGTGTAAGCTCCTGGGGATTCTCTCGGTTGCCGCCTTGCTGCAACTCGAAAGCTATTGGGTTTATAAAATTGTGCAGCATTACTAAAAACACAAGGGTACAGCATGCTGTACCCTTGGGGATTATACCTGAATTACCGCTCAGATTTAATCGTCGCCGTTCAGCCCCGCGCGATTGAGCAGGAACTGCGCCAGCATCGCTACCGGACGGCCGGTTGCGCCTTTGGCTTTGCCGGAACGCCAGGCGGTGCCGGCGATATCCAGGTGTGCCCAGCTGTACTTGCGGGTAAAGCGCGAGAGGAAGCAGGCTGCGGTGATAGCCCCGCCCGGACGGCCGCCAATGTTTGCCATATCGGCAAAATTAGAGTCCAGCTGCTCATAGTACTCGTCGGACATCGGCAAGCGCCACGCGCGGTCACCGGCCTGTTCGGACGCGCCGATCAGTTCGTGTGCCAGCGGGTTGTGGTTCGACATCAGGCCGGTGATGTGGTGGCCCAGCGCAATCACGCAGGCGCCGGTCAGGGTGGCAACGTCAATCACCAGCTCCGGATCGAAACGCTCAACGTAGGTCAGGGTGTCGCACAGCACCAGGCGGCCTTCGGCGTCGGTGTTCAACACCTCGACGGTCTGGCCGGACATGGTGGTCAGCACGTCACCCGGACGATAAGCGCTGCCGCCCGGCATGTTTTCACAGCCGGCCAGTACGCCGATCACGTTCAGCGGCAGGTTCAGTTCCGCCACCACGCGCATCACGCCGTACACGGTAGCGGCGCCACACATGTCGTACTTCATCTCGTCCATGCTGTCGGCAGGTTTGATCGAGATGCCGCCGGAGTCGAAGGTCAGCCCTTTACCCACCAGCACAATCGGCTTGGCGTCCGGGTTCGGGTTGCCTTTATATTCCATCACCGACATCAGCGATTCGTTCTGCGACCCTGCGCCAACCGCCAGATAGGCGTTCATGCCCAGCTCTTTCATCTGCTGTTCGCCGATGACGCGGGTGGTGATGTTGGTGCTGAAGGCGTCCGCCAGTTGACGAGCCTGAGAGGCCAGGTAGCCGGCGTTACAGATGTTCGGCGGCATATTGCCGAGATCTTTCGCTGCCTTGATACCGGAAGAGACGGCCAGACCGTGCTGGATAGCGCGTTCACCGCTGGTGAGCTCACGGCGGGTCGGCACATTGAACACCATTTTGCGCAGCGGACGGCGCGGCTCCACTTTATTGCTTTTCAGCTGATCGAAGGTGTAGAGCGTTTCTTTTGCGGTTTCCACCGCCTGGCGCACCTTCCAGTAAGTGTTGCGGCCTTTCACGTGCAGCTCGGTCAGGAAGCAGACCGCTTCCATGGAGCCGGTATCGTTAAGGGTATTGATGGTTTTTTGAATCACCTGTTTGTACTGGCGTTCATCGAGCTCGCGCTCTTTGCCACAGCCAATCAACAGGATGCGTTCGGAGAGAATGTTAGGCACATGGTGCAGCAGTAACGTCTGCCCGACTTTACCTTCCAGTTCGCCACGGCGCAGCAAAGCGCTGATATAACCATCACTGATTTTGTCGAGTTGTTCTGCGATAGGGGACAAGCGGCGCGGTTCGAAAACGCCGACTACAATACAGGCACTGCGCTGTTTTTCCGGGCTACCGCTTTTTACACTGAACTCCATGCACTCTCCTGAATCTTAAAGACAAAGGCAGGCGCTACGGCTAGAATAACGTACTCCGTAACGATCTCCCGCCATTGAGTTAACTAACTATGTTAACCTGAACGGCGTAAATTGCTCTGTTTTGGCGACTATAAGTAAGTTCCTATAGGACACCCAAATGCTAGATGTTGTAATACTATTTTAGCTGTGTTGGTTGCCATATGATGAGAATAAATGGCGGATTAGCGATGAAACTATCGATTTTCCTGCAAAAAGACAAGTTTTCACAGGCGTAATAAGCGTGATCATCATAAGATATCTGGTACGGGAAACGCTAAAGAGCCAAATCGCGATCCTTTTCATCCTGCTTCTGATCTTCTTTTGTCAGAACCTGGTCAAGGTGTTAGGCGATGCGGTGGACGGCGATGTCCCGACAAATTTAGTCCTTTCATTGCTCGCATTGGGTGTGCCGAAGATGGCGCAGCTAATCCTGCCGTTAAGCCTGTTTCTCGGCTTATTGATGACGCTTGGGCGGCTGTATACCGACAGCGAAATCACCGTGATGCATGCCTGCGGGCTGGGTAAACGCACCTTGATTATCGCCGCGATGGTGCTGGCGCTGATCACCTCTGCCGTGGCGGCGGTCAACGTGTTCTGGGCCGGGCCCATGGCCTCGCGCTATCAGGACGTGGTGATCAGCGAAGCCAAAGCCAACCCCAGCATCGCCGGGCTGGCGGAAGGGCAGTTCAAACCTTCGCAAGACGGCAACGCGGTGCTGTTTATCGGCAACGTAAAAGGCAGCACCTTCAACGACGTGTTCCTGGCGCAACTGCGGCCGAACGGCAACCAACGCCCATCCGTGGTGGTGGCTGAGCATGGCCAGATCAACCAGATGAAAGACGGTTCGCAGGTGGTGACGCTGGACAAGGGCACCCGCTTCGAAGGCACCGCGCTGCTGCGTGACTTCCGCATTACCGATTTCAACGACTATAAAGCCGTGGTCGGCCACCGCACGGTCGCCGTGGACGGCAACCAGGCCGAACAGATGTCGATGCAGACGCTGCTGGAGTCTGACGACCCGGACGCACGCGCCGAGTTCCACTGGCGCCTGACGCTGGTGCTTTCCGTGGTGATCATGGCGCTGTTGGTGGTACCGCTCAGCGTGGTCAACCCGCGCCAGGGCCGCGTGCTCAGCATGCTGCCGGCCATCCTGCTGTATTTGATTTTCTTCCTGCTGCAGACGTCGCTGCGTTCCAACGGCGGCAAGGGCAAACTGGACCCGATGATATGGCTTTGGGTGGTCAACGCGGCGTACTTTGCGATCGCGCTGGCGCTAAACCTGTGGGATACGGTGCCGATGCGTAAGCTGCGTGCACGCCTGAGAGGAGCGGCCTGATGTTTGGCGTTTTAGACCGATATATCGGTAAGACGATTTTCAACACCATCATCATGACGTTGTTCATGCTGGTGTCGCTTTCCGGCATCATCAAGTTCGTCGACCAGCTGCGTAAAGTGGGCCAGGGCGAGTACACGGCGCTGAGCGCCGGGATGTTTACCCTGCTGAGCGTACCGAAAGACATCGAGATCTTCTTCCCGATGGCGGCACTGCTGGGCGCACTGCTCGGGCTGGGGCAACTGGCGACGCGCAGTGAACTGGTGGTGATGCAGGCTTCCGGCTTTACCCGCATGCAGATCGCCGGTTCGGTGATGAAAACCGCTATCCCGCTGGTGCTGTTGACCATGGCGATTGGCGAGTGGGTGGCACCGCAGGGCGACCAGATGGCGCGCAACTACCGTGCGCAGCAGATGTACGGCGGCTCGCTGCTTTCCACCAAAAACGGCCTGTGGGCGAAGGACGGCAACGACTTCATCTACATTGAGCGCGTGGCGGGCGAGAAAGAGCTTTCCGGCGTCAACATCTACCACTTTAACGACCAGCGCAGGCTCGAGACGGTGCGCTATGCCGCCACCGCCAGCTTTGAAGACGGCGTGTGGAAGCTTTCGCAGGTGGATACCTCCGACCTGACCAATGAAAAGCAGGTGACCGGCACCCAGACGCTGACCGGCGAATGGAAAACCAACCTGACCCCGGACAAACTGGGCGTGGTAGCGCTGGACCCAACCTCGCTTTCGATCAGCGGCCTGCACAACTACGTGAAGTACCTGAAACAAAGCGGCCAGGAAGCCAACCGCTACCAGCTGAACATGTGGAGCAAAGTGTTCTCGCCGCTTTCCGTCGCGGTGATGATGCTGATGGCCCTGTCGTTCATCTTCGGGCCGCTGCGCAGCGTGCCGATGGGCGTGCGTGTGGTGACCGGTATCAGCTTCGGTTTCCTGTTCTACGTGCTGGACCAGATATTCGGCCCGCTGAGCCTGGTGTACAACATGCCGCCGGTATTGGGCGCGTTGCTGCCAAGCATGCTGTTCCTGTTGATCAGCGTGTATATGCTGCTAAAACGCAAGTAGCGGCACGACAGACGATTTAAAAAGGCGTAGCCATGCGGTTACGCCTTTTTTGTTTCTGGCGCCTCTGGGACGCGCTGCTGCTGATATCGCTACGCACAGGCGCACATTATCGCCGGTATCATCCGTAGGGGCGCTGCACGCCGCGGCCGTGTCGTTTATCACAGTTATCCCCGATGTCATCCGTAGGGGCGCCGCATGCCGTGCCCGTGCCGTTTACCACAGTTATCCCCGATGTCATCCGTAGGCGCGCTGCACGCTGTGCCCGTGTCGTTTATCACCGTTATCCCCAATCGACACGCCTTACTTCGCCCAAAAAACGAGCCAACGTGACTGCGGCGACGATTTTTTCAGCACTTAACTCATTGAACAACGGATATGTGTTGCACGTGGATCGCTGAAAGGTATAATGCACCCGTTTTCCGCATACTACTTGCAGTGCCGAAGTGGCGAAATCGGTAGACGCAGTTGATTCAAAATCAACCGTAGAGATACGTGCCGGTTCGAGTCCGGCCTTCGGCACCATTAGTACAGCGCGAACAAGAAGCCACCGAGAGGTGGTTTTTTTGTGCCTAAAATCCAGTCCTGCAAGGTTTTTTCCTTACTTTTTCACTTAATCTGAATCAGCCTACATCAACTTACTGATGCGGATACAACTGCGGGTATATCCCGGTTCGATAATGTTTGTAACCACACAGATCCCTTGAAAGGATACTCATCATGGCTCTGAGTGATGTAAGGTTCGTTCGGCTAAACCAGAAGAAAAAGCTTATAAGCTTACTGATGGTGACGGCATGGTATTGCTGGTTCACCCTAACGGTTCCAAATATTGGCGGATTCGTTATCGCTTCGGCGGTAAAGAGAAGATGCTGGCATTGGGGAAATACCCTGAAGTTTCCTTAGCGGATGCCAAGGCACGGCGAGACGAAGCCCGTAAGCAGCTAGCTAACGGTGTAGATCCTAGTGAGAACAAGAAGGTCGTTAAGGTAGAGCAGGAGCAAGAGGCGATAACGTTTGAAGTGGTCGCCAGAGACTGGCATGCCAGCAATCAGAAGTGGTTTGCATCACATAGCTGACCCGCTCCCCGTATGTGATCCATTCATATGTAGTGGTCAAGTAATATTTGACCCGCTCCCCGTATGTGATCCATTCATAATCAGGAATAACCGGCCTCATTCTGGCTGCATATTCTGGCAACCGGCAGATTTCTCGGCAAATTCAGAAGGTGTCATCCAGCCCAGGGCAGAAT
>NZ_JBCPSR010000098.1:0-253 GCF_051129805.1 Serratia sp. Je.1.23.a | reverse complement strand
CAATTTATCAGACAATCTGTGTGGGCACTCCACAAGACGATATCCAGAACCTTCGGGTTCAAAAAAATATCAAGTCTTGAAGAGTGACCAAGCAGTAATTCATTTAGTTGAATTATTACGAAAGTTATTTTCGAGCATCGCTTCACGAGTTGAAGCAAATCAAGCTTTTAATTGAAGAGTTTGATCATGGCTCAGATTGAACGCTGGCGGCAGGCCTAACACATGCAAGTCGAGCGGTAGCACAGGGAGCTTG
>NZ_JBCPSR010000097.1:0-254 GCF_051129805.1 Serratia sp. Je.1.23.a | reverse complement strand
TTGCTCTTTAACAATCTGGAACAAGCTGAAAATTGAAACATGACAGCTGAAACTTATCCCTCCGTAGAAGTATTGGGGTAAGGATTAACCTGTCATAGAGTCTCTCAAATGTAGCAGCACGAAAGTGGAAACACCTTCGGGTTGTGAGGTTAAGTGACTAAGCGTACACGGTGGATGCCTAGGCAGTCAGAGGCGATGAAGGGCGTGCTAATCTGCGATAAGCGTCGGTAAGGTGATATGAACCGTAATAACCG
>NZ_JBCPSR010000096.1:0-255 GCF_051129805.1 Serratia sp. Je.1.23.a | reverse complement strand
GTGGCTTTCACGTCCTTCACCGCGGGGGCCGCGAAGATGGTCACCACATCAGCATCGGCAACACAAACCTCACTCCCCTTGATGCTTTGCTCCTTACCCTTAGGGGTGACACAGGCGCGAACAACATCTCCTGCGTCATCACTTCCCGGGGTATAGACATTCCCATCGAACTTGCTGTTACTAGTAAATGGCTTCCACTCGCCACTGCTGTTCCGCCACTGCCACTTGACCACTGAGTCATCAGCGCCCGTACCG
>NZ_JBCPSR010000095.1:0-255 GCF_051129805.1 Serratia sp. Je.1.23.a | reverse complement strand
CGGTACGGGCGCTGATGACTCAGTGGTCAAGTGGCAGTGGCGGAACAGCAGTGGCGAGTGGAAGCCATTTACTAGTAACAGCAAGTTCGATGGGAATGTCTATACCCCGGGAAGTGATGACGCAGGATATGTTGTTCGCGCCTGTGTCACCCCTAAGGGTAAGGAGCAAAGCATCAAGGGGAGTGAGGTTTGTGTTGCCGATGCTGATGTGGTGACCATCTTCGCGGCCCCCGCGGTGAAGGACGTGAAAGCCAC
>NZ_JBCPSR010000094.1:0-255 GCF_051129805.1 Serratia sp. Je.1.23.a | reverse complement strand
TTGTGGCGTCGTCCAGTCACCGGAAGTCCCTTGTCTGTACTTCCACTGGTAAGTGGATGCATCAGTGCCCGTGCCGTTGGTGACAAAGGCATAACTCACCCCCAGGGACTTGCCGGCCTCAACCGTCGTCGAAGTGGCTTTCACGTCCTTCACCGCGGGGGCCGCGAAGATGGTCACCACATCAGCATCGGCAACACAAACCTCACTCCCCTTGATGCTTTGCTCCTTACCCTTAGGGGTGACACAGGCGCGAAC
>NZ_JBCPSR010000093.1:0-255 GCF_051129805.1 Serratia sp. Je.1.23.a | reverse complement strand
GTTCGCGCCTGTGTCACCCCTAAGGGTAAGGAGCAAAGCATCAAGGGGAGTGAGGTTTGTGTTGCCGATGCTGATGTGGTGACCATCTTCGCGGCCCCCGCGGTGAAGGACGTGAAAGCCACTTCGATGACGGTTGAGGCCGGCAAGTCCCTGGGGGTGAGTTATGCCTTTGTCACCAACGGCACGGGCACTGATGCATCCACTTACCAGTGGAAGTACAGACAAGGGACTTCCGGTGACTGGACGACGCCACAA
>NZ_JBCPSR010000092.1:0-255 GCF_051129805.1 Serratia sp. Je.1.23.a | reverse complement strand
ATGTGTTAGGCCTGCCGCCAGCGTTCAATCTGAGCCATGATCAAACTCTTCAATTAAAAGCTTGATTTGCTTCAACTCGTGAAGCGATGCTCGAAAATTAACTTTCGTAATATTCATCAGTTAAACACGTCAACTAAATGAATTATTGCTTGGTCACTCTTCAAGACTTGATATTTTTTTGAACCCGAAGGTTCTGGATATCGTCTTGTGGAGTGCCCACACAGATTGTCTGATAAATTGTTAAAGAGCAGTGAG
>NZ_JBCPSR010000091.1:0-255 GCF_051129805.1 Serratia sp. Je.1.23.a | reverse complement strand
AACGTGCGTCGCTGATCCTCCGGCGTACGGCCTTCATCAGCAGTCGATGATGTACGGTGTCGAAGTAACTGGACAGGTCGCCTTCAATCACCCAGCGTCCCCGTGTTTCCCCACAGTCGGTGAGCTGCAATTTCACCGTGCGGATCGCGTGGTGGACACTGCGTTCAGGCCGGAAGCCATACGAAAGTGTATGAAAATCACTCTCCCATATTGGCTCCATCGCCATCAGCATTGCCCGTTGAACAATACGATCAC
>NZ_JBCPSR010000090.1:0-255 GCF_051129805.1 Serratia sp. Je.1.23.a | reverse complement strand
ATGTGTTAGGCCTGCCGCCAGCGTTCAATCTGAGCCATGATCAAACTCTTCAATTAAAAGCTTGATTTGCTTCAACTCGTGAAGCGATGCTCGAAAATTAACTTTCGTAATATTCATCAGTTAAACATGTCAACTAAATGAATTATTGCTTGGTCACTCTTCAAGACTTGATATTTTTTTGAACCCGAAGGTTCTGGATATCGTCTTGTGGAGTGCCCACACAGATTGTCTGATAAATTGTTAAAGAGCAGTGAG
>NZ_JBCPSR010000008.1:0-245096 GCF_051129805.1 Serratia sp. Je.1.23.a | reverse complement strand
GCGGTTTTGCCCACATCGAAAGATGTGACGTAAAAGAATCGGTGGAGCGGTAGTTCAGTTGGTTAGAATACCTGCCTGTCACGCAGGGGGTCGCGGGTTCGAGCCCCGTCCGTTCCGCCACTTATTTAAATTATGCCTGCTATCTTAGCGGGCATAATGTTAAGCGAGATTTAGGGGCGTAGCTCAGTTGGTAGAGCACCGGTCTCCAAAACCGGGTGTCGCGAGTTCGAGTCTCTCCGCCCCTGCCATATTAGAAACCCTTTGCGAAAGCGAAGGGTTTTTTTTGCGTGAAATTTCCCCATCCCCCATAATTCCCCTGAAAGATCGCTCAAAACTCCCACCGAAATCGTTCCCAATTTAGACATTTTTAGCTGGATCCATGTACAAAATGGTTGTTCTGCCGTGATGTGATGCCGCGCATTATTCCTGCCCGATTTTCGACTACACCTTATGTGTGTCCAACCCTAAGGACACCCACTTCACCAGAAAAAATGCAGCATACACAACAACGATAATCCCTGCCCGGCGTGGTTCCATGCCAAGGCAACGCGAGGAGAACAACATGGTTAAACGTCTGCTGTTAGCGGCCGCCATTACTGGCGCTTTGGTAGGTACGGGACAGGCGGCACCGCTGGTCGTCGGCTTTTCACAGATTGGTTCCGAATCGGGTTGGCGTTCGGCGGAAACCAAGGTTTCGAAACAGGAAGCTGAAAAGCGGGGTATCACGCTGAAAATCGCCGATGCGCAGCAAAAACAGGAAAACCAAATCAAAGCGGTCAGATCTTTCATTGCTCAGGGTGTTGACGCCATCTTCATTGCACCGGTTGTCGCCACCGGCTGGACGCCTGTGCTGCAGGAAGCCAAAGAAGCCAAGATCCCGGTATTCCTGCTCGACCGAATGATTGAGGTAAACGACCCTTCGCTGTATACCGCGGCGGTGGCTTCTGACAGCGTGCACGAAGGTAAAGTCGCAGGAGAATGGCTGGTGAAAGAGGTCGCCGGCAAGCCTTGCAACGTAGTCGAGCTACAGGGCACCGTGGGCGCCAGCGTTGCCCTCAACCGTAAGAAAGGTTTTGCTGACGGCATAGCCTCCGCCGCCAACGTTAAGATCATCCGCTCGCAATCTGGTGATTTTACGCGCAGCAAAGGTAAAGAAGTGATGGAAAGCTTCATCAAGGCTGAGCAAAACGGCAAAAATATTTGCGCCGTTTATGCACATAACGACGACATGGCAATCGGCGCCATCCAGGCGATCAAAGAGGCGGGCTTAAAGCCGGGCTCACAGATCAAAATCGTTTCTATCGACGGTGTGCCTGACATATTTAAGGCAATGATGAACGGTGAAGCCAATGCCACGGTCGAGCTAACCCCGAATATGGCCGGTCCGGCGTTTGCTGCGCTGCTGGCGATGAAGAAAGACGGTACCCCGCCGCCGAAGTTTATCCAGACCGAGTCCAAGCTGCTGCAACCGGATACGGCTAAACAGGAGTTCGAGCTGAAGAAAAGCATGGGTTATTAATCTACTCACCGGCGGAACAGCAGATGGCTAACTCTCAGACGACATTATTGACGATTAAGGGATTATCCGTTGAATTTCCTGGCGTAAAAGCGCTGGAGCAGGTTGATGTCACGTTGCAGCGCGGAGAGATCATGGCGCTGCTGGGCGAAAATGGCGCGGGGAAATCCACGCTGATCAAAGCGTTGACCGGGGTTTATCAGCGTTCCGCCGGCGAGGTATTACTGGAAGGCATCGCCATTGCCCCGCAGAGCACCGCGCAGGCGCAGACACTGGGCATTGGTACGGTTTATCAGGAAGTTAACCTGCTGGCGAACATCTCGGTGGCCGCCAACCTGTTCATCGGGCGAGAGCCCACGCGCTTCGGCCTGATCGATCAAAAAAAGCTGCTGCGCCAGGCTCAGCAGCTTTTACTGGGGTATGGGCTGCAGTTGGACGTCAGCCAGCCGCTGGGTAATTACTCCATTGCCATCCAGCAGATTATCGCTATCGCGCGGGCCGTCGATCTGTCCGCCAAAGTCTTGATTCTTGATGAGCCAACCGCCAGCCTGGATGCCAAAGAGGTCAGCATGCTGCTGGACATTCTCAGCCAGCTCCGTAGTCAGGGAATGGGAATGATCTTTGTTACCCATTTTCTCGATCAGGTTTACCGCATCAGCGATCGCATCACCGTACTGCGCAACGGCAAGTTAGTGGGAATGAAAGCCACCGCCGACTTACCGCGTATGGAACTGGTACAGATGATGCTCGGCCACGCGTTTGATGAGTCATTACTGAAACGCAGCGAGCATACGCCCTCAAAGGCGCCATCGTTGGTTGAATTCAGCGGTTATGGGCGGCGCGGGATGGTTGAGCCCTTTGATCTGCAGATTCGCCCGGGTGAGATTGTAGGGCTGGCCGGGCTGCTGGGATCGGGGCGTACCGAAACGGCCCAGCTCATATTCGGTATCAAACCGCGCGACAACGGCAGTGTAAAAGTCGAAGGGCGTGCGGTGAACATCCGGACGCCACGTAACGCTGCCAGCCTCGGCTTCGGGTATTGCCCCGAAGATCGTAAGACCGATGGAATCATCGGCGCTGCGACCGTGCGGGAAAATATCATTTTGGCCCTGCAGGCTCAACGCGGCTGGCTAAGGCCGCTCTCGCTGAAAGAGCAAACCCGCATTACTGAAAGCTATATCCAACTGTTGGGCATTCGTACTCCTGGGCCAGAACAGCAAATCCAGTATCTGTCTGGCGGTAATCAGCAGAAGGTGCTGTTGTCACGTTGGCTTGCGACGAAACCCCGTTTTCTGATCCTGGATGAACCGACGCGCGGCATTGACGTTGGTGCGCATGCCGAAATCATTCGCTTGATCGAAAAGCTCTGTGACGAAGGTCTGGCATTGTTGGTGATCTCCTCCGAACTGGAAGAACTGGTGGGTTATGCCGATCGCATCGTTGTGCTTCGAGACCGGAAACACGTAGCGCAGCTTGAACATAATGCCATTACGGTGCCTGCAATCATGCAGGTAATAGCCGCACAACAGGGGGCAGGATGAACCTCAGGAGTTTCTCCATGACCAGTGGGCCGCGTAAAGTCAGGTGGGTCATCCCTGCCGGAGCAACGCAACTGGGGGCGCTGGCGGTGATTTTGCTTATCGACAGTCTGGTCGCCCCGAATTTCTTTTCCCTACATATTCAAGACGGTCGACTGTTTGGCAGCGTAATCGACATTGTTAATCGTGGCGCACCGGTCGCGTTATTGGCATTGGGCATGACGTTGGTAATCGCCACCGGTGGTATCGACCTTTCGGTGGGAGCGGTGATGGCGATAGCCGGTGCCACGGCGGCAACGCTGACCAGCGCCGGTTATCCGCTGAGCTATGTACTGGCAGCCGCCATGGCGGTTGGCGCACTGTGTGGCCTGTGGAACGGGTTTTTGGTGGCGGTGCTGCAGATACAGCCGATTGTTGCCACGCTGATGCTGATGGTGGCTGGGCGCGGCATTGCCCAACTGATTACCGAAGGGCAAATCGTCACCTTTGAGCGAGAGGGGTTGGCATGGCTCGGCAGCGGTACGCTGATGTATTTGCCGATGCCGGCGATCATTGCTGCGGTCATGCTGTTGTTGATCTGGCTGTTAACGCGTAAAACGGCGTTGGGACTGTTTATCGAAGCCGTAGGCATCAATCTGCGTTCCGCGCGTAATGCAGGTGTCAGCACCGGCTGGGTGGTGATGGCGGTGTATGTGATCTGCGGGCTGTGCGCCGCCGTTGCCGGCGTTATCGTCACGGCGGACATCCGTGGCGCTGATGCCAACAATGCCGGGTTGTGGTTGGAGCTGGATGCGATCCTGGCGGTTGTGATTGGCGGCGGTTCACTGTTGGGCGGTCGTTTTAACCTGTTGCTGTCGGTAGTGGGGGCATTAATTATTCAGGGGATGAATACCGGCATTCTGCTGTCCGGCTATCGGCCTGAGTTTAATCTTGTGTTGAAGGCGATTGTGGTGTTGGCGGTGTTGATGGTGCAATCGCCCAGCTTCACGCTGCGCCACCTGCTTGGGAGAAGAAAACCATGATCAAACGTAATCTTCCGCTGCTGATTACCGTCCTGGTGTTCCTTCTGGGCTACGCTTTTTGTCTCACGCAGTTTCCCGGCTTTGCCTCAACGCGGGTGTGGTGCGATTTGCTGACCGACAACGCCTTTCTGGGCATCGTCGCGGTCGGCATGACGTTTGTGATCCTTTCCGGCGGTATCGATCTGTCTGTCGGCTCGGTGATCGCCTTCACCGGGCTGCTGCTGGCCAAGTTGATCGGAACTTACGGCATTGCACCGGGTTATGCGTTCATCATCGCGCTGTTGATGGGGGCATCGTTTGGCGCGCTGATGGGTTGGATCATTGATGTACTGAAGCTACCGGCGTTTATTATTACGCTGGCCGGAATGTTCTTCGTACGGGGCATGAGTTTTATTGTTTCAGAGGAGTCGATTCCCGTCGATCATCCGCTGTATGTGACGCTGGCGAACTATGCCTGGAAACTGCCGGGCGGTGGGCGCTTTACATTGTTGGCGCTGGTGATGCTATTGGTTGTGGCGGTCGGCATGGTGCTGGCGCACCGTACGCGCTTTGGGCATAACGTCTACGCCATCGGCGGTAATCGGGTCTCTGCCGCGCTGATGGGCGTACCGGTACAGCGTACCACCGTGCTGATTTATATGCTCTCAAGCACGCTGGCGGCACTATCAGGGATCATTTTCTCGCTGTATACCTCGGCAGGTTATGCACTGGCGGCCAGCGGCGTGGAGTTGGATGCCATTGCTGCCGTCGTGATTGGCGGTACCTTGTTGACCGGTGGCGTGGGCACCGTTTTGGGCACGCTGTTTGGCGTGCTGATCCAGGGATTGATTCAGAGCTACATTACCTTCGACGGCACGCTCAGTTCGTGGTGGACCAAAATCGTTATCGGTATTCTGCTGTTCTGCTTTATCGGCCTTCAGAAGGCGATAAGCGCGTTTTGGCTCAGCAGGCGAACCCAACCCCGGCATCCTCGTTTGAAGCCGTTATAGCGCCTCATGCTGAGGTTTTCAAAGGTATTTTCAGCAGTTGCCGGATCAGCGGCTGCTGGTCGCTATTTTGCAGCCAGACGGCGTACAGCGGGCGGATAATGGCCGGGATCTCGGCGATGGCGGTTAACTGCGGGTAATCATTCTCCCACTGACTGGGCAGGAAGGCGCAGCCACCGGTGGTTTCCAGCAGTTGCCGGGTCAGATGTGCAGAGGTAGTGGTGAGCACCGGCAGAGTGTCGCTCTCCAGCATGCGACTTTCCTGCTGATGGAAATCAGCCCCCCATTCCAGCTTGATATAGGGCATCGGCGCATGTTGATCGCGCAGGGTGGAAGAGAACAGCCGCAACGAGAAATTCCCCAACAGCTGGCTGGCCAGTTCATCCATCTTTGGCGGTTCAGTGGTGATGAGCAAATCGAGCTGTCTTTCATGCAGCTGTTTTACCAAAGAGTGCCGTAGCGCCACCCTGGCCTCCAGCTGCAACGCCTCACGCTGCTGATAGAGCGATTGCAGCCAGGGGGTCAAATAAGCCTCCCACAATGACGCCGTGGCACCGATGGATAACTCGGTATGTTGCAGTGAACGCACCACCTCTTTTTTCGCCAGTTGCCAGGTCATCATCAGGCTCTCTGCATAGGGCAAAAGCCGCTCTCCAGCAGGCGTCAGGCGGATATTGTTGCGGTGACGGGTGAACAGATTCGCGCCCAATTGGTTTTCTAACTGGCGGATGCGGAAACTGACGGCAGACTGCGTTAAGTACAAGGATTCTGCGGCTCGGCCAAAGTGACGCGTTCTACTGACCTCCAAAAAGGTTTTCAGTAATTCGGTATCCACACCCATCTCCAGTAATTTTTATCGTTAAGATTTAAATGTTTTGTTTTACACAATGTCAAGCCTATCTAATACTCCGCGCCATAAACAGCACGGCCATGAGAGAATTAGGAGCGTGTCAGATGGCGGATAGCTTCACCACGACCAGTCGATTTTTTGATAATAAACATTACCCTCGCGGGTTCTCCCGTCACGGCGATTTCACCATTAAAGAAGCGCAATTGCTAGAGCGTTTCGGGTATGCGTTCAACGAGCTGGATACGGGTAAACGCCAGCCGGCCACTGAAGAAGAACAGTTGTTCGTCGCAGTGTGCCACGGTGAGCGCGAGCCGGTTACCGAGCAGGAAAAAGTATGGGCTAAATATCTGGCGCGCACACGTCGCCCGAAAAAATTCCATACTCTGTCCGGCGGTAAGCCGCAGGCTGATGCGGTGGAAGATTACACCGACAGCGAGGATTGATTTTAATGGGGCCTTTGGGCCCCATTATTATTCAAGGCTGCGGTGCAGCTGCAGAAGCAGGCGATCCATACTGCGGTAGCCAAGCGCTTCACTCAAGTGTCGCTTATCAATAGTCCGATCTCCTGCCAAATCCGCCAGCGTGCGAGCCACTTTCAGAATCCGCTGCCAGGCGCGAACCGATAATCCCAACCTGTTTAACGTCGTTTCAAGAAAATCCGCGTCCGCGTCGTTAAGTCGACAATCCCGTTCGACCTCATGATTGTTCAGCAGGGCATTAATCTTCCCCGCTCGACTGAGCTGCCTTTCACGCGCCAACAGCACACGTTCCCGTACCTGAGCGCTGTTTTCACCGGCAATGCGCTTTTTGCTAAGCAGGCCTGGTGGCAACAATGGCACTTCAATCGAGAGATCGAAACGGTCTAGAAAGGGCCCTGAAAGCCGCCCCAGATAGCGCAGGACCTGCTGTGGCGATGCGCGGTTATGCATGCCCTGGTAATGCCCGGTAGGGCTGGGGTTCATGGCGGCGATCAGCTGTACCCGTGCCGGGAAGCAGACTTTGGCGCTGGCGCGTGAAACCACGATCTCGCCGGACTCCAGCGGTTCGCGCAGCGCATCCAGTACCCGCCTTTCGAATTCGGGCAGTTCATCCAGAAACAGGACACCATTGTGCGCCATGGAAATTTCACCCGGCCTCGGCAGCGAACCTCCGCCGACCAGAGCGGCCATCGAGGCGCTATGGTGCGGTGCGCGAAACGGCCGCTGTCGCCACGGCAGCGCTTGCGCAGCATGATGCAGCAGGCTGGCCACCGCGATGCTTTCCAGTGCTTCCTGATCGGTCAGCGGCGGGAGAAGGCCATTCAGGCGGCTGGCCAACATGGTTTTCCCGGTCCCTGGCGGGCCAACCAGCAGCAGGTTGTGGCCGCCGGCCGCGGCGATTTCCAGCGCGCGCTTTGCCTGTTCCTGACCCAGAATATCCTGCAGATCGGCCGGTTCGGGCGCGTTGTTCATTGCCGGCGGCGCATGGGCTACCGGTAAATCCTCTTTACCCAGCACAAAGGCGCACACCTCTAACAGGTGGTCCGCCACCAGGGTTTTGCTCTGCGTAATTAGCCCCACCTCCGGCCCATTGGCGGCCGCCAAAACCAATTGCCGTCCTGACTCCATGGCGGCCAGCGCGGCGGGGATGGCTCCGCTGACGCCCCGTAGAGCGCCAGATAATGCCAGTTCGCCAAGGAATTCATAGTGAGCCAGCTTATCGGCTGGCAGCTGTTCGGAAGCCGCCAGGATAGCCAGCGCAATCGGTAGATCATAGCGACCGCCTTCCTTGGGCAGATCGGCCGGTGCCAAATTGACGGTAATACGCCGTGCGGGAAAGGTGAAACCGTTATTGATCAAGGCGCTGCGCACTCGATCACGCGCCTCTTTAACCGTGGTTTCCGGCAGGCCGACCATCGTCAGGCCGGGCAACCCATTGCTGATATGCACTTCCACCGTAACCGAAGGGGCCTGAACGCCCAGTGTGGCCCGGGTATAGATCACTGCCAGTGACATATTGCTCTCCTTGCTGAAGGCAACATGATGCGGGATGTGTTGCGACGTCGCGCTTGACCCTTGGAATATTTGCGCGATAAGCCGTAATTAAAATTATTGGTTTCAGATAGATAGCCGTTTTTTGTGCAGGGCTTCGCAAAGGGCGGCAATACCCCTTAACAATTACGCGAACGCTGCAACACATTAGCAGGCTAACCATGTTGCGACCGGAGGGGAAATGGGTGTATTTAACAATTGATTAAAATAAAAATCACCTATTTAACACAATCCGACCGCCGCTGCATTCTGCTGCGGCAGCCGCTAAACCTCATGACTTCGTACTCTACGGTAGGGATAACATTATGTTTGGTTGGACACCGCTGCAACGCAATGCAGCTATCGCCAGCTTTTCAAGCTGGACGCTTGATGCTTTCGATTTCTTCGTGCTGGTCTTTCTGCTCAGCGATATCGCGCAATCTTTCCATGTCGGTATGGAAGAGGTCACGCTGGCGATCCTGCTGACGCTGGCGGTACGCCCGATTGGTGCGCTGATCTTTGGCCGTGCGGCGGAAAAATATGGCCGCAAACCGATTTTGATGCTGAATATCGTGTTCTTCTCGGTGTTTGAACTGCTGTCCGCGGCGGCACCCTCGTTGACGATATTCCTGCTGCTGCGGGTACTGTACGGCGTGGCGATGGGCGGGATCTGGGGTGTGGCCTCATCGCTGGCGATGGAAACCATTCCCGATCGTTCGCGTGGCCTGATGTCGGGGATTTTCCAGGCCGGCTACCCCTTTGGTTACCTGTTGGCGGCGGTAGTGTATGGCCTGCTGTTTGAAATTATCGGCTGGCGCGGCATGTTCGTGATCGGCGCGGCACCCATTTTATTGCTGCCGTTTATTTACTACTGCGTGCAGGAGTCGCCGGTGTGGCTGGCGGCCCGAGAACGCAAGGAAAGCAGCGCATTGCTGCCGGTGCTGAAGAGCCATTGGAAGCTGTGCGGCTACCTGGTGCTGCTGATGGCGGCGTTCAATTTCTTCTCGCACGGTACTCAGGATATGTATCCGGTATTTTTGAAAGTTCAGCACGGTTTCGACCCTAAAACCGTCAGTATCATTGCCATTAGCTACAATATCGCGTCAATCATTGGTGGCGTTTTCTTTGGGGCACTGTCGGAAAAAATCGGCCGTAAGAAGGCGATCATCATTGCTGCCTTGCTGGCGTTGCCGGTGATCCCGCTGTGGGCGTTTTCCAGCGGTTCGCTGATGCTGGGGATTGGCGCATTCCTGATGCAGTTCATGGTGCAGGGGGCCTGGGGCGTGGTGCCGACTTACCTTACCGAATTGGTGCCGGCCAATACCCGCGCGGTACTGCCGGGGTTTGTTTATCAATTGGGTAATCTGATTGCTTCGGTCAACGCCACGCTGCAGGCGACGATAGCCGAGCATCATGGCCATAATTATGGGCTGGCAATGGCGATGATTGCCGGTACGGTGGCGATCGTGATTGCGTTGTTGGTGTTCTTCGGCAAGGACACGCGCGGTAAAGCGATCTCGGGTGCCGTGAAGTCCTCAGGCGTGCAGGCTAACGTTTGAATACCAGGCATTTTGCACGAGGTATGACCAGATTGCGCCGAATAATAACGCAAAAAAAGTGTTGTCATGCCGCGCGGGACTATGGTACCTCTGTAGGTATTAGTTCGAAACGAGCACAGTGAACAAACCCATTATGAAAGCCTTTGCCCAAGTGATTAGCCTAGTCGTGATTAGCGTGGTGGTGATTATTATCCCACCGTGCGGGGCTGCACTTGGACGAAGAATGGCTTAGAAAACAAGCCGGAATCGCAAGAGAACCCCCGCACCGAAAGGTCCGGGGGTTTTTTATTGGCAAGAGAAAAGTGAAGCGAGGATAAGAATATGAATAACAGAACAAAATCCTGCAGTTGTCGAAGTAAGGCGGGGAAATAACTATGAATGGGGCTCAGTGGGTAGTACAAGCATTGCGTGCACAGGGAGTTGATAAGGTATTCGGCTATCCAGGTGGCGCAATCATGCCGGTCTACGATGCATTGTATGACGGTGGGGTAGAACACTTACTGTGCCGCCACGAACAAGGCGCCGCAATGGCTGCCATTGGTTATGCCCGCGCAACCGGCAAAGTCGGCGTTTGTATCGCCACCTCTGGTCCCGGCGCCACCAATTTGATCACCGGCCTGGCCGATGCGCTGCTGGATTCGGTTCCGGTAGTGGCCATCACCGGCCAGGTGGGTTCCGCGCTGATTGGCACCGATGCCTTTCAGGAGATCGATGTTCTCGGCCTGTCTCTGGCCTGCACCAAACACAGCTTCCTGGTGGAATCACTGGACGCGCTGCCGGGCATCATGGCGGAAGCTTTTGCCATCGCCTGTAGCGGCCGCCCTGGCCCGGTGCTGATCGACATCCCGAAAGACATCCAACTGGCCCACGGCGAGCTGCACCCGCACCTGGTGCCGGTCGTCGAAGAGTTGCATTACCCGGCGGCGGAGGTGGCGCAGGCCGCCGAGTTGCTGGCGCAGGCTCACAAACCGATGTTATACATCGGCGGCGGCGTAGGCATGGCGCAGGCGGTACCGGCACTGCGTGAGTTTATCGCGGTGACTCAAATGCCCAACGTTGTCACGCTGAAAGGGTTGGGCGCGGCGGATGCTGCTCACCCGTATTACCTCGGTATGCTGGGCATGCACGGTACCAAGGGCGCGAACCTGGCGGTGCAGGAGTGCGATCTGCTGATCGCTGTCGGCGCGCGTTTCGACGATCGCGTGACCGGGAAACTGAATGCGTTTGCGCCGCATGCCAAGGTGATCCACATGGATATCGACCCGGCGGAAATGAGCAAATTGCGCCAGGCACACGTTGCGCTGGAGGGCGACTTGAAGGCCTTGCTGCCGGCGTTGCAGCAGCCGCTGAAAATTGCCGCCTGGCAGCAGCGGGTGGTTGAGCTGAAGGAAGCCCACACCTGGCGTTATGATCATCCGGGCCAGCCGATCTACGCGCCGCTGTTGTTGAAACAGCTGTCCGAGCGCAAGCCGGCCAACAGCGTGGTGACTACCGACGTGGGCCAGCACCAGATGTGGAGTGCGCAGCACATGACCTTCGAGCGCCCGGAGAATTTCATCACCTCCAGCGGCCTGGGCACTATGGGGTTCGGCGTACCGGCCGCGATTGGCGCCCAGATGGCGCGCCCTGAGGATACGGTGATCTGCGTATCGGGCGACGGTTCCTTCATGATGAACGTACAGGAACTGGGCACCATAAAACGCAAACAGCTGCCGCTGAAAATCGTATTACTGGATAACCAGCGTTTAGGCATGGTTCGCCAGTGGCAGCAGCTGTTTTTTGACGGGCGTTACAGCGAAACCAATCTCTCCGATAACCCCGATTTCCTGATGTTGGCCAACGCCTTTGGCATTCCCGGCCAGCGTATCACCCGTAAAGACCAGGTGGCAGACGCGCTCGACGCCTTATTCAACAGCGAAGGGCCCTACCTGCTGCACGTGTCGATCGATGAACTCGAAAACGTCTGGCCGCTGGTGCCGCCGGGTGCCGGTAACGAAACCATGTTGGAGAAAATCTCATGATGCAGCATCAACTCTCGATCCAGGCCCGTTTTCGCCCTGAAATGTTAGAGCGCGTATTGCGCGTCGTGCGTCATCGTGGCTTTCAGGTTTGTGCTATGAATATGGTTTCGGCGTCAAATACCGACAAGATTAATATTGAATTGACCGTTGCCAGCCAGCGCCCGGTGGATCTACTGTCATCTCAGTTGAGCAAACTGATGGACGTCTCCTGCGTTGAGATCCAACAGCAAACATCACAACAAATAAGCGCCTGATGCGTGAGAAGGATAAAGAACAATGACGAAGAAAGCCGATTACATTTGGTTCAATGGTGAGATGGTTCCCTGGGCTGACGCCAAAGTGCACGTGATGTCGCATGCGCTGCACTACGGCACTTCGGTGTTTGAAGGCGTTCGTTGCTATGACTCCCATAAAGGCCCGGTGGTGTTCCGTCACCGCGAGCATATGCAACGCCTGCACGACTCGGCAAAAATCTACCGCATGCCGGTATCACAAAGCGTTGATGAGCTGATGGAAGCCTGTCGCGCTACGCTGCGTAAAAACAACCTGGTCAGCGCTTATATTCGCCCGCTGGTGTTTGTGGGCGACGTCGGCATGGGGGTTAACCCGCCGGCCGGCTACAAGACAGACGTGATTATCGCGGCGTTTCCTTGGGGCGCGTACCTGGGTGAAGAAGCGCTGGAGCAAGGCATCGATGCGATGGTTTCGTCCTGGCACCGCGTGGCGCCAAATACCATCCCCACCGCGGCCAAAGCCGGCGGTAACTACCTTTCCTCCCTGCTGGTGGGCAGCGAAGCGCGCCGCCACGGTTATCAGGAAGGGATTGCGCTCGACGTGCACGGTTATATTTCCGAAGGGGCAGGCGAGAACCTGTTTGAAGTGAAAGACGGCGTGTTGTTCACCCCGCCGTTCACCTCTTCCGCGCTGCCGGGCATTACCCGCGACGCCATCATCAAACTGGCGAAAGACATGGGCTTCGAAGTGCGTGAGCAGGTGCTGTCCCGCGAATCGCTGTACCTGGCCGACGAAGTGTTCATGTCCGGCACCGCGGCGGAAATCACCCCGGTGCGCAGCGTCGACGGCATCCAGGTCGGCATTGGCAAATGCGGCCCGGTGACCAAACAAATTCAACAGGCGTTCTTTGGCCTGTTTACCGGCAAGACCGAAGACA
Organism: Serratia sp. Je.1.23.a; assembly: GCF_051129805.1. Taxonomy (NCBI): domain Bacteria; kingdom Pseudomonadati; phylum Pseudomonadota; class Gammaproteobacteria; order Enterobacterales; family Yersiniaceae; genus Serratia; species Serratia sp. Je.1.23.a. The sequence goes on along the minus strand of NZ_JBCPSR010000008.1, from coordinate 232,424 downwards.
AATACGGCTGGCTGGATCCGGTAAACCCATAAATAACGACGTTACCTGTTAGGGTAAAACGACAGACAGACAAGAATATCCAGGCGGTTCGTTCGCCGCCTGTAATAAATACATTTGGAGTGAAGAGCATGCCTAAGTACCGTTCCGCCACTACCACCCACGGCCGCAACATGGCGGGTGCCCGCGCATTATGGCGCGCGACCGGAATGACCGACGACGATTTTGGCAAACCCATTATTGCGGTGGTCAACTCATTTACCCAGTTCGTTCCGGGCCATGTGCATCTGCGTGATTTGGGCAAGCTGGTTGCAGAACAGATCGAAGCCTCAGGCGGCGTTGCCAAAGAGTTCAACACCATTGCGGTGGATGACGGTATCGCCATGGGCCACGGTGGCATGCTCTATTCCTTGCCGTCACGCGAACTGATCGCCGACTCGGTGGAATACATGGTGAATGCTCACTGCGCGGATGCGATGGTGTGCATTTCCAACTGCGACAAAATCACCCCGGGCATGCTGATGGCGTCATTGCGCCTGAACATTCCGGTGATTTTCGTTTCCGGCGGCCCGATGGAGGCCGGTAAAACCAAGCTCTCCAATCAAATCATCAAGCTGGATCTGGTGGACGCAATGATCCAAGGGGCTAACCCGAACGTCAGCGACGCCGACAGCGAACAAATCGAACGCTCCGCCTGCCCGACCTGCGGTTCCTGTTCCGGCATGTTCACCGCCAACTCAATGAACTGTTTGACCGAAGCGCTGGGCCTGTCGCAACCGGGCAACGGCTCGCTGCTGGCGACCCATGCCGACCGTAAGGATCTGTTCCTCAACGCAGGTAAACGCATCGTTGCCCTGACCAAGCGCTATTACGAACAGGACGATGAAAGCGCACTGCCGCGCAGCATCGCCAACAAGGCGGCGTTTGAAAACGCCATGACGCTGGATATCGCCATGGGCGGCTCGACCAACACCGTGCTGCACCTGCTGGCCGCGGCGCAGGAGGGCGAAATTGATTTCACCATGGAAGATATCGACCGCCTGTCACGCAAGGTGCCGCACCTGTGTAAAGTGGCGCCAAGCACCCCGAAATACCATATGGAAGACGTGCACCGTGCCGGTGGCGTGCTAGCGATCCTCGGTGAGCTGGATCGCGCAGGACTGTTGAACCGCGATGTAAACAACATACTGGGCCTGACCCTGCCACAGACGCTGGAGCGGTATGACATCATGCTGACCAAGGATGAGGCGGTGAAAAAAATGTTCCGCGCCGGCCCGGCGGGCATTCGTACCACCCAGGCGTTCTCGCAGGACTGCCGCTGGGATACGCTGGACGACGATCGCGCAGAGGGCTGTATCCGCTCGCTGGAAAATGCGTTCAGCCAGGATGGCGGCTTGGCCGTGCTGTACGGCAACATGGCGCAAGACGGCAGCATCGTTAAGACCGCCGGCGTCGATAAAGACAACCTGACTTTCCGCGGTCCGGCCAAAGTGTACGAAAGCCAGGACTCGGCGGTGGACGCTATCCTCGGCGGCAAAGTGGTTGCCGGTGACGTGGTGGTGATCCGCTACGAAGGGCCGAAAGGCGGGCCGGGCATGCAGGAAATGCTGTATCCCACCACCTACCTGAAATCCATGGGCCTGGGCAAAGCCTGCGCGCTGATCACCGACGGACGTTTTTCCGGCGGCACCTCGGGCCTGTCAATCGGCCACGTTTCACCGGAAGCGGGCAGCGGCGGCCTGATTGCGCTGATCGAAGATGGCGACATGATCGACATCAATATTCCTCAACGCAGCATGGTGCTGGACGTTTCGGACAGCGAACTGGCGGCACGCCGTGAAGTTGAGCTGGCACGTGGCGATCGCGCCTGGACACCGAAAAACCGTGAGCGTCAGGTTTCCTTGGCGCTGCGTGCCTATGCCATGTTGGCAACCAGCGCTGACAAAGGTGCAGTACGCGACAAGAGCAAGCTGGGAGGCTAAGTATCATGGCGGTATCGCAACCCCTACCCGACGCCCCCTGCGGCGCGGAGTATTTGCGAGCGGTGCTCCGCTCGCCGGTGTACGAGGTGGCTCAGGTCACTCCGTTGCAGGCCATGAGCAAAATTTCTTCGCGCCTCGGCAATACCATTCTGGTGAAGCGCGAAGATCGTCAGCCGGTGCACAGCTTCAAGCTGCGCGGGGCCTATGCCATGATCGCCAGCCTGAACGAAGAGCAGAAAGCGCGCGGCGTGGTAACGGCTTCGGCCGGCAACCATGCGCAGGGCGTGGCCTACTCCGGAAAACGTCTGGGGATCAAAACGCTGATCGTCATGCCGGTGTCCACCGCAGACATCAAAGTGGATGCGGTACGCGGTTTCGGCGGCGAAGTACTGTTGCACGGCGCCAACTTTGATGAAGCCAAGGCCAGGGCAATTGAGCTTTCGCACAAGCAGGGCATGACCTTCGTTCCCCCGTTCGATCACCCAACGGTGATCGCCGGGCAGGGCACGTTGGCGATGGAGCTGCTGCAACAGGACGCGCATCTCGACCGGGTGTTTGTTCCGGTTGGCGGTGGTGGTCTGGCGGCGGGTGTTGCGGTGTTAATCAAACAGCTGATGCCGCAGATCAAAGTGATCGGCGTGGAGGCGGAAGACTCCGCCTGCCTGCGCGCGGCGCTGGATGCCGGGCATCCGGTAGATTTGGCGCGAGTCGGACTGTTTGCCGAAGGCGTGGCGGTGAAGCGCATCGGTGATGAAACCTTCCGCCTGTGCCGGGAATATCTGGACGACGTGATCACCGTCGACAGCGACGCTATCTGCGCGGCGGTCAAAGATTTGTTTGAAGACGTGCGTGCCATTGCCGAACCCTCCGGCGCGCTGGCACTGGCCGGGCTGAAGAAATACGTTCAGCAGCACAACATCCAGGGCGAGCGCCTGGCGCACGTGCTGTCCGGTGCCAACCTGAACTTCCACGGCTTGCGTTATGTATCTGAACGCTGCGAATTGGGCGAACAACGCGAAGCCCTGCTGGCAGTGACCATTCCTGAGCAGAAAGGCAGCTTCCTGAAGTTTTGCCAACTGCTGGGCGGCCGGTCGGTGACCGAGTTCAACTACCGTTACGCCGATGCGGACAACGCGTGCATCTTCGTCGGTGTCCGCCTGACGCGTGGCCATGCCGAACGGCTGGAAATCATCGACGAGCTGAACGCCGACGGTTATCAGGTGGTGGATCTGTCCGATGACGAAATGGCCAAACTGCATGTGCGATACATGGTCGGTGGGCGTCCTTCGAAACCCCTGCGCGAGCGGCTGTACAGCTTTGAGTTCCCGGAGTCGCCGGGCGCGCTGCTGAAGTTCCTGCAAACTCTGGGCACCCATTGGAACATCTCGCTGTTCCATTACCGCAGCCACGGCACCGATTTTGGCCGCGTGCTGGCCGGTTTTGAGCTGTCGCAGACCGAACCTGAGTTTGAGCAGCATTTGCAGGCGCTGGGTTACGACTGCCACGATGAAACCGATAACCCGGCGTTCCGCTTCTTTTTGCAGGGCTGAGGGAACCGACAAGGACGGCGCATGACGGATAAATTTAACGGCTTTAGCCAGCAGGGCCTGAATTTTCTTCAGCAGGTGCGGATCGAGAACGACAAGGAATGGTTTGAAGGCAACCGCGGCGTTTACGATCGTGAGCTGCTGACGCCGTTCCGCTCGCTGGTGGCTGAGCTTGCCCCGACGATGCTGGCGATCGATCCGCAGTTTGAAACCCGCCCGGCGATCGGTAAAACGCTGTCGCGCATTCACCGCGACACGCGTTTTTCTCACGATAAATCACGTTATCGCAGCCGCATGTGGTTGACGTTCAAACGGCCGAGCAAAGACTGGAAGGATGCCCCGGTTTATTTCTTCGAACTGGGGCCGGACATGTTGCGCTATGGGCTGGGTTATTACAGTGCCAACAAGCAAACCATGGATCTGTTTCGTCATACGCTGCAGCGTCGGCCGCAGCCTTTTCTCGAGGTCGCGGCCTGTTGTCAGCCGCCGTTCGAGCTGGTGGGAGTAAGCTACAAACGCCCGCTGGTTAAAGAGCAGGCGGCAGACATTGCCACCTGGTACAACCGCAAATCTTTTGCGGTGATGGCCACCGACAGCCAGGTGGAGAGGTTATTCAACGCCGGGCTGACGCAGACGCTGGCGCAAGCTTTTCAGCAGTTGGAACCGCTTTACCATTGGTTGATGCAGGTAGAGGCGATGAAACAAGTCGATCCGGCAGATCTCTAAATACCCGTCGTCTTTCAAGCTGCAGCGTTGTTGACTGCACTAGCTGCAGCATGAAATCCCTGGGGTATTTCTATCTCGCATTTCAAATGATCGTGTTTAAAAGCAATGGTGTCGTTTTAAGGATTTTTGACCGTTAATAACAAGCGCCAGAAAGCGTCGATCAGCGGATCGCTGAGGCGTTTTTTCTGCACGCAGACGCCCAGTTCGAACGGTTCGACCATAGATATATTTTCTAACTGTGAGATGCGGTTACGTACCGGCTCCGGGCTGTTGTCCACCACCACGCCGGGGATCAGTGCGATGCCGCAGCCCAGTGCCACCATGGAAACAATCGCCTCGTGGCCGCCGACGGTGGCGTAAATCAGCGGATTGGCGATGCGCTGGCGACGGAACCACAGCTCGATACGTTTTCGCGACGGGCCATGCTCCGGCAGGATAAACGGAATATTGGCCCAGTCGGGCTGCTCGGCAAATGCCTGGCTGCGCACGGCGCAGGGCAGCGCCGGGGCAATCAATACCAGCGGGATCTCGCCGATTTTGGTGAAGGCTACGCTGGTGGGCAGGGTTTCAGGCCGGCCGGCAATGCCCAGATCGGCTTCGTTGGACTGAACCTTATCGACGGCGTCGGCAGCGTCACCGGTGGTGAGTTTAATTTCTACCAGCGGATGTTGCGCGCGGAAGCGGTCCAGGATCGGCGGTAGGTGGCTGTAGGCGGCGGTGACCGAGCAGAACAGCCGCAGCTCGCCGCTCAGCGAAGGGCCGTGCTGGCCGAGAGAATGCTTCAGCTGCTGGTATTGCAACAGCGTCTGCTGGGCAAAGTCTTTTAGTTGCTCGCCGGCATCGGTGAGCTGCACGGTGCGGTTATCGCGTAAAAACAGCGGCTGCCCGAGGATCTCTTCCAGCCGTTGGATCTGGCGGGAAAGCGTCGACGGACTGACGTGCATCGCCTTGGCGGTGCGGCCAAAATGGTGGCTTTCGGCCAGATGAAGGAACAGCTTTAAATCACGCAAATCCATATCAGTACGCTCGCAGCAAGAGTGTTGCATAAATTGCAATATCACATTCGTAATATATCAATTTAAGCAACGCGTTTCCTGTTATACATTGAGTTTAACGAATCTCCGCACAGACAGGCGGGGAATGAAAATAACATGCAAGACACAACATCTAACTGGAGTACCACCATGGCTAACTATTTCAACACATTGAACCTGCGTCAGCAGTTGGCGCAATTGGGTAAATGCCGTTTTATGGCACGTGAAGAATTCGCTGATGAAGCCGGCTACCTGAAAGGCAAAAAAGTGGTGATTGTCGGCTGTGGCGCACAGGGTCTGAACCAAGGCTTGAACATGCGTGACTCAGGGCTGGATGTGGCTTATGCCCTGCGTAAAGAAGCTATCGACGAAAAGCGTCCTTCATGGCGTAAAGCGACCGAAAACGGCTTCAAAGTAGGGACTTACGAAGACTTGATCCCGCAGGCCGACCTGGTGGTTAACCTGACGCCGGACAAGCAGCACACCTCGGTAGTGCGTGCCGTACAGCCGCTGATGAAAGACGGCGCGGCGCTGGGCTACTCTCACGGCTTCAACATCGTTGAAGTGGGTGAGCAAGTACGTAAAGACATTACCGTGGTGATGGTTGCGCCAAAATGTCCTGGCACCGAAGTGCGTGAAGAATACAAACGTGGTTTCGGCGTACCGACCCTGATTGCGGTTCACCCGGAAAACGACCCTAAAGGCGAAGGCATGGCGATTGCCAAGGCATGGGCTGCCGCGACCGGCGGTCACCGCGCCGGCGTTCTGGAGTCTTCCTTCGTCGCCGAGGTGAAGTCTGACCTGATGGGCGAGCAGACCATTCTGTGCGGCATGCTGCAGGCGGGTTCACTGCTGTGCTTCGATAAACTGGTTGCTGAAGGTACCGACCCGGCTTATGCAGAAAAACTGATCCAGTTCGGTTGGGAAACCATCACCGAAGCGCTGAAGCAGGGCGGTATCACCCTGATGATGGACCGTCTGTCCAACCCGGCTAAACTGCGTGCTTATGCGCTGTCCGAGCAACTGAAAGAGATCATGGCGCCGCTGTTCCAGAAGCACATGGACGACATCATCTCCGGTGCCTTCTCCAGCGGCATGATGGCCGACTGGGCAGAAGATGACGTGAAGCTGCTGAACTGGCGTGAAGAGACCGGCAAGTCGGCGTTTGAAAACGCGCCGCAGTTCGAAGGCAAAATCAGCGAGCAGGAATACTTTGACCACGGCGTACTGATGGTGGCAATGGTGAAAGCCGGTGTTGAGCTGGCGTTTGAAACCATGGTTGACGCAGGTATCATCGAAGAATCCGCTTACTACGAATCACTGCACGAGCTGCCGCTGATCGCCAACACCATTGCGCGTAAGCGTCTGTACGAAATGAACGTGGTTATCTCTGATACCGCCGAGTACGGCAACTACCTGTTTGCCAACGCGGCAGTGCCATTGCTGAAAGAGTTCATGACTACCCTGCAGGCGGGTGATCTGGGCAAATCCGTGGCCGGGACTTCCGTAGATAACGCGCAACTGCGTGACGTGAACGAAGCGGTGCGCAATCACCCAATCGAATCCGTTGGCCGTAAGCTGCGTGGTTATATGACGGATATGAAACGTATCGCGGTAGCAGGCTAAATACCCGTCGTCTTTCAGGCTGTAGCGTTGTTACCTGCACTATCACACCCCAGTCGCTGACTAAGGTAAGCTCCTGGGGATGAGATAGCTTGGCACCTGGCTACAACCTGAAATCCATAGGGTATTAAGATGGGTTTTCGAGCCCAATAAAAAGGCCAGCATTATTGCTGGCCTCAGATTGCTGACAAAGTCCTATGCAGTTAAAAGTCCTGATCTGAGGACGAATAAAAACAAAGGATTATGTCTTCTGATTTACCCCAAACATCCGAAAACCACGTTTTTCGGGTGTTTGTCATCAGACTAAGGCCAGCATTATTGCTGGCCTTTCGCATTTCTACGGAACAGGATTCATTGCGGCATGGCGGCGAGTGGGATAATGGCGCCACGATGCTGGATCACCGTGCTGGCGGTGAGATGACCGCGCTGCGCCGCCTGCACGGCGTCGCCGCCGGTTAAGCGTACCGCCAGGTAACCCGCGCTGAAAGAGTCCCCGGCCGCTGTGGTATCCACTACTTTTTCTTTCGGCAGCCGTACCGCCGGGATTTCAAATTCGGTGCCTTCAGCGCTGAACACCAGGCAGGCCTCTGCCCCGCGTTTGATCACAATCTCCATTACGCCCAACTGCTGCGTGCGCTGCACCACCTGTTCCACCGGCTGTTTGCCCCACAGCAAATCCTCGTCATCCAGCGTCAGGAAGGCGATATCGGTGCAGGCCAGCACTTCGCGATAAGCCTGCTGCGTTTCTTCCCGGTTTTGCCACAGCCGCGGGCGATAGTTGTTATCGAAAATGACTTTGCCACCGTTGGCGCGGCACTGGCGCAGTAATGCCAGCAGCTTGGTGCGGCTGGCCGCGTCGAGGATCGCCACGCTGATGCCGCTAAGGTATAGATAATCGAAGTGGGCCAGTTGTTCGCATAACGTCTCCGCCTGTGGGCTGGTCAGCCAGTAACGGGCGGCGGCGTCATTGCGCCAGTAATAGAAAGTGCGTTCGCCGGCCTCATCGGTTTCGATCACGTACAGGCCCGGCAGCTTGTTTTCCAGCCGTTGAACCAGGCGCGTATTGACCTTCTCCTGTTGCCAGGCGTGCAGCATCTCATCGCTGAAACTGTCGGTGCCGAGCGCGGTAACGTAATGCACCTGCAGCGTGCTTTCTGCCACCTGGCGGGCGATGTATACGGCAGTATTTAGCGTATCGCCGCCAAAGCCGCGGCTAAGGTCCGCGCCTTTTTGCGACAGTTCAATCATGCATTCGCCGATCACGGCAAGATTCTGGGTGGTCATAGTCAACGAGCCCTGGCTGAAAGAAGAAGGTGAATGAATGCGAAACCCATCCAGTCTCAAGGCAAGGGGCGAGGGAGTCAACGAAAATAAAACAACGTTTTAATTTAATTATGACAAAGATCGGGAAACTGAAAAATTTCCCGATCCGCAGACAAGAGTCCGCCGTTATTTAGCGGCTGCGCGCAGCTCGGTGACGCATTTGCCGCCGATGCCCCAGTTGTCGGTTTCTACTTCATCGATGACGACCACGGTGGTGGCCGGATTCTTCCCCAGCGTATCCACCAGCAGTTGTGTCACGCCGGCGATCAGCTGTTTCTTTTGCTCCGCTGTCGCACCTTCACGGGTAATTTTGATATTTACGTAGGGCATGTTTTTTTCCTTGGTTTTTTGTTATCGCTATTCACTGTAGAAGGCTTTTGCCGCCGCTTAAAGTTTTATCGCCTGCTGCCGATAAACCCAGGGAAGCAATCACGCAGACTGAGCGTTTTCATGTCCCTTCGATGGCGATAGTCCCAATGACAACCAAGATGATTTCTGGTCTGCTGGCGCCATTCCTTGCCGTATGCACACATATAAAAGCACAGCATTTTTGGCGGCAATGCCGGCGGCAGTATACTTTTCAGCCGATCTACCGCACCTGTGGCACTCTGCTGGCACTCGAACTGCTGACGGCGGTGTCTCATCCTGACGCACCGGACAAACCGCTGTCGCCGGAGCACTATTTTGCTGCCCTTGACGTGCGCAAGCGCCTGCAGATCATTCAGGAACAGCTGACGCTGCTCCAGCACTGGCAGCCGTTGTTGACCCGTCACGCGTTGATGGTGTCGGTCAATATCGACGGCATTGCATTGCAGGCGCTTCAGCGGCACGACGTGTTGCAACGACAGATTGCCAGCATGCCTTATCTGCGCTTCGAGCTGGTGGAGCACGCGGGAATGGCGTTGAACGGCCCGTTGCAGCAAATTGCCGGGGCCGAGCGGCTGTGGTTGGATGACTTCGGTAGCGGGTTGGCGAATTTCTCCGCCGTCAGTACCTGGCGCTATCAATACATCAAGGTGGCGCGTGAATTGTTCACCCTGCTTAAGCAGACGGAGGATGGCATTCAACTGCTCTCCACGCTGGTCAGAATAATGAATCAGCACAGCGAAGGAGTGATTGTAGAAGGAGTGGAAACCGAGCAGGAATGGCTGCTGGTACAGCGCTCTGGTGCCCTGGCGGCGCAGGGGTACTACCTTTCCCGTCCGGCCCATTTCGACACTCTGCAAACCTTGCCCAGATTGTTTTCCGCGCCGACTGCCTGATCCTCGTCCCCTAAAGCGTGAACTCTGGCCTATCCTCGGCTAGGCTTGATAACAGTTGCTTATCAATTGTTGGCAAGTTTCGCGTTCAGGGAGCCATTATGACAAAAACAGGAAAGGCGTTCACTTGGGTGGGCGGTATTGTGCTGCTGATCATCGTCGCGTTGGTGATCTTTGCGCTGGCCTTCGACTGGAATCGCCTCAAACCGACCATTAATGACAAGGTGTCTGCCGAATTGCACCGTCCGTTCGCTATCCGTGGCGACTTGGGTGTGGCCTGGACGCGCGACAAAGATGAAGGCGGTTGGCGTGCCTGGGTGCCATGGCCGCGTATTCATGCCGAAGATATCGTGCTGGGTAACCCGGAAAATATCCCGGGCGACACTATGGTCCAGTTGCAGCGCGTCGAAGCCAGCATCTCGCCACTGGCGTTATTGGGTAAAGAGGTGCTGATCCCGCGTATTTGGCTGAAGCAGCCGAACGCGAGCCTGCGGCGTCTGGCCAATGGTGAGAATAACTGGACCTTTAACCTGGCCGGCGATCCCAATCAGCCCCCGTCCGACTGGACGGTGAACGTTCATGACATCGTATTCGATAAGGGTCAGATTGCTTTCAAAGACGCCACGCTGAAGGCCGATTTCCGCGCTGAGATTGACCCGCTCGGCAAACCTTTGCCGTTCAGCGAAGTGACGGGCAGAAAAGACGCCAGCAAAGCCACCACGCCTGACTATGTTTTCGGTTGGAAGGTGAAGGGGACCTATAACGGTGAGCCGCTGGCGGGCAGCGGCAAGATCGGCGGTATGCTGTCGTTACAAAGTGCCGACTCGCCATTCCCGCTGCAGGCAGATGTGCGTTCCGGCTCAACCCGGGTGGTGGTAGCAGGTACGCTGTCCGACCCGATGAACCTCGGCGGGCTGGACTTGCAGCTTAAATTCTCCGGTGACAGCCTGGGGAATCTGTATGGCCTTACCGGCGTGCTGCTGCCGAATACTCCGCCTTACTCCACCGATGGTCACCTGAGTGCTCGCCTGCACGAGAAAGGCGGAGCCGTATTCCAGTACCAAAAATTCGACGGCAAAATCGGCGACAGCGATATTCACGGTGATTTGACCTATGTCGCCAGCAAACCCCGGCCGAAGCTAAGCGGTGAGGTATTGTCGAAACAGCTGCGCTTCGCCGATCTGGCACCGTTGATTGGCGCGGACTCCAACACCGAAAAAGCCGGACGCGGCGAAAAAAGCCGTCAGCCGGCCGGCAAGGTGCTGCCGGTAGAAAAGTTTGAAACCCAAAGCTGGAAGGTGATGGATGCGGACGTCAAATTCACCGCCAAGCGCATTGAGCACGGCAGCTCGCTGCCGCTGAGCGACCTCTATACCCATCTGCAGTTGAACAACGGCGCCATCCTGATGGATCCGCTGCGGTTCGGCGTGGCGGGCGGTAACCTCAACGCCACCCTGCGCCTCGACGGCAGCAAGAATCCGATGCAGGGTCGGGTGGATATGCACGCGCGGAAATTCCAGCTCAAGCAACTGTTGCCGAACGTGGGATCGATGAAACGTAGCCTGGGGCAACTGAACGGCGATGCCAAACTCACCGGCACGGGCAACTCGGTGGCGGACTTGCTGGCGACCAGCAGCGGCGATCTGCGGATGGTGATTAACAATGGGGTTATCAGCCGTAGCCTGATGGAAATTCTCGGGCTCAACGTCGGTAACTATCTGGTAGCGCAGCTCTTTGGCGACGACGTCGTGGGCATTAACTGTGCGGCGGCGGACATCGGGATCAGCACCGGCGTGGCGGCACCGCGGCTGTTTGTGTTCGATACCGAGAACGCGATTATCAATATCAGCGGCAATACCAATCTGGCCACGGAGCGGCTGGACCTGTCCATCGATCCGGAAAGTAAGGGGATGCGCGTGCTGACGCTGCGTTCGCCGCTGTATGTGAAAGGCACCTTCGCACATCCGGACGCTGGGGTGAAGGCTGGTCCGCTGATTGCGCGCGGTGCTGCGGCAGTGGCGCTGGGCGTGGTACTGACGCCGGCAGCGGCATTGTTGGCGCTGGTTTCGCCGAGCGAAGGCGGTGAGGAAAACCAGTGCGGACAAATTCTGCAGCAGATGAAGAAGAAAAAATGATCGCTAATGGCCCGCACTGCGGGCCATTTTTATTGCAGAACCCGGCAGTCGTGATCCTGAATTTCTTCCGCCGAGGCCAGGGTAAACGGCAGCAGGCTGCGCTCGGTGGCCAGCAGCAGGAAGTCGCCGCCCGGCAATGCGGTCATTGCCAGGCCAAAACTGCCCATACGGCCTTTGGATCGTGGTACCCCTTTCGCCAGCAGGCGGAAAGCCCCCTGTTTTTTCAGATCATTAGCGGTGACCTTGCGCACCAGATAGTCATGCCCCAGTAAACCGCCGGGCATGGGTTCCCACTGTTCACTGTATTCTGTCGCATATCGCGCCAACTGCGTTTTTACCGCCGGTAACAGGCAGGAGATATGAATATGCAACTGATTCTGCGTTCGGCCATATTGCGAGTTAATCGCCAGCGAAATATCGGCGTCATCAATCTCTTTGCCGTATTTATCCGCCATAAAATGCCGCGCTGCCCAGGCTTGCTCAAAGAAGTTTGGGGTGGTGGCTTCCAGCACCTGCGGGCTTTCAATGCCGGTGATTTTGGCCGTTGGCATCAGTAAATACTGCAGTGGCCCGTTGCGATCCTTAAACACCACAAAACCGGCCTGTGGGTCGACCTGCGCGCAGGGGGCAGGGTTGTTATGCGTTTGTTGGTTGGGCAGGCACTGTTGGCTGACGATACGCCATAGCGCGTTTGAATTGGAGGGTATTAGCCAGAACCAGCCAGCCAGCGCAATGGCGATCACCACCAATGGCACAACGTACCAAAACAGTCTGCGGCGCAGAGACATTATTGATTTCCATTTCTGTCAAAGAGGAAGGGTTCAGCATAGTCCGATTTTATGACAGGAGACAATACGGGAAGTGCGGCCCGTCTGATGGGGGCCGCGTAAGCAGAGCAGGGTTACAGTGACTTGTCTCGGGTCTCTTTCATCAACAGCAGGGCAATCAGCGTCAGGCTGGCCATGGCCGCCAGGTACAGACCGACATAGAACAGGCCGTAGTGCGTTGCCAGCCAGGTGGCGATATAAGGCGCTACCGCAGCCCCGAGGATTGACGCGACGTTATAGGAGAAGGATGCGCCGGTATAGCGAACCTCCGTCGGGAACAGCTCCGGCAGCAGCGCGCCCATCGGGCCGAAGGTCAGCCCCATGATGCTCAGGCCGCACAGCAGGAAGCCCATCACCAGCGCCTGGTTTCCGGAACCCAGCATGCTCGGGAACAGGAAGGCGAAGGCGATCATCAGCAGAGTAATGACGATCATGGTCTTGCGACGGCCAAAGGCGTCAGCCAGCAGACCGGCAATCGGTACCATAACGCCAAAGCCGATCACCGCCACCATCAGCATCCACAGGAAGCTGTTGCGCGAATAGCCCAACCCCAGCGGCTGCGGCGTGGTGCCGTAGGTCATCGAGTAGACCGTCATCAGGTAGAACAGCGTATAGGTTGCCAGCATGATGAAGGTGCCGAGGATCGTCACTTTCAGGTGCTTGCTGAGCAGGGTGCCGAGCGGAATTTTCACCTGCTTGCCGGCTTTTGCCACCTTGGCGAATACCGGTGTTTCATGCAGTGACACTCGTACGTACAGCCCGATCAGCACCAGCGCGGCGGACAGAATAAACGGCACGCGCCAGCCCCATTCCATAAACTGCTGGTCAGTCAGCAACCAGGAGAGCAGCAGGAAGGTCCCGTTGGCGAAGAAGAAGCCGATAGGCGCGCCCAGCTGCGGGAAGGAACCGTACAGCGCCCGTTTTCTGGCCGGGGCATTCTCGGTGGCCAGCAAGGCTGCGCCGCCCCATTCCCCGCCCAGGCCCAGACCCTGACCGAAGCGCGCCAGCGCCAGCAGGATTGGCGCGAAGATACCAATGGTTTCGTAGCTTGGCAGCAGGCCGATCAGCACGGTGGAAATCCCCATGGTCAGCAGTGAGGCGACCAGGGTCACCTTACGCCCAACGCGATCGCCGAAGTGGCCGAACAGCGCCGAACCAATAGGGCGCGCAACGAAAGCGACGGCGAAAGTGGCCAGCGACTGCAGCGTGGCGGTCGTGGGATCGCCCTGTGGGAAGAAGATATGCGGGAAAACGATCACCGCAGCGGTGGCGTAAATGTAAAAATCGAAAAACTCGATAGCGGTCCCGACCAGCGAGGCGACAATCACTTTTCCGCGTGAGTTAACCGGTGTTGACGCGTCGTCGGCGTCCAGAGTTGGTGCGATGGAGGCTTGCATAATATTTCTTATATTTTGAATTTGTAAAAATCCATCTTAGTCACAGCAAAATGCCTTTTCAATGACGAAACTTTGTACAATGCGGCGATTAACCGGTTAAAAAGCTTAATGTTTCATCACTGCGTTTCCGCATAGATTTTAACGTTGCCAAATGAATGATTCGCAGACTGAACATCTGTAAAAGGCGAAAAGAAAAGTTAGGCTGTAGTTTGTTATGCTGGTTTTGGCAGGTGATCGGGTTTCTTATTGGTTTTATATGCTGGTTTAATTGCTTGAATGCAAAATAAAAAACCGGCCACAGGAAAGTGGCCGGTATGATTGCGTTGATTTACGGCGCGGATTGTTCTGAGGTTGGCAGGGTTTTATCCTCTTTATATTGCGCGGTGGCGATCCAGGCGGCGCAAAACAGCGTCAGACGGGCGAAGAAATAGAAAAACGCCATCAGCCCAATCACCGAACCAAAGGCTGCCCCGGAAGGGGATTTAGCCACCTGTGGCAGCGTCATGGTCATCACAAACTTAATCACTTCGAAACCGATAGCGGCAAGCAGCGTGCCCCGCAGCAACGCCTTTTTCTTCGGCTTATGCCGTGGCAGCATCCAGAAGATCCACAGAAACAGCAGGTAGTTGGCAAAGATGGAGATCGACAGCGCAATCAGCGTCATGGCCGGTCGCAGCCATTCTATGCCTTCCAGACCCAGCGCCTGCACGATCGCCGCCTGCGCCGAACCGGCAATGGAGGTCAACGTCAGGGTGATAATCAGCGCCACCACCAGACCGGTGAGCGAGATAAAATCGCGGGTGTATTTGAAATAGATTTTTTCCTGATCCTGCGGATTGCGCTCCCAGACGTCACGCGACTGTGCACGGATCGCCTCTCGCAGGTTGCCCATCCAACTGATCCCCGAATACAGCGCCAGCGCCAGGCCGGTCAGCCCCACGGTGGTACGTTGCTGAATGGCGGTATTGACGGTGTTTTTCAGCGTGCCTGCCAGGGTCGGATCGCTGATGCTGCCGACGATTTTATTGATCAGCCCGGTTAGCAGGTCCGGATTGGATGCCAACACAAAACCGACGGCGGCAAATGACACCATCAGAATCGGGATCAGCGAAAGAAACGAGAAATAGGTGATGGCAGCGCCGAATTGGCTGCCCAGGCGATCGTTAAAGCGCTCGGTGGCGCGCAGCAGGTGAGCGATGCTTGGCCAGGCCTTGATGCGTTCGACCAGGCGTGAAAATCCGGAAATGCGCCGGTCAAGGGTCTGGTGGCCGGTCTTGATGTCGATCAGCGGTTTTTGCGGCGCTTCACTGTTGGGCTGACGGGGGTCTTTATCTGATCCTGTAGGCATTACGTCACGATATCCTTAACGATAAATAGGCTGTCTCAATGTTGATTATAGCCAAAAGGCTCGCCGTTTTGGCCGCCGGGGCTGGTAACCGGCTAATTTGTGAGCTTAGCGCGTTCACTCCCCCGGTGAAATGTTACAGCCTGCCGATAGGTAAAATTCTTATGTCAGCCGCGTTCCAGCGCGGTTTTTTTCATTCTCCGACCTTCAATTTTTATCTGTTTCATCACTAAGAAAGCGTTTACTCATGATGTGGCGCGACGGTTTACCAGTCGCCGCGCAACTGCAGCCGTAGGGGCTGGAACGGTTTCAACTGTTAACACGAGAGAAAATGGAAGGTCATATGAAATTACTTAATCACCCCACCTGTCGCCCGTTTACCGAAGCGGGCAATTTGACCCAGATATCCGCCTACTATGAGGAGGAACGGCACATCATGTGGATGCTGCTGCGTGCTGAACCGCGCCCTTGCTTCAATCAGGCGTTAATCGAAGACATCATGACGCTGGCGCAGGCAGCAAAAGAGTCTTCATTGCAGTTTGATTTTTGGGTCACCGGATCGCTGGTGCCCAATATGTTCAACGTCGGTGGCGATCTGCAGTTCTTTGCCGAGGCCATTAAAAACCGCAAGCGCGAGGCGATGATGGCTTACGCACGTGCCTGCATTGACTGCGTGCATGCGGCGGCGCGCGGGTTTGATACCGGTGCGGTCAGCATTGCGATGGTGGAGGGCAGCGCCCTGGGGGGCGGCTTCGAAGCGGCGTTGGCGCACCATTTCGTGTTGGCACAGAACAACGCGCGGATGGGTTTTCCGGAAATTGCGTTCAACCTGTTCCCCGGCATGGGGGGATATTCGCTGGTGGCACGCAAGGCAGGTATGCGCCTGGCGGAAGAGCTGATCTGGGGGGGCGAGTCGCACACCGCGGAATGGTTTGAAAGCCGTGGCCTGGTCGATCAGTTGTTCCAGCCCGGCGATGCTTATGTGGCGACCCGCACCTTCATCGATACCATCCGGCCAAAATTGAACGGGATGCGCGCCATGCTACGCGCCCGTCAGCGGGTATTGCAGCTCACGCGTTCGGAGCTGATGGATATTACCGAGGATTGGGTGCATTCGGCCTTCACCATCGAGGAGAAAGATCGTGCCTATATCGAGCGTCTGGTTATGCTACAAGACCGCCACACGCTAAACCTGCGTCGTGCAGGCTAAAATTACCCGGCCCGCATCAGGCTGAGGAGGGATGCGGGCAATAAGATTGCAGCCAATGTTCCAACTGGTCCGGGAGCATTGGCCGCGCAAACAGAAATCCTTGTTTCTCATCCACACCGACTTCATCCAGAAACTGATTTTCGCTTTCGGTCTCTACACCTTCGGCAATCACCCGGAACCTGAGCGCTTCGGCCGCCGCGACGATGGCCCGCACCAGCGACTGCGAAACCGGATTGCAATTCACCCCACGCACGAAGCTTTTATCCAGCTTGATGGCATCCAGCGGAATGCGTGCCAACTGGGCCAAAGAAGAGTAGCCGGTGCCAAAATCATCGAGATGCACCTGCGCTCCCAGATCGCGTAACCGCGTGATCACTTCGCGGGCACGTTTTTCATCCTCAATCAGGCTGCTTTCCGTGAGTTCGAAGTCGAGCAGGCAGGGGGCCAGGTGATTGCACTGCAATACCTGAGCGAGATCTTCAACGATGGAATCATCAACCAACTGCCGTGCGGAAAGATTCACTGCCACCCGCAGATTCAAGCCTTGTCGCTGCCACTGTGCGGCCTGTCTGGCGGCGGTTTGCAGCACCCAGCGCCCGAGTGGGCCTATCAGACCGGATTCTTCGGCATAAGAGATAAACTGCAACGGTGGGATCAGGCCGCGCTCGGGTGAATCCCAACGCACCAAAGCTTCTACGCTGCACACCTTGCCGCTGAGCGCCTCGATTTTGGGCTGGTAGTACACCACCAGTTGATCTTGTTCCAACCCCTTTCGCAGGTTGGTATCCAGCCACATGTATTCCGCGACGCGTTTGTTCATTTCCGGCGAGAACACGGTATAGGTGCGTTTGCCGTGCTCTTTGGCGACGTACATGGCGGTATCAGCACTGCGGATCAGGCTGTCGAGATCGTTGCCATGTTCGGGGCATAGCGCAATGCCAATCGAACAGCCGGTATAGACCTCGATAAGGCCGATACGAAAGGGGGTCTTCAAGCGGTCGATAATGCGCTGTGCCAGCCGTTGCAGCATCTCGCGGTCGGCCTGCTGGGCAAGCACCAGAAACTCATCGCCCCCCAGGCGAGCCAGGGTTTGGTCTGGCGCGAGACAGCCAAGCACCGCCAACGACACCTCCACCAATAAACGGTCGCCGAACATATGGCCGTAGGCGTCATTCACTTTTTTAAAGTTGTCGAGATCGAGATACACCAGACCGACATGATTGCCGTCGCGTGCGGCGATTGCCTGGGTGATTTTGTCCTGAATGGCATTGCGATTGGGCAGGCCGGTAATAATGTCGGTATTGGCCAACACCCGCAGTCGTTCCTGAGCGCGACGCTCTTCGGTGATGTCGGTGCCGGAGCAAATCAGGAACACCTCATTTTTACCGCTGCCGCTGTGGACGAACTTGTTGCGAAACAAGAACAGCCGTTCCCCCTTCACCGTTTTGATCCAACGTTCCACCTCATAGGATGATCCGTTGCGAAAAAAACCGGCGATGTTTCGCCGCGATGCCGCCGCTTCTTCCGGGCTCATAAACAGCTGAAAGACGTTTTTACCAATAACATCATGTTCGTGCAGGCCGGTGTACTCTTCGCTCAGTCGGTTAAAGCGCTGAATACGACCATGTTGGTCAACAATCACAATCACCGAATTGGCTTCTGACACCACCTGTTCGGCAAAAGACAGGCCGTGTACCAGATCGCGGGCGACCGATTGGGTGTCGCTGAAGGCCGAGGCGGTACCCGCCCATTCCTGATTATTGATCCTGCGCCCGACCAGATGCAGATGTATCGGCTCACCCCCCAGCGTGATGGTGATATCAAGGCTGGCGGTAATGCCGGTCAGACGGCGGATTTTGGCTGCCTGCATGGCGCTGAGCGCCACGGCCATATGGGTTTTGCCTTTCACTGCCGACAGCGCCAGGGCATTGCTGTCAAACGCCAACCGCCAATATGGGCTGTTGGTGCCGAAGTGGGCATTAAGAAGCATAGGGCCTTGGTCTGCGAACATGATGATTCCTCAAAATGGCACGACAGCCAGCCTGTGCGATGGGCACAGCAGCAAATTCTGGCTCGGTAGTGGCCGTAGTGCACGTATCTCCATCATATAACACGTTTTTCACGGGCAGAGGATGAAACTATTATATAACCAATAATTAGTTTTGCAGTGTAAACGTCGCGTTGCCGCCGCTGCAGAAGGCTGCGTTGCGCAGCGGATCCTGACGATCTCACTGGGGGTGGATACAATCTTAAGTGTAAGTGAGAACCTGCGCTTTCGAGAGATTCGTACGATTGCTGCTTTCGATGCCGTCGTCATCTTGTTGCAGGACGGTTGCAGTGGATAAGCCTAAATTATAATAAAGACGGGCTTTGACAGGAATAACCCCATCGGGGGGAAAGCAAAATCAGGTGATCGTCAGGCCAGGGGAAACCAAAATTTCCAGATAATAAACAACATCTCCATAATTCATTCATTATTGTCGAATAAACCTGTTTCGGGCTTTAATAAATTTACACACCATCGCATTACTATATGTTTATCGGCCTATTATTATCTCCGACGAAAGATGAGCCTGTTCACGTACAGCGCTCCTGATGAAGAATAATTTTAAGGAAATGATCATGCGTAAACTGACCGCTTTATTTGTCGCTTCTACTCTGGCTCTGGGTTCTGCTTCCATGGCTTTCGCTGCAGATACGACAGCGGCACCTGCGACGACAGATGCCACTCCGATGAAAATGATGCACCACAAGGGCGAGGGTAAAGGCGGGCCATTCGCCGGTCTGAGCCTGACTGAACAGCAGCGCCAACAAATGCGCGATATCATGAAAGAGTCGCATCAGAAACGCGGTGCGGGCATGAAAGAGGAGCGTCAGGCCTTGCATAGCCTGGTCGCCTCCGACAGCTTCGATGAAGCCAAAGCGAAAGCCCAAATTGACGCCATCAGCAAAACTCAGTCCGAGCATATGCTGGAGCGCGCCAAAGCTGAAAATAAAATGTACAACCTGCTGACCCCAGAGCAGAAAAAACAATACAATGAGAATTATCAGAAACGCGAACAGAAAATGATGGACCACATGAATAACATGAAGTCGAAAATGACGACTGAACAGAAATAATTTCATGCGGTAAGTAAAAAGGGCCAGATTAATTCTCTGGCCCTTTTTTTGGATTAAAGAACCTTTCCGTTGATAAGGCCCGTGGAAGAAACTCATTCGGCACGCCAGTAACCGAGCGGAATTGTTCGATCACGATCTGGGCAAAACGCGGGTCATTAATATGATAAGCGGTTTTTACCAACACATCTTTTGCTGGTGGGCCGCACAGTGGCTCCCGAAACGGCTGCCGCGGCGCGTCCAATGTGGGTACACCGCAAGCCGGGATCATGAAGCGCACTTCGCCTGTGCAGGCATTTATTACTGGCGAAAGCCATTTTTCCGCAAGGTGAAGAAGATGCGATGAACAGCAAAAAACCGTTAGCATGATAATCCAATTTTCAATGGTCTGCTCCGTGTAAACCAGCATATTTCACTGAGTGAATATTGATAATTCTTATAATTAAAAGAAATAATAAACGCATTTTATGCTTTTTTTTAATGGTCGACGGAGGCGAGTTTGTCGGCTTTTGTTATTTGATTTATTTCTATTTATCATTTAATTAGCTTTTCATCTCGCCAAGATGGGCTCATTCTTCTCGCCCGTTTTCGGTCATTCAAAATCCTTATGTCTTTCCTTCCTTTTTTCTAACAATGACGTTCCCCCGTTAGGCGTTTGCCTTATTGACCCATAAGGCGCGCTTGAGATTGTTGTGCTTTATTTATTTGGTGTTACGAAACTGTTACACAAAAAACCAATAAAACATTTGCAAACAACAATGGACGGTATCTGGGATGGAAAATAAACGTAGAGGAGTCAAGCCTGTTCAGGCGGCCTTCGGCTGGCCTGAAATTGGCGTTAGCCGCGCCCAGTGGAGCGCGATGCTTTTTTGCCTGGCAACCATCGGTGGGGCGCAGGCTGCGCCCTATGTAGAGAGCGGAAAGCAGGGCGATCCCGCCAGTTGGCGCAGTAAGGAATTTAATGCCGAATGGGGCCTGGGGGCCATCCACGCCGATCAGGCCTACGCCGCCGGTTATACCGGAAAAGGCGTTAAGCTCGGTATTTTCGATCAGCCGGTATATGCCAAACACCCGGAGTTCGGCAGTCAGGACAAAGTGATCAACCTGGTCACGACGGGGATTCGCGAATATACCGACCCCTATATCCCGGTGAAGAAAGGCGATGCATTTCGCTATGACGGCACGCCAAGCGTGGATTCCGACGGCACTCTCGGCTCGCACGGGACCCACGTAGGCGGCATCGCCGCCGGTAACCGCGACGGCGGCGAGATGCACGGTGTGGCGTTTAACGCGCAAATCATCAGTGCGGAGAACGGGGATCCGGGGCCGGAAGACGGCATCATTCTCGGCAACGATGGCGCGGTATATCAGGCAGGTTGGAACGCATTGATCGCCAGCGGTGCACGCATCATCAACAACAGCTGGGGTATCGGCATTACCGAGAAATTTGATCAGGGTGGCAAGGATCCAGCCTATCCGCATTTCACCCTTGCCGACGCGCAGAAACAGTTCGACCAAATCAAACAGATCCTCGGTACTAAAGCCGGTGGTGCTTATCAGGGGGCGATCGATGCGGCGCGCAGCGGCATTGTCACCATCTTTGCCGCCGGTAACGATTACAACCTGAATAACCCGGACGCGATGGCCGGTTTGGCCTATTTCGTGCCGGAGATCGCGCCGAATTGGCTGTCGGTCGCCAGCCTGCAGGATCCGAATAACACCGGTGATTACAGCATCAGCAGCTTCTCCTCCCGCTGTGGCTATACCGCCAGCTTCTGTGTTTCCGCTCCGGGCAGCAAGGTGTACAGCTCGATTATCGAAGGCAACAGCGTAGATAACCTGACCACCGGCTATGCCAAATACAGCGGAACCTCAATGGCCGCACCGCACGTGGCAGGCAGCATTGCAGTGCTGATGGAACGCTTCCCCTATATGACCGGCGCACAGGTGGCTTCGGTGTTGAAGACCACCACGGTTGATATGGGCGCGCCGGGCATCGATGCGCTTTACGGCTGGGGGATGATTGATTTGGGCAAAGCGATCCACGGCCCGGGGATGTTTGTCACCGAACAGGATATCCCGGAGGAGTTCCGCGTGAGCGGTGCCTACGGCCCGGAGCAATTTGTGGTGAATCTGCCAGGCATCGGTGCAGTACTGGACAAAGGCAAACCTACCGAGCGTGTGTGTGACGATATTCATTGCGGGTTGGATGTCTGGAGCAACGATATTTCCGGCCATGGCGGCCTGACCAAATTGGGCATCGGCACACTGGTGCTGACCGGCAATAACCGCTACGCAGGGCCAACCCTGGTCAATCAAGGCCTGCTGGCGGTAAATGGTTCGGTGACTTCGGACGTGACGGTGCAAAGCGCCGGCGTGCTGGGCGGTTCCGGTACGCTAGGGTCGTTAACTGCCCGTAGCGGCGGTACCGTGGCGCCGGGCAATTCGATCGGCACGCTGAACGTGACTCGTGACGTCAGCTTCGAACCAGGCTCCCGTTACGCGGTGGAAGTGGCAGCGAACGGCCAGAGCGATCGGATCCAAAGTAACGGATCGGCAACGATCGGCGGCGGTGAGGTGGCGGTGTTGCAAGAAAAAAACGTCAATCTGCTTTCGCAGGGCAACGCAGGCAGTCTGATCGGCCGGCAGTTCAACATTCTCACCGCCCAGCAGGGTATCAGTGGGCAGTTTACCTCCACATCTACCTTCTCTCCCTTCCTGGGGGCCGAACTGACCTACCAGCCGAATCAGGTAACGCTCAACGTCGGCCGTAATGACACCAGTTTCGCCAGCGTGGCAGCAACGCAGAACGAGCGGGCGGTGGCGGCAGCGGCAGATGCGCTGGCGGCGGGTAATCCGGTGTTTGAAAGCATCCTCAACGCCGGTTCGACGGGGGAAGCGCGGCAGGCGTTCCGCCAGCTGTCGGGGCAGATCCACGCGGATATCGCTTCGGCACAGGTCAACGACAGCCGCTACCTGCGCGACGCGCTGAACGGCCGTTTGCGTCAGGCGGAAGGGCTGGCGACCTCGCCGGACATCAAGGCTGACGATGACGGTGGCGCCTGGGCGCAGCTGTTGGGGGCCTGGGACCACGCGTCGGGCGATGCCAACGCCACGGGCTATCAGGCATCCACCTACGGCGTGCTGGTGGGGCTGGACTCGGCGCTGGTGGACGAATGGCGGTTAGGGGTCGCGACCGGTTATACCCGCACCTCGCTGGACGGCGGTTATGGCTCGAATGCTGACAGCGACAACTACCACCTGGCGGTGTACGGCGGCAAACAGTTTGGTGAACTGGCGCTGCGTGCCGGTGGGGGTTACACCTGGCACCGTTTCGATACCTCACGCTCGGTGAACTACGGCATGCAGTCAGATCGCGAAACCGCGAAGTACAGTGCGCGCACCGAGCAGGTGTTCGCCGAAGCGGGATACAGCATAAAAGCGGCCTGGGTGAATCTGGAGCCGTTTGCCAACCTGGCGTACATCAACTTCCAGAACAACGGCATCGCGGAAGATGGTGGGGCAGCGGCGCTGCACGGTGACAAACAACACACCGACGCGACGGTCTCGACGCTGGGGCTGCGTGCGGACACCGAGTGGCAGGCGAGCAAAACCACTGCGGTGGCGCTGCGCAGCGAGCTGGGTTGGCAGCATCAGTACGGCGATCTGGATCGCGGTACCGGGCTGAAGTTCAACGGCGGCAGCTCACCGTTCGTGGTGAACAGCGTGTCGGCGTCGCGTGACGGTGCGGTGCTGAAAGCCAGTGCGGAAGTGGCGGTGAACAAGAATGCCACGCTGTCGCTGGGCTACGGCGGGCTGCTGTCGCAAAACTACCAGGACAACAGCGTTAACGCCGGTTTTACCTGGCATTTCTGATCTTAAAAAACAAACGCAACAACCGTCCCGCTGGGGCGGTTTTTACCAAAAACAACAAGGGATAAGGGAATGAAGCAATCTGCAGGAAACAACAAACCGGCATTGGCGCCGACATGGAAACTGAACGCCCTGTTATGCGCGTTGTTGGCCGCCGGTGGTGCACAGGCCGCGACCTATACCGAAGGGGGGAAGAGCGGCGATCCGGCCAGTTGGCGCAGCAATGAATTCAATGCTAACTGGGGGTTGGGGGCTATCCATGCCGACGAGGCTTACGCGGCAGGTTATACCGGCAAAGGGCAAAAGGTGGGGATCTTCGATACCCCGGTGAACCAGCATCCGGAATTTGCCGGTGACGGCAAGCTGACTAACGTTGTCACCGAAGGCTATCGCGCCTATACCGATCCGCATCGTGAGGGGATTAAGGCCGGCGATCGTTTTTACTTTGACGGTACTTTCCATTTTTACAGTGGTTCACAGGGGCAGTTAAGTAACCACGGCGTCCACGTTGCCGGTATCAGCGGTGCCAACCGTGACGGCACCGGCATGCACGGCGTCGCCTTTGATTCGCAAATCATCAGCGTCGATAACGACAATGACGGCCCGGCCTACGGTGAGTTCCTCGGGCTGGATGGCAGCGTGACCAACGCGGGCTGGCAGGCGATGATCAACAACGGCGTGCGGGTGATCAACAACAGTTGGGGCGTCAGCATTCCGGATTTTCTTTCGGATAATGGCAAGAAACCCGATGCGCTGCATTTCGAGCTGAAGGACGTGCAGGAACAGTTTGATCAGGTGAAACCCTTGCTGGGCAGCCTGGCGGGGGCGGGTTATCAGGGGGCTATCGATGCGGCACGTAAAAATATTCTGGTGCTGTTCGCCGCCGGTAACGACGGTAACTACAACCAACCGGATGTGATCAGCGGCCTGGCCTATTTTGTGCCGGATATTGCGCCTAACTGGCTGTCGGTTGCCAGCGTCGCGCAGGATGACGCCTCCACCAACAGCGTGCTTTATACCATCAGCAGCTTCTCTTCGCGTTGCGGCTATACCGCCAGCTTCTGCGTCTCCTCGCCGGGCAGTAAAATCTACAGCACCGTAGCCAACGGTTCAGATCCGAACCAGTTGGTCTCCGACTATGGCAATAAAAACGGTACCTCAATGGCGACGCCGCACGTGACCGGCGCAGTCGCCGTATTGCTGCAGCGTTTCCCATACATGACGTCGGCGCAAATTGCCGATGTGCTTAAAACGACCGCGACCGATATGGGGGCTCCGGGCATCGATGCCTTGTATGGCTGGGGGATGATCAATCTGGGCAAGGCGATTAACGGTCCGGGCATGTTCTATACCGTCGATGATATCCCCGAGGAGTTTCGTATTCCGGACCCGACGGGCGTGGCTTACGGCTCGTCGCAATTTGTCGCCAACATTCCTGGCATGGGGGCAATCATCGATGAGGGTACGTTGCATGCCAGAGTCTGCGATGACTACCACTGCTCGCTTGAAGTGTATTCCAACGATATTTCCGGCCATGGCGGCCTGACCAAAGAGGGCCAGGGGGCGTTGGTACTGACCGGTAACAACACCTACTCCGGCCCGACGTGGGTCAATACCGGCCTGCTGGCGGTAAATGGTTCGGTGACTTCGGACGTGACGGTACAAAGCGCCGGCGTGCTGGGCGGTTCCGGTACGCTAGGGTCGTTAACTGCCCGCAGCGGCGGTACCGTGGCGCCGGGCAATTCGATCGGCACGCTGAACGTGACTCGTGACGTCAGCTTCGAACCAGGCTCCCGTTACGCGGTGGAAGTGGCACCGAACGGCCAGAGCGATCGGATCCAAAGTAACGGATCGGCGACGATCGGCGGCGGTGAGGTGACGGTATCGCTGGAAAACAGCAGCAACCTGCTGTCGCAAAACGAGGTTCGCAGCCTGCTGGGTCAGCAGTACAACATTCTGACCGCCCAGCAGGGTATCCGTGGGCAGTTTGACTCTGTGGCGCCGAACTACCTGTTCCTGGGCACCGGCCTGACCTATCAGCCAAATCAGGTAACGCTCAACGTCGGCCGTAATGACACCAGTTTCGCCAGCGTGGCGGCAACGCAGAACGAGCGGGCAGTGGCGGCGGCGGCAGATGCGCTGGCGGCGGGCAATCCGGTGTTTGAAAGCATCCTCAACGCCGGTTCGGCGGGGGAAGCGCGGCAGGCGTTCCGCCAGCTGTCGGGGCAGATCCACGCGGATATCGCTTCGGCACAGGTCAACGACAGCCGCTACCTGCGCGACGCGCTGAACGGCCGTTTGCGTCAGGCGGAAGGGCTGGCGACCTCGCCGGACATCAAGGCTGACGATGACGGTGGCGCCTGGGCGCAGCTGTTGGGGGCCTGGGACCACGCGTCGGGTGATGCCAATGCCACGGGCTATCAGGCATCCACCTACGGCGTGCTGGTGGGGCTGGACTCTGCGCTGGCGGACGAATGGCGGTTAGGGGTCGCGACCGGTTATACCCGCACTTCGCTGGACGGCGGTTATGGCTCGAATGCTGACAGCGACAACTACCACCTGGCGGTGTACGGCGGCAAACAGTTCGGTGAACTGGCTCTGCGTGCCGGTGGGGGTTACACCTGGCACCGTTTCGATACCTCACGCTCGGTGAACTACGGCATGCAGTCAGATCGCGAAACCGCGAAGTACAGTGCGCGCACCGAGCAGGTGTTCGCCGAAGCGGGATACAGCATAAAAGCGGCCTGGGTGAATCTGGAGCCGTTCGCCAACCTGGCGTACATCAACTTCCAGAACAACGGCATCGCGGAAGACGGTGGGGCGGCGGCGCTGCACGGTGACAAGCAACACACCGACGCGACGGTCTCGACGCTGGGGCTGCGTGCGGACACCGAGTGGCAGGCGAGCAAAACCACTGCGGTGGCGCTGCGCAGCGAGCTGGGTTGGCAGCATCAGTACGGCGATCTGGATCGCGGTACCGGGCTGAAGTTCAACGGCGGCAGCTCACCGTTCGCGGTGAACAGCGTGTCGGCGTCGCGTGACGGTGCGGTGCTGAAAGCCAGTGCGGAAGTGGCGGTGAACAAGAACGCCACGCTGTCGCTGGGCTACGGCGGGCTGCTGTCGCAAAACTACCAGGACAACAGCGTCAACGCCGGTTTTATCTGGAAGTTCTGATCCAACACATTTCATTTTCGGGATTTAAACCCACAGGGCCAGCTTGCTGGCCCTATTTTTTTGCATGGTTTCCCCGCAGGCGGCGGTGTGGAGCGGCAGGGTTAAGGTAAAAATAAGGCAAGAAAAAACCGAGACCCTTGCGGATCTCGGTTCAAATGCGGGTAAAACAGATTAGCGCTACGGCTCAAGTTTCGGTGAGGGTCTGTTGCATACATTCTCTCAGTACAGCAACCGAAATGAGCTTTCCCTGGTGTTATTGTGATTATTGGTGATGCGATTTCACTATTGTTATATTTTTATTGTGGTGTTGCTGTGTGTCTCTTCTGATACCATGTTTGACTATATAATGTGGTATGTCAAGCAATGTTTAGATAATACATTGTACCATATACCAGTTTTAGATCGCTTTTTTGCACGGCAAGTATGAAAACGACTGAAAAAACAGCAAAAAAAATCGAAGGAAAAAATGGATAACAATCATCAGAAATTCGATTCACAGTCGATTGCAAACCGGGTCAGGGAACTGTTTGTACATTATGGGATTGGTAAGCGGCAGCATGCCAAGGAGCTCAGCCGTATTCTGGATCTGAGTTTTTCGCATGCGCATCGCAAGCTGAAAGGGCAAAGTCCCTGGACTCTGGAGCAGATTAACGACGTCGCGGCGGCATTAGGGGAAACGCCGGCTGCGATCGTAGATACCGGTGCTGAACATGACGTCTCCGCGCAAACTATTGCACGTGATGCCATCTTTTACGTGGGCGGGGTGGAATTAGCCTGCGTCGGTTATATCGGCCATGAGCTGATTGGCGGGCGGACTGCGGAATATGTCGCACTGCAGCAGGCTGGGCAATGGGGCATTTATCGCGCGGATGATGCACCGCAAGGGCAACGCTATTGTGTGGAACTGATAGAGGTTCGCCCCGCAGCCGTCGAAGACGAGCGTTTGAGCATTGCGGTGCTCGATGATTCGCATCTGGCGGCCGATGAGTTGACCAAATACCTAAACGGGCGCGGTTTCCATGCCGTGGCATTTTACGACGTCAGCAGCTTTTGTCAGGCACTGCAGCAAAGTCTGTTCGATGGTTACGTGGTCGACTGGTTGATCGGTCAGGAAACGGCAGATCGCTGTATTGAAACCATCCGCGCGTCGGATAACCCTGACGCGCCGGTTTTAGTGCTTACCGGTCAGTTGGGTACCGACCAGCGGGAGTCTGAAATCGCCAGGGCGATGCGTGACTATGATGTGCTGGGCCCTTATGAAAAACCCGTGCGGCTCCACGTTATCGAAGCCGCACTGTTGCGGTGCTTCAACCTTTAGCAGCGAGCAGTGAAGCCAGTGCGGATGACAAGGCGTCCAGCCGAACCGGTTTCATTAAATAGTTGTCGAACAGCGCCCGCTGTTCGACAGACAGTTGCTCAGGGGTGTAAGCGCTGATGCCGATAATCGGGATATGGCGGTTGGGGCCACGTTGGTCACGCAGTTTTTTAGCCAGTGCGGCCCCATTGATTCCCGGCATTTGCAGATCCAGCAGCAACGCGTCGTAAGGACGCCGTAGCAGTTTTTGCAGCGCTCTTTCAGACGAGTTGCACAGCTCATGCTGATAGCCGAGCTTGTCCAGCAGCGCCGAGAAGGCGTCACTCACCGATTTATTGTCATCGACGACCAAGATATGCTGCTGTTTCTGCGGCAAACTTTGCTGGTGGAGCGGTGTTTCACCCAACTCCTCCTCGTTACTGACTTCTACCGGAATGCTGACGATAAAGGTGCTGCCTTTTTTGATCTCGCTGTAGACGGTAATGGTGCCGTTGAGCAGCGTCACCAGCCCGTGCACAATCGCCAACCCCATGCCGACGCCGCCATACTGGCGGGTATGTGATTGATCAAGCTGGGTGAAGGGCCGGAATATCTGATCCAGCATTCCCTTTTCGATACCAATCCCGGTGTCGGTGACCTCAATAATCAGCGAACTGCCGGTAGCCTGGCTGCGCAAGCAACTATGCAGCGTGATGGTGCCGCTTTCGGTATATTTGAACGCATTGGTCAGCAGATTGACGATAATTTGCCGGATGCGCAGCGGATCGGAATGTATCTGCAGATGGCCGCATTCCACTTCACACAGCAAAGTGACCTGATCTTTCTGGCGCAGCGTTTTGATTTCATTCGCCGTTTCTTCAACCAGCCGCTGGGCATCGAAGGGAGCGATACGCAGTTCCATCATACCGCTGTCGAGATGGGCGTAATCGGTCAGGTCTTTCATCTGACTTTCAATTTGCTGTGCGGCGGTTTCCAGCCTTTGGAAAGTGTCCGCGTGCTCGGCCGATACCTGGGTATTCACCAGCACATCAATGGCGGACATGATGCTCTGTAGCGAGGTGCGTAGCTCGTGACCGATGGCGCCCAGAAAGGCATTTTTGGTGCGGGTGGCTTTTTCCGCCTCAATCGCCTTGGCCTGCTGGCGGATAGTCAGGCGCTGCTGACGCAGCACAATCAGCGTGATGGCGATCAGCGCGATCACTGAAAACATCACGATCACCAGACCATAGAAAATGATGTGTCGTTTCTCGATATAGTCTTCGTAGGCCGCGGTGCGCTGCTTCACTTCGGCATGATCGGTCAGGTTAGCCATCTCAATCGCATAGGGCTTGATTTGCTTCATCGCCTGCGAAATCAGAGAGAAATCAATTTTCGGGCTGTTCAGCAAATTATCAATCTGATCCATTTTCTCGCGCATGTGCGTGACCACTTCGGGATAACCCGGTTCGGCATACAGCGGCTGGGTGGATTCGGAGACCGTTTCCAGCACGTAAAAACGCGAATAAAGGATTTCAAATTTGAGCCGAAGGTCTTCGCTATCCACCTGCGGTGCGTTTTTCAACTGTTCGACCAGCGTGTCGAATTCCGCCAGCTTGATCGAGAATTTGGCGATCGACCAGGAGTAATTTTCCTGCGTGCCGGCGATAGCATACAACCCTTTTTTCGACAGGGTCGCGCTGTAGTAATACAGCGTCACCGTAGAGGCAACCAGAAACAGTGCGGCAAAGATAGCCGGGATCGCCAGCCTGCTGCCGCTTTTAAACCCTGTGAGCTTCATTTGATTACGATCCTGTCCACTTGCCAGATGAAGCGCGAGTTGTAGAGCGGAGAATTTAACTCAGGCCCGGCGGCATCCCTCGGGTAAACCAAAAACAGCGGGCCGAAGTTTCTGATCTTCAGCATGACGCCGTCCATTTTGTAAGCCAAAATCATGTTGTATTTTTCGACATCGGACAGCGGCACGTCGATGTAATAATCGTTCAGCGCATAAAATGTCAGCGTGCTGCCTTTGGCGCCGACGCGCGCCAAAATGTCCGCCACGCCAATCCCCTCGAACTTTCTTTGCGGCGTCCAGGAGGTAGAGGTGGTGATGCTGCGCACCGGCATTGCCAACAGTTGTTTATCGGTAAACAGATAGCTTTTCTTTACCGGATCGGTGGTGTTTTCGATGTTTCCCGCGACTTCCAGGGTGAAACTTAGCGCGCTGGTTTGAAGGATGGCCAGCGCAAAAAATGCCCACAGCGTGTTTTTAAACAGATTGAACAGCATCAATGTTCTCCAGAGTCGCGGATGCTTGCATGAGCCTTGCCCATATATCAGGCAAAATAATGGCAGAAAATAGAGGGTGGTGTCGAAGTAAAGGGTAAAGAGGACCAAAAGAAAAGGCCAGGGGGTTAACCTGGCCTGAGTTTTAGCGGGTGCCCATGCTTAGCGCATGGTCACAAACTCTTCTGCGGCGGTCGGGTGGATCGCCACGGTGTTGTCGAAGTCTTTCTTGGTCGCACCCATTTTAATGGCTACGGCAAAGCCCTGCAGGATCTCGTCCATGCCGAAACCGATGCCGTGCAGGCCGACGATTTTCTCTTCTTTACCCACGCAGACCAGCTTCATGCGGCACGGTTGACGGTGCTGCGTCACGGCGCTGTACATGGCGGTGAAGGAAGATTTGTACACTTTCACGTTGTCCGCACCGAATTTCTCAATCGCTTCCGGTTCGGTCAGGCCAATGGTGCCGATCGGCGGGTGGCTGAACACCACGGTGGCGATGTTGCTGTAATCCAGGTGCTCTTCCGGCTTGTTGTTGAACAGGCGTTCGGACAGGCGACGGCCTGCGGCTACGGCAACCGGAGTCAGTTCGACGGCGCCGGTGTTGTCGCCTACGGCGTAAATCCCTTTTACGTTGGTGTTTTGGTATTTATCGACGTCGATGTAGCCTTTTTCGTTGGTTTTCACCCCGGTAACGGCCAGGTTCAGGTTATCGGTTGCCGGTTCGCGGCCAATCGCCCACACCAGGCTGTCGACGGTGAATTCCTTGCCGTTTTCCAACTGCAACGTCAGGCTGCCGTCGGCGTTTTTGACGATGGCTTTTGGCACGGATTCCGTGTGCAGGCTTGGCCCTTCGGTGTTCATCACTTCCACCAGGGTCTCGACAACCATCGGGTCGAAAGTCCGCAGTGGCGCGTGTTTACGCACGAACAGGTGGGTTTCAGCCCCCAGCGCGTTCAGCACGCCAGCGATTTCTACAGCGATATAACCAGCACCCACCACCGCAACGCGTTTTGGCATGGCGTCCAGATCGAAGAAACCGTCTGAATCGATGCCGTATTCTGCACCCGGAATGTCAGGGTGGCTTGGACGGCCGCCGGTGGCGATCAGGATATGGTCGGCAGTGATTTTTTCACCGTTCACTTCCACCGTGTGGGCGTCGACAAAGCGCGCGAAGCCTTTGATCACGTCGACTTTGTTTTTACCCAGCACGTTGTCGTAGGAATTATGAATGCGGTCGATATAAGCGGTGCGGTTGGCGACCAGCTTCTTCCAGTCAAACGCGTTGACGGTGGTATCGAAACCGTAATCCGGGCCGTACAGGTGGATGGCCTCGGCGATTTGTGCCGCATGCCACATAACTTTTTTCGGTACACAACCCACGTTTACGCAGGTGCCGCCCAGTTCTTTGGCTTCAATCAGTGCGCATTTCTGGCCGTACATGGCTGCCCGGTTGATCGATGCGATGCCGCCGCTGCCGCCGCCAATTGCTAGATAATCGTAATGTTTGGTCATCTGGGATTTCCATGAATTGTGTGAATCGAAGAGCGTAAGAGTTTAACGCCTGATGCAGGTTTGTCGCAAAGATTGCGTCAATGGCTGTGATAGGTGGGGTAAAGGCGCGGCAGGCCGCGCCCCGGAAGCTTATTCCGGCACTACCCAGTTCACCAAATGGTGGCCATTACCTGATGGCACCAGGGTTTTGTGCAGCCATGGCAGCACGTTTTTCATCTGTTGTTCCAGCTTCCACGGCGGGTTAATCACAATCATGCCTGAGGCGGTCATGCCGCGTTGGTCGCTGTCGGGTCTTACCGCCAGTTCGATCTGCAGAATATTGCGGATGCCGGTGGCTTCCAGGTCTTTCAGCATGCGCTTGATTTGCTGGCGCATCACCACCGGGTACCACAGCGCGTAGGTGCCGGTGGCAAAGCGCTTGTAGCCTTCCTGCAGGCCTTTTACCACGTCCTGGTAATCGGTTTTCATTTCGTACGGCGGGTCCATCAGGATCAGCCCGCGGCGCGACAGCGGCGGCAGTTGGGATTTCAACTGCTGGTAGCCATCGGCGCGTTGCACCTTGGCACGCTCGTCCTTCTGGAACTCACTGCGCAGCAACGGGAAGTCGCTCGGGTGCAGTTCGGTCAGGTGAATTTTATCCTGCGGACGCAGCAGCTGACGGGCAATCAGTGGCGAGCCAGGGTAGTAACGCAGCCTTTCGGTGCGGTTAAAGTTGTGCACTACGCTCATGTAGGCTGCCAGCTCTTGCGGCAGGTCATCACGTTGCCACAGCAGACCGATGCCTTCCAGGTATTCCCCGGTGCGCTCGGCGTGTTCACCGCTCAGCTGATAGCGACCTGCGCCGGAGTGGGTATCCAGGTACAGGAACGGCTTCTCTTTTTCTTTCAGCGATTCGATGATCAGGCTTTGAACGGTGTGCTTAAGCACGTCGGCGTGGTTGCCGGCGTGGAAACTGTGGCGGTAACTTAACATGGCTTGTGGTAATTCCTTGTGCTCCCGACGGAGCCTGCTGAACAGAATAAAGGCTTATATTCTGCACAGTATAAACTGTCTGGGCGGGAAAAAGTGAAATGCGTGACCTCAGCCCTTCAATCAAGGAGAAAGGCGATGACTAAAGCGGCCATTTTGGCTAAATACCCTGGCGCGTCTCGCTGGGCGTTCGGCGACAGCCCCATGCTGGCGGACGAGCTGTTGCAACGGGTGCTTGAGGGGCAAAAAACCGCCACCTGCTGTTCTTATCTTGCATATCGGCAAGAGCAAGAGCCGATGCTCGGGGATTACAACGTCGTGCTTGACGGCCGCGGCGAACCGGCCTGCGTCATCAGGATCCTGTCATTGAAGCTGATTCGCTATTGCGACGTTACGGCCGAGATGGCGGCACAGGAAGGTGAGGGGGATAAGAGCCTGGCGTTCTGGCGGCAGGGGCACCAGGATTTTTTTACGCGTGAAGGCACGTTCTCGCCCCAGATGTGGCTGGTGTTTCAACAGTTTGAGCTGGTTGACGTTTTACAGTGATGTCGACGGGGCCTCCAGGGCGTTGACCACCTGCTCACGCAACCAGCCATGGGCCGGATCCAGGTGCGAGCGTTCATGCCACACCATTACCATGTCATAGCCGGGTATTGCCAAGGGGGCCGGCCAGGTGCGCAGGTCGCCAAGCAGTTCGCCCAGCATGCGTGAAGGCAGCATCGCGACCATATCGGATCTCGCCAGCAGTGCGGGGATGAACAGGAAGTGCGGCAGCGACATCACTACACGCCGCGCTAATCCCTGCGCTTCCAACAGCGTGTCAATCAGGGTGCGAAAACCGCCGCCGTCTTGCGAAACCATCACGAACTCCAACTGACAAAACTGCTCCAGCGAAGGGGGGCTTTGCAACAACGGATGGTCACGGCGGCCTACCAGCAGATACTCCTCGCGAAACAACTGCCGGTGGCGCAGCTCGGCGGGGGCTTCTTCCCGGGACAAAAAACCGAGGTCGATCACGCCATCCGCCAGATCGCGACTCATGTGTTTCGGCGATGCTTCGCGGATCGCCAGGCGGGATTGGGGTGCTGCCTGCCGCAGTTTGGGCAGCATCGGCAGCAGGATGGCATATTCGGCGGCGTCGGCGGCGGCCAGTTGCCAGGTCATTTCGGCCAGCAGCGGATCAAAGGGGTGTTCCGGCGCCAGCAGGCGGCCGAGGTCGGCCAGCGTCTGGCGCAGAGGCGTCAACAGGCTTAGCGCGCGCGCCGTGGGCAACATCCCTCGTGGGCCGGGCAGCAGCAGGGGATCATGGTAAATCTCGCGCAGTTTGGCCAGTTGAATGCTGACCGACGGCTGGCTCAGATTGAGGCGTGCCGCCGCCCGCGTCACGTTGCGTTCGCTGAGCAGCGCTTCCAGCGTGACCAGCAAGTTGAGATCGACCCTCTTTAAATTGTTGATAACTATTCCTCGTATTAAATCTATCAATTTCAACTATAGCGCCAATCCTCCTACCGTGGAACGGACGTCGGAAAAGCCGGCGAAACCATAACGGATGAAGGAAGAGACGATGAAACTGAGCGAGTACGTTAGCTACGACGCGCTGGGGTTGGCAGCATTGGTACAGGCGGGTGAAGTCAGTGCGCAAGAGCTGCAGCAAACGGCGAGGGCTGCGGTTGAGGCGGTAAACCCGGCGATCAACGCGGTGGTGGAGCATTGGCCACAACCTCAGTGGGAGAGGCGCGGCCCGCTGTCAGGCGTTCCCTTTCTGATCAAGGATATCGCCATCAGCATGGCCGGCAAGCGTCTTGAATTGGGGAGCCGGTTGGCGCAGGGGCAGATTGCCACGGAAGACAGTTATCTGATGCGCAATATCCATCGCGCGGGGCTGGTGACCTTTGGCCGAACCACCACGCCGGAGATGGCGTTCAGCACCACCACCGAAGCGGTGCTTTACGGTGCTACGCGCAATCCATGGAACCTTGATTTCAGCGCGGGCGGTTCCAGCGGCGGTGCTGGTGCGGCGGTTGCTGCCGGGGTCGTGCCTATGGCGCATGCCACTGATGCTGCAGGTTCTATTCGCGTGCCTGCTTCGTCCAATGGGTTGTTCGGCCTTAAACCGACGCGCGGCCGGGTATCACATGGCCCGGCGATGGATGAAGTGTTCAACGGCTTCGGCGTTCAATTGGGGCTGAGTCGCACGGTACGCGACAGTGCCGCTTTACTGGATGCGCTACAACATCCCCATCCCGGCGAACCTTATTACACGGCACCGCAGCCAGAAAGCTGGCTGTCACAGGTCACCCGCGAGCCTGGTCGGTTGCGTATTGGCATGATGACTCAGGCGTGGAATGGCGGGAAAACTGCACCGCAAATCGTTCAGGCCACCAACGACACCGCAGTGCTGCTGAGCGAGCTGGGCCATCAGGTCACTGAGGCGGAGATGCCGATCGGCGTCAGCTGGCAGGAACTGGTATTCGCCAATGCGCAGATCTGGTGCGCCAATCTGGTCGGTTGGGTTGAGGGGTTGAGCCAAACCACCGGACGCGCGATTTCAACTGACATGCTAGAGCCGGAAACGCTGGCCTGTTACCACTACGGGTTGGCCGCCAGGGCGGTGGATATGGTTGCGGCGCTTGAGGTGCGTAACCGGGTGACTCGTGCCGTGGTCACCTATTTCCAGCAGTACGATCTGTTGTTGACCCCGACCATACCTGACTTGCCCTGGCGCATTGGTCGCTACGGTACCGGAACGGCGGATATGAGTGGCCTGGAGTGGACCGCGCATTTATTTGATCATTCACCGTTCACGCCGGTGTTTAATGTGGCAGGCGTGCCGGCGATGTCGGTGCCGCTGGCGCATGATGCGCAGCATAATCTGCCGATAGGCATGCAATTTGTTGCCGGTTTTGGCCGCGAAGATCAACTGCTGCGGTTGGCAGGGCAGCTTGAACGGGCAGCGCCCTGGCATCAACGGCGTCCGGCTGTTTGGGTGGGAAATGCAGGGGAATAGCAGTCAAAAGGCAAAATATCCGCTATGTTGCTGAAAGGCTTTTTGCGGCGGGCTCTTGGCTCGCCGTCCCATTCAGGAGGAGACGATGAGCTGCATCTTTTGCGAAATGGTGGCGGGCAGAGTGCCGTGCCATAAAATTTGGGAAGACGAGAGTCATATGGCGTTCCTTTCCATTTATCCGAATACCGAGGGTTTCAGCGTAGTGATCCCCAAGGCGCACTATGAGAGCTATGCCTTTGCGTTGCCGGACGAGGTACTCAGCGAGCTGATGTTGGCGACCAAGCGGGTAGCGCAGTTGCTCGACCGGGCGTTTGACGACGTGGGCCGCTGCGGCATGGTGTTCGAAGGTTTTGGCGTCGACCATGTGCATGCCAAGCTGATCCCGATGCACGGTACCGCTGCGCTGGAACAGTGGCAGCCTATCGAATCGACCTCGGCGAAATTCTTCGACCGCTATGAGGGTTACCTTTCGTCCCACGACGCGGCGCGCGCTGACGACGAGCATCTGGCCGTGCTGGCCGCGAAGATCCGTCAGAGTGCGGTTTAAGGCACTATCTATCAACGCCGGGCCATTGATTTTCCTGCCGCTTGGCACCATGTTAGATATTCATACGCATTTTAAGGCCTGCCCGTCGTGGCGGGCCCCAACGCTAATCAGGACTGCCCTATGACAAATCCGTTGCTGACTCCGTTTTCCCTGCCGCCGTTTTCCGCCATTCGCCCAGAAGATATCGTGCCTGCGGTTCAATCCGCCTTGGACGACTGTCGCGCTGCGGTAGAGCGCGTTGTCGCGCAGCCGGGGCCATTTACCTGGGATAACCTGTGTCAGCCGCTGGCGGAGTCTGACGATCGCCTGTCGCGCATCTGGTCGCCGGTCGGCCATCTGAACTCGGTGAAAAACAGCCCGGAACTGCGAGCCGCCTATGAGCAGGCGCTGCCGTTGCTGTCTGAGTACGGTACCTGGGTAGGGCAACACGAAGGGCTATACCAGGCTTACCGTAGCCTGAAAGAAGGCGAAGCCTTCAATCAACTGACAGTGCCGCAGCGCAAGTCGGTAGAAAACGCGCTGCGTGATTTCGAACTGTCGGGCATTGGCCTGTCGCCGGAAAAACAGCGTCGTTATGGCGAGATTGTCGCTCGCCTTTCCGAACTGGGTTCCACTTACAGCAATAACGTGCTCGACGCCACCATGGGCTGGAGCAAGTTGATCACCGATCAAGCCGAACTGAGCGGCCTGCCGGAAAGCGCCCTGGCTCAGGCTCAGGCGATGGCGCAGGCCAAAGAGCAGGAAGGCTGGTTGCTGACGCTGGATATGCCAAGCTATCTGCCGGTGCTGACCTATGGCGATAACCGCGCGCTGCGTGAAGAAATGTATCGTGCTTTCGCTACCCGCGCCTCCGATCAGGGGCCAAATGCCGGCAAATGGGACAACAGTGAAGTGATGGCGGAAACGCTGGCGTTGCGTCACGAATTGGCCCAGTTGCTGGGCTTTGACAGCTATGCCGACAAGTCGCTGGCGACCAAAATGGCGGAAAACCCGGAGCAGGTACTGGGTTTCCTGAGTGATTTGGCCAAACGCGCCCGTCCGCAGGCCGAGCAGGAACTGGCGCAGCTGCGTGCCTTTGCCAAACAGCATTACGGTGTGGATGAGCTGGAAGCCTGGGACATCACCTATTACGGCGAAAAACAAAAACAGCACCTGTTCTCGATCAGCGACGAGCAACTGCGCCCCTACTTCCCGGAACAACGTGTGGTACAAGGCCTGTTCGAAGTGGTGAAACGCATTTATGGCATCACTGCCAAAGAGCGTAAGGATGTGGATACCTGGCATCCAGAAGTGCGCTTCTTTGATCTGTTCGACGCTAACGGTGAGCTGCGCGGCAGCTTCTACCTCGACCTGTATGCCCGCGAAAACAAGCGCGGCGGGGCCTGGATGGATGACTGTGTCGGTAGCCTGCGCAAGGCCAACGGCGAGCTGCAAAAACCGGTTGCCTATCTGACCTGTAACTTCAACCGTCCGCTGGGCGACAAGCCGGCGCTGTTCACCCATAACGAAGTGACCACGCTGTTCCACGAGTTCGGCCACGGTCTGCATCATATGCTGACCCAAATCGACACCGCCGGTGTTTCCGGTATTAGCGGTGTGCCATGGGATGCGGTCGAACTGCCGAGCCAGTTTATGGAAAACTGGTGCTGGGAGCCGGAAGCGCTGGCGTTTATCTCCGGCCATTATCAAAGCGGTGAGCCGCTGCCGAAGGAGATGTTGGACAAGTTGCTGGCCGCCAAAAACTACCAGGCTGCGCTGTTCATCCTGCGTCAGTTGGAGTTTGGCCTGTTCGACTTCCGCATGCACGCCGAATACAGCCCTGAGAAAGGTGCGCAGATCCTGCCAACGTTGGCAGAAGTGAAAAAAATGGTGGCGGTTGTGCCTTCTCCAAGCTGGGGCCGTTTCCCGCACGCTTTCAGCCACATCTTTGCCGGTGGTTACGCGGCGGGTTACTACAGCTACCTGTGGGCAGAAGTGTTGTCGGCAGATGCCTATTCGCGCTTTGAAGAAGAGGGGATTTTCAACGCCGAAACCGGTAAATCCTTCCTCGACAACATCCTGTCGCGTGGCGGTTCCGAAGAGCCGATGGAACTGTTCAAACGCTTCCGTGGCCGTGAGCCGCAGCTGGATGCTATGCTGCGCCATTATGGCATTAAAGGATAACCCCACCGGTGAGCGTGTGTTTATTGTGTGAAGAAGGCGCCGATCCCGGCGCCTTGTCTATTCTGGCGGAACGCTGGCAGTTGGTTTCGGACGACGACGCGACGATGGCGCTGGTGCTGACGCCGCAACGTCTGGAGTTGCGTAAGCGTGACGAACCCAAGCTGGGGGCGATCTACGTCGATTTCATCTCCGGCACTATGGCGCACCGACGCCGCTTTGGCGGCGGGCGTGGCGAAGCGGTGGCGAAAGCGGTCGGCATCAAGGGAAGCTATCGGCCAAACGTGGTGGATGCTACGGCAGGGCTGGGGCGCGATGCCTTTGTGCTGGCCTCGCTGGGCTGCCGGGTGAGGATGCTGGAGCGTAATCCGGTGGTGGCTGCCTTGCTGGACGATGGACTGCAACGCGGCTATCAGGATGCGGAAATCGGCCCATGGCTGCGCGAGCGCATGACTCTGCTGCACGCCTCCAGTCTGACGGCGTTAGCCGAGCTCGACTCACCCCCCGAGGTGGTGTATCTGGATCCCATGTACCCGCACAAGCAGAAAAGCGCGCTGGTGAAGAAAGAGATGCGGGTGTTCCAGTCGCTGGTGGGCAGCGACGACGATGCCGATGGTCTGCTGGAGCCGGCACGCCGTCTGGCGACCAAGCGCGTGGTGGTTAAACGGCCGGATTATGCTCCACCATTGGCTAACGTGCCCGCGCATGCGGCCTCGACCACCAAAAGTCACCGTTTCGATATTTATATGCCCTATCCCCTTCATACTTGACGCTGTATTTGTGTTGGCTGCATTACTCGGCCCGTCCATGGGCCTCGCCCCTTAACGGGGCCAACGCAAACGTTGTTCAAATCTGTTCCCGACAGATTTGTTGTGCGCCCCAGTCACTTACTTGAGTAAGCTCCTGGGGACTGACAAACTTGCCGCCTTGATCCAACGCCAATTATTTAGGGCATAGAGGGCGAAATAGGGAGGTATTCATTGATCCACCTCCCAATTTTATTTTTTACCTTGCAAAGATACTGGCAAGCTTGTGTTCCAGATCGCATGATTCCTGTTCGTTCCCCTTCCTATAATTAGATGATAATGAAGAAGACACTCCTTGCTGTTTTGCTTTGCCTGGGTACCTCTGCAATGGCTTCTGAACCAGTCAATATCACCATCCTCGGCACGTCCGATCTGCACGGTACCTTTGTGCCCTGGGATTATTCGACCGACACCGAAAACCTGGCCGGCAGCCTGAGCCAAATCGCCACTCAGGTGCAACAGGTACGGGCGAAGCAGCCCAACGTGATCCTGGTCGATGCCGGCGACACTATCCAGGGCAACTTTGTCGAGACTTTTAAAAACGACAAAATCAGCCCGATGATCCTCGGGTTTAACGCGCTGGACTATGACGTCTGGGTGATGGGTAACCATGAATTCGATTTCGGCCTCAAACCGCTTTCCACCTCACTGAACCAGTTCAAGGGCACGGCATTGGCCGGCAATATTCTGTGGGAGAGCGGCAAACCCTACCTGCCGGCGTATAAAATCATTGAACGTCAGGGAGTGAAAATCGGCATTATTGGCATGGATACGCCGATGACCGCAGAGTTCGCCAAAGGCACCGACCGGGTGAAAGGGCTGAATTTTACCGATCCGGTGCAGGCGGTGAAGCAGGTCATTCAGCAAATTCAGGGTGAAGTGGACGCTATCGTGCTGGTGGCGCACATGGGCATCGACAACGAGAACCAGCGCCCTGGCACCGGCGTTGGCGATATCGCTCGTGCGAACCCGGAACTGGCGGCGATCGTCGCCGGGCACATGCACGTCAAAGTCGATAAAGAAGTGATCAACGGCGTGATCGTTACCGAACCGGACAAATATGGCCGTGCGCTGTCGCGCATCGATTTGCAGTTTGAGCAGCATAACGGCAAGTACGTGCTGATCAACAAAGACAGCTATACCTATCCAATCAAAGGCATCGCGTCGGATAAAAAGCTGGAAGAGATTTATCAGCCTTATCACAAGATTTTGCGCGCCAACGCCAACCGGCCGATTGCCCAGCTCAGCGGCCAGGATCTGGTGCCGCCGGATGCGGTGAAGGGGATCCCGCAGGTACACGTGCAGGATACCGGCATCAGCAAACTGTATCAGGAAGCCAGCCGTTACTATGCGCCGAAGGCGCAGGTGATCGCGCTGCAGATTGATAATGACCGGCCGAAATTAAACGTCGGCACCATCACGGCCAAAGATATCGCCTTCAATTATCAATATGCCGGCGGCGAGATCACCGTGTACCAACTCAGTGGCAAAGAGCTGAAGAAGTACATGGAATGGTCGGCGGGCTACTTCAATCAGCTGCAGGACGGCGATGTCACCTACAGCTTCAACCCGCAGCGCCGCGCGTCCAAGTATTCCACCAATGATTTCTTCGATGGCGTGACCTATAAAATCGACCTGCGCCAACCGGTCGGGCAGCGTATCCGTGATTTGCGCATGGCCGACGGCACGCCGGTGACTGACAGCACGCCGATCCGTCTGGGCATGAACAGCTATCGCATGGGGCACCTGACGCAAAAAGGCGGCGCACTGGAAGGTATGCAGTTCCCGGTATTGTCGGACAGCAAGGCTGAATATGGCGAAGAGGCCGGAACCATCCGCAACCTGACTATCCGTTATCTGACCGAAGTGAAAAAAGGCCAGTATCAGGGACAGGCGGTGCAGCGCTGGCAGTTGGTTGGGTTGGAAGGCTACGAACGTGAGCGTAAAATCGTCGAAAAACTGCTGAACGACGGCAAAATCAGCGTACCTACCAGTGAAGATGGGCGTTACGGTAATGTCGCGTCGTTCAACGTGAAGCCACTGCTGATCGGCGAGCCGAAGGCCCGTCAGCAGCAACAGGCGGCATTGAAGGCAGAAATGGCCGCCGCCAGCGACCCGGTGGCGAAAAAACGCCTGAGCGATCGGTTAGTGATTCTCGAGGCGATTAACAAAGCCTGATAGAGATAATGGGCTCGGCGTAGGTATGCTGAGCCCTACCAACACCCGTGGATTACTTCCCCTGCAGCAAGCGCTTGCCGACGTCACCGCCTGGGTGTACCGCCAGCAACGTTTCTTTGTCGTAGCCACTGCGTTCCATCAGGCAGGCACAGGCCGCGTCGAAGATTGCCAATACCAGCACGATAGACGTCGTTGCCAGCATATTCAGTGGATCTATCTCATTTTCTACCCCGGTGCGGATCACCAACCGTGCTGCTTTGGCGATCGCCGAATCCGGATTTTCCGTCACGCCGATCAGCGGCACACCCTTGGCCTGCAGCGTTGGCAGCAGGCGGGTCAATTCGTCGGAATTTCCACCGCGCGAAATCAGAATCATCAAATCATCGCTGCGCAAAAAGCCCAGATCGCCGTGTGCTGCATCGGTGGCGTTCAGGTAGATGGCTGGCCGTTCCACGCAGGCCAGCATATGGGCTATCTTGCGTGCTGCGATGCCGGAAGTCCCGACGCCGGTGACCACGATTTTCCCCCGGCACTCGGCCAATGCCGTCAGCAACCGTTGCCAGCTTTGTGCGTCGATGCGCTGGCTCAGCTGTGCCAGTTCCCGGCTGTAGATTGCCCAGGCTTCAGTGGCCTGCTGCCATTCCTGCTGCATCAGGCTTCCTCCTGCATCAGTTGGCGGTATTTCATGTGGTCGTTATACAGCTCATGGAACACGCGGTATTTACGGTCGTAATAGCGTTTGATTTTGTTGGTCTGTGGCGTCACGGTTTTACCGATGCGACTCATGGCGCTCATGGCTTCCGGCAGCGTGTCGTATACCCCGGCCGCCACCGTGCCCATCATCGCTCCCCCCAACAGCATCGCCTCGCTCTCTTCCGGTAACAGCATGGCGCAGCCGGTAGCATTGGCATGTTCCTGCACGAAAATCGGGTTTTTGGTACCGCCGCCGCTGGCCATGATGGTGTCGATGCTGTAGCCACTTTGGTTCATGGTTTCAATAATATGGCGGGTACCCAGCGCAATCGCCTGGATGGTCGCCAGATAATGCAAGGCCATATCTTCCGGGGTACGCGACAGCTT
Source organism: Serratia sp. Je.1.23.a (assembly GCF_051129805.1). Classification (NCBI taxonomy): domain Bacteria; kingdom Pseudomonadati; phylum Pseudomonadota; class Gammaproteobacteria; order Enterobacterales; family Yersiniaceae; genus Serratia; species Serratia sp. Je.1.23.a. The sequence goes on along the minus strand of NZ_JBCPSR010000008.1, from coordinate 190,013 downwards.
CAGCCCGGTCAGAGTACCGGTCAGCGTCGGGTTGGCACGTGGTGAACGGTTGCCGTGGAAATACGGCAGCATATGAATATCCTGGGTGAGGAAGGCAATCTCCTCCGGCTCACCTGCCATGCGGCGCAGCAGGGCATTCAGCACTTCATAAATCGTCTGTCCCTGGGTTTTTGCCTGTGCCAGCAGCTCCGGGTAACAAGGATGCGACTGGATCACGTGGTCAATCAGCGCACCGGTGGCGGACTGGCCGCCCTCGTTCAGCCAGTATTCCGGCAGGATCGCCGAGTAATACGGCCCCCATACGCCGCCAATAAAACGTGCGGTACGGGACATCGCCATATGGCCGGTGGAAGTACCGCCAATCAGTGCAACGCGGCGGTTAAAATCTGCCACTTCACCGGAAACCCCGGTAGCGCCAAGCGTGCCGAGCGTCCCGGCGTGGGCGTCAATGATCGAGACGCTGACCGCCGTGCCGGCAATCAGGCCCATTTCACTGGCGGCACGCTGGGTGAGGCCGTGGCCGAGCGGTTCGCCCATCATTTTGACGTCGCTGCCAATCTTGGCGGCATCGTGCTCCAGCACGTCTTCCAGTCCAATCTGTTTGAAATAGCTTTTGTCCCAGCGCTGTTCATGGCCGAGATAGGTCCATTTGCACACCGTCGAACACAGTGAACGGGTGGCGTCCTGGGTGGCCCGCCAGGTGAGGAAGTCCGGCAGGTCAAACAGGTAACCGGCATTGGCCCAGGTGGTCGGCATATGCTGTTTCAACCACAGCATTTTGGGGGTCTGCATTTCCGGCGAAATGATGCCGCCGACGAAATCCAGCACCCGGTGTTTGGTGGCGTTGATGCGTTCGGCCTGGGTGATGGCCCGGTGATCCATCCACACGATGATGTTCTGCTCGGTGCGGCCGGACGGGCTGACGGTCAGCGGTTGGCCCTCTTTGTCCAACACCACCAGAGAACAGGTGGCGTCAAAACCCAGTCCTTTAACCTGAATCGGGTTGATGTCGGCCTGGTTGACCGCATCGCGCACCGCGTTGCACACCGCCTGCCAGATATTGTCCGAAGACTGCTCAACGAAGTCCGCTTTCGGACGATACAGGTCGATGGTTCGGCTGGCCTGCCCGACCATGTGACCGTTGAGATCGAATACCCCTGCGCGCGCACTTCCGGTGCCTACATCTACGCCAATAAAATAGCTCGCCATTGTTTTTCTCCAGTCAGGCTTTTCGATTCTGTAATGCGATAAACAGGATCAGCACACCGCCCCACAGGGCCATGGTCAGATAGCTGCTGACGCCCAGCAGGTTGAGGCCGCTTTCCAGCATTTGCAGCACAATCAGCGCCAGCACCAGACCCAGCACCCGGCCAAACCCACCGTCCGGGTTAATGCCGCCCAGCACCGAGGCCAAAATGGTCACCAGCAGATAGGATTCACCGTAACCGGCCTTGGCCGAGTTGAATTTGGCCATCATCAGCAGCGCCGCACCCCAGCCGAGCAGGGCGGACAAAATATAGACCGCAATCTGTACCCGGGCGGTGTTCACGCCGCTAAAACGGGTGGCTTGCTCGTTGGAGCCAATCAGATACAGGCTGCGCCCGAGCGTGGTGTGCTCCAGCAATAGCCACAGGCCAACGGATACCAGCAGGAACAGCAGCAGCGCCACCGGAATGCCGAGCAGACTACCGTTGCCGAGATACTGAATCGCCGCCGGGAAGCCGGAGATCACCGCGCCGTTGGACAGCAGAATATTCAGGCCGGTGATCAGCGTCATGGTGCCGAGCGAAGCGAGGATGGGCGAAACGCCAATCCAGGCGACCAACATGCCGTTAAGCGCGCCAATGGCGACGGCGACCAGCAGCCCGGCCAGCAGTGCCAGCGCCAGAAACAGCGGTTGGTCCGGGTGGCTGACGATAATCGCTGCCATCACCAGCGAGCAGGCGTTGGCACCGGCGATAATCGACAGATTGATGCCGCCGGTCAGCATGGTAATGCCCATACCGAGCGCCAGCATGCCGAGGATAGGAAGCTGCGAGGCGATCGACTGGAAATTGCCAAGGCTGAAGAAGCGCGATCCGAGCAGCCCGGCGAACAGCAGCGCCACGGCGATAATGATCGCGCTCTGCAGGCGGATGATCCGATCGTTGGGGATCAGACGGGTTAACTGGATCATGTCATAGCTCCTTGGCCAGCTTGCGTTTTTCATTCCAGGCGGTGCTGCTGATGCTGATCAAAATGATCGCGCCGCTGAACACCTGGTGCCAATAGGCCGACACGCTGAGCAGCGTCAGGCCGTTTTGCAGGAAGGCCAACAGCACCACGCCCAGCAGCGTGCCGGTCAAGGAGCCGCGCCCACCGGTCATGCTGGTGCCGCCCAGCACCACCGCAGCCAGCACCGTCAGCTCAAAACCGAGCAGGGAGTTGGGGGCTACCGACTGGGTTATCTGCGCCTGCACCACCGCGGCGATACCCGCCAGAATGCCCATGTAGCCGTAAACGTAGAAGTGCAGCCGCAGCAGGTTCAGCCCCAGGCGTGACGCCGCATCGCGGTTGCCGCCCATGGCGAAAATTTGGCGGCCGAGGCGGGTAAAGTTCATCAGTACGCCGGTGACGATAATTACCGCCAGCAGGCACAGCAGCGGCAGCGTCAGGCCGTAGTCATAACCGTCGGCCCCCTGGAACGAGAACCAACTGATGCCATCCATAAACCAGTCGGGGAAACCGTACAGCCAGGTGCCGTTGGTGGCGTAAACCAGTAAGCCGTAGAACAGGTTCAGCGTGGCGATGGTGATGATGATCGCCGGCACCTTCAGCCAATAGACCAGAAAACCGTTCACCAGCCCGAGCAGCAGGCCGACGCCCATTGCCAGTGCGAACGCCAGCGGGAAGCCGCCACCGTGTTGAATGACCCAACTGGCCATCACGTACTGCGCGATGGCGGTGATCGCCGGGAATGAAATGTCGATGCCGCCGGCAATCAGCACCACGAACAGGCCGCAGGCGAGAATGCCGAGAATGGCGTAGCTGGTGGCGACATCCGTCAGGTTACCCAGCGTCAGAAACTCGCTGGTGCTGACGCTCAGGCCTATTGCCAGCAACAACACCAGCAGGCCCAGGTAAAACTCGTGCCGGCCGGCCAGGCGGGCCAATAATGACTTATCCATTCACCACCTCGGCGATCTGTTGTTCGGTGCTGTGGTGCGGCGAAAACTCGGCGATCAGCTCGCCCTTGCGCATCACCATCACCCGATGGCTGTTGTAATAGGCTTCCGGGATTTCGTCGCAGATCATCAGCACCGCCATGCCGAGCGCGGCCAGATCTTTGGCGATCTGATAGATCCCCTCTTTGTTGGCGATATCCACTCCGACGGTAGGTGAGTCAAGGATCAGGATCTTCGGCTGCGTTGCTACCCATTTGGCGATGGCGATACGTTGCGCATTGCCGCCCGACAGGGTTTTTACCGGCAGCGCGCTGTCGGAAACCTTGATGTTCAGATCGCGAATCAGCCGGTTAACCAGCTCGGTCGCTTTGGCATGGTCCAGCAGCCCGAGCGAGGTGTGCAGTTGATCGAAGACCGTGACGATGGTGTTGTCGTAGATCGACTGCTCCATGATCAGCCCTTGCGTAAGACGATCCTCCGACACATAGCCGATACCCTGGCGTACCGCTTCACGGTTGTTGTGCAGTTGGACCGGATGGCCGTCGATACGAATTTCTCCGCTGTCGGGACGGGTCATGCCGAACAGGCTGAGGCACAGCTCGGTACGGCCCGCGCCAAGCAGCCCGACGATCGAGACGATCTCGCCACCGTGCAGTGAAAGATTGATGTCCTGGTATTTTCCGCGCCGGCTGAGATTGCGAACCTCGAGCAGCGGTGCGCTATCGGTGGACGCCAGCGCCGGCAGTTGGCTGTAATGGAAGCGTTGGCCGGTCATCAGGAACGCCAGCTCATGGCTGTCCAACTGGCTGGCGGGATAAGTGCCGACCAGCTTGCCGTCGCGCATCACGCTGATGCGGTCGGCGACCTCCATCACTTCATCCAGTCGGTGGCTGACGAACACCACGCAGATGCCCGCCGCTTTCAGTTCGTTGACCACCCGCAGCAGGCCGTCGACCTCTTGCCGCGTCAGCGAAGCGGTTGGCTCATCCATGATCACCAGCCGTGCGTCGGCGGCAATGGCGCGGCATATGGCCACCAGTTGGCGATCGGCAATCGACAGTTTTTCGACTTTCTTGTCGGGATCGATATGCACGCCGACGCGCGCCATGGCATCCAGCGCCGTCTGGCGCATCACCTGCTTGCGCACCCAGAAATGGCCGCCGGGCAGGTAGCGGTGAATGGCGATATTTTCCGCCACGGTCAGGTTGGGGAATAACGACAGATCCTGATAAATTACCTGAATACCGTAATAGCCGGACAGCTGCGGCGTCAGAGAATGAAAAAGTTTACCCTCAAGCGAAATATTGGCGCCTTTTTCCGGCTGATAAACGCCGGAAATAATTTTAATGATGGTGCTTTTTCCGCAGCCATTTTGCCCGGCCAGGCAATGCACTTCGCCAATATTTAGCGTCAGGTTGATCTGGTCCAAGGCCAGCACGCCTGGGAATCTCTTACTGATATTTTCCAGGGTGATAAATGCGGTGGATGTGGTCATAGCGTTAACCTGTGCAGGTTTTTATTATGGTAGTGACTGAAACTCGGGGCGCAATATATTGCGCCCTTCGTTGTTTCATGACTTTCCCGGTGTGGCGTAATATTACTGAAAATTAAAATCCTAGCGATTTGGCATTATCTTTGGTGACTTCAAGAATTTTATTAAACCGAATCACTTTTTTATCCATGTCGACGTCGGCTTTACCCAAACCTTCGATCGACAAATCTTTGGTCACTTCTTTGCCCTGCAAGAGTTGATCGGCCACCGTCACCAGGGCATAACCGGCGTCTTTCGGGTCCCACAACAGGGCTTTCTTGATGTCACCGCGTGCCAGGTAAGGTGCGGCCTGTGCCGGCATGGCAATACCGACTACGGCTATCTTGTCCTTGGCGCGCTTCTTGGCGACTGCCTGGCCGGCACCGATCGGGCCGAGGGAGCCGAAGCCGATAATGCCTTTCATCTGCGGATAGGTTTTCATCAAATCCAGCGTGGTGGCGTAGGACTTATCGATGCTTTCCGCCACCGGCAGGCGCGAAGTGACTTCGAACATGTCCGGGTATTTGGCTTTCTGGTACTTGATGGCGGAATCCGCCCAGGCGTTGTGCAACGGCACGGTCAGCGAGCCGACATAAATGGCATAGCCGCCTTTGCCGCCCATGTCTTTCGCCAGCTCATCGATGTTGGCCTGCGCATACTTCTCGCTGTCGATGGTTTCAATGTCCCACTGGCCAATCTGCTGGTCCGGGGATTCATGTGTCAGCACCACGATGCCTTTCTCGCGCGCCTTTTTCAGCAGCGGCTCCAGCACCTTGGCGTCGTTAGGCACCACGATGATGGCGTTGACGTTCTTGGCGATCAGGTCTTCAATCACTTTCACCTGTGCGGCCGGGTCTGGGGTGGACGGCCCGGTCTGGTAGGCATTGACGTCGAGCTTTTTGGCCGCGTCGTTAACGCCGACTTCCATACGGTTGAACCAGGGAATGCCGGTCACTTTGGCAACCACGGCAATCTCGTACTTTTCAGCAGCAAAGGCAGGTGTTGTCGATAACATGCACGCAGAAACCACACATGCATTTAATAATGCGAGGTTAAATTTCATTCGCTGTACCTTTTTTATCTGTAGGGGTGGCTGTTTTTCCACCTGAGCAGATTACAAAGGAATGGAAGAGGGGACGTAACGAGAGTTGGGAAATTGTGATCTGTGCACATTGGAGTAAAAATATGACGGTTTTAATGTTAATTAATTGTTGAATAATTCAGTGGTGGTAATTTTACCACAGAAAATCATCATAAAATTAACAATAAAAACCATAATGATTTACATATTTAAAACAAATGAGGCGGGGCAATCGGGTTTTGCAGGGGTAAAAATGCCGGACTGAGCGCCGGCATTGAAGCATTTTAGCAATGTGTGAACAAGATCACCTTATGAACCTGTTACAACACGCCCTGCGCCAGCATGGCGTCGGCTACCTTGACGAATCCGGCGATATTGGCGCCGTGTACGTAGTGGGTTTGCTTACCCTCGCCGCCGTATTCCACGCAGGCGTGATGAATATCCGCCATGATATGTTGTAAACGTACATCCACTTTCTCGGCGCGCCAGCCGATGCGCGCGGCGTTCTGCGCCATCTCCAGCCCGGAGGTAGCAACCCCACCGGCGTTGGCCGCCTTGCCCGGCGCAAACAGCACCCCGGCGTCCAGGAATGCATCGGTCGCCTGAATGGTGGTCGGCATATTTGCGCCTTCCGCCACAGCTTTAACCCCGTTGCGGATCAGCGTCTGTGCGGCAGCCAAATCCAGCTCGTTTTGGGTGGCGCACGGCAGGGCGATATCCACCGGCACGTTCCAGGGCTGCTGGCCGGCCAGATAGGTCAGGCCACGTTCGCGGGCATAATCTTCCACTCGACCATAGCGCTGATTCTTGATCTCCACCAAATGGGCCAGTTTTTCGGTGGTAAAGCCGGCTTCATCGACCAGAGTACCGCCAGAGTCTGATACGGTGATCACGCGCGCATCCAGCTCCAGTGCCTTCTCAATGGTGTATTGAGCCACGTTACCTGAACCAGAAACCGCAACCCGCATGCCTTCAAAACCCAGCCCGTGACGTTGCAGCATGGCGTCGGTGAAATAGACCAGCCCATAGCCGGTGGCCTCTGGACGGATCAGGCTACCGCCGAATGAAAGCCCCTTGCCGGTGAACACGCAGGCGGTGTTGTTGGACAGCTTTTTCATCATGCCGCTCATAAAGCCGACCTCACGACCGCCAACGCCGATATCGCCGGCGGGCACGTCGGTATCCGGCCCGAGGTGACGGTACAGTTCAGTCATCAGCGCCTGGCAGAAACGCATGATCTCCGCCTGGCTTTTCCCCTTGGGATCAAAGTCCGAACCGCCTTTTCCGCCGCCCATCGGCAGGGTGGTCAGGGCGTTTTTAAACGTCTGTTCGAAGCCGAGGAACTTCAGAATCGACAAATTGACCGAAGGATGAAAGCGCATGCCGCCTTTATAAGGCCCGATGGCGGAGTTGAACTGCACGCGCCAGGCGCGGTTGACCTGCACCTGGCCGCGATCGTCGACCCAACTGACGCGGAACTGGATGGTACGCTCGGGCTCTACCAAACGCTCTAGAAGCGCATATTCGCGATAGCGCGGATTACGCTCGATAAAAGGCCACAGCGAAGTGAAGACTTCCCTGACCGCCTGTAAAAATTCCGGCTGGTGGGGATTATGTTGTTGAAGCGAGGACAAGAAAGACTCTACCGATACGGTATTTTCCATGGAAAACTCCTTTATACCCGTCGTCTTTCAAGCTGCAGCGTTGTTGCCCGGCTACAGCCCGAAATTCATAGGGTAATACTATTAATTTCCCCCATTATTTTTATAAATATTGGTATGGATAAAACCTGGGGGAGGATGTTGTGTCTTTAGCGACTATATCACTGGAGGGCGGTTGATTATCAAGCGATTATTGATGTCGGCGGAATGAAAAACGCCCGCAATCGCGGGCGTTGGGCAAGTCTGTTTAGCGGCGCCGACTTAATCTTCGGCTTTTTCGTCTTCGTCACGCAGCGGCACAATCAGCATGTCGATGTGCACGGTGTTGATCAACTGACGTGCGGAGGACATCAGCTTGCTCCAGAAATCCTGATGGTGGCCGCACAGGACCAGGTCCATATCGTATTTCTTGATGGCATCAACCAATACCTGCGCCAAATCGCCGCTGCCGCTCAGGGTTTCGGTGATCGGATAGCCGGCATTCTGCGACAGTTCGGTCAATGCGTGGTGAGTTTCTTCGGAAATGCGTTTTTGCATATCGCCGAGATTAACGTCGATCAGGCCGGTATACAGGTCGGAATAGTTAACATCTACGTGGATCAGGGAAACTTTGGCGTTGTACGGACGCGCCATAGATACGGCTTTCTCCACCAGGATTTTACTTTCCGGGGATAGGTCTACCGCAATCAAAATGTGTTTGTAAGCCATGAGAATACTCCTTCCATATAATGCCGATTAAAAGGTTAGCAGGCATTTAGCGTACCAGCCTGGCGCTTCAGGTTTCATTTTATCATTCAGATAACACAATGATATGTTGAGGCGATCACACTGCACCGCATCAAAAAACTCTCTTTATCTTCCTACCGTCAGTTTTACACCCGCTGGGCAGAAAAGCCTATCGCCCATGATGCGGTTGCTGGGTTGACCGATTGAAATATAAGCATTCTTAAACAGAGTATAGCCCCAAATGCCCTTTAGGGCAGTGGAAAACTCCGGCGGCCTCAGGCAGGGCGGTTATCAGTTATAACCAATAGATGGATGACAAATGGATGGCTTGCGGTAAATTTTATCTACTGCTCAGGCCAGTTTGCGTTTCATTAACCTACAATAATGACTATAGGCCTTATCATTTCTCCTCTGTATCAAACCTGCGCGTGTGCATCTGCATGGCGATGGGGTGTTTCCAGAGGCGGTGGGTTATGCGCGGCCTGTGCTGTGCAAAGGGGATCGGAGCGGTAAGCTCCAGCAGTAATGGGTGATAGAGGTAGGGCAGTTGGACCCGGCGGAGCGCCGTGGATAACAACGCCTTGAGGAGGCAATCATGATCAGTACCGTCGCGCTGTTTTGGGCTCTGTGTGTGGTGTGTGTGTTAAACATGGTGCGGTATTACTCTTCTCTGCGCGCGCTATTGGTGGTTCTGCGCGGCTGTGACCCGCTGCTGTATCAATATGTCGACGGCGGTGGTTTCTTTACCGCTCATGGCCAGCCGAGCAAGCAGATACGGCTGGTGCGCTATATCTTCTCGCAGCGTTATGTCGAGCACCATGATCCGGAGTTTATTCGCCGCTGTGAGCGTGTACGCGGGCAGTTTATGCTGACCTCAGCCCTGTGCGGACTGGTGGTGATCAGCCTGGTTGCGCTGATGATTTGGTATTGAATCCGGCCGATTCTTTCTGCAACAGACAAAGAAAAAGGCGGCCACCAGGGCCGCCTTTCTCATCAGGCAAACTGCTTAGATCACCTTAAGCGCCAACCAGTACAGCGAACCGGAAAGCAGAATCGAGATTGGCAGGGTTAACAACCAGGCCAACAGGATGTTCTTCACGGTTTTGCTTTGCACACCGCCGCCGTCCACGATCATCGTCCCGGCTACCGCCGAAGAGAGTACGTGGGTGGTGGAAACCGGCATGCCGGTATAGCTGGCAACGCCAATCGACAAGGCAGCGGTCATCTGAGCCGACACGCCCTGAGAGTAGGTCATGCCCTTCTTACCGATTTTCTCGCCGATGGTGGTGGCGACGCGACGCCAGCCGACCATGGTGCCGAGTGACAACGCCAGAGCAACCGAGACGATAATCCAGATCGGTGCATACTCAACGGTTTGCAGCAGATCCTGACGCAGGTTTTTCAGGAAACGTTGGTCCTGGGCCGAGGTTTCCGGCAGCTTGGCGATCTTGTCTGCGGTATCCGTTACGCACATCAGCAGGCGGCGCAGATGACTACGCTGTTCTACCGTCAGTTGATCGTAACTTTGCAGATTGTTCAGCAAGCCCTGGGTCAGCTCAATCGCCGGCATGGCGCGCGCGCTGTCACAGTGGAACTCGATAGGTTTATCCGGCGAGACGTCCTCATCCGGGCTTGGCACCAGTGGGGTCAGAGTGACCACGTGCGCCAAGGCGTCGCTGTGCTGCTGGTAATATTGCTGCAGGTGGGTCACGGCATCACGCGTACGGGTGATGTCATAGCCAGTTGCATTCATATTGACCACGAAGCCGGCCGGCGCAACGCCGATCAGCACCAGCATGATCAAGCCGATGCCTTTCTGACCATCGTTGGCGCCGTGCGAGAAGCTAACGCCGATAGCAGACAGGATCAGTGCGATACGGGTCCAGAACGGCGGCTTGCGTTTGCCGTCGACCTTTTCACGTTCCGCAGGGGTCATGTGCATACGCTGGCGTTTCTTGGTGCCACTCCAATAGCGGCGCAAGGCAAACACCATCAACCCGGCGACCATCATGCCGACCAGCGGCGAGATGAGTAATGACAGGAAAATACCGATCATTTTCGGGACGTTAAGCGCATCCACCACCGAAGTGTGGGTCATCAGTGCGTTGGTTAAACCCACACCGATAATTGCGCCAATCAGCGTATGAGAGCTGGAGGCCGGCAGACCGAAATACCAGGTGCCGAGGTTCCAGATGATAGCCGCCAGCAGCATGGAGAACACCATGGCTAATCCGTGCGCTGAACTGACGTTCAACAACAGATCGGTTGGCAGCAGATGAACAATGGCGTAAGCAACACTCAAACCACCGAGCATAACGCCAAGAAAGTTGAACAAGCCAGCCATCACAACCGCAAGTTGCGAACGCATGGCACGGGTATAAATTACAGTAGCAACCGCATTGGCCGTGTCATGAAAACCGTTAATGGCTTCATAAAACAACACGAACAACAATGCGAGAATTAACATCAGGCCGGTATGGAAATCCAGGCCAGCGAACAAATGCAGCATAAGCGTTACGCCAGTTTGTGGACATGAACGCCGCGCATTATCAGTGACAACCGGGGCCGGGGAAAAGGAAAATATGACGTTTTTTTGATTTCGATATGACGAAATGATGGCGTTGGTATGACAAATACATGAAATATCAGCGCGTTATGCTGAATGTCTCGCTGTAATATTTTCTTACTATGGCGTTGAGGGCTGCATGGCTTTACAATCTGCCGCCGTAAAGTTGTCGGTTACCGGTAGCGATACGGCGTAAAATAGCGGCCTTTTGTCGCGATTGTGGTTTTTATTCAGAGAGGCGCAGGTGGAACAGTTTGATGTCGTGGTAATAGGTGCGGGCGCAGCGGGCATGTTTTGCGCGGCGCAGGCAGGGCAACTCGGCTGCCGGGTGCTGCTGCTCGACAACGGCAAAAAACCGGGGCGCAAAATCCTGATGTCCGGCGGCGGACGCTGTAACTTTACTAACATGTACACGGAGCCTGCTGCTTACCTGTCGAATAACCCGCATTTCTGCAAATCTGCGCTGGCACGCTACACCCAGTGGGACTTTATCGATCTGATCAACCGTCATGGCATCGCCTACCACGAGAAAACCCTGGGGCAACTGTTTTGCGACGACTCGGCGCAGCAGGTGGTCGAACTCCTGGTGAAAGAGTGCGAGCAGGGTCAGGTGACGACACGCCTGCGCAGCGAAGTGCTGGGCGTAGAAAAAACCGCAGAAGGCTTCGAACTGGCGCTGAATGGTGAGAAAGTGAGCGCTCGCTCACTTGTGGTGGCCAGCGGTGGATTGTCGATGCCGGGCCTGGGCGCGACGCCGTTCGGCTATAAGCTGGCGGAGCAGTTTGGCCTGAAGGTATTGCCAACGCGCGCCGCGCTGGTGCCTTTTACGCTGCATAAACCGCTGTTGGAGCATTTGCAGACCCTGTCTGGCGTCTCTGTGCCGGCAGTGATCACCGCAGAAAACGGCGTCAGCTTCCGCGAAAGCATATTGTTTACCCATCGTGGCCTGTCCGGGCCGGCGGTATTGCAACTTTCCAGCTACTGGCAGCCCGGTGAGTTTGTGAGTGTTAACTTACTTCCTACGCTTGATCTGGCGGGCTTCCTCAATGAGCAACGTCAGGCACACCCTAATCAAAGCCTGAAAAATACCCTGGCGCTGCACCTGCCGAAGCGGTTGGTGGAATGTTTGCAGACCTTGGGCCAACTGCCGGAAGCGACATTAAAGCAACTGAACCCGACGCAGCAGACAGCGTTGGTGGAAACCTTGCAGAATTGGCGCGTACAACCCAACGGTACCGAAGGCTACCGCACGGCGGAAGTGACGCTCGGCGGCGTCGACACCAAAGAGCTGTCCTCCAAGACCATGGAGGCCGCCAAGGTGCCGGGCCTGTACTTTATTGGCGAAGTGGTGGATGTGACAGGGTGGCTGGGGGGGTATAACTTCCAGTGGGCCTGGAGTTCTGCCTGGGCTTGCGCTCAGGCGCTGGCGGCTCAAAAGCAATAATTTCCGCCGGGGTGATGTAAAAGCCGGCATTTGCTGCGTCGGGCGGAACCGACGCAGCAAATAAAATTATGGTTTAAGACCGATAAATAAATAATGCGTACCGCACGAAACAGAGTAATCCGTCGATATTCAATTTATTGTATTTAGCGGTATTTAAATTATTTGTAAATCAAGTTTTTTGGTATTATTTTTAGTTTAATTATTCTATCTAAATTTATTTAATTAATGGTGGATAACCTGATTTTTATTATTTACAGCGAGTGAAAAACCTCATCTATAATTATTTTTCATGTTTTCGAGTGAGAAATTATTATGAATGGCGTTTTCTTTGTTCGGCAAATACCTATTACCCCAGAACTTCAGGTTACAGAATTAAAAAACCACGCCAATGGTTTCCTGCGCTATAACAATATCAACGATCTGGCACACAGTGGTCCAGAAGCCCTGACCTGGTTCCTGAACCGCGCCAATGCGCTGTTTAAAAGCAATTATCCTTCTGCGCTGCCCACTGCCTCATTGCAATTGTCGTATTTGTCGGTTTTTTGCCGTGCGGAACATGAAGTGGATAGCCAGGCATTACCTGTTTACGATTTCCTCAAAATCGATATTCAACCCACAGGAAAAAGCGGCTACGGCGTAATGTTCTCTTCGCAGATGCGCGAGTATTATCGCGATCGGCTTGAAAATGGCATGGATACGTCGGAAATTCCGGTCGATCAGGCGTTCTTCAACTCTATTTTCAAGCAAGACTCGCCCAAGACCGGCGTACTGGAAAGCTATCCGGTGATCATGATCCCCCGTAGCGCAAATGAGCAAGCTCCTTCGCTTACGCATACCTATCTCAGCAGCCTGGGGCTGGATTCCCGGCATGTCCAGCCGCCTGCGTCGGCTTATCCTTTCCGGTTTTACTTCAAACAGGATCTTGCCACGCAGGATCCCGAAGTCATCGCGGCAATCTCAGCCTGCGGGCAGGCGATGTTTGAAATCGTACGCCCGCACCTTTATCCGTTGGATCAGCAGGATATGCCGCGTTTTGACATGGCGCACCTGACGGACATCAAGTGGGAGCAGCACAATACGGCGCGCAGGTGGGTGGCTGAGCATCAGCCCTGCGTCGAGGCGCTGATGGCGCTGCACGGTATCAGGCACTAGGGTTAAGCCGGCGACGGGAACCAATCATTCAATACTGCGGAATATCCTTGCGACGCTACGCCGCTGGGCCTTTCAGCTCCACGCGATTGCCGTCTGGATCGGTGAAATAGAGAGACGGCCCGTCGCCCTCTGCGCCAAATCGGGATTCGGGGGGATCAACGCTGATCCCCTGCGATCGCAAATATGCTAACAGTTCGCCCTCGTTGAAAGGATCGATGCGCAAACAGAAATGATCGACATTCTGCTGGCGAGCGTCGGGATACTGGCCGCCTTTTTTCCCCAGCACGCCCTCGACGTCGACCAGATCAAGCATGGAAACGCCGACGCGCAGATGTACCAGCCCCAGATCGGGACGCCGTCTGGCGATTTCACATCCCAGTATCTGGGTATAAAATTGAAGGCTTTTTTCCAGGTCGGTGACGCGCAGTACCAGGTGATCGATTTTCTTCAGGCTGAATGGGCGCACGCTGATGTCCTCAGATCGACGGATAATTAATCAGTATAATATACCCGTCGCCTTTCACGTTGCAGCGTCGTTACCTGCATAAGTTACGTGGCCTTACCTGAATTTGTCAGTGCCCGTCATTGCCGGCAAGGGTTGTCACTATGGCTTCCAGCGCGGCATGCGGCGCGGCTGCGAGTGTAGAGCCCGCCTGCGCATTTTCCGCCAGCAGCCGCTGCAGCCCGACCAGCCAGTCGTAGATATAGAAGGCGGCATTTTTCGCCGGCGTGGGCGCCAGTTTGGTCAAGCGCTGCTGATTGCCCCAGTCGACCGCGGGCTGCGGTGGTGGGGTAAAGATTGGCTGGCCGGGATTGATGCGGCTGGCGGGGCGTAAAGCCGCCTCACGCTGCTGGAAGCCCAGCCAGGCAACGAAATCGCTCAATACCGTCAGCGCCTGGCTGACCTGACGATCCTCCCCCTGTTCCGGCAGGGCGCCTGCGGCCAATGCGCGCTCCAGCGTTGCGTCAATCTCCAGACGGCAGGCGGCGCTAATCAGCGCATCGACCAGCAGTTCCAGCTGCGGTTTTTCGACGCCCAACAGGGTCAGCAGTTGGGCATTGTCCGGCAGGCAACGCAGATGATTAACCCAGTCGGCGAATACCTTTTGGGCAAAGGAAGAACGCCCATGTTCCACCGAGCTGGTCACGGCGCTATCTTCCTCACCAAACAGGTCGATCTCCATATCGAACGGCGGTGCGGCGACAGTCGGTGCCGGTGAAGCATGCTGTTGCTGCACGAAGAGTTGGCGCAGCCTGTCGCGCTGCGGCAACAGCCATTCCAGCAATTCACCATGCGCCCCAGCCTGCGCCTGCAAGGCTCGCAGCAGTTGTTGGCTGCGCTGTTGCACACGCTGCGGATCCGCTGCGGCAAGCCAGTTGCCGAGCAGGCTTTCACTCAGCTCACGCCGCAATTCTTGTTGCAGTTCCTGAATGCGCGCTTGTTTCAATGCCGGGCGCGCCTGCGCCATCAGATAGTCCGTCATGCGGCGGCAGTCGCGTTCATCCATGGCCAGCAGGGTGGCCCAACTGTCGCCGGGCTCACCGACGTAGCGCTGAACGGCGTCGTCGGGGCGGGCTTTCCCTTCGCGCGACGCGTCGAACGGCGTGATTGCCCAGATTAAACCGGGCTTACGACGGCTGCGTACCGCAGCACTTTCCCCCTGAGTGCGTTTAACCCAGTAGGCCAGCGCATGGCCGGTTCGACTGGCCTCCTGTGGCGTGCCGGCGGCATCGCTGACCAGCAACAGACTGGTCTGTAGATTATCGGCGTAGTGGGTCAGCAGATTGGCGCGTTTGGCCTGTTGCATACGCCATGTCAGATCGCCGTCTGAGCGACGGAGGCTGGCTGGAATGTCGAGAAGCTCAGCGTCGACGGGCAGCCCAGCGGGCAGAGGTGTTGTCACTTCGGCAGCTAACCACGCGAGATCGGCCTGCGCGACATCCACGACGGCGCCGTTTTCTGTCATTACAGAAAGTTTCACCTCGGCTGGCGTGGTGACCGCGTGGGCATGCTGAATACCCGTATCGGGATCCAAAGCTTGTAGAGCGGCCTGTACGCGTTCGCAGCAGCCCAGCGTCTGGAGGCTATGCGCCAACTGACGATAGAGCATGGTCAGCGCCGGGTCTTCACCCCACAGCGGTGCGAACAGGCGGGCCCGGTCGTCAATGCTCAGATAGGGGGCCAATGAGACGGCCTGCGGCCAGAAGTGGCGGTCCAGCGCCTGTTGCCATTTGCCGCCGTGGTGACGAAGAGTGTCCCACAGCGCCACGATGGCATTGCTGTCCATGCCGCCAATCGCCATGGGCTGGCGATGGCGTTCCAATGTATTCAGGTGTGCGGCAATAGCTCGTGCGTCTCCATCCGGGCGAAAGCCGTTCATCAACGCTGCACTGGCCGTCATGGCGAGCAACTGCGCGTTATCCAGCAAGGTGATGGTCACCGGATAAGCTGGGGATGTTACGACGGCGGGCGCGCAGTAGCGTACTGCCAACGGGCAATCCTCTGAAAGCAGCGCGGCGCCGGGGGCCAATGCCGCCAAGAGGTGGGCTTTGGCAGCCGCGTTATGACCATAAAGGCCGATGGCGACGCGGTGAGGTGTGGCGGTGTCCAACTTCCGCGCCTGATTGTAGCTGCGGCGCAAACGGATCGTCAGGTTATCGGCTTCCCGGTCCAGGCGAGCCGACTGTTGCCGTGCGCCGGCGACCCAGTCAATGGCCTGGATAATTCCGTCGCTGAGGCGGTTTATCGGGTCTGAAGTGATAGGTTTCATCGTTGATAAATGCTCCCGCTGTCGATCCAGTAATGGGTTGCACCAGAGGCGCTGGCAGCCAGGGTATTGAGTTTAAGCTGTAGCTGATGTGCGTGAACCGGGCTGCCGTCGGCCAGCATGGCCTGGGCAATTTTAACGCCCTCGGCACCTTGCGCTTCACTGCCGGTAATGGCCAACCGCAGGCTGATGACCGCATCGCCAGCCAGCTTGCGTGCCAACAGGGGATCGGTGATGGTCAGCGTATATAACGGCGATGCCGGCCAGCGCGGGTTGTCCAACTGACGGAACCCAAGGCGCAAAGGACCGCGCAGCTGAAAGCAGCCGGCGGGATCCAGCGCAAAATCGGCGCGATCCAGATCGATATCGCGATAGTAGACGTTATCGTCCGCCAGCATGTTATTGCCGTCCAGCATGCCCAGATGGCGAACGGTGGAATAGGGCTGGAAATCCCCAACGTTGAAGTAAAAACTCTCGAGGCGCAGGTCGATGGCCAGCAGGCACAGCATCGCTCCCACGGCGGCGGTGGATTTGGGGTTATCGATACGCCCACGCTTGTTAAATGGATACCAACTGCGGGTGTGATAGCCCTCGAGCGGCAAGATGCGGCTGGCGGGCAGCGGCTGCAGATGGCGCAGCAGGGCCTGGACGCCGGGGAAACGTGCCGGGCGGCCGGTCAGCAGCAACACATCGCAGGCGTACAGCGCCACCACTTCACACAGCAGCCGCAGGCAGCGGCCAATGCCGATCCGGTCAGACAAGAAGGCGCTGTGCAAGTCACCCAGGCGGACGACCAGCGGCGTGTGCAAAATATCGAAAGAAGAAGTGCCGGTTTCGCGCTGGATCTCGCCGTTGATAAACGCCAGCACTTGCGGGGTTGGGGCTTGAGGCAACAGTTCGTCCAGGCTGGCGGCCACTTCGGCCTGGGCATCCAGCGGGTCGTAATCCTCATAAGCTGCCAACAACGCACGCCCGACAGGCATGAAAATCTGTAGCGCGGCCTGTTGGCGCAGGGTGGAAAATCCGTCCATGCGGCCTTCATTGCCGAAAAGCTTATCCATCACGGCCACCGGGGCCGCGACCCCAGCGTCCTCGATAGCCTGCTGCACGGCGGGCAAGATAAACAGCTGGATCACGTCCAGCAAAATATCGTCACCGGCGACTTTAAAGCCTTCGCGGAACAGCAGGCGAGGGTTGATCTTGATGTTATTGCCTACGCCATCGTCCAGCCTGTACTGGGTGATTGCCAGATCGGTGGTGCCGCCGCCGATATCGATGGAGGCGATACGCAGCGTTTTTCCTGCCGGTTCATCGGCTGCCAAAGGGCGATCCGGTCGGGCCATGCTGGCAAAAAAGGCGTCGGTACGGCCGGCGAAGTTCACCTGGGTTTCGTTGTACAGATAAACCATCTGGCCGCAGGTCGCCTCGTCCCATTCCATGTGCACCTGCGGAACGGGGAAGCGGGTTTGCTTGCCGTCGAACGGTGCGTCCAGCGGGTGCCAGCCCATGGCTTTCCACACCAGGCCAATCGCCTCCTGCATGCGGCGGCGGAAAATTTCCCGTTCCGGTTTCGGCATCGCCGAAGGCAATGTCAGGATGATAGTTCGCAGGCGGCGCGGGGCGGTGGCATTCGGCATTTTTGCCCGTTGGGCGACGCTGTTGATCTGCATCAGCGCCTGCGTCAGCAACTCGGTCAGCATCAGCGTCATAACCGCGCTGCGGCTGTAATGGGCGGCGAATACCGGTAGCCGTTCCGCTAACGGCAGCGCAGAAAGCGGAACGCCTTCATCGTTTAACAGGGTGGTCAAGGGAGCTGCGGTGGCCATCGGCTCCTGCTTGCCGTTAAAACGCCAGCCAGGCGCATAGCGTTCTTCGTCCCACAGGTAGCGGCGGGGGCTGGAAATACCGGTGGTGCCTTCACTACCCTGCCGTTGTTGCGCCAGCTGTGCGGCCTCGCGGCCCACGCGGGTGATGGAAGGCCAGACAAAGGCGTCGTCGCGCCCGCTCTGGAACGAGAGGCCGGGTTTGCCGAACGAAACCTGAGAAAACTCGACCCGGCTTTCGAACAGTTCGTTGTACACGCAGTGCGGCGCGCTGAGCGAGCGTAGCTGCAGTTCATAGGTCTGCTTCAGGCCGTTGCTTTCTTCCGGATGGTCTTCGACCAGCACGCCACAGGTGTGGGAGTTGCCGACGTCCAGAATCACGTCCACGTTGACCGCGGGCTGCTGCAGCGTGGCCGCGATGATCTTTATCTGCGGCACCGCCAGTTGGTCGCCGAGCATGTTCAACACGTTGAGGTAGTGCGCCTGATATTCGAAAGTTTTCAACCCGGTGTAGATCTGAGCTTCGGCACGTTGTTCCAACGTGGTGGCGCCTTCGGTAAAGACTTCGCGCAGCCAACCGTCCACCCAGGTCAGATCGAGAAACTCGCCCAGATCGTGATTGCGGTGGGCCAGCGCGAAGCTTAGTCCGGTGTCGAGATCGCTTTCACTCGGGGCTAACGCCTCCTGGCCTGGCGTCGCGATACGGGTATCGAATGCCAGCACCACCCGCAGCGAGTTGCCGTCCTGATCGGGGGTATCCAACTGAAGGATCTGCATGCGTGCCCAGTTGTCCGGCCCGGCCAGAAACGCCCCGGAAGGGGTGTAGCGAAAGAACGGTAGTGGCAGCCAGGTCTTATCCAACAGCCGCAAAGATTGCTGCAGGGGATAACTGAATTCAGGGCGCACCACTTCATCGACCTGCCCCGGCTGCGCGGGCAGCAGGTATTTGCCGCTGTCGGCATGCCACTGCAGGCGTAAAAGTGGGCCACTCGCCGTCTGGCGGACAAACTTGCCCGGAAAATCGGCATCCAAAACCGGCGTCAGGGCAAAGTCCAGAAATTGGATGCCGCTGTCCTGAATCAGCGTAATGGCGTTTTTATAGTCCGTAAGGGGGGCCAGCATCATTTACTCTCGCGCTTTAACGTCATGGGATAAACCGTGTCCGCAGCGTAACGGCCGGTGCATTCCGCCGGGCCGGTCTCATTTTGCCTGCAGACGATTTCCGGTAGTGGGTAGCGGCTGCCGTCGCTGCAACGCGCTTTGGTGCGGCTGTTGATCACCAGATTGCCTGACTGCATCAGCCCGGCCTCTATCGGCGCCCGGCAGGTGATGGCATCGCCGTAGGTGATGCTGGCGGTGCCTTTTCCGTTATTGAGACGGTATTGCAGGCTGGGCCGTTTGCCGGTCAGCGGATCTTTCAACGCCACCGTCGCGCGCCATCTGCCGTTGAGAAAACGGGTGGAGCCGGCCTTGACCGCTGCGGCTGGCAGTACCAGCGAATTTTTGTCCGCCGGCGGCAACACCACCGGGACGGGCGGCGGCGGCATTAGCGTGGCGTGTGCCAATGGCAGATGCAGCTTGGGGATCGGCTTGGCGACACCGACAGGCGAAGGTGATGGTGCCAGCACCGCCGGAGATGTGGCTGGTGGGGGATTCGTTTGGCTCAGCCAACCCGCCAGCAAGGCCATGATCGCTATCACTGGCGCCATCCACACGTAGCGGCGCCACGGCCTGCGCACCGGCGCGGGGATAATTTCTGGCGTCAGGGCTTCGGGTTCCGCAACAGGTTGAGGCTCGGGGGCCACCTCTACGCGCGGAGTGGCGGCAATTGGCGTCGGTTTTTCTGCCGGCTCTTCGGCTGAGCGCAGGCAGGCCAGCGGATCGTCCTGACACTGTGCCTGTGGCCTGATAAAGCCCCAAAAGGTCAGCACCGGTTTATCGTCGACCAGATAAACATGGTTGGGATCTGGTATTTGCATCGCCTTGCTTAACAAGGCGCCGAAAAGGCGTTGGCTGGGATGGTCGGTCGTCTGTGTCTCGGCGATCAGGGCGTTGAAGGTTGCCAGGCTGCGCTCCAACAGGTGCACGGCCTGAGCGCGTTGAGCCTCGTTCGCTGCCAACCAGGAGGTGACTTTTCCAGGGAAAGGCGAGTACCAGTCAATGTGAGTGCCCGCCTCGTTAGGTTGCGGGATAGCCAGACAATCAGCGGCCGGCTGCTGTTGACGAATGCGCAGAGTTTCCCGCAGCTGCAACGCGCAGGCGTAAACCGGCTGTCCATTCTCGCCCAATGCAAGCACATCATCCAAACGGCCACTGCGTAAAAAGGGTTTTCCCACTGCCAAGCACCTTGTCCTGTTACCGATAAACGCATAAACGGTCATGGTAACCCGCGAACTAAAGCGGCAAACGGCCAAGGACAGGCGTAAAAAGGCACCTCTTGCTTTAATGGGCGAGGCAGAAAACGCATAAAGCCTGTTTATCGTGGCAATACCGCAGCCTGTTTCCTGATGCCGTGAGGCGAAAACCGACTCATAGGCTAAGCTGGCTTGAAGAGAGTTTTTCATTAGGTGACCCGCATGCAGATCATTCTGGCCCCGACCAATCTGGGGCTGCGCCCTCTGTGGCCCAGCCATATCCCCGGTACCTGGCGAGCGCCACAGGCGCTGATGGCACAGGGGTTGGCTCAACGGCTGGCGGCGGAGGCCATCCATGAGTTAGTGTCGCCGACCTATTCGCCGCTGGCCCCCTCGGGCACCCGCATACGGAATGGCCATGCCATTCGCGCTTTCAATTTAGAGCTGGCTGCAGAGGTGGCCGCGGTGCAAGCGCGTGGTGACTTCCCGCTGGTGATTGGCGGTGACTGCTCAATTTTGTTGGGCGCGCTGGCGGGCGGGCGCCGCGCAGGGCCGCTTTCGCTGGTGCACATTGATGGGCACAGCGACTTTCGTCATCCCGGCAACTACGATCCTCAGCAGATGTTGGGCGCGGTGGCGGGGATGGATCTGGCATTGGCAACCGGCCGCGGGGAGGCATTGTTGACCGAATGGCCCGATGTGGCAGGGCCGCTGGTACCGGATTGCCAGATTTTACAATTGGGTGAGCGAGAGTGCCGCGACGTGGATTTCGCCTGGCCGGATATCAATCAGACTGCCATCACGCGTATCGATGTTTTTGCCGCGAACCTGATGGGCAGGGCGGAAATTATACGGCATATCGACCAGATGCTGGCCGCCGAGCCAGAGTGGCGATTTTGGTTGCACCTTGATGTGGACGTGCTGGATCAGGCCGTGATGCCGGCGGTGGATTCCCCCGGCAGCCCCGGTATCGATCGTCTTTGGCTGGAAAATATCGGGGCTAAGCTGCTGCAAAATCCGCTGTGCTGCGGCATGACGGTATCGGTATTCGACCCGGATCTGGATCCCGATAACCGCTACGCGGCATTGATCGTGGAAATGCTCGCGGCGATGTTCCATCGGCACAAACCTTAAGTCAGGCCTTGTGTGTCGACAGCAGGATGCTGGTTTCGGTGCTGGAAATGCCGGCAATGCGCCGAATTCTCCCCAGGATTTTGTCGAAGTTCTCCAGGCTGTCGGTGCGGATCTCCACCAAAATATCCCACTTGCCGTTGGTGGTGTGCAGGGTAAACACCGCGGGCTCGCCGCGCAGCTGTTGCAACACGCTTTGCGCCTTGGTGCCTTCGACCGCCACGGACATCCAGGCGCGGATGCGGTTATGTTCCACCCCCGGTTTTACACGGATGGTGTAGCCGGTAATGATCCCTTGCGCCTCCAGCGCCTCAATTCTTTTTTGCACCGTAGCGCGTGATACCCGGACCTTATTGGCCAGTTCGGTCACCGAGCTACGGGCATTTTCGCGCAGCAGCGCGAGGATTTGGCGGTCGGTATCGTTCATGGTGGCAAAGTGTCGGTTTGAAGTGGCGATTTGTAAAAATATAGAGCAATTTAGCCAGTTATCACACTGTTTGGCGTCAAATTGATTTTCCATAATAGGGCGGCGTCGCTATCCCGAACCCTGTGAGAAACATCATGCAAACCACCCAATCCGTTTTTATGGTGCGGCCATTCGGCTTCGCCGCCAATCGAGAAACCCGGCACAGCAACTTCTTTCAAAAAATCACGGAACATAATGAAAATCAGGCAACGTTGGCATTAACTGCCTTCAATGATTACGTCGACGCACTGACGCAAGCCGGTATCGACGTTACGGTGATAGAGGATACTGGCGGGCAGGAAACGCCGGATGCGTTATTTCCCAATAACTGGATTGCTCTGCTGGGGGACGGCAGCCTGTTCACCTTTCCGATGGAAGCGAAGAACCGACGACGGGAGCGCCGCCAGGACATTATCACGCAGCTCGCCAATGATTTTGTGGTTGAACGGCAAATTGATCTTTCCGCCCACGAACTGGCGGGGCGCTTTCTGGAGGGTACCGGATCGCTGATCCTGGATCACCGGCATAAGCTGGCTTACGCCTGCCGGTCTTCACGCAGTTCGCCGGAGGTAGGCCGCGAATTTGAACGACACTCCGGCTACCAGATTGTCTGGTTCGAGGCTGCAGACCGCCATAATCGGCCCATCTATCACACCAACGTGATGCTGAGCGTCGGTACGGAATATGCCATTGTTTGCCTTGAAAGCATCCGCAACGAAACGCAAAAAAGTGCGCTGATCGCTTCGCTCACACGCAGCGGAAAAACCATTATCGATGTCAGTTTTGCCCAGATGGAGGCCTTTGCGTGCAACGTGCTGGAACTGCGCGCCAAAGACGGCCACCCGGTTTACGCCATGTCCACCCGGGCCTGGGCTCATTTCACCCCGAAGCAGCAAACGCTGCTCGGCAGCTATGCGCGCCTGGCGCTTGGACCTATTGATATCATTGAGGATCTGGGCGGCGGCGGGGCGCGGTGCATGCTGGCGGAAATTTTCCTGCAGCGTAAATTCGCACCGGCCTGACTGCGCTGGCCACTCAGTTCAATCCCAATTGATTCAGCAGCATCTTGTTCAATTCGATGCTTTTGTGGACGTTCAGCTTGCGCATCGCCGAGCGCTTATGGGCACTGATGGTCTTCTGGCTGCGCTGCAGCATACCGGCGATGGTACAGGCGGACATGCCGGAGCTCATCAGCTTCAGCACCTTCTTTTCGCAGCTGCTCAGGGCGGCAATACGGCACTGTCGGCATTTCCAGATGCCGCTGGCGTGCAGGGCGACCCAGGGCTGCTGGCAAAAGCGCTCCAGCGCCAGCTGCAGTTTTGCGCGAACGACGGCATCATCATCGCGCCGATTAATGCTAAACAGCGCCGGATGCTTGTGCTCGTAGTGAGCATCGCGGTCGTTGAGGATCAGCACTGTCATTTGCCGATGGCGCGGCGTCTGATAAGGGCTCTGGTAGCAGCGGGCACAGCCGCAGCTGTCTTCCATTGTGCGGAAGACGATTTCTATCGGCTCCATATTTAGCAAATCGGCCGAGGTGCCGCGGCTGCTTGCATTCAGGTTATGGAGGTAATCCTCTACCAGCAGGCGCAGTCCGAGCTGATAAAAGTTATCGCTGCCCAACAGGGTGAACCGGATATTAAGCATAGTTACTCCTCAAAGCGCGCATCGTGCGGAAACAGTCGCTTGGCCTGGCGTTGCAGCTCGGCGGCTCGCTGGGGCTGTTGCAGTAGCCGGCTGACCGCCATCAAATTGATGTAAATATTGGCGTCTGGCCGCACGCGGATTTCGTTTTCAGCCCATTGCTGGTAGCTCAGCAACGTAGCGATATCGCGGGTTTGCGGGTATTGCAGCAGCTGTCGCAACTGCATGTCATAGTCGTAACGGACCTGCCAGGGCGTCGGTGTGATGACCTGGTTCATAGGGCCGAATTGCCGCAGGCCGCTTTTTTCTACAGCGGTAATGATCAGCGCGCTGTGCAGGCCGTTAAGCAGATACGGCACCATCAATGCAGCGATGCCCGCAGTGGTCAGCCGCAGCGGGAGCTGCGAATGGGAGGGCAGCCGCAAACGGCGTCGGAGGTCGCTAACGCGCAGAATCACCAGCAGCAGCACCGCGTGGGCGGCGGAGAGATAAAGCGGGTATTCCACCATCATGTGCAGCAGGATCGGCAACGCCGCCAGCCAGGGCGCGGGCCGTAATGCAAGGGCGCGGGTGCGCTGCAGCAAATGCCAGAGTCCCCAGACGATCAGGGCGATACCGCTCAGGCTCAGCAGACCGCCTTCGACGCCCCACAGCAATATCTCGTTGTGCGGGTGGCTGATGGCAACGCTTTCCATACCGCTGCTGTGAGTGGTGTAAAAATGATGCAGAAAATCGTGCTGAAAATGGCCGTAACCCCAACCTAACCAGGGACGCTCGGCGATCATGTCTAGCGCCTCTTGCCAGTAGGTAAGTCGGTAAAAAATCGGTTCCGGCAGCATAAGCGCCCGCGTAGCGCCATTTAGCATCACCAGCAACAGCCCGGCGCTTACCCCGGCCATCAACAACAGCAGGGCGATGCCGGCGCGGCGGCGGTTAAGGCGGTACAGCATCCACAGTTGGAGCGGAGACAGCAGCAGGGCCGCCAGCAGTCCGACGCGGGAGGCGATAACGATCAACAACAGCGGTGCCAGCAGCAGCATGGCGGCGGCCAGCCATTGCAAACTGCGCGACAAAGGGCGACGGGCGCTCAGCAGATACAGCGCCAACGCCAGGCCGGTGGCCATAAAGCTGGCCATCAGGTTCCACTGCTGGAAGATGCCGTAAGGGCGGTTTTTCAAGGTGTTATAGCCCATCCAGTTGCCCGGCTGCAGCAAACTGTATTGCACCAGGCCCAGCAAGGCTTCGATAACCGTCGCTGCCAGCAGCAGCATCAATAGCCTGCGCCGCCACCGGCGATCGAGCGGGATTTGCAGCAGCGCAAAGTAGGCCAGAACGCCCAGCACCAATCCCATCAGGCGCGGCAAGGCTTCGCTTAACCAGGGCTGTTGAGCCCACAATAGCGGCAGGAGTAAAATCAGGCTGCCGGACGCCAGCAGGTTAAAGAAGCCGGAGGTGGCCAGCGGCGGACGGCTGAACAGCATCGCACCTATGATCAACAGGGCGATGAAGATCCCGCCGACCAGATTCCACGGCAGATAGAATCCGCTGCCGCCGCGATTGGGCCAGTAAATGTGCATGGCGATCAGGCAATAAAATGCCGCCAACCCGAATAACCAGGCTGCTTTAGATTTGGACATCATGACGTGTTCCTGCGGCGCCGACTTACTGATAAGCCAGTACGAAATTGGCTACCGAACTGAACTCACCCTCGGTAATGGTTTTATTCTGTATCGCGCTGGGATGGCCCTGCACATAGGCGGTGAAATTCAGAATATTGGCACCGTCTTGCAACGTCATCGCGCTGGTGGCCTGGTTCAAATCAATGTCCGCGCCCTTGCTGTCAAACAGGGCGATCGCGGCACCGTTGGCGCCGTTATTGATCGCCAGCTTGCCCGGCAGTTCGCTGTCCTCGTTCCCGCTGAAGGTGACATTGACGGTTTTAAACACCGCCGTTTTACAGTCGGTCAACTTGATGTTGAACGGCACCGGGTTGCTATGGCCGTAGCGGTACAGGGTTTTGACGATCACCGTGTCCATTTCCACCACCTGATCGGCCGATTGCGGTTCGATATTGCAGGGGCGACTCACCACGGTGCCGTGGAACTGCAGCGGTGAGCCGACCAGCTCGGTATCCGCCAGCGTCGGCAGTGCCGAAAAGAGTAGCGGCGTGCAACTGAGCATCGCTAAAGCGCGTAAACGCATCGTCTGTTTCTCCCTGAATTACTCGAAGGCCGCCACAATGGTGGCAGAGGCGTTGAATTCCCCTTCCGCGATTTCTTTACCGCCGTTGGCCAATGGTACGGCAACCAGGTTCCAGCTACCGCCGTTACCGATATTTGGCACCGGGTAAAACTCATTTGGGATCACCAACTGGCCGTTATGCTTGATCTCGATACCGAGGTCGGTTTTATCGGTTTTAAATGCGTTATTGGTGAAGGGCGCCGGGGTGCCGGAGACCGCCAGTTTGATGTTCAGCGTACCGTCTTCGAAGCTGCCGCCTTCGCATTGGAAGCGCACCGGGATACTTTGTGGGTAGCTGGCGCCGTTCAGATTGCTGCCGCCGATTTCACCGAACTCGACGTTGATCAGTTGGCCTTCGTTCACCACGCATTTATCCGGCACGTAGAGAATGGCGGACTGAATAAACACCTGCGCCATCGGATTGGGGCCGAAACCTGCGTCGGTTGACCCCAAACGGCCATACATCTCGATGATCTGCCGGTCATTGATCTGTACGCCGTTAATAATTTTTTTGCGTACCCGGAAGGTGACCCGACCTTTGGATCCACTTTCGTAGTTATTGATTTGTGCATATGGCGGATTGCAAGAGTGGTTGGTGTATTCATTTGAGACGTTATAAAACGGCACGGTGACATAGGCTTTTTTATTGCCGGCGATCCAAACCTCGGCTTTTAGGTCCAGATAGTCATTCAGTTTCAAATAGCCGTTGCCGTAGTCGGAGGCGGGCAATGCCGAATCCGACTTATAAAAGTGCGGGCTACGAGGGATCGGCGTATCGCAATAGGCCTTGCCGGTATATTGGCCACCTAACGAATAGGGAAACTCTTTGGTAAAACCGACCTTGTTGGTGATATTGCTTTCATTCAGGTCGATATAAAATGGCTTTGCCCCGCCGTCCGGCGTGACGTAGCCGTTGGCCCACACGGCTGGAGCCGTCAGCGCCAGTGCCAGCGGCAGGCAGGAGTTAAGGTAGGTTTTTTTCATCACGTTTGTGAACCTCACAGGTAAATCACCTGAATGTGCGCCACGCCGGAAAAACCGGCCGCCATCACCGCTCGCTGCGTGGATTCCACGCTGGCGCTGAACCACAGCGTATTGCTGCCGGGCTGCAGAATGTAAGGCCGGCTCTGCTGGTTGAGCGATAGCGCATGGCCCTGCTGATCCTTCAAACGCAGGCCGATGCCCTGTACGCCGCCGTTCAGTTTCAGCAGATCGGGGTTGTTGATATCGCTTTCGCCGAGAAACACCAGCGTGGCGGCCTGTTCACCCTGCAAATAGAGCTGCCCGGCATCGCCGTTACGTTGCCCTGCCGGGTTATCCGCCAAGGCTTTGGCCCCCAGCAGGCAGTTGCGGAACGAGAGGCGAAAACGTACCGGCGCACTCTGATCGCCGGCGTTTTGAAAATCGCGCGCGTTAACATCACCCAAATCAATCGACTGATCCTGGCTGTCCGGCGTCAGGCTGCACGGGGAGCTGAGCAGGCCGCCATGAAAGCTGACGGTGCCGGTGGTGCCTTGGATCACGCCCAGTGGCGTTGCCGCCGTCGCGCTGCCGCTAACCAGCAGCGCGGCGATCAGCAGGGGCCGCAGGCGGCCGCCGGTGAATTCAGCCATGCGGAATCTCCTTATTTTTTGGTCTCAGGCACGGCGTTGCACACGCTGCCGTTACAGGCGAAGCGCAGCTCCGGGTGACCGCCGTAGTCATTGATATAGGTGATGACAAAGCTGTTGAGGCCGTTGTCGCGCACCTTAATGGTTTCGCTCGATTTCGGTTTCAGCATCACCGGCTGGAAGTCGCCCAGCGCGCCGCCGCCCTGTTTCTGCGTTTGGCGAGTCATGCCGGTCAGGGTGATGTAAAACGGCGTAGGGTTTTCAACGGTGAAACCGCCGGTGCTTTTGCGAAATACCAGCTTCTCCTGCCACACTTCGCCTTTTGGCGCGACGATGGCCTTTGGCCGATAAAACAGTTTGATCTGGGTTTGCAGTGCCAACTGCATCACGTTGGTTTTACTGCTTTTCGGCGGAATTTCACGCAGGTTGAAATAGAACACCGACTCGCGATCTTGCGGCAGACGATCGGCCTCCGGCGTCTTGGTGATGCGCACCACGCTGCGTTCATTGGCTTCAACCCGCTGCAACGGCGGTAACACCACCAGCGGCGAAGTGATTTTCTGGTGCTGCTCGTTTTCCAGCCAGGACTGCGCCAGGAAAGGCAGTTCCTTGTTTTCGTTGACAATATTCAGGCTGATTGATTTCGCGTCGCTGAGGTAAACGGCGCGAGTACGATCCAGCGATATTGCTGCGTTGGCGGCCGGTACTGCAGCGGTCAAAGCCAGGCCCAGCGCGGCCATTTTTGCTAACGGAACGTTGTTCATAATCATCAATTCTCTGCGTTACGGATTACAGTTTGGCGCACGGCAGCAGTAGCTGGTCCAGCGGCTTGGCGGCGCCCGGTATAACAATGCGGCACTGGCGTTGGCCTTCCCAGGCGACGTCCAGCTGCTCTTGCGGCTGTACGCCGGTCAGGTAGACCGAGCCGCCGTCGTTCACGACCGCTACCTCACGGCCTTTTTCGCTCAGCACCGTGGCGCCGAACGGCGGTTCGCTGCCGTCGGCAAGCTTGATGGTGGCCAGCAGCTTGCTGCCTTTCACCACCTCAAAGTGGCGATAGCCGATGGCGCCCTCGGTCAGCGTGCCTTGCACCACCGCTCGGGTGGCCTCCACGTCGTCCGCCAGGGTATTGACGTCGATGCGGGTGTCGGTGTTGTAGTAGCTGGTGATATCGGAGATCACCGCCAGGCCGAAGCGGTTGCTGTAGGCGCGGCCGTTGTTGATCGGCACCCCGGCGATGCCGTCGGTGTCCAGCATCATCCGGCTGCCACCGTTACTGGAGTTCTGGTGGGCGGCTATGCCGTGTCGGGTAGCGGTAATGCCACTGCGGAAGGTTCCGCCGATCGACGAATAGCTGTCCTGTTGGTAAGAGGCGCTGGCGTTGAGTGAGCCGAACGAGGCGTTATGGCTGTAGTAGCCGCGGGCCAGCGATTTGCCGGACTGGTTAAAGCCGCCGCTGACCTGCCAGGTGTTGTTCGGGTCGGTATAGTCGTTGTAAGACGCCATCTGCGTTACGTCGCTGTTGCTGGTTTGCAGTGAGTAACCGAGCCGGCGGCGATCGCCGATCGGCACGCTGAAGTTCAGCATCACGCTGTCATCGGTGCGGCCGTGATAGGTGGTACGGTAGGCCGACAGCGATGCGGTCACGTTGCTGACATTGCCGACGTTGAACAGCTTGCTGGCGGATAACCCGTAGCGATCCTGCGCCCTGGCATCCCAATAGGTTTGGTGCGAATAGGTCAGGTAAGCGGTGATCGCCTTGGCGCTGTCTTCCGCCATAAAGGTTTTGCTGGCGGTAATGGTGTACAGCTCTTTTTGGCGGCCGTTGTAGCGTTCGTCATAGTCGTTGTAGCGCTCTTGCAGATACTGCGACATGTTCATGAACTTGCGCTGTGAGAAGCGGTAGCCGGCGAAGGTGATCTGGCTGTTCAGCTCATCGAAGCGCTTGGCGTAGTTGACCTTGAACGACATGCCGCTGGCGGTAGGCTCATTGGGCAAACGGGCGATGGACTGCGTCACGTCCACCGACATGGCGCCGAACACGTTAAGATCGCGACCCAGGCCGAGCGCCCAGGCGTTGTAATCGCCGCCGAGCAGGGCGCCGCCGTACAGCGACCAGGCGCTGGTCAGCCCCCAGGAGAAGTCGCTGGCGGAAAACAGTGGCCCTTGCGTGCGGTGATCGTATGCCGAAGGTTTACCCACCGCGACGTTGTAGCGGACATAGCCGGGGCGCGTCAGGTAAGGGATGGTGGCGGTGTCGACCTGGAAAGTGGAGATGGTGCCGTCTTGTTCTTCCACCTTCACGTCTAACCGGCCACGTACCGAACTGTTGAGATCCTGAATGGCAAACGGCCCGGCGGGCACGGTGGTTTCGTACAGCGTACGACCTTCTTGCGAGACGGTGATCTTGGCGTTGCTCTTGGCAATGCCGCGTACTTCCGGCGCATAACCCTGCAGGTTTGGCGGCAGCATGCGCTCGTCGCTGGCCAGATTCAGACCGGTAAAGCGGTAAGAATCAAAGACCCCCGAGTCGAGAAAGATTTCACCGAGCGTCAGCTTGGCAGCCTGCATCGGCAGCGCGCGGTAGGCGTAGATCTGGTTCCAGTCGAAGTTGTTATCGCGCTCGCCGGCCTGCTGATTGTAATTGGCCTGATAGTCGGCACGCAGGCGCCAGGCACCCAGGTTGGCCCCCACCGTCCCGTAGCTGCTGAGATTTTCGGCGGTGTTGTTATTGTGGCTCTGCTTGCCGACCTGGCCGCTGATGCTGTAGTCCAGCAGCAGTCCGGGAATGCCGTCGTCCCACTGCTCCGGCGGTGTCCAGTCCGGATCGGAATATTTCATCCAGGCTTGCGGGATGGTGATGGCCAAGACGCCGCCGCCGATGCGGTCGGAGATGGTCGCCCCTTTGATGCCGCTGATATCGGCACAGCTGTTGTCGTGCCACAGAGTGATTTTTTTGAGGACGTCTTCTTTCAGCGCCATTTTCTCGACCAGATCCGGCGGCAGACAGACGCGAGAGCGATCCTTTTTATCCGGCGACGGATAATATTGAATGCTGCGCTGCGGCAAGGTTTTCTGGTTGATTTTGATATCCAGCAAATAGGCGCCGGGCATGACGTAATCGGCGTCGGAAAAACGCGATAAATCCACTTTGCTGCGATCGCCAATATCCAATACGTCGGTATTGAATTCCGTGGCGGAAAAAGCCGAATGCACCCAGAGGAAAGATAGAATGACGGTAAGGGGTATTTTTTTCCGTGTCAGTAATGACGTCATAGAATAATCACTCATGGCAAATCCGCGCCCAATAGCAGGTCATCCTGTACGACCTGAATACGTAATACGTGATGTCATTCAGTGCCTGACGGCGGCACCCGCCTAACGAGGCGTTACTTACAGATAAGACAGGGTGAATTTCGCCAGTGAGCTGAATCCGCCGGCTCTGGCCCTGTCGGGATGAATACGTAACTGAGCGCCAAAGCGCAGCGTGTTGTCGCCGGCGACAATCTGGTAATCCGCGGTGGTACTGCCCAGCGGTATCTGAACGCCGTTGGCGGTCAGTAGCTCAATAGCCACGCCCTGGGCTTCGCCATAAACCCCCAAGAGATCGGGATCTCGGCTGTCGGCGATGCCGTTGAAAGTGACGGTGGCCGCGCGGTAGATAAAGTCGGGTTTCACGATGCTGGCCAATTCGCAGTTCACCAGCTTGATCTCAAAGTTGCGGCGGCTGCCGATCAGTACCGGCTGCGTATCCAATGCCGCATCGGTCATCGAGATCAGGCCGAAATCAACGGTCTGGTCTAGGCTTTCGCTGGCAATCCCGCAGGGGGTTTCGACGATCTCGCCACCCAGGTTGAGTGTGCCGTGGCCCTGATTTTTCGCCGTCGCCTCTGCGCTGCAAAGGCTGAGCGCGATAAGCAGTACGCCCGAAATCCGGTTTGTCATGCTGGCGTCTCCCTGTAGCCGTTGGTCCCGTTACCCAATGTCCGTGCAGGTAAAACGGGGACACCAAAGTGGCGTCCCCGAGGGGGGATTACAGGTAAGCCAGTGTGAAGTTTGCAACGCTGGTGAATTCGCCTGGGACCACGGCGCCAGAAGCGCTGCTGCCTTGCAGATAAGCGGCGAATTTCAGGGAGTTATTACCTTCGGTCAGACCCTGGCCATCGGTTGCGGTGCCCAGTTCAACGTCTTTGGAATGCAGGTTGTCATAGATTCTGATGCCAGCGCCGGTTGCGGTGCCGCTCAGTGCCAGCAGTTTGCTGTTATCTGGATCCGGCGTACCGGTGAAGGTCACCTGGACGTTCTTCATGGTCGCAATAGAGCAATCTTTCAGTTCGATGCTGAATGGCTCAGAGCTGGATTTGCCTTCTTTAGCCAGCAGACGGCTGCTGATTTGGCCCATAGGGACAGTTTGATCAACAGATTCCGGTGCTACGCTGCATGGCGCATCAATAATTTCACCGGTAAAAGTGACTTTACCGCTGCCCTGGTTAGATGCGGCGTGAGCAACAGATGCAGAAGCGAAAGCAATCACGGTTGCCAGCATTAATTTATTCAGTTTCATTTCTCAAGTTCCTGTAGAGAGTATTTAAATAAAAAGAACAGCACATCTAAATCCCCCACAACAGCGGCAACGTCATGTCGCCGACGCCGTAGTTGGAGCCAGATCCTTTTGCTCTGGGCAATACGCCACCCTCCGTTATTCATGAGTGAATAACGAAATATTTTGGAAGTCGTACAAGCGAAATCCATAAAAGAAAAATAGGTATATCACCATAGCGTCTTGCTGGGATTATTCTTGCAAATAATAGGTGCGGTTGGAAATAGCTTTTATTAAGTTAAGTCAAATACAGAATATAAAACCAAAAGGAAAAAGAAATATATATAATTGAAAATCAATAGATCGTATACAAATATTATCCAGAATAAAT
Organism: Serratia sp. Je.1.23.a; assembly: GCF_051129805.1. NCBI lineage: Bacteria > Pseudomonadati > Pseudomonadota > Gammaproteobacteria > Enterobacterales > Yersiniaceae > Serratia > Serratia sp. Je.1.23.a. The sequence goes on along the minus strand of NZ_JBCPSR010000008.1, from coordinate 157,720 downwards.
GACTATATAAATAGCAATATGCGAGATATTAGATCGCCAGAATTAGTGTTCGCACTACAATTAGCAATATTGTTTTGATAATATCGCCCTCAGACAGCAGATGATGAATTCTGCGCGTTAATCGCGGGTAAAAAGTTAACTCTTTGTTTTTATGGGTGAACGCGCCGGTAATACTGGCCTGGGATGTGACTTTCATTCATTGTGGCTACGATAATTTCTTTTTGAGTTTTAACAAAAACATAACAATACAGATGTGTATCGGATTATTACCAATACCCGACTGTTATTGTGCGTTTTTGTTATTTAACTCGTTAGGATTAATCAGAAGCAGTCAGATAAAGCAGGGCTTCGCGACATAATAATGACCTAAGTGATAATTAAGGGATGATAAACGGAATGATTACCATAATTAATGATTCAACTCGCCGTTCCACCGTCGCTACGGCGCTGATGATAATGTCCTGTTTACTGCTGTCCGGTTGCGTAGGAAAAAATGGCACCGGCACGGTTGCCATGAAAAAAGTTTCACAGAGTAATCCTAAGGAAAACACTGATGAGCAACGGATCGCGCTTTGTCAGCAACGGGTCAACTCACTTAAGAATATTAATCCGCAAAGCTATCAGAAACGGATTGCTTATTTTAACGGGCTGTTGTCCAACGCCTCGGGATATGCCGGCATTCGCAGTAATGTCGATGAAAGCACCCGTAAAGCCATAGATGCGCTTTATAAATATAAAACCGAGAAATTCTGCGCCGACGTTGAGCATGAGCTGATGTCCGATCTGTCGAGCCGGGTGGAGAGCCTGTAATCATGAGAAGGTATGCGGAAGGAGCCGCTGCTTTGCTGCTGTTGTTGGTATGGGGCGCTGCATCGGCGGCAGAGATTGCACCTGGCAAGGATGACGGCATTCCCGCATTGCTGAAATTTGCCGAGCAACAGCAGGCGGTGCCGGTGGTGGAAAGTGCACCTGCAGCGCCTCAGCCGGTGACTGCCAAGCCCAAACCCGCCGCTGTTACGCGCGGAGACAACGCCCGTCTGACTGTGCTGAATCAGGCCCTGCAACGGCAAGCCGAAACCATCCGCCAATTGGAACAGCAGCTGGCGGCTCAGGCTCAACCGGCGGCGCCAGCCCCCAAGGCAACACCCAAACCGGACCCGATTGATATCCGGCCGCTGGTGGCCGCGTTAAAAGGGATCCGTAAGGCCATCGCCACGCCGCCAGACTTGATCGCCATGGCGGCGGCTCTGGCACGACAGCAGCGGATCGTCACGCAGCAAGAGCAGCAGTTGCAGCAGCTCAACCGTCAGCTAGCCGCGCAGCGACAACCGCCGGAGCTGGCCAGCGATGCCGATAAGCAGGCTTACGCCGCCGGGGTTTCGCTGGGGCGTGACATTCTGCATTTACAGGAAGAGAACCGCCGCTTGGGAATTGAAGCCGATCGCCCGCGCTTGCTGGCGGGCATTGCCGATACGCTGGCGGGGCAGCAACGGTTGGATGATGCCGCCATCGACAGCGCGCTAAAGGCCGCAGACGCTGCCTTGCAGCAGGCCCAACAGCAGCGACAGCAGGCGATACGGGGGGAGGGTAAAACCTACCTCGCCGATTTCGCCAAGCAGCCTGGCGTGCAAAAAGATGCGCTCGGTTTTTATTACCGTGTGGACTATGCCGGCAGCGGGCAGATAAACGCCAATGACAACGTCGATATCGTGGTACGCGAGAGCCTGCCCGATGGGCAAGTGATCAAGGATATGGACTTGGCCGGCACCACTATCTCTTTGCCTTTGTCGCAATATCCACCGCTGTTTCGCGCCGCCATCGGCAAATTGAACAAGCATGGGTCCATGACGCTGGTGGTGCCGCCAGTTCTGGCATACGGCGACAAAGGAAGCCCGCCCGCAATCCCCCCGGGCGCCACGATGATTTACACCTTGCGCGTGGCCGACGTGCTGCCGCAGGACAGGAGCAGGCAAAAGTAACCCAAGGAGTACGCGATGGCCAAGGCGCCGATAACATATGAAATCAGGAAGTCACATATGCTAAACGTGTTACGAAAACTCTGTATGGAGCGCGCGTCGGGGGCAGGGGAACATCACCCTCCGGCACCGGAACACTGGCCTAAAACCAGGGAGCTGGCAGACAAATGCGGTGAAAATATTTACACCACGCGCACGCTGTTATTGGCATTGGAAAAAGAGGGTAAAGTTCGTTGTACTCATCGCAGCATCAATAATTCGTTACGCTGGTATATTTGTGCATCACCCAAAAAAATGTAATTCCTTTCCTGTTTCGTCATTTTGACTACCCTTCACAGCGGATCAACACAGGGCTGACGGAGCGAAAAGCGCCTCAGCCCGACTCCTTTGTTACGACTAATGACCAGCCATTGGCAGTGCAATTTTTGAGGCCGTATACTGAGGGCCTGGGTGCAAATATTTTCATGATGGATGCGTGCTTATAATGAAGGAAAGCAAAGAAATACTGTTATTGGATGATATTCATTATCAAATAGACGAGCAGGTTATTTTAGATTCCGTGTCTTTCGGTCTGAATCAGGGCGAATTTAAACTGATTACCGGCCCGTCTGGCTGCGGAAAAAGCACCCTGCTAAAAATCGTATCTTCCTTGATCGACCCGACCCGTGGAAAAATTATTTTTGCCGGTAAGGCCATTACCGATATACCGCCGGAAGAGTATCGTCAACAGGTGTCATACTGTTTTCAAACCCCTTCGCTGTTTGGCGACAGCGTGTATGACAATATCGCGTTGCCCTACCAGATTCGCAAACAAAAACCGGACAGGAAAAAGATGCAGGCCGACCTGGTGCGCTTTGGGCTAGCGGAAAATATGCTGGATAAAAGCGTTAACGAATTATCGGGCGGCGAGAAGCAGCGAATTTCGTTGATCCGTAACCTGCAGTTTATGCCCAAGGTTCTGTTATTGGATGAGATCACCAGTGCGCTGGATGAAGATAATAAACGCAACGTTAATGAAATTATTCATCAACTGGTCGCGCAGCATGGCGTCGCGGTGTTGTGGGTTACGCATGATAAAGATGAAATCAAACATGCGGATGATGTGATTACTTTGAGTGCGCATGGCGCTCGGGCGCAGGAGACGACCAATGAACCAGCATAACATCAGCAATGAATCTTTGGCTTTGTCGATGGTATTGGTGATTATTGCTATTTTAATCAGCCATAAAGAAAAGCTGGCGCTGGAAAAAGACATTATCTGGAGTATTTGCCGGGCGGTGGTGCAACTGATCATTGTCGGCTACGTGCTGAAATACATTTTTGATGTAAATAACGCCATTCTGACAGTGCTGATGGTGCTGTTTATCTGCTTTAACGCCGCCTACAACGCGCAAAAGCGCAGTAAATATATCGATCATGCATTTATGACGTCGTTTATTGCCATAACCACCGGCGCGGTATTAACGTTGGCGGTGCTGGTACTGACCGGTTCGATTGAGTTTACCCCAATGCAGGTGATCCCGATTTCCGGCATGGTGGCCGGCAATGCGATGGTGGCAGTTGGCCTGTGCTACAACAACCTGGGGCAGCGTTTCAAAAGCGATCAGCAGAAGATTCAGGAGATGCTGAGCCTGGGCGCCTCGCCGAAGTTTGCTTCGGCGGCGCTGATCCGCGACAGTATCCGTGCTTCGTTGATCCCTACGGTGGACTCTGCCAAAACCGTGGGGTTGGTCAGCCTGCCGGGTATGATGTCGGGTCTGATCTTCGCCGGTATCGATCCGGTCAAGGCGATTAAGTACCAGATTATGGTGACTTTCATGCTGTTGTCGACCGCCAGCCTGTCGACCATCATCGCCTGCTACCTGGCCTACCGGAAGTTCTACAACGAGCGCCATCAGCTGGTGGTCAGCACGTTGAAATAATCTGGAGAAAATAAGGGTAGGGGCGCCCGGTTAAATCAGGGGCGAGCATGCTCGCCCCTTTGCGGCCGCTACCCTTGCAGCAGAGCGATGCTCTGACGGATTTCACGTTCTATATCCGCTGCCGTCCAGCTGTCCAGTTGCGACGAAAACGGCTCGAAGGCGTAAATGCCGGTGTAGCCCAGGCGCTCCAGATCCTGCACCTGCTTTTTGCTCTCCAGCCGATCTTTGTCACTCAGCATGATGCGTTCTTCGTCGCTTAATGCGCTTTTAGCACGCAGATCTTCCACCCCGGAAAGGTGCACCAGCCCAATGCCGTCGATCTGAATTTGCGCATCAAATTCAGGCTGCGTTACGTCGCTTAAATAGTGGTGGAAGGTATCCAGCACGATTTTGTACGGCGCGCCAGAATCCCGGATCAGGGACTGCGTCAGCAGCGATGAGCGCAGTGAGCTGATACCGAACCCCAACGGCTCCACATAGCCCTGTACACCGTATTGCCTGAACAGCGGAGCCAGCAGCTTAAGGGCCGCCAGCGTGTCGGTTTTTTTCTGCTCTTCGCTGCGGTTATCGCCCGCGCTGCAATGCGGGCACAGCACCAGCGCCTTGCTGCGGATTGCCTGAGCTTGTGACAACAGCGCCTCGGCGTTTTTCAGCAACGCGGCTTGATCGTCTAGCAGGTTAAACATGCCGAGCGCGTTAATGGTGACGATTTCGATACCGTATTTTTCTGCCAACGCATTTAATTGATCGTTGCTCAGGTTATCGGTCACCTTGCCGCTCGGCATATCGTTGCGCAGCTCTACTTTGTTGAGCCCGCACTTTTTCACCAGGCTGAAAAACTGTTCCAAATCGAGATTTGGCGCGATCTTGCGGTTGATGCAAAAACGGTCTGGCGCAATGGTCATGATGCATTACTCCTGAATGAGTTGATAAAGCCTGATATTTGCCGAGCTACAGCGGCGTGCGTTGTATTTCGGGTTGAGGTTGGCGATAGCGTTTTGCCATGACCACGTCCTCCATTTTTTCCAGCGATACCCCTCGCGTTTCAGGGATATAGCGGCCGATAAACCAGTAACTGAACAGGCAGCAGACGGCGAACACCCACATCGGGAAGGCACCGTGGAAGCTGGAGAACAGATAAGGGTTATCGTTGATCATCGGGAAGGTCTGAGACACGACAAAGTTGGCCAGCCACATGCAGCCGACGGCAATGCTCATGCCCTGAGAGCGCATGCGATTGGGGAAGATTTCTGACACCAGGACCCAGGCGCCCACGCCCCACGAGAGCGCATAGAACACCATAAAGAACAGCATGCCAAACAGCGCGAAGTAGCCGGTGGCCTCGGTATAGAGCGCATAGGAGGTGATCAGCAGGCCAGCGATGACGCCCAGCGTACCCCAACGCATCAGCGGGATGCGGCCCATGCGATCCATCAACATGGCACCGATGACGGAACCGACCAACTGCATCACGCCGATCCAGATGGTTTGGAACAGCGCTTCCTGCGCGTTTACGGTGACGGTTTTCAACACCACCGGAGCGTAATACATCATTACGTTAACCCCGGTGACCTGCTGCAGCATGGCGATCATGCAGCCAACGAACAGAATGAAGCGTACCCGTTTATCGGCATAGCTGAGTTTTTTCTGGCTGGCTTGTTGATCCTGTTTTATCGAGTCTTTGATTTCCTGCAGCACTTTTTTCGCATGTTCGGCGTTGGACACTTTGGTCAGCATCGCCAGCGCCTGATCGTCCCGGCCGACCATCACGCTCCAGCGTGGCGACTCTGGAATGATAAATACCAAAATGCAAAACAGGATGCAGGGCAGCACGCCGGAGGCGAACATCCAGCGCCAGCCCATCTCCACCAGCCAGGCTTCACTGGCGATGCTGGCGATTTTGAAGTTAACGTAGAAGATCACGATTTGGCCGAACACGATGGCGAATTGCTGCATGCTGAGCGCACGGCCGCGCATGTCTTTGGGTGAGACTTCCGACATGTACATCGGCGAAACGGTCGCGGCGATACCCACCGCCAAACCGCCGATAATGCGGTAAATCACAAACCAGGTGAAAGTTGGCGCCAGTGAAGAACCCACTGCCGAAATGGTGAACAGCACTGCCGCCAGCATCAGGGCCTTCTTACGACCGTATCGCCCGGCCAGTGGCCCGGCGGCAAAGGCACCGACCACGCAGCCGATCACCACGTTGGAAACGGCCCAGCCGGTCTCGGCGGGGCTGAGATTAAAATAGGTTTTCAGGGATTCGATCGCGCCGGAGATCACGGCGGTGTCGTAGCCGAACAAAATGCCGCCAAGTGCCGCAATGCCGCATATTCGCAGTATGTACCCGGTATTATGCTTACGCTGAGATGACATGTGTTGCTCCGATTTTTTTTCCTGGCTTCCACCCGCGCTGTTGGTTGTAGGGAAGAGGAGGCGGAAGGGGTTGGACCCTGCCTGTCATTAAGGCGGTGATAGTCGAATTAACGCTTCGGTAAACAAGAACATTTATTTCATAATTAGTGAATAATGAAATATTGATTTTTAGATCCAGTTCAAAAAAAACCGCAAATGCCCCTCAAGCGTTACCGCGCGATCCTTTAGCGTCTGGCCGGGTCGTCTTTCCCCGTGGGCTGCCTGTTTCTGTATAAAAGTCAGGGCTAATTCCCTGCCGTTGGCGCGTGAACACAGGGACCGCTTTTTTTCCTTCATGTAATGGCCTTGCACGGTGATGTGGCAAAACTGCGACCTTCCGCACTAAAAACAAATTTTCTAAAATAATTTATTTGAAACTTTTTTTTCAATGAAATAGAGTTTGCTTCATCCGGTCAGGATTTAGCCTGCTTGCGGGCAGTCTCCGGCAAGCGGTGTGATGAAAACGCTACGGCCGCAGACGGTCAGGCGACAGCGGACTTAAAAGAGGGTGAGACATGAAAACCGTGGGTAACTTTATTGGCGGGCAGGTGTGCCTGAGCAGCAGCAATCAAACCGTCGACGTGCATAATCCGGCTTCCGGGCAGGTTGAACGCCGCGTGACGCAGAGCACTGCCGCCGAGGTGAAGCAGGCCATTGACGTGGCCCACCAGGCATTTGCCGACTGGTCGCGCACCACACCGCTGCGCCGTGCGCGCATCATGTTCAATTTTAAGGCGCTGCTGGAACAGCATCGCGACGAGCTGGCGGCGCTGATTGTCAGCGAGCATGGCAAGGTGTATTCCGATGCGCTGGGCGAACTGACCCGCGGCATCGAAGTGGTGGAATTTGCCTGCGGCATTCCACATCTGATCAAGGGCGAATATTCTGCGGACGTCGGCAGCGGCGTTGACAGCTTCTCGCTGATGCAGCCGTTGGGCGTGGTCGCGGGTATCACCCCCTTCAACTTCCCGGCGATGGTGCCGATGTGGATGTTCCCTATCGCGCTGGCCTGCGGCAATACCTTTGTGCTCAAGCCCCCGGCGCTGGTGCCTTCGGCCTCGGTTCGCATGGCCGAACTGCTGAAAGAAGCCGGGCTGCCGGACGGCGTATTCAACGTGGTGCATTGCGCAAACGAAGAGGCCGCGCAGCTGTGCACCGATCCCCACATTCAGGCGGTGAGCTTTGTCGGCTCCTCTGCGGTGGCGGAACATATCTATACTACCGCCAGTGCCCACGGCAAGCGGGTGCAGGCCTTCGGCGCGGCGAAAAACCAGGCCATCATCATGCCTGACGCCGATCTGGACGCGACGGTCAATGCCCTGATGGGCGGCGCATTCGGCTCGGCTGGCGAGCGTTGCATGGCGTTGCCGGTGGCGGTGGTCGTCGGCGACGACACGGCCGATAAACTGATTGCCAGACTGAAGCCGCTGATCGCTCAGCTGCGCGTTGGTCCAGGGCTTAAACAGGGTGGCGAAGAAAACGAGATGGGGCCGCTGGTATCCTCGGCGCACCAGAAGAAAGTCCTGGGTTATATCGATCTGGGCGTGGAAGAGGGCGCTACCCTGGTGGCCGATGGCCGCAACTATCAGGTGGCGGGTTACCCGGACGGCTACTACGTTGGCGGTACCCTGTTTGACCACGTTACGCCGGAAATGCGTATCTATCGTGAAGAGATCTTCGGGCCGGTGTTGGGCATTGTTCGCGTGCCGGACTACCAGACCGCCATTGATACGGTGAATGGGCATGAATTTGGTAACGGCAGCGCTATCTTTACCAGTAACGGTCACTATGCGCGCCAGTTCGTGCAGGAAGTGCAGGCCGGCATGGTGGGGGTCAACGTCCCGGTGCCTGTCCCGATGGCGTTCCACAGCTTTGGTGGCTGGAAGCGCTCGGTGTTCGGTGCATTAAACGTTCACGGTACCGACGGCGTGCGTTTCTACACCCGGATGAAAACCGCCACCGCCCGCTGGCCAACCGGGCAGCAAACGGTGTCTGAATACAGTATGCCGACGCTGGGTTAAGGCACTATACCCGTCGTCTTTCAAGCCGCAGCGTTGTTACCTGCTTACAAGACCCATCCGTGGGTCTTACCCCTTCGGGGCCGCAGCAAGCAGCGTTCAAATCTGTTCCCGACAGATTTGTCATTCACCTCAGTCACTTACTTAAGTAAGCTCCGGAGGATGAATGAGCTGGGCGCCTGGCTGCAACTTGAAATCCATAGGGTATGTGCATCTACCCTGCATACTTGAAGCCGCATCTGTGTTGGCTGCGTGTATTTGGCCCAGTCACCCTGTAGGGGGCGAATAAATTCGCCCCGATTAATGCAGCGCCCCTACGATGATGCAACGCCAATTATTTGGGGTCTATTCATACTTAATTGGGAGAATTACCATGTCTTCATTGCTCGCCAAATGTCAGCAGCCAAATGCCGAGGGGCGCATCCAGCACGTCACCCCGGAGAATGCCGACTGGCGCTTTGTCGGGTTTGACGTCTATCGTCTCGAAGCCGGTCAGTCGCTGCAGTTGGAAAGCGGCGACAAAGAACTGTGCCTGGTGCTGGTCGCCGGTATCGCTTCTGTCGCTACCCTGCGAGCGGAATACCCGAGCATCGGTAAACGGATGAGCCCGTTTGAGCGCACCCCGCCTTATGCGGTGTATGTGCCGCATCACGATCGAATTGAAGTGCGCGCGGAAAGTGCGTTGGAGTTGGCGGTTTGCAGCGCGCCGGGCCACGGGCACCTGCCATCGCGGCTGATCACTCCGGCAGACGTGGGCGTAGAGCGGCGCGGAAAAGGGCGCAACCAGCGTCTGGTACACAATATCTTGCCGGACAGCGCGCCGGCCGACAGCCTGTTGGTGGTGGAAGTGTACACGGATGAGGGCAATACCAGCTCTTACCCTAGCCACAAACACGATCAGGAAGATTCGCCGGATGAAACCTATCTGGAAGAGACTTACTATCACCGGATCCAGCCGGAACAGGGCTTTTGCATGCAACGGGTCTATACCGACGAAAGGTCGCTGGACGAGTGCATGGCGGTCTATAACCGCGACGTGGTCAAGGTGCCGCGCGGCTACCACCCGGTGGCAACGCTGGCCGGTTACGACAACTACTATCTCAACGTGATGGCCGGGCCGGTGCGCCTGTGGAAATTCACCTGGGAAAAAGACCACGCCTGGATTAATAGCGACGGATACCCAGCGGCGAAATAATTCGCATCAGGCCCGGCTAGCCGGGCCTTGTTGATCCTGCACGTATTACTCTTCTTTGGCGTTATTCAGCGCCAGCGAGACCGCCAGGGTTTGCGCCAGACACATAGAGGCGACCTGGGAGCGGAAACCGTCCACCTGCGCCTCGCGCACCACAAAGCACACGTCGCTGAAGGCGGCCAGCGGGCTGACCTGGCTGTCGGTAATGGCAATCTGCTGTGCGCCACGCTTGGCGCCCAACTCCACCAGTTCCAACGCTTCCTGCGCATACGGCGAATAGCTGATGGCGATCACAACGTCATTGGGTTTCACCATGCTGAGTTGCTCGGTAAACATGCCGCCCAAACCGTCGATCAGAAAGGCCCTGCGCTCCAGGTGACGCAAGGCATAGGTGAGGTACGAGGCGACGCTGAATGAGCGACGCAGACCGATCACGTAGATATTTTCGGCGTTGTTCAGCAACTCAACCGCGCGATCCAACTGCTCGGGGCTGGTTTGCATCGCCAGCTGTTGCAGGGCCTGAGCATTGACCATGGTGAAAACGTTAAGAATTTCCGCCGGCTTTTCCGGCGCAACGTTATCGTCGGTAGAGGTCTGGCGAAACAGGCGAGCGCGTTCGGTGTAGTTGACCGTTTCTTCCATCAGGTGCTGGCGAAAAACCTGTTTCATTTCGTTGAAACCGCTGAAGCCAAACGCGTTGGCAAAGCGGATCAGGGTCGACGGCGGGACGCTGGCCTGTGCGGCGATGGAGGCGACGGTATCGAAAGCAATGCTGTTACTGTTATCCAAAATGTAACGCGCCACCTGTTTCAAACGCTTGCTCAGCGTTTCATAACGGTGGCGGATCTCGTCCTGTAACAGCGAAAGTTGAGTTGGGTTGTTCATCCATTCGGCTCGCAGTGTGGGCTAAGGCGTATTGGCCTGACGCCTGAATTATTGACAGCTCATTCTAACAGATGGAGCGGAAGTTTCATTTCACCAAAAAGCGATTTATTCGATTGCAAGTTGCGTTACTTCACAGAAAACCGGCAAAAAAATCCCCTTAAAGCGGCGAAAATCGTTTAAGGGGAGGGTTTGTCGATTAAGACGAGTGAGAGGTTGGGCGGTATTGGCGCCAGAAGCCAATCAGCGTCAGGTATTTTTGTTTCACCTGCTCGATTAAGCCGGCGTCATCCAGTTCGCCCTGCAACCAGCGGCGTGAAGGCTGGCCGAAGATGGTGCGGCCGACGGCAAAACCTTTTACCCAACGGGCGTCTGCCGCCGCGGCGAAACCGGCCTTCAGCGTTTCTTCCGGTGAGTCCAGCCCCAGTATCAATACGCCACGGCAGAATGGATCGTTCGCCTCTATCAAAGCCCCCACCCGCTGCCAATTTTCTGCGCTCAGCGGCGGCAATTTCCACCAGTCGGGCTTGATGCCCAGCGTGTAAAAATATTGCAACATCTCCAGATAGTAGCTTTCGGCCTTGTCGGCGTTGCTTTCCGGCAGGATCACCTCCAGCAACAGTTCGTGGCCGGACTTGCAGCAACCGCGATACACGTCGCCAATCAGTTCATCCTGCTCGCGACGCAGCTCGGCGGCGTCATGCGGATGGTAAAACACCAGGCACTTCACCACGTGCTCCTGCGGCCAGTCGATCAGCTGCGAGCCAATATTGCCGTGCTCCAGTCGTAGCGGGCGTGAACTGGGCAGCTCGATCGGTCGGCCAATCCACCAGCCCTGGCCGGTGATGCTGTTCAGCGCCGCCTGCCCATAGGTGGTATCGGCCAGAATGCCGCTGTTGCCCTGCAACCCGGCAACCTCGGCGGCCTGTTGCGCCGCGGTCAGCAGCAGGGTTTTCAGTTTGGGAATGCGTTCCTCGCTGACATTGGCTTCTCGCGCCATGTCCGCCAGCTGTTTGCGGTGGTCGAAAGCGAACACGCACAGCTCCGGCCACTGCTGTTTGCGGGTAGTGACCCGGTGCAGATGGTTAAGCCGCGCATCGCGATCCGGACGTTTCACTTCCTGTTCGCGCTGCAGGTAGTCATCCAGTTCTTGCTTGGTTGGCATCGCCGGCGCACAGCCGTGACGCGAAACCACCAGTGCGCCGCAGGCATTGGCATAGCGGCAGGCCTGATCCCAACCTTCATCGTTCAGGTAACCGCGCAGCAGGCCGGACATAAAGGCATCGCCCGCACCCAGTACGTTCAGTACCTCAACCCTTACGCCGGAGTGCAGTTTGACCTGTTGCCAGCTTGTCGGGATCTCCGCTTCAAATACCGAACAGCCCTGGGCGCCGCGTTTGCAAACCAGCGTGGCCTGGGTCGCCTTGCGCACGTTTTTCAACGCGGTCAGGGTATCGGTGCTGCCGCCGGCAATATGAAACTCTTCTTCGGTGCCGACGATCAGATCAAAGTGATGCAGCACTTCTTGCAGTTCGCGGGTCACTTTTTCTGACTCGACGAAACGGGTTTCACCGTCGCCCAGCGATGTCAGGCCCCACAGCACCGGCCGATAATCGATATCCAACGCGGTGCGCAGACCGTGGCGTCGGGCGTATTCCAGCGCCTTCAACACTGCCGCGCGGGTGTTCGGATGCGACAGGTGGGTGCCGGTAATGGCCAATGCCCGTGACGATGCAATGTAGGCCTCGTCGATATCGTCCGGCGTCAACGCCATATCGGCGCAGTTTTCGCGATAGAAAATCAGCGGGAAGGTTTCCTGATCTTTTATGCCGAGGATCACCAGGCCGGTCAGGCGCTGGGGGTCGGTAATCAGGCTTTGGGTGTCGGCCCCGACGCGCTGCAGTTCTTCGCGCAGGAAACGGCCCATATGTTCGTCGCCGACGCGGGCCAGCATGCCGGACTTCAGACCCTGAATGGCCGTGCCGTAAGCCACATTGCCGGAAGAGCCGCCGAGATATTTTGAGAATGTGCTGGCATCTTCCAGGCGTGCGCCGATTTGCTGTGCATAGAAATCGACGGCGATACGCCCGAGACAAATGACATCAAGCTGTTTTTCTTGTGTAGCCATACCCGTTTCCTTCTGTATTAAGCGAAACCCCGACTGCGAAGCATTTTTGGAGTATGAGGAATAAAAATTTCAATTTCAAGATTGAATGAAATTTACACCCCAAAAATGTGATGCATTTAAAACCCCGTTGCTACAACGGTAAAGGGCATCGAAAACCCCGCCCGCCCTGAGGTGAAACGCCGAGGGGCGGCAAGGGTATCCTTGGTGTCACAGGCTGATGGTGCCAAGGGTTGCTGTGAGTTCAGGCGGTGTTGAGCGGACGCCTCAACGGATGAAAGGGTGGCTAAGTCAGTGAATTCTAAAGGCATGGATGAAACGGGGTTTTCATCATTATGGGATCTTTATCGCAAAATGAAATGTTTCTTCTGTAATGTGATTTTATGAAAAATATATTTGTTTATAATCCCAACACGTTTCAGGTTGTCGGCTTAAGCAGGGTACAGCGCTTGCTGACGGCGAGTATCACACAGCTTATCTGGTTCGGCATGCAGCTGGTGCCGGCGCGGGCGAGACTAATCTAAAAGGGTGAGTAAATGGGCAAGATCCGGTTAACCATGGCACAGGCACTCGTCAGGTTCCTCGACAACCAGTACCTGTTGGTCGACGGCGTGGAAACCAAATTCGTCAAAGGCATCTTTGCGATTTTCGGCCACGGCAACGTCCTCGGTCTGGGGCAGGCGCTGGAGCAGGACAGCGGTGAGCTGGTGGTGCATCAGGGGCGTAACGAGCAGGGTATGGCCCACGCAGCGACCGGCTTCGCCAAGCAGAAGCTGCGTCAGCAGATCTATGCCTGCACCTCTTCCGTCGGGCCCGGCGCCGCCAATATGATCACCGCCGCCGCGACCGCCACCGCCAACCGCATTCCTTTATTGCTGCTGCCGGGCGATGTTTACGCCTCGCGCCAGCCGGACCCGGTGCTGCAGCAGATTGAACAGTCCTACGATCTCAGCATCAGCACCAATGACGCCTTCCGTGCGGTGAGCAAATACTGGGACCGCATAGTGCGTCCTGAACAGCTGATGAGCGCCTGCATCAATGCGATGCGCGTGCTGACCGATCCGGCGGAAACCGGCGCGGTGACGCTGTGCCTGCCGCAGGACGTGCAGGGCGAAGCCTATGACTACCCGGACTATTTCTTCCAAAAGCGTGTGCATCGGCTCGATCGCCGCCCGGCGACCGCCGGCATGCTGGAGGATGCGTTGGCGCTGCTGACCGCTAAACGTCGCCCGCTGCTGGTGTGCGGTGGCGGGGTGAAATACTCGCAGGCCGGCCAGGCACTGCGTGACTTCGCCGAGCGTTTCCACATCCCGTTTGCCGAAACTCAGGCGGGCAAAGGCACGGTGCCTAGCAGCCATGAATTCAACCTGGGGGGCATCGGTGAAACCGGCTGTCTGGCGGCGAATACGCTGGCCCGTCAGGCCGATCTGGTGATTGGCGTGGGCACCCGTTATACCGACTTCACCACTTCGTCAAAATGGCTGTTCCAGGATCCGGACGTCGATTTCCTCAATATCAACGTCAGCGCTTTTGACGCCGGCAAGCTCGACGGCGTGCAGGTGTTGGCCGATGCCCGCGAAGCGCTGTCCGCACTGAGCGAACGGCTGGCACAGGCAGATTATCGCGCCGGCTGGGGTAATGCCATTGCCGACGCACGCAGCGCACAACAGCAGGAAACCGCCCGGGTTTATGCGGTGGAATACACCGGAGAAGGTTTTGTTCCTGAAATTGACGATCACCTCGATCGTGACCGCGTGTTTGCCGAATTTATCGAAAAGACCGACTCCTTGTTAACCCAAAGCCGGGTGCTGGGGGTGCTGAACCAGCATCTGCCGCAGGACAGCGTGATCGTCGCCGCCGCGGGCAGCCTACCGGGTGATTTGCAACGGGTGTGGCACAACCACGGCGAACAGGGTTATCACGTGGAATACGGCTACTCCTGTATGGGCTACGAGGTCAATGCCGCGCTGGGGGTCAAGCTGGCTGAGCCGAACCGCGAGGTGTATGCGATGGTCGGCGACGGCGCCTTTATGATGCTGCATTCCGAACTGGTCACGTCGATTCAGGAAGGCTGCAAAATCAACGTGGTGCTGCTCGACAACATGACCAACGGCTGCATCAACAACCTGCAGATGGAACACGGCATGGACAGCTACACCACCGAGTTCCGCTTCCGCAACCCGCAGGGCGGTAAGCTCGACGGCAATTTGGTGCCGGTCAACTTTGCCATGCTGGCTGCGGCCTACGGTTGCAAGACCTACAGCGTGACCACCGAGCAGCAGCTGATCGAAGCGCTGGCCGATGCCCGTCGGCAAACCGTGTCGACCCTGCTGGACATCAAGGTGCTGCCAAAAACCATGGTGCACAAATATCTCAGCTGGTGGCGCGTGGGCGGTGCCCAGGTTGCCGATAGCGAAAAAATCGTCGCCGTGGCCCGCAAGCTGCAGGAAAACATCGATAAGGCCCGCGACTACTGATCAGGATCCCGTTTGATTACCCAGACCTTGCGTCTGCCGCAACTATTTGAAGAGGATAACGAAAATGACATTGAACATTGGGGTTATTGGCACCGGCGCAATCGGTCGGGATCACATTCGCCGCTGCAGCAAAGTGTTGCAGGGCAGCCGTATCGTGGCGGTCAACGACATCAATCGCGACAGCGCCGCCAAGGTGGTGAGCGACCTGAAGCTGGACGCCAAGGTGTATGACAACGGCCACGATCTGGTCAATGCGGCGGACGTGCAGGCGGTGCTGGTCACTTCCTGGGGCCCGAGTCACGAAGAGTTCGTGTTGGCCGCGATTGCCGCCGGTAAGCCGGTATTCTGTGAAAAGCCGCTGGCGGTTACCGCTCAGGGCTGCAAAAACATCGTCGAGGCCGAAGCGAAACACGGTAAACGTCTGGTGCAGGTCGGCTTTATGCGCCCTTACGATCAGGGTTACCGTGCATTAAAACAGGTGCTGACCAGCGGGCAAATTGGCGAACCGCTGATGCTGCACTGCGCACACCGCAACCCGACCGTCGGCGAAGCTTACACCACGGATATGGCGATCACCGACACCCTGATCCACGAGATTGACGTGCTGCGCTGGCTGCTGGATGACGACTATGTCTCGGTGCAGGTCGTGTTCCCGCGTAAAAGCCCCAAGGCGTTCCCGCACCTGAAAGATCCGCAAATTGTGCTGTTCGAAACCGCCAAAGGCACGCGCATCGACGTCGAAATTTTCGTTAACTGCCAATACGGCTATGACATCCAGTGTGAGGTGGTGGGTGAAACCGGCATTGCCAAGCTGCCAGAGCCGTCTTCGGTGCAGATGCGCAGCGGCGCCCGACTGTCTACCGAAATTCTGACCGACTGGAAAGACCGCTTTATCGATGCTTATGACGTCGAGCTGCAAGGCTTTATCAATGACGTCTTGGCCGGCAAGCTGACCGGGCCTTCCGCCTGGGATGGTTATGCCGCTTCTGTCACTGCCGACGCCTGCGTGGCCGCGCAACTCAGCGGTGAAATTGTGCCGGTGACCTTGCCGCCGCGCCCGGCTTTTTACGGCAACTGATGGGTTGAGCGCCGCACTTACGTTTAAAGAGGAATGACCATGAAGATCGCTTTTGATGTGGATGTCATCAGGGACCTTGGCATCACCAAAATGGTTGAGCAGGTGGCGGACTGGGGCTATCAGTATATTGAGCAGTCGCCACACCCGCAGATCAATCCGTTCTACAAGCATCCGAAAGCCGGGCGCGAAGTGATGGCGGAATACAAAAATGCGCTGAAGGCCACCGGCGTGGAGATTTCCTCGTTTATCGTGGTGTATCGCTGGTCCGGTCCGGGCGAAGATCGCCGCCAGGCGGCGGTCAAAAACTGGCGCCGGATGATTGAAATCGCAGTGGAAATGGGTGTGCAGGTGATCAATACCGAGCTAGCGGGTAACCCCAATGAGCCGGAGATCTGTGAAGAACTGTGGTACCGCTCAATGGAGGAGCTGCTGCCGATTATCGAGCGCGAAGGCATCCGCATGGAAATCCAATCGCACCCGTGGGATTTCTGCGAGCTGAGCAACGAAACCGCCGATATCGTCAAGTCGTTACGCAGCGATCACGTGAAGTATCTCTACAGCGTGCCGCACACCTTCTACTACGACAAAGGCCAGGGTGACGTGGCCGGCATGCTGAAATATGCCGGTGACGATCTCTCGCACGTGTTGATAGCCGACACCATGAACCATACCAAGCACTGCCGCTATATCGTCAACCCGCCGGGTGTAGACGCCGCCGTGCACCAGCATATGGGTATCGGCGAAGGGGAAGTGGATTTCGATGCCCTGTTCCAGACGTTGCGCGATATGGAGTTTGCCAATCGTAATTTTAAGGTGGGCGGCGAATCCATTATCTGCACCTCGCTGTTTGGCTATCCGGAACGAATGAAAATTCAGGCGGTAGCGACCCGAGAGCGCATCGAAAAAGAGCTGTTGGGTAAATAAATTTCTCGGCTGCGTGGGTGTGAAATCACCGGCGTGCTGCTCCTATGATTGAGGCTGAAAATGAATAAAGACAACGTAAAACTGGCCATCGCCCCGATTGGCTGGACCAACGACGACATGCCCGACCTGGGCAAAGAGAACACTTTCCAGCAGTGCGTCAGCGAAATGGCGCTGGCCGGGTTTACCGGCAGCGAAGTGGGCAGCAAGTATCCGCGCGATCCGGCGGTGCTCAAGCCGATGCTGGATATCCGCGGCATTCAAATCTGCAACGCCTGGTTCAGCACCTTCTTCGCCGATGGTCAGAAAGAAAAAACCATTGATGAATTTATTAACCATATGAATTTCCTGCATGCGATGGGCGCCAAGGTGATTGGCTGCTCCGAGCAGAGCAAAAGCATTCAGGGCACCACCAAAGGGGTGTTCGAAGAAAAGCCGTATTTCAACGATGAAGAGTGGCAGCGAGTGGCCGATGGCTACAATGAGCTGGCCAAGATAGCTGCCGGCAAGGGCATGCAGGTCTGTCTGCACCACCATATGGGTACCGGCATCCAGACTACCGCCGAGATCGACCGCTACATGAGCATGGTGAACGACGACGTCTACCTGCTGTTTGATACTGGCCATGCTTACTATTCAGAAGGCAGCCAGCAGGCGATGATGGCGATACTGGAAAAATACCTGCCGCGTATTAACCATGTGCATCTGAAAGACGTACGTGACGACGTGGTGGCCGAGGTAAAGGCTAACAAACTCAGCTTCCTCGACGGCGTGAAGAAAGGCACCTTTACCGTGCCGGGTGATGGGGTGATCGACTTCCGTCCGGTGTTTAAACTGCTGGATGAGCGCGGTTACAAAGGGTGGATGGTGGTGGAGGCCGAGCAGGATCCGGCGCTGGCCAACCCGTTTGAGTATGCGGTGAAGGCGCGCCGTTATATTAAAGAGACCGCCGGCATTTAATTCGCAGGCGATCGGCAAGGGGCGCTCGAGTCATCGATGCGCCCTTTTTTATTGGCAACGTCAGGCGAGGGTTTTCCAGGTGGTTACCTGTCCGCCGGGCCATGGGGTCGCCGCATAGACACCACGGGCGATGGCCCGTGCCAGGGTGTCCGCAGCCAGTGCACCTATCTGCAGCACCGCCAGCTCTCGGCTGCCTTGCACCTCACGCTGCCCGGTGGATAAGGCAAACACCACATCGCCGTCGAACGGGCTGTGTAGCGGGCGGATAGCGCGTGCCATGCCGTCCTGCGCCATCATCGCCACGCGTTTCAGCTCCACCCGGGTTAACGCCAGATCGGTGGCGATGCAAGCCAGGGTGGTGTTCTTCCTGCCGCCCGTCGGTTCTTCTGGCATCCAGTCTTCACCCTGGCCATGCAACTGCGCCAGCGCTGCGGCACCGCCGTTGCCAAACTCGCCGTCGATTTCATAAGGCGTCGCCCAGAAGGCACGGGTCCCGGGGGCGACGACCGACCCTAGGCTATTGACTGCCACCAGTGCGCCGACGGTAGCGCCATTGGTCGCCACGATCGACGCCGAACCCAGCCCGCCTTTCAGCTTGCCCATGCCGGTCATGGCACCATAGCCAGCGCCAACGGTGCCGAGCGGAAAGTCGTGGCCGGCCTTGCCGGCGGCCTCTATCCCCAATTGGCGATAGGGCGGGGCGAGCTGCCAGTTTTTATCGCCGGCGTTGCTTAGATCATACAGGCAGGCGGTGGGTACGATGGGAGAGACCGGTACGCCTGGTGCCGGACGCAGGGCGTAACCACGCCCCTGTTGCCCCAGCCAGGCTGCGACGCCATCTGCCGCCGCCAGCCCATACACCGAACCGCCGCTCAGCACCAGTGCATCAAGGGTTTGTACCAGATTGTCTTCCCCCAGCGCATCGGTTTCGCGGGTTGCCGGGCCGCCACCGCGCACATCGACGGCGGCGATCGCCGGGCTATCCGGCAGGATCACCGTGGTGCCGGTACGCACCCGGCTGTCCTGAGCGACCCCGACCTTCAGGCCGGGCACGTCGGTAATCAGGTTACGGGCGCCGGTTCGAACGGCGGGAGAACTTGGCATTGCGGCCCCCAGGAAGGTGGTGGGAGAGAGGATGCCGATAGCACCCGTTACGCAGGCCAGCGTTTGCACGAAGGTGCGACGGCTGACGGTGAAGGGGCGGTTTGCCGCCCCTGGTTCACTTTTTATCTCACTCATGAGGCTGATTTTTTCTGCTGTTCACTGCGAAAGCGAGCCATATGGTAAGAATCTACCAGTACGCCGTCGCGCATGGCGTAAGCGCGGCTGGTCCCTTCGATTTCAAAACCGAACTTGCGGTATAGCGCGATGGCCGCCTGATTATCGGTAAATACCGTCAGCTCGATGCGTTCGATGTCTGCCCAATTGTCGCACAGGTCAATCATCGCTTTCATCAGGCTGCTGCCGACACCTTTGCCGTGGTGGTGATCATCGACGCCGATGCCAAAGGTCGCCACGTGGCGGCGGCGCACACGCTGATTCAGCATCACGCTCAACTGACCGACAATCTGTCCGTCGATGCAGGCCACCAGGCTATGCGTGCCCGGTTCGAGGTTGGCGAGGCGCTTGTGCCATAGTTCGACCGACGGTAGCGGAAGATGTAGCGTGTCACGGTAAGCCTTCGGCTGAGAATAGAGTTGATGCAGGGCCTGTGCATCTGCCGTTTCCACGTGACGAACTACGATTTCACTCATTACGCTGCTCCTTTGGCTTACCGGTTGAATAACCTCTGAATTTATCGGTTTATTGTGTCGAGTCAATATTATTCCGGATTGGTTAAAAAAACGCTTTACAGGTGCGAATGATAATGATTATTATTGCGATGCGTTCCGGGGAGAGTATCAACCTTTGATACCCTCGCTGCGAAGGCACGACATTGCTCACATTGCTTCCAAGTATTACTTAGCCAGCTCGGGTGCTGGCTTTTTTTTTGCCTGTTTTCAGCTCACCCGCCTTCAACAAATTCCCTGCCAATGGCTTCGCAACTCCATCTAAATTTTTGAACAGAGGGATGAGTTTTTTACGCTTTCATATTCTGCTGCCAGGACTAGACTGTAAAAAACATTGAGGAGAGTTGAATATGATTTATCTACGTAAGGCAGAAGATCGCGGTCATGCCAATCATGGTTGGCTGGATAGCTGGCACACCTTCTCCTTTGCCAACTATTACGATGCCGATTTTATGGGCTTCTCGGCGCTGCGGGTGATCAACGAAGACGTGATCGACGCAGGGCAGGGTTTTGGCACCCACCCGCATAAAGACATGGAAATCCTGACCTACGTGCTGAGCGGCACGGTAGAGCATCAGGACAGCATGGGCAATAAAGAGCAGATCCAGGCCGGTGAGTTTCAGATCATGAGTGCCGGCACCGGGGTGCGTCACTCCGAGTACAACGGCAATAACGATCGTCCGTTGCACCTGTACCAGATTTGGATCATTCCCGATCGGGTCGGGCTGGAGCCGCGCTATGAGCAACGCATGTTTGATGCGCCACAGGGCCGCCAACTGGTGTTGTCGCCGGATGCGCGCGACGGTTCACTGAAAGTGTTCCAGGACATGACGCTGTCCCGCTGGGCATTGAAGCAAGACGAACAGGCAGAATGCCCGATTGAAGCCGGTCGTCGCGTGTGGATCCAGGTGGTGCGTGGCAAGGTAGTGGTCAATGGCCAGCAGGCCGGCACCAGCGATGCGTTCGCGGTGTGGGATGAAACTGCGCTGTCGATTCATGCCGATGAAGACAGTGAAATCCTGCTGTTCGATCTGCCGCCGGTCTGATAAAGCGGTAAATACTGAGGGCTCACACAGTGAGCCCTTTTTGCGTTGTGACGTCCGATAACCAACAATATCGGCAGCGGTTTTTTTTTGCTAAAATGAGCGCCCATTCACGGTTAGCCAGTTCATTGATAATGAAGAAAAAACGGCCGGTACTTCAAGATGTCGCAGACAAGGTTGGCGTTACCAAGATGACGGTGAGCCGTTATCTGCGTAATCCCGAGCAGGTTTCTGCCATCTTGCAGCAAAAAATTGCCGTCGCGCTGGATGAGCTGGGCTACATTCCCAACCGTGCGCCGGATATCCTTTCCAACTCCACCAGTCGCGCCATTGGCGTATTGCTGCCGTCGTTGACCAACCAGGTGTTCGCCGAAGTGCTGCGCGGCATCGAGAGCGTCACCGATGCGCACAATTATCAGACCATGCTGGCGCACTACGGCTATTTGCCGGAGCGTGAAGAACAGCGCCTGACCTCGCTGCTGTCTTACAACATTGATGGGCTGATCCTGTCTGAACGGCACCATACGCCGCGCACCATGAAGATGATTGAGGTGGCAGGGATCCCGGTTGTCGAACTGATGGACTGCGTTTCACCGTGCATTGACCTGGCCGTGGGGTTCAACAACTTTGAGGCGGCACGCCAGATGACCCAGCAAATCATCGCGCACGGTCATCGCCACGTGGTGTATTTCGGGGCGCGTCAGGATGAACGTACCATTATCAAACAACAGGGCTATGAACAGGCGATGCGCGAATCCGGTCTCGAGCCGTACAGCGTCATGACTGCGCGTTCGTCGTCCTATTCCGCCGGTGGCGAACTGCTGCGTCAGGCGCAGCGCGATTATCCGCAGATCGACAGTATTTTCTGCACCAACGATGACCTGGCGATTGGTGCGACCTTTGAGTGCCAGCGCCAAGGGCTGTCGATCCCTAAAGATATGGCGATTGCCGGTTTCCACGGCCACGATATCGGTCAGGTGATGGTGCCAAAACTGGCGAGCGTCCTGACGCCGCGTGAACGTATGGGGCAGATCGGGGCTGAACGGCTGTTGGCGCGTTTGCGGGGCGAAACGGTCAGCCCGCGCATGGTGGACGTCGGTTTTACCGTGATCCCCGGCGGCAGCATCTGATCGCTTTTAACTCTTTGTTTCATCAATTTTAATTTGAAAATCGCGCCGCCCGGCGCGTTTTGCTAGTCATCTGTAAGCCCACCGCGCGTTACCCCCATAAGTTTGATCTCTATCCCAGAACGCGAATTTTAGCCCGTTACCCGGTTCCGACACTGCCGTTGTTACCGGTATCATGATACCGGTAACAACGAGGTCAATGACCTTGTGGCGGCGCGATAGGGTCGCTACAGGGAGAAATAGAACCCTTGACTCAGCACCACCTACAGCTCGTCTTCTAACACCGGGAAGAGCCTAAAAATACAACAAACGCGCGCTTTACGGCCTATCGTAAAGAGAGTCTGCGATAAAAAGGTTGGAGAAAAATTATGCCATTAGTGATTGTTGCAGGCGGCGTCGCGCTGCTGTTGCTGCTGATGATCCGCTTTAAGCTGAACGGCTTTATCTCTCTGGTTCTGGTTGCTCTGGCGGTGGGTATCGCTCAGGGTATGCCAGTCGATAAAGTGATCGGCTCCATCAAGGCCGGCGTGGGCGGCACCTTGGGCAGTCTGGCGCTGATCATGGGCTTCGGCGCCATGCTCGGCAAGCTGCTGGCGGACTGCGGCGGCGCCCAGCGCATCGCCACTACGCTTATCGAGAAGTTCGGTCAAAAATACATTCAATGGGCGGTGGTACTGACCGGTTTTACCGTCGGTTTTGCGCTGTTCTATGAAGTTGGCTTCGTGCTGCTGCTGCCGCTGGTCTTCAGTATCGCCGCGTCTGCACGCGTGCCGCTGCTGTATGTCGGCGTGCCGATGGCGGCTGCGCTGTCGGTGACCCACGGTTTCCTGCCGCCGCACCCTGGCCCAACGGCGATCGCCACCATCTTCCATGCCGATATGGGTAAAACTCTGCTGTACGGCACGCTGCTGGCCATTCCGACGGTGATCCTGGCCGGTCCTGTCTATGCCCGTTTCCTGAAAGGCATCGACAAGCCGGTTCCTGAAGGCCTGTATAACCCAAAAATCTTCACTGAAGAAGAAATGCCAAGCTTTGGCATCAGTGTTGCCACCTCGTTGGTGCCGGTGATCCTGATGGCGTTGCGTGCGGTAGCGGAAATGGTGCTGCCGAAGGGCCATAGCCTGCTGCGCTTTGCCGAGTTCTTCGGCGATCCGGTGATGGCGACGTTGATTGCGGTACTGATCGCTATCTTCACCTTTGGCTTGAACCGCGGCCGTACTATGGATGAAGTGATGGGTACCATCACCGACTCCATCAAAATTATCGCCATGATGCTGTTGATCATCGGCGGTGGCGGTGCGTTCAAGCAGGTACTGGTCGACAGCGGCGTGGAGAAATACATTGCCGCCCTGATGGAAGGCAGCAACGTCTCACCTATTCTGATGGCCTGGTCGATTGCGGCTGCGCTGCGTCTGGCGCTGGGTTCCGCTACCGTGGCGGCGATCACCGCCGGCGGCATCGTGGCCCCGTTGATCGCCACTACCGGCGTCAGCCCGGAGCTGATGGTGATCGCGGTCGGTTCAGGCAGCGTGATTTTCTCTCACGTCAACGATCCGGGGTTCTGGCTGTTCAAGGAGTATTTCAACCTGAGCATCATGGAAACCATCAAGTCCTGGTCGGTGCTGGAAACCATCATTTCCGTCTGCGGCCTGGTAGGGTGTTTGCTGCTGGCGACGGTGGTCTAATATTCCTGTCGTTTTTCAGGTTGGCGCAGCGTTGACTGCCACTTGAAATGCAAAGGGAATAGCGAGGTTATCCGGCACCCCGTGGGGGTGTCGGACATTCTTTTGAGTTTGGGGCGCATTTGATGGCGCAGGCGGCGTATCCCGTTGCCAGAACGTACATCTGACTCCGTAAGGGCATGACATTATGAGTAATCCACAGCACCACGTATTTATTTTGATGGGCGTTTCAGGCAGCGGAAAGTCTGCCGTCGCCAGCGCCGTTGCCCATGAAGCTCATGCCGCGATGCTGGACGGAGACTACCTGCACCCGCGCGCCAACATCAACAAAATGGCCGCCGGGCATGCGCTGGACGATAACGATCGCGCCCCGTGGTTGGCCGCATTGAATGACGCTATCTTTGCCATGGAACGCACCAATGACGTCTCTCTGCTGGTGTGCTCAGCGCTGAAAAAAAGCTATCGCGACCGCCTGCGTGAAGGCAACCGCAACCTGCATTTCATCTATCTGAAGGGTGACAAGGCGGTGATTGAAGAGCGCCTGAAGCAGCGCAAAGGGCATTTCTTCAAGCCGCAGATGCTGGTTTCTCAATTTGCCACCCTGGAAGAGCCGGGTGCGCAGGAGCCGGATGTGCAGGCGATTGATATCGATCAGCCGCTTGATGGCGTAGTCGCCGATACTCTTGCCTATATTCGGCATGTTGCAGCCCAGTAATCCGGGCTGCCACCCTAAGCCGGCGCCGCACAGGCGCCCGTTTATTCACTACAGCTTCATGTAAGCCCGCACGCCGTCCAGGAACATCTGGGTCGACAGCATCACCAGAATCAGCCCCATCAGCCTTTCCAGCGCGCTCACGCCTTTACTGCCCAGCAGGCGCAGGAATAAGTCCGACATCAGCAAAATAGCGGCAGAAATCCCCCAGGCAATCAGCAGCGCCACAACCAGATGTGAAATCTGGTTCGGATACTGGTGCGAGAGCAGCATCAGCGCCGCCAGAATCGAAGGCCCGGCGACCAGTGGGATGGCGAGCGGGACCAGGAAGGGTTCTTCCCCGGCGGAAAGCCCGCTGCTGTTGCCCTCCTGCGTAGGGAAAATCATTTTGATGGCGATTAGAAACAAAATAATCCCGCCGGAAATGGACACGGTTTCGGTTCGCAGGTTGAGGAACGCCAGAATTTTCTCGCCGGCGAACAGGAATATCAGCATTAACAACAGGGCGATCAGCAATTCGCGGATCACCACCACCCGGCGTCGGCGCGGTTCCAGATGTTTGAGTACCGACATGAAAATCGGCAAGTTGCCTAGCGGATCCATGATTAAAAACAGCAACACCGTGACGGAAATCATCTCTGTCATCATTACCTCTGCATCTGAAAAACGTGTCGGCCATCCCGACCCACGCACTAACCCATCCCCGATGGCTTGAAAGACAACGGGGTATATAAGAAGGATTGCTGAGAATCGTTCAGCTATCGAATAAATTCACTTTGCGCCTGCGCTGACATTTTGTAAGGTGGAGAGATAGTGCACACAACTTATAGCAGTCATCCTCCAAGGCAGGACAGTCATATGAAAAACGTTGGTTTCATCGGTTGGCGCGGAATGGTCGGCTCCGTACTCATGCAACGCATGACGGAAGAGCGCGATTTCGACGCCATTCGCCCGGTCTTTTTCTCCACTTCGCAGCACGGTTCTGCGGCGCCGGCATTCGGCGGCCAGCAGGGCACGCTGCAAGATGCTTACGATGTTGATGCGCTGAGCGCGCTCGACATCATTATTACCTGCCAGGGCGGCGATTATACCAACGAAATTTACCCGAAGCTGCGTGAAACCGGTTGGCAAGGCTACTGGATTGATGCCGCTTCTTCACTGCGCATGCAGGATGACGCGATTATCATTCTGGACCCGGTCAACCGCGACGTGATTCAGCAGGGCCTGGACAAAGGCATCAAGACCTTTGTCGGCGGCAACTGCACCGTCAGCCTGATGCTGATGTCGCTGGGCGGCCTGTTCGCCAACAACCTCGTCGAGTGGGCATCCGTTGCGACCTATCAGGCCGCTTCCGGCGGCGGCGCGCGCCACATGCGTGAGCTGCTGACTCAAATGGGCATGCTGCATGCAGACGTGGCGAAAGAGCTGCAGGATCCGGCATCGGCCATTTTGGACATCGAACGTAAAGTCACTGCGGCCACCCGCAGCGGCAAACTGCCAACCGATAACTTTGGCGTACCGCTGGCCGGCAGCCTGATCCCATGGATCGACAAGCAGCTCGATAACGGCCAGAGCCGCGAAGAGTGGAAAGGCCAGGCGGAAACCAACAAAATCCTCAACAGCAGCAGCGTGATCCCGGTTGATGGCCTGTGCGTGCGCGTTGGCGCGTTGCGTTGCCATAGCCAGGCATTCACCCTGAAACTGAAAAAAGACGTTTCGCTGCCGGAAATCGAGCAGATGCTGGCGACCCACAATGATTGGGTGCGGGTGATCCCGAACGACCGTGAACTGACCATGCGTGAACTGACGCCGGCTGCGGTTACCGGGACGCTGAATACGCCAGTCGGCCGTCTGCGTAAGCTGAATATGGGGCCGGAATACCTGTCTGCGTTCACCGTGGGTGACCAGTTGCTGTGGGGGGCGGCTGAACCGCTGCGCCGCATGCTGCGTATCCTGCTGTAACCTGAACTGTACTTCCCGAGGGCTGAGCTCTTTCAGCCCTCAAAAGCCTTATTTTCTTCCTTTTTCTCCGTTTCGGCGCGCTATGGACTAAGTCGCTGCAAAGGGGAGAAAGCACACAAGCCATCGGCACTCCACCATGCGGGCAGCAGCGCAAAGACGCTGTCAGGCTGGCAGTTTTCTTAATGAAGCTTTTTCCTGGTAATGCGGCAATGTTTTTAACTGACATTAGCTATGCTTAAAGGGCTGGCGGATAAATTTTCGCCAGCACCAAAAATAAGCATAAAGAGCGGTATTCGGGTCGGTAGGGTGAAAATTGATCAATAACCGACTGTAATCACGCTTTAGAAACCGAATGAATTGCATGATAACCAAAACGGCTATGGATTAAGCGTTACGCCCTGTGGATCTCAAGGTACAGCCAACGCCGCTGTAACCTGAAAGGCGATGGGCTGCGTGGCCTCTTATAAATCATGCTCTTAATCTTAGGAAGAAGACTATGCCTGTACTTCCCGATCGTGACGTGATTGATCAGCTTTTCTCCGGCAACTCTGCCGATCCTTTTTCCCTGCTTGGCATGCATGCGGTCGATAACGGCCTGCAGGTGCGTGCGCTGTTGCCTGACGCCAGCGAAGTCTGGCTGCGGGATCAGCAAACCGGCCGCCGATTGGTGCAGCTGAACTGTGATGATGAGCGGGGTTTTTTCAGCGCCACGGTGCCGCGGCGTAAAACGCCGTTCCGCTATCAGTTTGATGTGCGCTGGCACGATCACCAACAGATCGTCGACGATCCCTACCGCTTCGGCACCCTGCTGCAGGATATAGACAGTTGGCTGTTGGCTGAAGGGACCCATTTGCGTCCTTATGAACGTTTGGGTGCTCATCTCGCCGCGCTCGATGACGTCGAAGGCGTCAGTTTTGCCGTCTGGGCACCCAACGCCCAGCGAGTCTCGGTGGTGGGGGAATTCAACTTTTGGGACGGACGCCGCCATCCGATGCGCCTGCGTCGTGAAAATGGCATTTGGGAGCTGTTTCTGCCGGGCGTGAAGGCCGGGCAGTTGTACAAATATGAAATCATCGACTGCTACGGCAACACCCAGCTCAAGGCCGATCCTTACGCATTTGAAGCGCAGATGCGACCGGACACCGCGTCGTTGGTCACTCCGTTGCCTGAAGTGGTAGAAAACACCCCGCAACGTCAACGGGCCAATGATTTTGACCGCCCGATTTCTATCTACGAAGTGCATCTTGGCTCGTGGCGCCGCCACACCGACGATAATTTCTGGCTCAGCTACGGTGAACTGGCCGTGCAGCTGATTGATTACGTCAAGGACATGGGATTCACCCATATCGAGCTGCTGCCGATTAACGAGCACCCGTTTGACGGCAGTTGGGGTTATCAGCCTTTAGGTCTGTACGCGCCGACCCGACGTTTCGGCACTCCGGCTGACTTTAAGGCGTTTGTGGCTGCGGCGCATCGGGCCGGCATTAACGTGATCCTCGACTGGGTGCCGGGGCATTTTCCCAGCGACGCCTATGGCCTGGCGAACTTCGACGGCACCGCGCTGTATGAATACGCCGATCCGCGCGAAGGCTTTCATCAGGACTGGAATACCCTGATCTATAACTATGGCCGCAACGAGGTGCGTAATTATCTGGCAGGTAATGCCCTTTACTGGCTGGAGCGTTATGGCATAGATGCGCTGCGCGTCGATGCGGTAGCCTCGATGATCTACCGTGATTACAGCCGCGCTGACGGCGAATGGGTGCCGAATTACTACGGCGGTAACGAGAACCTGGAGGCCATCGCCTTCCTGCGTTATACCAACCACACCGTCGGCAAGGAGCGCCCCGGCGCGGTGACGCTGGCGGAAGAATCCACCGATTACCCAGGGGTGACGCTGCCGCCGGAATCCAATGGCCTGGGGTTCCATTACAAATGGAACCTGGGGTGGATGCACGACACGCTTAACTACATGAAATGCGACCCGGTGCACCGTAAATATCATCACAATCAGATGACTTTCGGCATGTTGTACGCCTACACCGAGAACTTTGTGCTGCCGATTTCCCATGACGAAGTGGTGCATGGCAAGAAATCGGTGCTCGACCGCATGCCCGGCGATGCCTGGCAGAAGTTTGCCAACCTGCGCGCCTACTACGGCTTTATGTGGGCGCATCCGGGCAAGAAGCTGCTGTTTATGGGCTGCGAATTTGCCCAGGGGCGCGAATGGAACTTCGACAGCAGCCTCGACTGGCACCTGCTGGAAGGGTTGGACGGCTGGCACCACGGCGTGCAACGGCTGGTGCGCGATCTCAACCATTGCTATCAACAGCAGGCGCCGTTGTATGAGCGCGACTATCGCCCTGACGGCTTTGAGTGGCTGGTGGTGGACGACCACGACAACTCGGTGTTCGCCTTTGCCCGTTACGATTCGCAGGGTAATGAGCTGATTGCCGTCAGCAACTTCACTCCGGTACCGCGCCATCATTATCGCATCGGCATTTCGCGTGCCGGCGAATACCGGGAAATCCTCAATACCGACTCGCATCATTATCACGGCAGCAATACCGGCAATCAGGGCCGCGTGGTGTCTGAACCGATAGGCAACCACGGCCGCGAGTATTCGATCAGCGTGACCGTACCGCCATTGGCGACCATCTACCTGCTGCGGGAGGCGCAATGACTGAGCTGACGCCCGGTATCGCCGCGCCTCTCGGGGCGCGCTATGACGGTAACGGCATCAACTTTAGCCTGTATTCCGCCCGAGCCACGAGGGTGGAGCTGTGCCTGTTTGACGAGCAGCAGCAGGAGGTTCGGCTGCCACTGACGGCGCGCAGCGGTGATATCTGGCACGGCTACCTGCCGGGCGGTAAACCGGGGCAGCGTTACGGTTTCCGCGTATATGGTCCGTTTGATCCTGCGCAGGGGTTGCGTTTTAACCCCAACAAACTGCTGTTGGATCCCGCCGCGCGCGCGGTAGAGGGACCGGTTGCAGATGATCCTTACCTGCATGGCGGCTATGACCGGTCGGATCAGCATGACAGCGCCGAACTGATGCCCAAGTGCGTGGTGATTGACGAAGCTTACGATTGGCAGGATGACCGCCCGCCGGCCACGCCCTGGGGCAAAACGGTGATCTACGAAGCGCATGTGCGCGGTCTGACCTTGCAGCATCCGGAAATCCCACCGGTGTTGCGCGGTAGCTTCGCCGCGCTCGGTCACCCGGTGATGATTGCCTATTTCAAGCGGCTCGGCATCACTGCGCTGGAGTTGTTGCCGGTGCAGCAGCACAGTTCTGAACCGCGTCTGCAGCGGCTCGGACTGATTAATTACTGGGGCTACAACGTACTTGCGCCCTTTGCACCGGATAACCGTTATTCCAGCCTGCGCACTGATACGACGCCGCTGCGCGAGTTTCGCGATGCGGTGAAAGCGCTGCATAAGGCCGGTATTGAGGTGATCCTCGACGTGGTGTTCAACCACAGCGCCGAGCTGGATACCGATGGGCCGACGTTGTCGCTGCGCGGTATCGATAACCCGGGCTATTACTGGCTCACCCCCGACGGCGACTACGTGAACGATACCGGCTGCGGTAACACGCTGCGATTGGATCAGCCACAGGGCGTGGCCTGGGTGATGGACTGTCTGCGTTTTTGGGTGGGCGAATGCCACGTTGATGGCTTCCGCTTCGATCTGGGCAGCGTACTTGGCCGTACGCCTGCGTTCGACCGCGATGCGCCGTTGTTCCAGGCGATACTGGCGGACGACCTGCTTTCTCGCTGCAAGCTGATCGCCGAGCCGTGGGATATCGGGCCTGGCGGTTACCAGGTGGGCCAATTCCCGGGGCGCTTCGCCGAGTGGAACGACCATTACCGGGACGATATCCGTCGTTTCTGGCTGCAGGACGGCATATCGTTGGGGCAGTTCGCCCAACGTTTCGCCGCTTCCAGTGATCTGTTTAACCAACGCGGGCGTGCGCCGTACGCCAGCATCAACATGCTGACCGCTCATGACGGGTTCACCCTGCAGGACTTGGTCAGTTTTAACCGCAAGCACAACCAACTGAACGGTGAAGGTAACCGTGACGGCAGTGATCGTAACTTTAGCAATAACCACGGTGTTGAAGGCCCGATTGCCGACGATGCCATTTTGCAACGCCGCAGGGCCAGCCGACGAGCGCTGCTCGCCACGTTGTTGCTGTCCCAGGGGACGCCGATGCTGCTGGCCGGCGACGAGCATGGACACAGCCAGCAGGGCAACAACAATGCCTATTGTCAGGACAACGCTATCACCTGGCTCGACTGGGCCACGGCAGATGACGCTCTCACCGATTACACCGCAGCACTGATCCGTTTACGCCAACAAATCCCTGCCTTGCAGCAAGACCGCTGGTGGCAGGAGGGTGACGGCAGCGTGCAGTGGCTGAACGCGCAGGGGCAACCCCTCGACGCGCAAGAGTGGGAGCAGGGTGAACTGCGTTTGCAGATCTGTCTGTCGCAACGCTGGCTGGTGGTCGTGAACGCCACGCAGCAGGCGGTGGAGATGACGTTGCCCGTCGGCGATTGGCAGCTTGTCGCTCCCTTTACTCAGGAAGATTCGCGGGCGGTTTTACCCGCCTGGCACCAGGCTGCGCACTCGATTTGCGTGCTGGTAAAGAAAAAATAAAAGGAGTCAGCTATGGTTAGGTTTGAAAATAAAGACCCCCTGATGTTGGCACGCCAACTGCCGATTAAGTCCGTCGCCCTGATCCTGGCCGGTGGCCGCGGTTCGCGTTTGAAAGATTTAACCTCAACCCGGGCCAAGCCGGCCGTCCACTTTGGCGGTAAATTCCGCATTATCGATTTTGCCCTGTCGAACTGTCTGAATTCGGGCATTCGCCGCATCGGCGTGATCACCCAATACCAGTCCCATACCCTGGTGCAGCATATCCAGCGCGGTTGGTCGTTCCTCAACGAAGAGATGAACGAGTTTGTCGATCTGTTGCCGGCCCAGCAACGCCTCAGTACCGAGCACTGGTACAAGGGCACGGCGGATGCGGTGTACCAGAACCTGGATATCATTCGCCGTTACGACGCTGAATATGTGGTGATCCTGGCGGGCGATCACATCTACAAGATGGATTACTCGCGCATGCTGATCGACCACGTGGAGAAGGGCGCGCAATGCACCGTTGCCTGCTTGCCGGTCCCCCGTGAGGAAGCCAGCGAGTTCGGCGTGATGGAAGTGGACGAAAACGATCTGATCCTCGAATTCCTGGAAAAACCCAGCAATCCGCCGCCGATGCCGGGCAACCCGGATATGTCGCTGGCCAGCATGGGGATCTACATCTTTAACGCTGACTACCTGTTCCAACTGCTGGAAGAGGACATGTCGACGCCGGGCTCCACCCACGATTTCGGCAAGGATCTGATCCCGAAAATCACCGCCCAGAAAGCGGCTTGGGCGCACCCGTTCACGCTGTCCTGCGTGACCTCCAACCCCGATCTGCCGCCGTACTGGCGTGATGTGGGTACGCTCGAGGCCTACTGGCGCGCCAACCTCGATCTGGCTTCGGTGACACCAGAGCTGGATATGTATGACCGTGCCTGGCCGATCCGCACTCATATGGAACCGCTGCCGCCAGCCAAATTCGTACAGGATCGTTCCGGTAGCCACGGTATGACCATGAACTCGCTGGTGTCCGGCGGTTGCATCGTCTCCGGTTCGGTGGTGGTGCATTCGGTGCTATTCCCGCGGGTGCGGGTGAACTCGTTCTGCACCATCGACTCTACCGTATTGCTGCCGGACGTTAACGTCGGCCGTTCCTGCCGTCTGCGGCGCTGCATTATCGACCGTGCCTGCCATATTCCCGAGGGCATGGTGATTGGCGAAAATGCCGACGAGGACAGCAAACGCTTTTATCGCTCGGAAGGTGGCATTGTGCTGGTTACGCGCGAAATGTTGTCAAAGTTGTGAGTTAAGGTAGTCGGCAGAACGATAGCCTGCCGCCATATAAACGGACTGATGGCTTGCACAACGCGGGGTTAACAACAGCGGCAAGCCTGCTTTTCCAGAGTAATTTTGCCGATTCTCAGGAGTGATAATGCAGGTTTTACACGTATGTTCTGAAATGTTCCCCCTGTTGAAAACCGGCGGGCTCGCAGACGTGGTTGGCGCATTACCGGCGGCTCAGATCGCCGAGGGCGGCGATGTTCGGGTGTTATTGCCCGCTTTTCCTGACGTGCGTAATGGCATACCGGACTCGGTTCTGGTGGCAGAAATCGATTCTTTCGCCGGCCGGGTCGGCTTGCGTTACGGCACCTACCACGGCGTGGGCATTTACCTGATTGATGCCCCCTGGCTGTACGAGCGACCGGGTAGCCCGTATCACGACCAATCAATGAATGCCTATTCCGACAACCACCGACGCTTTGCCCTGCTGGGCTGGATGGCCTGTGAGCTGGCCAAGGGGCTGGATCGGTACTGGCGCCCGCAGATAGTGCATGCCCATGACTGGCATGCGGGGTTGGCCTGTGCCTATCTGGCCGCCAATGGCCATCCGGCACGTTCCATCTTCACCGTGCATAACCTGGCCTATCAGGGGCTGTTCTCCGCCCATCACGTGGCAGAGCTGTGGTTACCGCCTTCGTTCTACAACGTCTATGGCCTGGAGTTTTACGGCCAGATGTCATTCCTGAAGGCGGGGTTGTACTACGCCGACCATATCACTGCCGTCAGCCCGACCTACGCGCGCGAAATCACCCGGCCGGAGTTTGGCTATGGCATGGAGGGGCTGCTGCAGGAACGCCAGCATCAGGGGCGCTTGAGCGGCATTCTTAACGGCGTAGATGACAAAATTTGGGACCCATCCCACGATCCGCGGCTGACCGCCCGTTACGACGCTGACGATCTGAAGAACAAGGTCAAGAACAAGCTACACCTGCAAAAAGCCATGGGCCTGAAGGTGGATGAGTCGCTGCCGGTGTTTGCGGTAGTGAGCCGCCTGACCAGTCAGAAAGGGCTGGATCTGGTGCTGGAAGCCCTGCCTGCGCTGCTGGAGCAGGGCGGCCAACTGGCGCTGCTGGGGGCCGGCGATGCGGTGCTGCAACAGGCGTTTCTCGCCGCTGCCGCCGACTATCCGGAGCAGGTTGGCGTACAGATTGGTTAC
Source organism: Serratia sp. Je.1.23.a (assembly GCF_051129805.1). Classification (NCBI taxonomy): domain Bacteria; kingdom Pseudomonadati; phylum Pseudomonadota; class Gammaproteobacteria; order Enterobacterales; family Yersiniaceae; genus Serratia; species Serratia sp. Je.1.23.a. The sequence continues at coordinate 124,288 of NZ_JBCPSR010000008.1, read as the reverse complement.
CACGAAGCTTTCTCGCACCGCATTATCGGCGGGGCCGATGTGATCATGGTGCCGAGCCGCTTTGAACCCTGCGGGCTGACTCAACTCTATGGCTTGAAATACGGCACGCTGCCGCTGGTGCGCCGCACCGGGGGGCTGGCGGACACGGTGGTGGACTGTGCGTTGGAGAATCTGGCCGACGGCAGCGCCAGCGGATTTGTGTTTGATGATTGTGACGCCACCGCACTGGGCAACGCCATTCGGCGCGCCATGGTGCTGTGGAGCAGGCCGAAGCATTGGCGTCACGTCCAGCGCCACGCCATGAGCGTGGATTTTGGCTGGCAGGTCGCGGCAAAGGAATATTTGTCGCTTTATTCCCGTCATATTTGACGCTGCCTCTGTGTTGGCTGCACTCACTTACCCGAATCACTTACCAGTGTAAGCTCATCGGGATAAGTTTTTTTGCCGCCTTGATGCAGCGCCAATTATTTTGGGTATATCAACACCTATTGTAATGCCCTATGAATTTCACGTTGCAGCTAGGCGGCCAGCTTACTCATCCCCAGGCGCTTACTTTAGTAAGTAACTGGGTGAGCAAGTGCAGGTAACAACGCTGCGGCTTGAAAGGCGACGGGCAGCCACAAACTTGGGATCGAAAAGCTATGACTTCACCGATTAGTTACACCTCACCCACGGTCAGTGTTGAAGCGCTGAAACACTCCATCGCCTATAAGTTAATGTTTATCGTCGGCAAGGATCCGGCTATCGCCAACCAGCATGACTGGCTGAATGCCGTGCTGTTTGCGGTGCGTGACCGTATGGTGGAGCGCTGGTTACGTTCTAACCGTGCGCAACTTTCGCAGGATGTGCGCCAGGTTTATTACCTGTCGATGGAGTTTCTGATTGGCCGGACGCTGTCCAACGCCTTGTTGTCGATGGGGATTTATCAGGATATCGACGACGCGTTGAATGAGATGGGGCTGAGCCTGGGCGAACTGCTGGAGGAGGAGAACGATCCGGGTCTGGGCAACGGCGGGCTGGGGCGATTGGCCGCCTGCTTCCTGGATTCGCTGGCGACGCTGGCGCTGCCGGGTCGGGGCTACGGCATTCGTTACGAATACGGCATGTTCAAACAGAATATCGTAAACGGCCAACAGATGGAGTCACCGGACTATTGGTTGGAATACGGCAATCCGTGGGAGTTCCCACGTCATAACACCCGCTATAAGGTGCGCTTTGGCGGACGGATCCAGCAGGAAGGCGCCAAGGCGCGCTGGGTGGAAACCGAAGAGGTAGTCGCCACTGCTTACGATCAGGTGATCCCCGGTTTTGATACCGACGCCACCAATACGCTGCGGCTGTGGAGCGCGCAGGCCAGTAATGAAATCAACCTGGGTAAATTCAATCAGGGCGATTACTTTGCGGCGGTTGAGGATAAAAACCATTCTGAAAACGTATCACGCGTGCTCTATCCCGATGACTCGACGTATTCAGGGCGTGAGCTTCGCCTGCGGCAGGAGTATTTCCTGGTGTCGGCCACGGTGCAGGATATCCTCAACCGCCATTGGACGATGCATAAAAGCTTCGACAACCTGGCAGACAAGATTGCCATTCACCTCAATGATACCCACCCGGTGTTGTCTATCCCTGAGCTGATGCACCGGCTAATCGACGAACATAAGTTCAGCTGGCTGGATGCCTGGGCGGTGGTCGAGCAGGTGTTTTCTTACACCAACCACACGTTGATGAGCGAAGCGCTGGAAACCTGGCCGCTGGACATGATTGGTCGGATCCTGCCGCGTCACCTGCAGCTGATTTTCGAGATTAACGATCACTTCCTCAAACAGGTGCAGGAAGTGGCGCCGGGCGACAATGAGCTGCTGGCGCGGGTGTCTATCATAGATGAAACCAATGGTCGCCGGGTGCGTATGGCCTGGCTGGCGGTCGTGGCGAGCCACAAGGTTAACGGTGTTTCAGCGCTGCACTCCGAACTGATGGTGCAATCGCTGTTTGCCGATTTCGCCCGTATTTTCCCTGATCGCTTCTGCAATAAAACCAACGGCGTCACCCCACGCCGCTGGCTGGGGCTGGCTAACCGACCGCTGTCTGACGTGCTGGACGACAGCATCGGTCAGACCTGGCGTACCGATCTCAGCCAACTGAGCGAGATCAAGGCCAATATCGATTACCCCAGCTTCCTGAAGGCGGTGCAAAGCGCCAAACGGCAGAACAAGGAGCGACTGGCTACCTACATCGCCAAAACGTTGAATGTGGTGGTCAACCCGGACGCGCTGTTCGACGTACAGATTAAGCGTATCCACGAATACAAACGGCAGCTGCTTAACGTACTGCACGTGATCACGCTGTATAACCGCCTGCTGCAGGATCCGGAAACCGAACGGGTGCCGCGCGTGGTGATCTTTGCCGGCAAGGCGGCTTCGGCTTATTACGCCGCCAAACAAATCATCCGCTTGATCAACGACGTCGCCAAGGTGATCAACAACGATCCGCGAGTGCATACGCAGCTGAAAGTGGTGTTCATTCCAAACTACAGCGTCAGCCTGGCGCAAATGATCATTCCGGCGGCGGACCTGTCCGAACAGATCTCGCTGGCAGGCACCGAGGCGTCCGGCACCAGTAACATGAAATTTGCGCTGAATGGCGCGCTGACTATCGGCACGCTGGATGGGGCTAACGTTGAAATGCTGGAACACGTGGGGGCGGAGAACATCTTCATCTTCGGCAACACCGCCGAGCAGGTGGAGGAGCTACGCCGCAACGGTTACAACCCGCATCTGTACTATGAGCAGGATCCGGAGCTGCATCAGGCGCTGACCCAGATTGCCACCGGCGTTTACAGCCCTGAAGAACCCAAGCGCTACAGCAACCTGTTTGATTCACTGGTAAATCTGGGCGATCACTATCAACTGCTGGCAGATTACCGCAGCTATGTGGATACGCAGGACAAGGTGGATGAGGTGTATCGCAATCAGGACGACTGGACGCGTCGGGCGGTGCTGAATATCGCCAATATGGGCTACTTCTCTTCCGACCGCACCATCCAGGAGTATGCGGACGAAATCTGGCACATCAAACCCATTAAGCTGTAATGTAAAAAAGGGCCGGATATCCGGCCCTTTTAACGTTTAGCGGTTTACGATGCCAGAGACAGCGTTTTCGCTTTCGCGTGTTCTGCCAGCCAGGCCTTGACTCGTGCCTGCTGCGTTTCGTCCAGCCACATGCCCAACTTGGTGCGGCGCCAGATAGCGTCATCCAGCTCGACCACCCATTCTTTTTCGATCAGGTAGCGCAGCTCGGCTTCATGCAGGCCGTGACCGAAATCTTCGCCCAGATCGTTGAGGCTGTTGGCACCGGCCAGGATCAGCTCACTGTGGCTGCCGTAGGTGCGTGCAAAGCGACGCGCCAGTGATTCAGGCAGCCAGCTGTGCTCGCGGCGCAGTTTTGCGGCGTAGCTGTCGCGATCGCCACCGATGTCGCCGCCTGGCAGCGAACCGTTTTTGGTCCACGCCGGGCCGCAGCCAGGGTAGTAGTGCGACAGTTTTTCCATCGCATGCTCAGCCAGCTTGCGATAGGTGGTCAGTTTACCGCCGAACACTGACAGCAGCGGCGCTTTACCCTGTTCGTCATGCACGTCCAGCGTGTAGTCGCGGGTGACCGCCTGCGGCGAGTCCGATTCGTCGTCGCACAGTGGGCGCACGCCGGAGTAAGTCCAGACGATATCGTCACGGCCCAGCTGTTTCTTGAAGTGGTCGTTATACACTTTCAGCAGGTAGTTGATTTCGTTATCGTCAATTTTCACGTCTTTCGGATCGCCGTGGTATTCCACGTCGGTGGTGCCGATGATGGAGAACTCGTCATTCCATGGGATCACGAAGACGATACGGTGGTCTTCGTTTTGCAGAATATAGGACTGCGGCTGATCGTGTACGCGCGGCACCACGATGTGGCTGCCTTTGATCAGGCGGATACCGTAAGGTGATTTCAGCTTCAGGCCGTCGTCGAAGAAGTTTTTCACCCATGGGCCAGTGGCGTTCACCAGGCCTTTGGCGCGCCAGGTAAAGGTTTTGCCGCTGTCGACGTCGACCGCTTCTACCATCCACAGGCCATTCTCACGCCATGCGCGGGTGACCTTGGTACGGGTACGCACTTCGCCACCGCGTTTTTCCACTTCCTGGGCGTTCAACACCACCAGGCGAGCATCGTCGACCCAGCAGTCGGAATATTCGAAACCGCGCTTCAATTCTGGTTTCAGCACCGATTCTGGTCCAAAGCGCAAACCCTTGCTGCCTGGCAGGCTGGTGCGTTTGCCCAGGTGATCGTACAGGAACAGACCGATACGGATCATCCAGGCCGGACGCAGGTGCGGCTGGTGCGGCAGACGGAAACGCATTGGGAAGGCAATGTGCGGTGCCAATTTCAGCAGTACTTCACGCTCTGCCAGCGCTTCGCTGACCAAACGGAATTCGTAGTGTTCCAGGTAGCGCAGGCCACCGTGGATCAGTTTGGAACTGGCGGAAGACGTAGCACAGGCCAAGTCTTGCGCTTCCAGCAGCAGTACGGACAGGCCGCGCCCGGCAGCATCCGCCGCGATGCCGGCACCGTTGATGCCGCCACCGATAACGATCAAGTCTTTGGTTTCCACGTCAACTTCCTCCAGATGTTCGAAATAGCTCTTTCATGTTCGTTTTCGCTCATGATTGTAATCAAAAACCAACAAACAAGCCAAGACTTAACCAAACAAAAACATTTAGGCGTGATAGAGGTAACAGTTTGGTGATAGTAGGTATACAAAAAGAAGGGGTATTTTGATCAGGAATGACCGGGGCCAGCAGGCTGAACCCCGGAGAAAACGGCAGGAATAACGGAGGTAAAAGCGGTACCGCAGGGTTAAACGTGACGGAGAGGGCTTAGCACAGTTCGAGCTGTACGTCGTACTGCTCGATGATTTTCATCACGCTTGGCGGTGGCAGTTGGTCGGTAAACAGATAGTCGATCAGGTTCATGTTACCGAGGTTGACCATCGCGTTACGGCCGAATTTGGAGTGGTCGGTCACCAGCATCACGCAGCGTGAGTTTTCGATAATTGCGCGTTTGGTGCGCACTTCGTGATAGTCGAATTCGAGCAGCGAGCCGTCCATATCGATGCCGCTGATACCGAGAATGCCGTAATCGAGACGGAACTGAGAGATAAAGTCCAGCGTGGCCTCGCCCATGATGCCGCCATCGCGGGTGCGCACTTCGCCACCGGCCAGGATCAAACGGAAATCTTCTTTGGCGGTCAGCAGGGTGGCGACGTTCAGGTTATTGGTCACCACGCGCAGGTTCTTGTGGTTCATCAGTGCATGGGCGACCGCTTCCGGCGTGGTGCCGATGTCGATAAACAGCGTGGCACCGTCCGGGATTTGGCTGGCGACGCGTTGGGCAATACGCGCTTTCTGTTCCGACCACATCACTTTACGATCGTTATACGCGGCGTTCACCGAGCTGGAGGGCAGCGCGGCGCCACCGTGATGACGTTGGATTTTGTTCTGATCGGCCAGGTCATTCAAATCACGGCGAATCGTTTGCGGGCTGACGTCAAAATGTTCGACCAGTTCTTCCGTGCTGACATACCCCTGCAGGCGCACCAGCTCGATAATTGCGTCATGACGCTGTGTTTGCTTCACGATAATCCCCTAAAACGCCCGGCTTGTACCTGGCTGTTATTGTTCGTTGTGCGCGCGATGACGCGTGTCCCAAAATGCCATCAATAACCCTAACACTAAACCGGCTACGTGTGCCGCGTTAGCGATCGACATTCCTAAAATATCGAAATATCCGGCCACCAGCCACAGAACCGAAAACACCATCAGGCCGCGTGGCAGCATCAGACCGCGTTCCGGTGCACGTTCGCCGCTAAGCCAACAGTAACCCATCAGCGCATAGACTACGCCGGACAGGCCACCGAACAAGGCACCGCTGAACAGCGACTGCGCCCAACCGCTGAAAAAGGCCGAGACCACCGCCAGCACAAACAGCTTGCCGGCGCCGAGGCGTTTTTCCATCGGGCCGCCGAGATACCACCACCACATCAGGTTAAAGGTGATGTGCAGCAGCGAGAAATGCAGGAAAGCATGGCTGACCCAGCGCCACAGTTGCGTGTACTGCTCGCTGTTCTGCGGCCAGGACAGCCAGTACATTACTGCGTCGTCGCCCAATATCTGCATCAGGATATAGACCACAATGCACAGCGCCATCACGCTCAGCGTTAGCGGGCCGGCCTTGCTGCGCAAGGTGTGCAGATAAGAATAACCCTGGTAGTGCAGCTCGGCGTCGGTCTTGCCGGCCTGCCAACTGGCGGCCCGGTAGCGGCTGTTGAGTGGATCGATCAGAAACTGCTGCAGCTCATGTTGTACCTGTTCCAGATGGCTGTCGTCAGCCAGCCAGATCTCTGCCGCTTCGCCGCTGTTGTGCACCCGTAGCTCGATGCCCTGTGTCGCCATATAGTCAACAAAGGCCTGCGCCAGGCGGGGGTTGGATACGGCGATTACTCTAACCATGGCTTTTCCGTCTAAGTGAATGATTTTAGCCGCCGGTTTACCCCGATGGCGTTGACGGCCGATTATACCGTCGAAATCCTGAGCGCAGGCAGCAGATCTGCGAAAAACCCGCAAAAACACTCACTAAAAGCGCGAAAAAGGAACCCGCCGCAGACGGCGGGAGGAGGATTATGCGGAGGTTTCAACGTCCTGAGGATATTGGCGTGCCCATGCCTCGAAGCCGCCGTCAATGCTGTACACCGCGTCAAACCCCTGATGCAGCAGGTATTGCGCCGCGCTGCGGCTGCTGTTGCCGTGGTAGCACATCACCATCACCGGACGATCAAAGTCGTTTTGCTGCATAAAGGTCTGCAGGCTGGCGTTGGTCAGGTGAAAGGCGCCTGGCGTGTGCCCGGCTTCAAAACTCTGGGGATCGCGGATGTCGACCAGCGCGGCGCTGTCGTCTTTCCAACGGCTGTGCGCCTGCTCAACGTTGATCGCTTCAAACTGTTCCATAACTGCCAACTGCCTCGTAATAAGAATATGCCGCCATTGTAGTCAATTTCGCGGCAATTAAGACCAGATGAAAATTGTGGTTTATTACACCAGTTGTACTTCAACACCTTGCAGGCGAAGCTGTTCTACGATAGCTGGAGATGCGTCACGGCCGGTTATCACCATGTCGATTTGCTCGGTGCGGCTGAACAGCATGCCTGCGCGCTGACCAATCTTGCTGCTATCGACCAGCACCACCAGTTTACCGACATAGTTCAGCATCTTTTGTTCGGCCATGGCGGTCAGCATATCGGTTTTGTACAAGCCGTCGGCGGTCAGACCGATACCGCTGGTGAACATCCAGTGGCCAGCATACAGAGAAGCGTCGCCGTCCTGCGGTGCCAGGGTGATGGACTGAATTTTATTGTACTGGCCACCCATGATCACTACGCTGTCGTGCTCTTGTTCGATCAAGTAGTTGGCCAACGGCAGGTAGTTGGTGATCACCTGCACGTCTTTACCGCACATCTCACGCCCCAGCAGGAAAGCAGTCGAGCCACAGTTAATCACTACGCTTTCGCCCGGCTGGCACAGTTGCGCTGCCGCTTTGGCAATACGCATTTTTTCGTCCAGATGCTGGGCCTGGTGGATATTGAGTGGCGTCCATGCTGCGCGAGGGGTACTGGTGGCTTCTGCGCCATTGCGAACCTTACGCAGTTTACCGATTTCATTCAGTTTGTTGATATCGCGGCGCGCGGTAGCGGGGGATATTTCAAATGCCGTAATCACGTCCGCTACGGAGATCTGCCCCTTATGCTGTAAGAGATCGAGAATGGCATTATGGCGTTGGGACTCAGTCATGCAGGCTCCATCAGGGAGTGGGGACACTTTTTTTGATTATATGCGCACCTTCTGACGATTTGAATCATTGCTGTTCAAAAGTGCGCATAGGTATGACATCAAAATGCCCCATAGCCTGGTTACAGGAAGGATTTGAAAGGCAAATCGGGTTCAAGGGTGAAGCAGTCGTCAAAACCGCGTGGGTAGTGGTACTCCAGATTATCTTTATCCAGTGGCCAGGTAAATTTGCCGCCAACCTGCCAGATAAAAGGCTTGAAGCCGTATTGGAGCCGATCCTTTTTCATTTCCCAAAGCATGCGGATTTCCTGCGGGTCGGCCTGGAAATTAGACCATATGTCGTGATGGAACGGGATCACCAGTTTGGCGTTCAATGATTCCGCCATGCGCAGAATGTCGGCGCTGGTCATTTTGTCGGTGACGCCACGTGGGTTCTCGCCGTAGGAACCCAGCGCCACGTCGATCTGATGATCATTACCGTGTTTGGCGTAGTAGTTGGAATAGTGCGAGTCACCGCTGTGGTACAAGTTGCCGCCCGGTGTTTTGAACAGATAATTTACCGCTCGCTCGTTCATGCCGTCCGGCAGCACGCCTGCGGCTTTTTGTTCCACTGGCAGCGTGATCAAGGCTGTGCGATCAAAAGCATCCAGCGCGTGGATTTCCACATCCTTGATTTTGATTACGTCCCCCGGTTTTACCGTGATGCAGCGTTCGCGTGGTACCCCCCAACCGATCCAGATGTCCACGCAGCTTTGCGGCCCGATAAAAGGCACCGAAGCCGCGCAGTTCTGCATCACGGCGGCGGCGACGTTCACGTCGATGTGATCGTTGTGATCGTGGGTGGCCAGGACGGCATCAATGTCCTTGATCGCAAAAGGATCGAGCACAAAGGGGGTGGTGCGCAGGTTGGGTTGTAATTTTTTCACCCCGGCCATGCGTTGCATCTGGTGGCCGTTTTTCATCAATGGGTTGCTATGGCTTTGTTTGCCGGTACCGCACCAGAAATCAACGCACAGGTTTGCGCTTCCCTCCGACTTCAGCCAGATGCCGGTGCATCCCAGCCACCACATGGCGAAAGTGCCTGGCGCGACCTGCTCGTCTTCAATTTCTTCATTCAGCCAGGTTCCCCATTCAGGGAAGGTGTTCAGTATCCAGGATTCGCGCGTAATCGTTGCGACTTTGCTCATGGTTAACCCCTCATCATTTGCGGTTCAGTGATTTAAATAATCACATATAATCATTTTAAGATTTAATGTGATCGATTTTGACTGAATCTAGCACCGTTTTTTTATGCTGGCAATGCAGTAAAGCGTTTGGCTTGTCACCAGGTTATCTGCAGGCCATGGATTAAAAATGCGTAAAAGGTAATTTAATTCAATGGTTAATAAGCGTGGTGAATCTTAGGGCGTTGAATCAACATAGAATTGTTTTATATCTTGCGAGGTTGTTCACAAATAATCATTTATAATCTTTTTGTGATTCTTGGTGATTGGTATGGTGAGGCTGTTCCTGCGTGACTGCGACGCCTGGTTTGGTGCTGGTGGCGTCCGCCAATGCGCAACAAGCATGCAAACGCTACCAGGAGAGCCAGATGGACACCCTTTACACCATTTTCACCGTTTTTTTTAATCAGGTGATGACTAACGCCCCGTTGCTGTTGGGGTTAGTCACGCTGCTTGGCTATGTGCTGCTGCGTAAAAGCGCGGCAGTGATCATCAAAGGCACCATCAAGACGATTATCGGCTTTATGTTGCTGCAAGCCGGTTCCGGCATTTTGACCAGCACCTTCAAACCGGTGGTGGCGAAGCTGTCGGAGGTGTACGGCATCAACGGGGCTATTTCTGATACCTACGCCTCAATGATGGCCGCCATTGAGCGTATGGGGGACGCCTATAGCTGGGTCGGATATGCGGTGCTGCTGGCGCTGGCACTCAATACCCTCTATGTCCTGCTGCGGCGCATTACCGGTATCCGCACCATCATGCTCACCGGTCATATCATGTTTCAACAGGTTGGGTTGTTGGCCGTATTTTTCTACATCATGGGCTACGGGATGTGGACCACCGTATTGTGCAGTGCGCTGTTGGCCTCGCTGTATTGGGGGATAACCTCCAACATGATGTTTAAGCCGACGCAGGCAGTAACCGAAAACAGTGGCTTTTCTATTGGCCATCAGCAGCAGTTCGCCTCATGGGTGGCCTATAAAATCGCCCCTTATCTGGGCAAAAAAGAAGACAGCGTGGAAGCATTGAAACTGCCGGGCTGGTTGAATATTTTCCACGACAATATCGTCTCCACCGCCATCGTCATGACGCTGTTTTTCGGCATCATTCTCTGCTCATTTGGCCTGGACACGCTGCAGGTCATGGCCGGGAAAACGCACTGGACGATTTACATTCTGCAAACCGGGCTGATGTTTGCGGTGGCGATTTTCATCATTGTTCAGGGCGTGCGCATGTTTGTGGCCGAGCTGACGGAAGCCTTCAATGGCATTTCTCAGCGGCTGATCCCCGGCGCGGTGCTGGCGATTGACTGCGCCGCCATTTATAGCTTTGCACCGAATGCCGTGGTCTGGGGCTTTATGTGGGGCACCATTGGCCAGTTGATTGCGGTGGCGGTACTGCTGGCGCTCGGCTCCTCCATCATGATCATTCCCGGTTTTATTCCGATGTTTTTCTCTAACGCCACTATCGGCGTGTTTGCCAATCATTTCGGCGGCTGGCGTGCCGCCATGAAAATCTGCCTGGTGATGGGCATGATTGAGATCTTCGGCTGCGTCTGGGCCGTCAAGCTGACCGGCCTGAGCGCCTGGATGGGCATGGCGGACTGGTCGATTCTGGCACCGCCATTGATGCAGGGCCTGAGCCTGGGCCTGTGGTTTATGGGGGGGGTGATTGTGATTGCACTGCTTTACATGTTCTTCGCCGGGCGCGCCCTGCGCGCGGAAGAAGATGCGGAAAAACAGCTGGCTGAAACGGCCTCACAGTAACGGGAGAGCACCATGACAGTACGAATTTTGGCGGTATGCGGCTGCGGACAAGGCAGCTCGATGATCATGAAAATGAAAGTCGGTCAATTCCTTACCCAGCAGGGCGTTAATCATACGGTGAACAGCTGTGCGGTCGGGGAGTACAAATCCGAACTGGGCGGCGCTGACATCATTGTCGCGTCGACCCATGTGGCGGATGAGATTGTCGTCAGTGGCAACAAGTATGTGGTTGGCGTGCGCAATATGCTTTCTGCGACCGACTTTGGCCCCAAGTTGATGGAAGTGATTGGCGCACATTTCCCCAAAGACCTGAGCCAGTGAGGGAACGGCCATGAAACTGAGTGACTCACTGGCACAGAACAAATCAGTCCTGCTGCAGGCGGAAGCCACCGATTGGCAGCAGGCGGTGAAATTGGGCGTCGATCTGTTGGTCGCCGCCGAGGTGGTGGAACCCCGCTATTTCAACGCCATCCTGGCCGGCGTTGAACGACACGGCCCCTATTTTGTATTGGCTCCGGGGCTGGCGATGCCGCACGGTCGTCCGGAAGAAGGGGTACTGAAAACCGGTTTTGCTTTGGTCACGTTGAAAACGCCAGTGTGCTTTGGCGATGAGGATAACGACCCGATCGATATCTTGATCACCCTGGCTGCGGTGGACAGCCGTACGCATCAGGAAGTTGGCATTCTGCAGGTGGTAAACCTGTTTGAAGACGAAGCCAATTTTGATCGCTTGCGTGCCTGCCGCACGGTGGCTGAGGTGCTGGATTTAATCAATCAAACGTCCGCGGCTGCGGCAACGCATTAATCAGGAGAGCATGATGACCCGACATTTACCTATGCTGCAGGTGGCGCTGGATAACCAGTCAATGGACGATGCCTATCGTACGACACGGCTGATCGCCGACGAAGTCGACATCATCGAAGTGGGTACCATTTTGTGCGTGGCTGAAGGGGTGCGTGCCGTGCGCGACCTGAAAGCCTTGTACCCGGATCGCATCGTATTGGCGGACGCTAAAATTGCCGATGCGGGTCAGATCCTGGCGCGCATGTGCTTTGAGGCGCATGCAGACTGGATCACCGTGATTTGTTGCGCCGATATCAATACCACCAAAGGTGCGCTGGCGGTGGCGAAAGAGTTCGATGGCGACGTGCAGATCGAACTGACCGGCTTTTGGACCTGGGAACAAGCGTTGGCGTGGCGTCAGGCGGGCGTGCAGCAGGTGGTTTATCACCGCAGCCGCGATGCACAGGCTGCCGGTGTGGCCTGGAGCGATGAAGATATCGCCGCTATTCGGCGCCTTGCCGATATGGGCTTCAAGGTGACCGTCACCGGTGGGCTGGCGTTGAGCGATCTGCCGCTGTTCCAGGGCATTCCCATTCATGTGTTCATCGCCGGGCGCAGCATTCGCGATGCTGCGGATCCGGTGGTAGCGGCACGTGAGTTCAAGCGCGCTATTGCTCAACTGTGGGGGTAAATTATGGCTATGTTGCAAAAGGCCGTCCCTTTGGGCATCTACGAAAAGGCACTGCCGGCGGGAGAGGACTGGCTGACGCGTCTGCAACTGGCGGGTGAACTGGGATTTGATTTCGTAGAGATGTCGATAGATGAGAGCGACAGCCGTCAGGCACGGCTGGACTGGAGCAGCGAGCAGCGCCTGGCGCTGGTACAAGCCGTTGCGACCAGCGGCGTACGCGTGCCTTCACTGTGCCTGAGCGCCCACCGTCGATTTCCTTTAGGCAGCGAGGATGATGGGGTGCGCAACCAGGGGCTGCTGATTATGCAAAAAGCCATCCGGCTGGCGCAGGATCTCGGTATCCGGGTGATTCAATTGGCGGGTTATGACGTTTACTACCAGCAGGCCAATGACAACACGCGCGAGAGGTTCCGCGACGGTTTGAAACAGGCGGTGGAGATGGCCAGCCGTGCCCAGGTGACGCTGGCGATGGAAATTATGGATTACCCGTTGATGAACTCGATCAGCAAGGCGCTGGGCTACGCCCATTACCTGAACAACCCGTGGTTTCAGCTGTATCCGGATATTGGCAACCTGTCGGCCTGGGACAACGACGTGCAGATGGAACTGGTGGCCGGTCGCGGACATATCGTGGCGGTACATGTAAAAGATACCCGTCCGGGCGAGTTTAAAAACGTAGCTTTTGGCGAAGGGGTGGTCGATTTTGAACGTTGTTTTCGTACCTTATTGCACAGTGGTTACCGCGGGCCCTATCTGATTGAGATGTGGAGCGAAAGTGCGACCGACCCGTTACAGGAGGTGAGGGCGGCGAAAGCCTGGGTGACTGAACGTATGGCAAGGGCAGGGTTGGCTATAGGAGCTTAGTATGCTGGAACAACTGAAACAGCGGGTCTATGCCGCGAATATGGCCCTGCCTGCGCATGGGCTGGTGACTTATACCTGGGGCAACGTCAGCGGCATTGATCGTGAACGGGGGTGGGTGGTCATCAAACCCAGCGGCGTGCCTTATGAAAGCATGCAGCCGGAGGATATGGTGGTGGTAAATATGCAGGGAGAGGTGGTGGAAGGGCATTTACGGCCTTCCTCCGATACGCCCACGCATTTGGCATTGTATCGGGAATATGCGCAAATTGGCGGTATCGCGCATACCCACTCTACCCATGCCACCGCCTGGGCACAGGCCGGTAAATCCATACCGGTGCTTGGCACTACTCATGCCGATTATTTTGCCGGGGATATTGCCTGCACTCGTGCCCTGACGGCGGAAGAAGTTGCCGGCGAATACGAGTTGAACACCGGGCAGGTGATAATCGAAACGCTGGGTTGCCATCAGCCGTTGTACACACCGGGTATTATCGTGTTTCAGCACGGGCCTTTCAGTTGGGGAAGCACGCCGGATGAGGCGGTACATAATGCGGTGGTGCTGGAAGAGGTGGCGAAGATGGCCTGGATCAGCTGCGGCATCAACCCTCAGCTGCGGCGTATTGATGGCCATCTGATGGAAAAGCACTTTAATCGTAAACACGGCGCTGCTGCTTATTACGGGCAGGGGTAAACCAGAAGGAGTTATCCCCGTTGGCGATTACCCTGGGTTGTTATGGCGGGTTCAATCAACGATCTCAGGAAAAGGGCGCCCTTTTCCTGACTCATTAAACTCCCGTTTCGACAGTCATCTTTTCGTAGCGATCGTTGAGGAGCTCTATCTCCGCCGTCACCTTGAACCCTAGCTTGCGATAGAGTGCTTTCAGATGAGGTTTTTTCGTATCTGCCAGAAGGCCGACTTTATTGAGCCCTTGTCGCCCGGCTTCCTCAACAACACGGCTTATCAGAGATTTTGCTATCCCTCGTCCTCTGCACTCCGGCAGGACGGCCAGGGAATCTATATATATTTCATCGGGGTCTGATTCATTTTCCATTTCAGCTCGATGCTCTGTTATGGCTGTGAACCCTGACTCGTCTTCTCCTTTGAAATACAGGATACAGCCAAGTATTTTTTCCTGGTCCCGAGCCACGAAGACGTTTTTATAGCCAAAATAGACATCATGGCGGCCGAAGTTCACTTCGTACTGAAACAGGGCTTCGTTGATATCGTCTTTGCCAGACAGGGCCAGTACCGCATCTTTATCCGCCAGTGCGATAAGCCTTACCACCTCTCCCGCATCAGATTTTTTAGCGTTGCCAATAATGACATCTTCCATAATCGATGAGTCCTTTCTGTATTCGTCAGGCGCCGTACCCCATCATCTTCAGCAGTTGCTGCGCCTGCTGTACCGCTTCCTGGCGATGGGCTACGCCCAACTTCTGGTACAGGTTACGGATATGGGTTTTGATGGTGGTAGCCGCCACGTCCAGTTCGCCGGCAATTTGATCGTTGCTGTAGCCGGAATAAATCAGCCCCAGAACCTGCCATTCGCGCTGCGTCAGCGGGCTGGTGCGGATCAGTTCCGGTACCTGTGGATGAGTTAGCAGCTTATCGACGAAGTTCTCGTCAAAATGCGCGAACTTATGCCGGTGATGTTGATTGATGTCGCGCAGAATACGTTGGGCGCGATGATTTTCCAACTCCGGCAGCGTATTAAGCTGAATCAATTGGCGCAGTTGCTGCGCCATCGCTTCGCCTTCAATGACGAAATGGCTGATAAATCCGGTACGGCTGGCCAGTGAAAGCGCCTCCATCAGGACCTTTTGCGCGTCGCTTTTACGCTCCATCTGCCAGTAAAGCTGGTTGCTGAGCAACAGGTTACGGTTCAGATCGCTGACCAGGCGCAGGCGGCGGGCATTGTCGTTGAGCTCATCGAGCACCACTTCGGCCTCTTCATACTGGCCCAGCATGATCTGCACCCGGGCAATGTTGCGCCACTGGCCTTGCATAAAGTGGTTGTCCGCCATGCCGGGTTTTTCGGTCTGGCGCAGCCATTGGGCCGCGGCTGCGGTGTCGCCGGTCATCTGCCAGTGGATCACTCGCGGTTTGTCGGCATTGGTCAGCCAGTCGCGGTGGTATTGAGAGCCGTGCAGCAGGACTTCACAACGTTGCATGTGCGCATTGGCGTTATCCAGATCGCCACGCGCCAGCGAGCACTTGGCCAACATGGCCATGCACTGCAGCTGCTGTTGAGGCTGATAGTTGGCCAGGATTTTCAGGCCTTCGCGGGCGGCATCTTCCGCTTCGTCCAGCCGCGACCAGGACCACAGGATTTGTGAACGGATACGCAGCAGGAACTCGTGCATCGGCAGCTGTTCCAGATGCTGTTCGCGCACCAGCTCAAAAGCTTTGTCCTGCGTTTCGTAGGCGGCTTGCAGGAACCCCTGTGCAATCAGAATTTCGCTCTGCTGCAGCAGCGCCCAAAGCGCGTAGTGGTAAGCCTGATGGCGTCGGGCCATCTGCTCGGTCTGCTGCATCATCGGCAGTGCGCGAGCCAGTTCGCCCTTGCAGTGATGGACTTCGCCGGTGACCGAGGTGGCGACGATGCGGCTGTAATAGCTGGAAAGCGGCAGGAATTTCAGCGCTTCGGTGGCCAGGCGTTCGGCCTCTTCCGGCTTGCCGGCGTTGATCGCCACCTGGGCGCGCAGGGCATCAAATTCGGCGTGCAGGGTGCGATCGACGTCAATTTTATGCTCGCGCATTGCCTGTTCTGCGCGCTCCAGCAGGGTATTCACTTCGATATAGCGGTGCTGGCTTTGTGCCAGCCAGGCCTGCAGCAGTGCAAGCTTGGGGTTTTGGATCAGCTTTTCGTAAGGAAGCGCGTTCAGACACTCTTCCAGCAGGGCCAGTTCACTGTGGTGGAACAGCGACCAGGCATGCTGCAACAGGATATCGCGCAGCATGCTGACATCGCTGGCCGCCAGCGCGTGGTGGATTGCCTCCGCCGGATACCCCAGCGCCAGCCAACCTTCGGCGGCGGCCCGGTGCAGGCCCGGCAGCTCCAGCGCCAATTCCCATTGGCAACGCTGTCGCAGGAAGGTGGCGAACAAAGGGTGGAAACAGAACCACTCGCCGCTGTCGTCCATGCGGTGGATAAATAAGCCCTGACGCTCCAGCTCTTCCAGCCGTTGCTGGCCATTGTCTTCGCCGGTCAGGCGGACGATCAGCGCATCGTTCATGGAACGCAGCACCGAGCAACGCAGCAGGAAGGCGCGCGCCTCGGCATCGACGTGATCCAGCACTTCGTCCACCAGATAATCCGACAGGTGGCTGGCATTAAGCCCCGCCAGGCGTTTGGCCGACTGCTGGGCGGAAGAAGTGGATTGACGGGCGGATAACGCAATGAGCTGCAGCGCGGTAGCCCAACCTTCGACCTCATCGCACAGCCGGCTGCTGTCATGCTGTTCCATGGGGGCCGTCAGGCGGCAGTCAAAGAACTGTTTGGCTTCGAGATGGGTAAACGCCAGCTGTTGCGTGCCCATTTCTAAAAGTTGGTCACGCACGCGCAGATTGGCAATGCCCAACGGCGGCAAGGTGCGGGACAGCAGGATCAGCGTCAGATTTTCCGGCTGGTGGCGCAGGAAAAAGCGCATGGCTTCATGAATCACGTCATTGGTGATCAGGTGATAGTCGTCAATCACCAGATACAGTGGCTGATGCCAGTCGGAAAGCTCGATAAACACCTGGGCGAACAGTGCCGACAGGCTGGCGTACTGATGCTTTTGACTCAGTGCTTCGCTCTTGACGCAGTGGCCGCCGCTGGCGTGTTGCAAGGCGGCGATCAGGTAGCTGGCGAAGCGCTCGGGTTGGTTGTCGCTTTCATCCAGCGAGTACCAGCCCAGATCTGATTTACCGGCCGCCCACTGTGCGACCAGCGTCGTTTTCCCGTATCCCGCAGGGCAATTGACCAATGTCAGGCGATAGTTGGCCGTGCTGGCTAATTTGGCCAGCAGGCGATCGCGGATCACGGTATTTTGCAGCCGTACCGGACGGCTCAGTTTCGATGGGATCAGCATAGTATTCCAGAGTGAAAATCGCGGTTTCCGTAGCCGTTGGCCTGCCCGTTGGCGTTCATTGCAGCGCGACGCCTGCCGGGATCGGAGTAGGGTTAATTATTTTATGGCTCGTAATTAATCCCCCTCCTAACTTCTGACAACGTTAAACGTATTGCAACAAGGTTCCGCATTGGCTTGGAGTTATATTGCTATTGATCACACTTTTTTACGTTTACAGCTAAAGCCCTGTGGAACCGTGGTGTTTTAGCGCGCTTGAGTGACGCAGGTACAAGAAAGCATTTATGGGCGCGCAGGCGACTGTAGCCTCTGCGATAACTGTGCTAACGTCATTGAACAAGTTTTCGCCTGGTTCTCAGTGCTCGCCGCGTCCGTCGGTGGGCTTTTTTGCATGATGCAAGGGAGTCAAAAAGTGCCTGAGATCACAATTTTAGCTACGCCCCAATCCTCCTCCCCAGCTAATCCCCAGGCGGGATGATGCCTTCACTCTTTCTCCCCGGCACGATAACGCTAATTTGACCCACTTACTGGATAGAGAGTTTTTTATGTCCCAGCCTACGCTTAAAAAGGATGCTTTCCTGGCGGCACTGACCCGTCAGTGGCAAAAGTTTGGCCTCAGTTCTGCACAACAAATGACTCAGCACCAATGGTGGGAGGCGGTAAGCGCGGCGTTGGCCGAGCAGTTGGCTGCGCAGCCTGCACCGCGCAAAAGCAGTAAGCCGCTGCGCCACGTGAACTACATTTCGATGGAGTTTCTGATTGGTCGCCTGACGGCCAACAACCTGATTAACCTGGGCTGGTATGACACCGTCGAGCAGGCATTGGCGGAGCAGGACATCAAGCTGGCGGATCTGCTGGAGCAGGAAACCGACCCGGCGTTGGGCAATGGTGGGCTGGGGCGTTTGGCGGCCTGTTTCCTGGATTCGATGGCGACGGTGGAACAACCGGCCACCGGCTACGGGTTGAATTACCAATACGGGCTGTTCCGCCAGTCGTTTAGCGACGGCCAGCAGCAAGAAGCGCCGGATAACTGGCAGCGCGAAAGCTATCCGTGGTTCCGCCACAACGCCGCGCTGTCGGTGGATGTGGGCATCGGCGGGAAACTGGAGAAATTGGCCGATGGCCGTGAACTGTGGCGTCCGGCATTTACCCTGCGCGGCGAGGCCTGGGATCTGCCGGTATTGGGCTTCCGCAATGGCGTGACTCAACCGCTGCGCCTGTGGCAGGCGACTCATCAGCATCCGTTTAATCTGAGTGATTTCAACGACGGTAAATTCCTGCAGGCGGAGAAGCTGGGCGTTGAAGCGGCCAAGCTGACCAAGGTGCTGTACCCGAATGACAACCACCAGGCAGGCAAGCGCCTGCGCTTGATGCAACAATACTTCCAGTGCGCCTGTTCGGTGGCGGATATCCTGCGTAAGCACCATCTGGCAGGCCGCAAAATTGAAGATCTGCCGAAGTACGAAGTGATCCAGCTTAACGACACTCACCCGACCATCGCCATTCCGGAAATGCTGCGCATTCTGTTGGATGAGCATCAGTTGGAGTGGGATGCCGCCTGGGCCATCACCAGCAAGACCTTCGCCTATACCAACCATACCCTGATGCCGGAGGCGTTGGAGTGCTGGGATGAGAAACTGGTACGCAGCCTGCTGCCGCGCCACTTCTCCATCATCAAACAGATCAACGCCAACTTCAAAAAGCTGGTGGACAAGCACTGGCCGGGTGACGACGCGGTGTGGGCCAAGTTGGCAGTACACCATAACAAGCAGGTCCGTATGGCTAACCTGTGCGTGGTCAGCGGCTTTGCGGTCAACGGTGTGGCGCAATTGCACTCCGATCTGGTGGTGAAAG
The DNA here is from genome assembly GCF_051129805.1 of Serratia sp. Je.1.23.a. Classification (NCBI taxonomy): domain Bacteria; kingdom Pseudomonadati; phylum Pseudomonadota; class Gammaproteobacteria; order Enterobacterales; family Yersiniaceae; genus Serratia; species Serratia sp. Je.1.23.a. The sequence continues at coordinate 105,164 of NZ_JBCPSR010000008.1, read as the reverse complement.
ATCTGTTCCCGGAGTATCACCAACTGTGGCCGAACAAATTCCACAACGTCACCAACGGCATCACGCCGCGTCGCTGGCTGAAGCAATGTAACCCGGCGTTGTCTGGGCTGATTGACGAAACGCTGAAGGTAGAGTGGGCTAACGATCTTGACGCGCTGAAGGGGTTGGAGAAGTACGCCGATGACGCGGCGTTCCGTCAGCGTTATCAGCAAATCAAGCGCGATAATAAAGTCGTATTGGCCAATTACGTGCACGACGTCATGGGGTTGAAACTGAACCCGGACGCGATTTTCGACGTGCAGATCAAGCGCCTGCACGAATACAAACGTCAGCACCTTAACCTGCTGCATATCCTGTCGCTGTATCGTCAACTGCGCGATAACCCGCAGCTGGATATCGTGCCGCGCGTGTTCCTGTTTGGCGCCAAAGCGGCTCCGGGCTATTACCTGGCGAAAAACATCATTTATGCGATCAACCAGGCGGCGTCGAAGATCAACAACGATCCGCTGGTGAAGGATCGCCTGAAAGTGGCGTTTATTCCTGACTACCGCGTTTCCGTCGCTGAGCTGATGATCCCGGCCGCGGATATCTCCGAGCAGATCTCCACCGCCGGCAAAGAAGCTTCAGGGACCGGCAATATGAAGCTGGCGTTAAACGGCGCGCTGACCGTCGGCACGCTGGATGGCGCTAACGTGGAAATCGCCGAGCAGGTGGGCGAAGACAACATCTTTATCTTCGGTAATACCGTGGATCAGGTGAAGGCGCTGCTGGCGAAAGGCTACGATCCGCTCAGCTACCGCAAGAAAGACAAACATCTGAAAGCGATTCTGGACGAATTGGCGAGCGGTGCATTCAGCAACGGTGACAAGCATGCTTTCGACATGATGCTGCACAGCCTGCTGGAAGGCGGCGACCCTTATTTGGTGCTGGCGGACTTTGCTTCTTACTGTAAAGCTCAACAGCAGGTAGACGAACTCTATCGTGACCGTGATGAATGGACGCGTCGTACTATTCTTAACACCGCACGCGTTGGGATGTTCAGCTCGGATCGCTCGATCCGCGACTACCAGCAGCGTATCTGGCAAGCCAAGCGTTAAGGAGAGCGAATGGATCGCAAGGTCATCGATCAGGCGGCAGCTCAGGCGGGTATCGCTGCCGATTATATTAACGCCCATGGTCAACAGCAGGCGATCGCTGAAGACACCAAGCGCAGGCTGCTGGACGCCATGGGCCGAAGCGCGTCACCGCAGGAGCCTGCGGTGACGCCGCTGCCGGCGGTGAAGGTGTTTTATCAGGGCGCGCCGGTGGCATTGCCGCTGGCGGGCAGCGGAGAGTATCAGTGGACGCTGCTGCGCGAAGACGGCGGCCGGCAGCAAGGCCGCGCCAGCGCACGCAAAACGTTCACCCTGCCGGCTGAATTGCCAACGGGCTATCATCAACTGACGCTGACACAGGGTGAACAGCAGTGGCAGTGCCGGTTGATTGTGGCGCCGAAACGCTGCTTCGAACCGGATGCCTTGTTGACCGGCAAGAAGCTGTGGGGCGCTTGCGTCCAGCTTTACACTCTTCGCTCCGATCGCAACTGGGGCATCGGTGACTTTGGCGACTTACGCCAGATGGTGGAGCAGGTCGGTGAACGGGGCGGCGCTTTTGTCGGGCTGAATCCGATTCACTCGCTGTACCCGGCTAACCCGGAAAGCGCCAGCCCGTATAGCCCGTCGTCGCGACGCTGGTTGAACGTCATCTATATTGACGTGAACGCGGTGGAAGATTTCCAGCGCAACGAAGCCGCCCAGCAATGGTGGCTGAAACCGGCAACGCAAAAAAAGTTGGCCGAGGCCCGTGCCAGCGATCGGGTGGATTACGGCAAGGTGACGCAGCTTAAGCTGGCGGCGTTGCAACTGGCATTCCCGCTGTTCCAGGCGCGTAAAGCCGCTGACTCTCAACGTCAGGCATTCGAGCTGTTTGTTATCGACGGCGGCGAAAGTTTGTATCAGCAGGCGGCATTCGACGCGCTGCATGCTCATCTTGCGGCTGCGGATGACAGCCTGTGGGGCTGGCCGGCCTGGCCGGAAGAATATCAGCAGGGTGATAGCGCTGCGGTAAAGCAATTTTGTCAGCAGCAGCAAGAACAGGTGCAATTTTACCTGTGGCTGCAGTGGTTGGCTGCCAGTCAGTTCGCCGATTGTTTCCGCCAAAGTCAGCAACAGCAGATGCCGATTGGCCTGTATCGCGATCTGGCGGTCGGCGTGGCGGAAGGGGGCGCGGAAACCTGGTGCGAACGCGAGCTGTATTGCCTGAAGGCCTCGGTTGGCGCACCGCCGGACATTCTCGGGCCGCTGGGGCAAAACTGGGGGCTGCCGCCGATGGATCCGCATGTGATGGCGGCGCGCGGCTATCAGCCGTTTATCGATCTGCTGCGCGCCAATATGACCAGCTGTGGTGCGCTGCGTATTGATCATGTGATGGCGTTACTGCGTTTATGGTGGATCCCTTACGGTGAAACCGCCGTTCACGGCGCCTACGTGAAATATCCGGTAGATGATCTGCTGGCGGTGCTGGCGCTGGAAAGTCAACGTCACCGCTGCATGGTGATTGGCGAGGACCTCGGTACCGTTCCGGTGGAAATCGTCGGCAAGCTGCGCGACAGCGGCGTTTATTCCTACAAGGTGCTGTACTTCGAACGCGACGGCGAGAACCACTTCCGCGCTCCGCAGGCCTATCCGGTTCAGGCGATGGCGACCATCACCACGCACGACCTGCCGACGCTGCGCGGCTATTGGCAAAGTGGCGATCTGAAGCTCGGCAGCAAGCTGGGGTTGTATCCGGATGCGGAGATCCTGAAAGAGCTGTTCGCCGATCGCGAACGTGCCAAACAGGGGCTACTGGATGGCTTGCATCACTATGGCTGTGTGCCGCAGAAAGTGGGCAAAAAGGCGGCGTTGTTGAATATGAGCCCGCTGCTTAATCGTGGTTTGCAGCGCTATGTCGCTGACAGCGCCAGCGCCTTGCTGGGTCTGCAGCCGGAAGACTGGTTGGATATGGCGGATCCGGTCAATATTCCCGGCACCAGCGATCAGTACCCAAACTGGCGGCGAAAACTGACCAAAACGCTGGAAGAGATGTTTGCCGATCAGCAGGTTAATCGCCTGCTGAAGGATTTGGACAAGCGGCGTCGCAAGGTCTCGGTGGGGTAACAGAGAGCCATTGTGTATTAAAGACGGGGCATGAGAACTTTAGCTCTCATGCAAATGGTAGATACCCAAATTAATTGGAGTTGCAGCTAGGCGGCAAGTGCGAGCATCCCCAGGAGCTTACTCAGGTAAGTGACTGGGGTAAGTGCACGCAGCCAACAACGCTGCAACTTCAAGTAAGAAGGGTATCAGTAGTAAGAGTGCTCGCCGCGCTGGTGCTCGGTCAAATCGCGCACGCCTTTCAGTTCAGGGAACTTCTGCAGCAGCTCTTTCTCGATGCCTTCCTTCAGGGTCACATCGACCATTGAACAACCGTTACAACCGCCGCCAAACTGCAGAATAGCCAGGCTATCGTCGGTGATTTCCATCAGGGTCACACGGCCGCCGTGGCCAGCCAGCTGTGGGTTGATCTGCGACTGCAGCACGTATTCAACACGCTCCATCAGCGGCGCATTGTCGTCTACCTTGCGCATTTTGGCGTTTGGCGCTTTCAGCGTCAGCTGCGAGCCCAGTTGGTCGGTGACGAAGTCGATTTCGGCATCTTCCAGATACGGTTTGCTCAGCTCGTCGATATAGGCGGACAGCTTTTCGAACTTCAGCTCGGTATCTGTCGCTTCAACGGCGTCCGGCGGGCAATAAGAGACACCGCATTCGGCCGTAGGCGTACCCGGGTTGATCACGAATACGCGGATTTGGGTGCCTTCCTCTTGGTTTGCCAGCAGTTTGGCAAAGTGTTCCTGTGCAGTATCTGTTATACGAATCATGGCATTAGCTCGTTAGTTCAAATAGTTGACTTTAATACTAGGTTATAATACGCCCATTGCCCTGGTACTACAACGTGCGGCAAACGCACCAGATCTGGATCGACGCGGCTCCCTGCTGCTGCAACAACTTGGCGATTTCCATGACCGTACTGCCGGTCGTCACCACATCGTCCAGCAGCGCGACGTGTCGGCCCGCCATGGCTTCATGGCAACGAAACGCACCACGCAAATTGCGCCGCCGCGCGCGGGCCGATAGCCGTTGCTGCGGAGCCGTTTTACGCACCCGGCTCAGGGCGGCGGGGCGGTAATCGCACCCTAACCAGTGGGCCAGCGGCCGTGCCAGCAGATCGCTCTGATTATAGCCGCGCCGCCAGCAACGTTTTGCCTGTAAGGGTACCGCTAAAATGATATCGGGTCTGTTCAGATATTGCTCTCGATGCGCCTGTTGCCAGTTCAGCAGGATTAGCCGCGCCAACAGCGGGGCCAGTTCCGGCGTGTGCTGAAACTTGAACTTTTTTATCAACTGGCGCAGAGGCGCGGCGTAGTCATTGACGAACACCAGCGCCTGCCAGGGTGGCGGCTGTTGCAGGCAGCGGCCACAGGGCAATCTGGCATCGCCGGCGGGCAGACCGCAGCGCGGGCAGCACAAAGGTTTGGCGGGCATGTGACGCAGGCAGTAGCTGCAGATACCCTGACCATAAAGACGCAGCGACTGTCGGCATAGCCAACAGCGGCTCTGGATTGATAGCATAACCGTCCTCCCTGACGGATGAGAATGAAAGGACAATAACGGATGAGTGCGTTGTACTGGCAAACAATAGGTGAAGGCGATCGCGATCTTGTGCTGCTCCACGGCTGGGGGCTGAATGCCGAAGTGTGGCATTGCATGATTGAGCGACTGACGCCGCATTTCCGCCTGCATCTGGTCGACCTGCCGGGCTATGGCCGTAGCCAGGGGTTTGGCCCTATGTCACTCGAACAGATGGCGGAAACCGTGATGGCCGCGGCACCGGCGCAGGCCTGGTGGCTGGGCTGGTCGCTGGGCGGGCTGGTGGCCAGCCAGATTGCGCTGTTGCAGCCGCAACGGGTGAGTGGGGTGATCACCGTGGCTTCATCACCTTGTTTTGCCGCTCAGGATGACTGGCCGGGGATCCGCTCGGAGGTGTTGAGCGGTTTCCAGCATCAGCTGGGGCAGGATTTTCAGCGTACCGTAGAGCGTTTTCTGGCATTGCAGACGCTGGGAACGGAAAGCGCGCGGCAAGATGCCCGCCTGCTGAAATCGGTGGTGCTTAACCAACCGATGCCAAGCGTTGAGGTATTAAACGGTGGGCTGGAAATACTGCGAACGGCCGATTTGCGCCAGCCACTAGCCAAGCTGCCGTTGCCGCTGTTGCGGGTTTACGGTTATCTGGACGGTTTGGTGCCGCGTAAGGTGGCAGAACTGCTTGATGCCAAGTGGCCAAACTCGTCATCAATCATCATTGCAAAAGCAGCTCATGCACCATTCATTTCCCACCCTGATGAATTTGCAGAAATTATTGGCACTTTTGTGGCAGAAAATGGGATCTGACCCAAAATCGCACAATAAAGCGCTAAAAAAAGAGCCGCTTAGTGGATAAAAAATAAACCTGTTCAATACTTAGGTGGGTAACTGCGTTGGCTGCACAATGAAAAAACGCGTGCGTATTTTCATTCGGCGTTTCGTCTCTGGGAAAACGGTCTCGTCAGGGAAAGCAACGAGGTCCGAAGATGTCACGGCAGCCAGTGTTATCGCGCATTTACTCTGGACGGCTTTCATAACAAATAAATTATCCCTTGAGAGGTATGGTAATGAAATCTTTGAAAATGATTGTTGCAGCGTTAGTTGTGGGTTCCGTGTCTTTCAGCACCCTGGCGGCAACCTTGCTGACCAAGGAAGATCTGGATAAGAATCCGGGTAAATATGAGAAGATCGGTACGGTAACTACCACCGCACAAACCACATCGCCGATGGATGCAAAAGAAGAACTGTCCAAACTGGCTGATGAAAAAGGCGGACAATATTACGTGATCCTGGCAGGCCGTGAGCACGGCAAGTTCAGTGCTATCGCCGAAGTGTACAAAGACAAGCAATAATCAAGAAGGGGGCGCGCCTCGTGCCGCGCCCCACCTCTCAGTGTTTTAACCGATATATCACCGTACTGCTGCACGCTTTGCCTTCCGGACAGCTTTTGCAGCTGCCGCTCAGGCAGGCGCTGTTATCCTGCTCGATACGCTCCACTTTCCCCATTGCGACCAAACGCTCCAGCATTGCCTGCACCAGCGGCAGCGGAGCCGCCAGCTGACGGCTGAGCTGAAGCGCCTGTACGCTACCGTGCAGCGCCAATGCGTCGCGGATCTGCAGCAGGCCGGCCATTAGTGGCAGTTGCCCTTGGCGCCCTGACAGCAGGCTGCCGGGGTGGCGTTGCTCAGGCGTACCGTGACCCGACTACGTGCCCGGCGCAGGCCGAACAGAATCAGCAGATTGAACAACACCACGATGGCGATCGCCGCCAGACTGTACTGCGGATGCTGGCTGAAGGTGGCAATCTGATAAAACAGCGTGGCCAGCGAGTAGGCGACGTTCAGCCCCCAGAGAATGGAGAAGGTCATCCAGCCGCGACTGGATTCGCGGGCGATGGCCCCCATCACCGAGACGCAAGGGACGTACAGCAAAACAAAGATCAGGTAGCTGTAGGCGGAAACCCCGGAGCCGAATTTGCTGCTCATAACGCCCATTGAGCCGACGTCCATTTCCCCATCGCCCTTGCTGGCCTCAATCGGGTTGGACAGTACGCTCAGGCTGAAGGTGTCTTTCAGCCCTTGCCAGGTGGTGTCCAATGCGCCACCCAGTTCATCAAGCAGGTTAAAGTTGGCGGCATCAAATTCGGTACTGTTGATATGTTCGGCGGTGTACAGGGTATTTAGCGTACCGACCACCACTTCTTTCGCCATGGCCCCGGTCACCAGGCCGACGGTAGCCTGCCAGTTGTCACTGTGCACGCCCATCGGTTTCAGCAGCGGCGTCAATACTTTGGACACCGACGCCAGCGCCGAGTCATTAATGTTATCTACCGGCTTGCCGCTGAACGAAAAGCTGTTCAGGCCGCCAATAAAGATGCTGGCAACCACAATCACCTTACCGGCACGCAGCACAAAGCCTTTCAGGCGCTGCCAGGTTTGCAGCAGCAGGCTTTTCAGGTGTGGCACGTGGTAAACCGGCAGCTCCATCACGAAGGGGGAAGCTTCACCGCGCATGATGGTGTACTTCAATACCAGACCGGTGAGGATTGCCACCACAATACCCAGCATATACAAAGAGAACACCACGCCTGCGCCGTCCTGGCCAAAGAAAGCAGCGGCAAACACGGCGAATATCGCCAGCCGAGCCCCGCAGGACATGAAGGGCGCCATCATGATGGTAATCAGGCGTTCGCGCTGCGCATCCAGCGTACGTGCGCCCATGATCGAAGGCACGTTACAGCCGAAGCCGACGATCAGCGGCACGAAGGACTTGCCGGGCAACCCCAGCGCCTGCATCAGGCGGTCCATCACGAACGCCGCACGCGCCATATAGCCGGAGTCTTCGAGGAACGACAGGAACAGGTACATCATGCCGATTTGTGGCACCAGCGGCAGCACGGTGTTGATACCACCACCGACCCCCTGCGCCAGGAAAATAGTCAACCATTCAGGGAAGTGCAGGGTATAGCCCAGCCATTGAATACCCTGAATAAAAATTGCCGCTGACCCGATATCGAAGATCGGCTGCAGTGCGCCGCCGAGGTTGATGGCTAGCAGGAACATCAAATACATCACCAGCAGGAAGATGGGCACCCCTAACCAGCGGTTGAGGATCACTTTATCCAGCGCTTCGGTCAGACGGTTCGGCATGGCCTGTTGTGAATTGCTCACGGCATCGCACAGGGTGGCGATTGACTGATAACGCGCATCGGCAATCACCAGTGCAGGATCTTCCTGCTGTTGCCGCTGCAGCGCCTGTTTGGCCGCCGGCAGCAGGGCCGCCGCAGGGCCGGCAAGCTGGTGGCTGTAGATATCGCCTTCCAGCATCTGCAGCGCCAGCCAGCGACGTTGTTCACTTGGCAGGGTCTGCGGCATGGCGTCGCTCAGCGTGGTCATTTCCTTGAGCAGCAGCGGCGGGTAGTTCACCAGCGCTTTTAATTCGTTGAACTGATGGTTGTCGATCATCTGCTTCAGCACGCCAATGCCGTCGGCTTTGGTGGATACCATCGGCACCACCGGACAGCCGAGACGCGCCGACAGTGCCGCGATATCGATATTAATTTTTTGGCTTTTGGCGATATCCAACATATTCAGCGCGACAATGCAGGGGATGCCCAGTTCCAGCAGTTGCAGCGTCAGGTATAGATTACGTTCCAGATTGGAAGCATCGACCACGTTGATCAGCAGATCGGCGTCGCCGCTCAGAATGTAGTGGCAGGCAATTTGTTCGTCGAGTGAGGTTTGCTCCGAGATGGTGGTCAGGGAGTAGGTGCCGGGCAGATCGACCAGTTTGACCTGTGATTGCGGCGTGGTGAACAGGCCTTCTTTGCGTTCTACCGTCACGCCCGCCCAGTTACCGACCCGCTGGCGTGCCCCGGTCAGCTGGTTGAACAGCGTAGTTTTGCCGGAGTTGGGGTTGCCTATTAAGCCAATAGTGAGTTTTTTCATAATTTAGCGTGATATCAGTCAATGGAAGTTGGGCCAGGCAAGATGCATGGCCAAAGCAAGGCGGCTCAGGACTAGCCGTCGAGCAGGATCAGGGCCAGATCTTTCCTGCGCAGCACCAGGCTGACGCGACGGGTTTTTATTTCTATGGGGTCACCCAATGGCGCGACGCGTACCACTTCAAAAGACGAGCCCGGCAGCATGCCGAGGGATAAAAGTTTTTGGCGATAAGCCGGGCCGATTTCATTGGCGAAGCCGGCGATCTTATAAGACCGTTTAGGCAGAAGATGCATGTAACCTTCTCTAAGCCCAGGCTATTGGGCTGGTGATGATAAAAGAACGTTCCAATGGCAGTCCCGAGATAAAAACCACGGGCTGCCGACGCTTTCAATCCATGAGGCAATGCAGTGAACACGCAAAATAATAATAGTGAGAATAATTATCGTATTCAATACAAAAAATAGGGGTATTGGTAACCAAAGGTTGTAGCGATCACATTTAGAGAATGCAATTGCCTGACAGCGCTATTTTTATCACCCAGCCTGGTGGGGTGCAAATGCGAATGGTGAGTTAAATCAGTTACGTATTTGTAGTGAATTTTTCCGGTTTGAAAAAAGTAGTGACAGATTCGACAGCTTTGATTCGGTGACGTCAATATCGGTATTTATTAGGCAACATATTGCCGGCTGAATACGAGCGCTAAGCATTTGTGTTTCGCTGAGAAATACCGGAATGAGAATTTAATGTTAATAGAGATGTTAATAAATGGCTATTTAGCGTGGCTTTCAGGCTTAAAACCGGAATTATCAGGGCTGTCGGCGGCAGCGAATAAAAATGCGGGTTTATTGAGGCGGGTCAAAAAATGATGAGGGTATTTAGCGGAAAAGGGAGGGGTTAACCCCCTCCCTGTGCCTCATGCGTTTTCTGCTGGCCGCCTGACTACGACTTTCTGCCAAAGGCTGCCGCCAGTGCGTCACCCATGGCGCTGTTGCCTGCCGAGGTGTTAGCGCCACGCGGTTTGGACTTATTGGCCTGCGGTCGCGAGGTGTTGTCCTTGGCCGGTGCTGAATTGCCACCGCGCCGTGGGGAACCTTCACCCGGTTGCTCGTCCAGACGCATGCTCAATGCAATGCGTTTACGTTGCAGGTCCACTTCCATCACCTTCACTTTGACGATGTCACCGGCTTTCACCACGGTGTGCGGATCTTCGACAAACTTGTCCGCCAGCGAGGAGATATGCACCAACCCATCCTGATGCACGCCGATATCAACAAAGGCACCGAAGTTGGTGACGTTGGTGACCGAACCTTCCAGGATCATTCCCGGCTGCAGGTCGTTGAGGGTTTCCACCCCTTCGGCAAAGGTTGCGGTTTTGAATTCCGGACGCGGATCGCGGCCCGGCTTCTCCAGCTCCTTCAGGATGTCGGTCACCGTCGGCACACCGAACTTCTCGTCGGTAAAGTCGCTGGCCTTCAGGCTGCGCACCGCCGCCGGGTTGCCCATCAGATCCTGCAGAGCCTGATGAGTTGCGGCCAGAATGCGTTCGACCACCGGGTAGGTTTCCGGGTGAACGGTCGAGGCGTCCAGTGGGTTGTCGCCGTGGTTGATACGCAAGAAGCCGGCGCACTGTTCAAAGGCTTTCGGCCCCAAGCGACTGACTTTCAGCAGCTGTTCGCGGTTGCTGAAGCGGCCGTTTTCGTCACGCCAGGTGACAATATTCTGCGCCATCATGCGCGTCAGGCCGGCTACGCGGGTTAGCAGCGGCACCGAGGCGGTATTCAGATCCACACCGACGGCGTTCACGCAGTCTTCGACCACGGAATCGAGCTTTTTCGCCAGTTGGCTTTGGCTGACGTCATGCTGATACTGGCCGACGCCGATGGATTTCGGATCGATTTTGACCAGCTCGGCCAGCGGATCCTGCAGACGACGTGCGATGGATACCGCACCGCGCAGCGAGACGTCGAGGTTAGGGAATTCCAGCGCCGCCAGTTCGGAAGCGGAGTACACCGAAGCGCCGGCTTCGCTGACGATCACCTTTTGTGCTTTGACTTCGCTGAACTGCTGTTGCAGGTCGAGGTAAAAACGTTCGGTCTCGCGCGATGCGGTGCCGTTGCCGATGGCGACCAACTCCACTTTATGCTTGATGCACAGTGCGGCGACGATGGCGGCGGCTTTAGCGGCCTGACCGGTGTGCGGGTACACGGTGTCGGTGGCGACCAGCTTGCCGGTAGCATCGACTACCGCCACTTTGACCCCGGTACGCAGGCCCGGATCCAGCCCCATGGTGGCGCGCATACCGGCCGGTGCCGCCATCAGCAGGTCATGCATGTTACGGGCAAAGACGTTGATCGCTTCATCTTCCGCGCGTTCGCGCACCGTGCTCATCAGTTCGGTTTCCAGATGCAGCAGCACCTTGATACGCCAGGTCCAGTTGACCACCGCTTTGCGCCAGGCGTCCGCCGGAGCATCATTCAGGCGCAGATCCAGGTGGCTGATGATGATCTGCTCCGCCTGGCTTTCGCGTGGGGCTTCTTCAAACTGCGGATCGGCATTCAGCGCCAGCTGCAGTACGCCTTCGTTACGGCCGCGGAACATGGCCAACGCACGGTGCGATGGCACCTGGGCAATGGGTTCATGATGATCGAAATAGTCGCGGAACTTGGCCCCGGCTTCTTCCTTGCCTTCCACCACTTTGGACACCAGGTGCGCATGTTTCCACAGGTAGTTACGGACCTTGGCCAGTAATGCGGCGTCTTCGGCGAAGCGCTCCATCAGGATATAACGCGCGCCGTCGAGGGCGGCTTTTACGTCCGCTACGCCCTTGTCTGCATTAACGTAACCTTCGGCCAACTGTTCAGGTTGCTGCTGAGGATCCTGCCACAGCGTGTCCGCCAGAGGCTCCAGACCGGCTTCAATCGCGATCTGGCCGCGGGTGCGGCGCTTCGGTTTGTAAGGCAGGTAGAGGTCTTCGAGTTCGGTTTTGCTTTGCGTGGCGGTGATCGCCGTCGCCAGCTGTTCGGTCAGTTTGCCCTGCTCGTCGATCGATTTAAGGATGGTCTGACGGCGGTCTTCCAGTTCACGCAGATAACCCAGGCGGGTTTCCAGCTGGCGCAGTTGGGTATCGTCCAGACCCCCGGTGACTTCCTTACGATAGCGTGCAATAAAGGGCACGGTATTACCTTCATCCAGCAGACGGATGGCGGAGTCAACTTGCTCCGGCCGGGCCTGCAGTTCTGTTGCAATAATGCGGCTCAGTGGGTCATTCATAAGTCTGGTATCTGTTGAGAACGGTTGGTAAACAGGGGGACAGTTATACGGATTGCGCGGGGAAAATGCCAGTGGAGCGGGCCGCCTCTCGACAGTCATAGCGCGTAAAGCGGCCTGTACTGCGGCGGCGGGCGGTCGCTCGGAAAAAACTGAAATCTTATTTTACGTACTCGATCTCATTCACGTACCACAGGGCATCGCCGACTGGCGTATTAACGGTGGCGGCATCACCCACTTCTTTTTTAAGCAGCGCGCGGGCCATGGGCGAATCGATGGAGATGTAGTCTCGGCGGCCAAAAATCTCGTCATAGCCGACGATGCGAAAGCGTTTAGTGTCGCCGTCCTCGTTTTCCACTACCACCCAGGCACCGAAAAACACTTTGCCTTCCTGCTGCGGGGAGTAATCGACAATCTTTAATTGCTCGAGGCATTTGGTCAGGTAGCGTACGCGGCGATCGATTTCCCGCAGCCGTTTTTTGTTGTACTGATAATCGGCATTTTCACTTCTGTCGCCGAGGCTAGCTGCCCAGGTCACTTTTTTGGTGACCTCTGGCCGATCTTCGCGCCAGAGAAAGTCTAATTCCTGCTTTAGCTTGTCGTAACCTTCGCGGGTTATCAGCTGCGTTCTCATCGTGGTTCCGCCTTTAGGGACATATCAAAGGGAAGGACGTCATTGCGTTGGCAAAGTGTCGCATAAACTCGCATCGGGCTGTAGGCTGCTGTTGCACAATCCAATGAGCGTTAATCATCAGCCACGCGCAAAATTGCCGGTGCTCGCGTTTCTTATCGCCCCGGCTGAGTTACACTGCCGAATCAGCCGTCGGGTATGCCGCCAGCCAAAAGACGCAGTGCTTCTAAATTTAACCTATGCGCATCGGGATTTTGGCGAATCGTCGCGGGCATTTTGATGAAAATTGTTGATAAATGGGCAAAAGAATAAGCTTTGTAACAATTTCGTCTAGAATATATACCATTAAACGCTGTCCGAAATGACAGGGTTTTTTAACAATATTCACGTCAGGCAATAAAGCCTTTGGGAGTAATACAATGCAAGAGAATCATAAGATTCTGGTCGTCGATGATGACATGCGCCTGCGTGCGCTTTTAGAGCGTTATTTAACCGAACAGGGTTTTCAGGTTCGCAGCGTAGCCAACGCTGAGCAAATGGATCGCTTGCTGACTCGTGAATCATTCCATCTGATGGTGCTTGACCTGATGTTGCCGGGCGAAGATGGTCTTTCCATCTGCCGCCGTCTGCGCAGCCAAAGCAACCCTATGCCGATCATTATGGTGACCGCCAAAGGTGAAGAAGTCGACCGTATCGTTGGCCTGGAAATCGGCGCTGACGATTACATCCCAAAACCCTTCAACCCGCGTGAATTGCTGGCCCGCATCCGTGCGGTGTTGCGCCGTCAGGCCAATGAACTGCCGGGCGCTCCTTCACAGGAAGAGGCGGTGATCGCCTTTGGTAAATTCAAACTCAACCTCGGCACCCGCGAAATGTTCCGCGAAGACGAGCCTATGCCGTTGACCAGCGGTGAGTTTGCGGTGCTGAAGGCGCTGGTGAGCCATCCACGCGAACCGCTTTCGCGCGACAAGCTGATGAACCTGGCACGTGGCCGCGAATACAGCGCCATGGAACGCTCCATCGACGTGCAAATTTCACGTTTGCGTCGCATGGTTGAGGAAGATCCTGCGCATCCACGCTACATCCAGACCGTTTGGGGTCTTGGCTACGTCTTCGTCCCGGACGGCAGCAAGGCATGAGACGATTGCGCTTTTCACCGCGTAGCTCGTTTGCCCGAACCCTGCTATTGATCGTCACCTTGCTGTTCGTCAGCCTGGTGACGACCTATCTGGTGGTGCTGAACTTCGCCATCCTGCCCAGCCTGCAGCAGTTCAATAAGGTATTGGCCTACGAAGTTCGTATGCTGATGACCGACCGGCTGCAGCTGGAGGATGGTACTTTGCTGGAAGTACCGCCGGCGTTCCGTCGCGAAATCTATCGCGAACTGGGCATTTCTCTCTACACCAATTCTGCGGCGGAAGAGAGCGGTCTGCGCTGGGCGCAGCACTACCAATTCCTCAGCCAGCAGATGGCGCAGCAGCTCGGCGGGCCAACCGACGTGCGGGTGGAAGTAAACAAAAACTCACCGGTGGTGTGGCTGAAAACCTGGCTGCAGCCGGATATCTGGGTGCGTGTTCCACTGACTGAAATTCACCAGGGCGATTTCTCGCCGCTGTTCCGCTATACCCTGGCGATTATGCTGTTGGCGATAGGTGGCGCCTGGCTGTTTATCCGTATTCAGAACCGCCCGCTGGTGGAGCTTGAGCACGCCGCTTTGCAGGTGGGTAAGGGCATCATTCCACCGCCGCTGCGTGAGTATGGCGCATCGGAAGTCCGTTCGGTAACGCGGGCCTTTAATCAGATGGCGTCGGGCGTCAAGCAGCTGGCGGACGACCGCACATTGCTGATGGCCGGGGTGAGCCACGACCTGCGTACGCCACTGACGCGTATCCGTCTGGCGACCGAGATGATGAGTGCCGAAGACGGCTACCTGGCGGAGTCGATCAATAAAGATATTGAAGAGTGCAACGACATCATTGAGCAGTTTATTGATTATCTGCGCACCGGCCAGGAGATGCAGACAGAAATCAGCGATTTGAATAGCATTCTGGGCGAAGTGGTGGCTGCCGAGAGTGGCTATGAGCGGGTGATTGAAACCGCTTTGGCGCCGGGCGAACTGATGATGAATGTGCATCCGTTGTCGATCAAGCGTGCGGCAGTGAATATGGTGGTGAATGCGGCGCGTTACGGCAACGGTTGGATCAAAGTCAGCAGCGGCCGTGAGCTGCAGCGCGGCTGGTTCCAGGTGGAAGACGACGGCCCGGGCATTAAACCGGAAGAGCTGAAGCATCTGTTGCAGCCATTTGTTCGTGGTGACAGCGCGCGCAGTACCAGCGGGACCGGGTTGGGCCTGGCTATCGTACAGCGTATTATCGATGGGCATCATGGCGCACTGGATATCGGCACCAGCGAACGCGGTGGGCTGTTGATTCGGGCTTATATTCCGTTACCGATGGAGAAAAAAGAGTCGGGCAATGGGCATCAGAACCCGAAGGAAAGCGCGTAATCTTTTTGTCTGGGGGCCGCAGTTTGCGCCCCCGTCAGGACTTCCTGCTCATCACGTAGTATTCCGCTGCCTCTTCATGCAGACGCCGGCCCGTCGTGGCCTGCCAGGGATCGATTAACTCAATGCCGCAATGGATAAAGTTTTGGGTATTGCGCGTGGCCAGGGTGGCACCGTAATGCAGGCAGGTGGCGGCGATTTGGGTATCGACGATGCCCATTAACCTGCCCTGACGCTGATTTTTCTCCATAAGTTGCGCGTATTGCAGCGCGCAGAGTGTATCAAATGGCAGGGTTTGCTCATCAAATCTAATCTGCACTGCCTCCGCCAGCTTGTGTTTGAATTCGCGCTGCCGTTTCCCATCAGGCATACAGGCAACTCCACTGAACAACTCGGCGAGAACTATCGCACTCAGATAAAGCTCATCATTGTCTTTTTCATTCAGCCATCTGATGACGTTATAGTGCGGGTTGGGGCGCAACGTTTCTGAAACCACGTTGGTATCGAGAATAATCATAATTGGTCATCGTCGTCGTCAAAGGTGACAATACGCGGCGGCGTGGCATCGCGCGGTGGGATCTCCAATTCAACCCCGCCCAACTCGGCAAAGTGTTGATGCATCCAGGTGCCTAACCCATAACGCGGCGGCTTTTTCAATAATGCCTGTTTCAAAATCATGCGAGCTTCCTCCTCCATGGAATGGCCATTTTTTGCTGCCGAGACGCGCAGCAACTCCTTTACTTCGTCGTCCAGATTTCTGACGGTTATGGTAGCCATTGAAACCTCCGTTGCTATCAATGATTGCACTGCATTATTATCTCGTTGTGCCGATCAAAAAAACAACCGATAAAAATAAAAAAGGCGTGATATCCACGCCTTAGCTGAAGCTGTAAAAGGAAGGTATTACAGTTTTGGACCGGCGCTGACCAGCGCTGCACCCGCTGGAGTGTCGGTGTATTTGTCAAAGTTGGTGACAAAACGCTCGGCCAGATCCTGTGCCTTCTCTTGCCATTGCTCAATGCTGGCGTAAGTGGCGCGCGGATCCAGGATATCCGGGTTGACGCCCGGCAGTGAGGTTGGCATCGCCAGATCGAAGATAGGCAGGGTAATGGTTTCTGCCTTATCGATTTCACCGCTGAGGATCGCATCGATAATACCGCGAGTATCTTTGATCGAAATGCGTTTACCGGTGCCGTTCCAGCCGGTGTTGACCAGGTAGGCCTGGGCACCCGCAGCCTGCATGCGCTTCACCAGGACTTCGGCGTATTGCGTTGGGTGCAGCGACAGGAAGGCTGCGCCGAAGCAGGCGGAGAAGGTTGGGGTCGGCTCGGTCACGCCGCGCTCGGTACCGGCCAGCTTGGCGGTAAAGCCGGACAGGAAGTGGTACTGGGTCTGGTTGGCGGTCAGGCGAGAAACCGGTGGCAACACGCCGAAGGCGTCCGCAGTCAGGAAAATCACCTTGGTGGCGTGGCCGGCCTTGGAAACTGGCTTGACGATGTTCTGGATGTGATAGATCGGGTAGGAAACACGGGTGTTTTCGGTTTTCGAGCCGTCGTTGAAATCAATTGTACCGTCGGCCAGCACCGTGACGTTTTCCAGCAGCGCATCGCGTTTGATGGCGTGATAGATATCCGGCTCGGCTTCTTCGGACAGCTTGATGGTTTTGGCGTAGCAGCCGCCTTCGAAGTTGAACACGCCGTCGTCATCCCAGCCGTGTTCGTCATCGCCAATCAGCTGGCGTTTTGGATCGGTGGACAGGGTAGTTTTGCCGGTGCCGGACAGGCCGAAGAACACCGCCACGTCGCCTTTTTCACCCACGTTAGCCGAGCAGTGCATGGAAGCGATGCCTTTCAGCGGCAGCAGGTAGTTCATCATGGAGAACATACCCTTTTTCATTTCGCCGCCGTACCAGGTGCCACCAATCAGTTGCATGCGTTCGGTCAGGTTGAAAGCGACAAAGTTTTCCGAGTTCAGGCCCTGTTGCTGCCAGTTCGGGTTAGTGCATTTGGCGCCGTTCATCACCACGAAGTCCGGTTCGAAATCCTGCAGTTCTTCTTCCGTCGGGCGAATGAACATGTTTTTGACGAAGTGCGCCTGCCAGGCCACCTCGGTGATAAAGCGGACTTTCAAGCGTGAGTCGGCGTTGGCGCCGCAGAAGGTATCCACCACAAACAGGCGTTTGCCGGAGAGCTGCGTGGTGACCAGCTGTTTCAGGTCAGCCCAAATTTCCGGACTGAGGGGTTTGTTGTCGTTTTTGCCTTTACCCTGATCGGCCCACCAGACGGTGTCGCGGGTGATGTCGTCACGGACGATGTACTTATCTTTCGGGGAACGGCCGGTAAAAATACCGGTGTCGACGGATACAGCACCCAGCTTGGTTACGACCCCACGCTCATAACCTTCCAGAGATGGGTCTGTTTCTTCCTTGAACAGCAAGTCATAACTCGGGTTGTGAACGATTTCGCCGACGTTATGAATCCCATAAGCGGCCAGATCCTGAGGGGTTATACCTTTAACACGCATGTCACTACTCCTTGGTCACAGAATTTCTGGCGCCAATTGTAGGGATTCAGCAGCGAGTAACCGCGATAGGTATCAAATATTTAACGTTTTAGTCGGTTTTTCGTTACGATCTGAGAGATAGCACACGGAAAAAAGCAAACGTGCAAACGAGGTGAATGAGCGGGCGCAGGGCGCGCCCGCCGATATGGGGTGCTACTTAGTGCAACTGATCGCTGTCACCGGTGTTACCGGTGTACAAGGCGGCAACGTCTACGGCGTCAAACAC
The DNA here is from genome assembly GCF_051129805.1 of Serratia sp. Je.1.23.a. Taxonomy (NCBI): domain Bacteria; kingdom Pseudomonadati; phylum Pseudomonadota; class Gammaproteobacteria; order Enterobacterales; family Yersiniaceae; genus Serratia; species Serratia sp. Je.1.23.a. The sequence goes on along the minus strand of NZ_JBCPSR010000008.1, from coordinate 87,310 downwards.
ATAGTGATTGCCGCAGTAATCGCAGTGCATATCGATATTGCCATCCTGCTCCAGCATTTGTGCCACTTCGTCGGTTGGCAAGGTGACCAACGCATCAGCGCAGCGCTGACGTGAACAGGTGCAACGGAAGATCACGTCCTGTGGTTCATACAGAGTGACTTCTTCCTGGTGATACAGGCGATACAGCACTTCATTGGCCGGCAGGCTGAACAGCTCTTCGCTTTTCACCGTGTTGGTCAGTTGTACCAGATGATCGAAATCATCGGCATTGCCGTCCTGTGCCGGCAGCACCTGCAGCAACATACCGCCCGCGGCCGGTTGGCCTTCGAACTCGCCGGTGCGAATGAACAGACGGGTTGGCAGCTGTTCGGACTGGCGGAAGTAAGCCTCAAGGCATTCGGCCAGCGTTTCGCCTTCCAGTGCCACTACGCCCTGATAGCGCTCGCCTTCGGTTGGCGCGATGGTGATCACCATGACGCCGTTGCCGATCAACTGATGCAGCGTGCTGTCATCGGCGATTTCGCTCTGTACGCGCGCTACGCCACGCATTTCCTGGCGGTTGTTGCCGTTAATCACGGCCAGCTTCAGCGGGCCGTCACCCTGTAATTGTACGGTGATATCGCCGTCGAACTTCAAGGTTGCGGTCAGCAGGCTGGTGGCCACCAGCAGTTCACCCAGCAGTTTTTTAACCGGCGCCGGATAATCATGGTTGTTCAGGACCTGCTGATAGGTTTCGCTGACGGTAACCAGCTCACCGCGCACCGCGTAGTTTTCAAACAGGTAACGGTGCAATTGGTCATGGTTAGACATAGTTTTCTCTCATTACGGCGAGGGGTTATTCCTGCTCACCAAATTTAAATTTAATCAGGTCGCGCCGCTCTTTCTTGTCCGGACGGCGGTCCGGATGCGGCATGGTCAGCGCATTCATCTTGCGTGCGAGCGCCACTTTCTCTCGATTGGCGATGCTGGCTTCGGTTTCCTGATACATCTGCTGCGCCTCGTCGGCGCCGCGCCGTTGGCTGGCCAGAGCCAGAACGATCACCGTGCGTTCATCGTTACCCTGACGCAGCTTGATCTCGGCATTGAGCTCGACATTCTTGCTCGGCTTACCGCGCTGTCCGTTATAGTGCACCTTGCCGCCGTCGATCATGTCCCGCGCCAACGCGCGGGTTTTGTAGAAACGAGCCGCCCAAAGCCATTTATCCAGCCGGACCGCGTCGTCCCGTGTTTCCTTATCTTTCATTGCTCCCCCTTGGCTAACGCCGGTATCAACAGGCGGTAGTCGCGCATTGCCGGGTAGTGTCGAAAGGTTTTCTCCGCCATGCTGGAGTCCGGATTCTGCACGCCCAGGCAATAGCGAATACCGAAGGTGCGGGCAGCATCCAGAATAGGTTCACCGTCGTCGACGAACAGGGTGCGTTGCGGATCAAATCCGGTGTGTTGCTGCACGGCCTGCCACAAACGCTGATCTTCTTTCGGATAACCAAATGTGTGGGTAGAAAGTAATAAATCAAGGTGGCGATCCAAACCGGTATGCTCAATTTTTACCGCCAGGCTGTGCGGATGGGCGTTGGTCAACAGGATAGTCCGGTGACCTGCGGCTCGCAATGCCTGCAAAAAGGGCTCGGTATCCTCACGCAGGCGGGCTCGGCTGCCAACCTCAGTGGTCATGCGGTAAATATCAAGATCCAGCCGTTCGCTCCAGTAGTCGAAGCAGTACCAGTTCATGGTGTGCTGCACCGCCAAATATTCCTGGTGAATGATTTTACGCGCTTCGTCGAAGGGAATAGCACGCTGCTCGCTCAGGGCTTGTGGCACCAGGCTGAGCCAAAAGTGGCTGTCGAACTCCAGATCAAGCAGGGTGCCGTCCATATCCAGCAGCACGGTATCAATTTCACGCCAGTCAAACTCGGGAACCATGAAAACTCCATAGGCGAACCGTCGGGGGTCCGCAGGATAAGGGGAATAGCGTTAGCGTAGCATAAGCGGATGACAGGAAGCAGGCCTGCGAACGACTCAGGGCATTGGCCGTAATGACATCGGGGAGAGCTGCGGGTTAAAGCAGCTTTCGTAATAGCGCTGGATATCGGCGGTTCGGTGCTGGTTGATGCGGCGGCGCTGCACCAGTCGCCAGGTGTTGTAACCCAGAACGACGGCGACCGTCAGCAGCAGCAGGCTGGTACCGAGATAGCGCCACAGGGTGATGATATCTGGCTCGCTGTGCAGCGCAATATGGCGTGTACCGTTGGCGTCGACACTGATACTGGTGATCACGCCCTGAGCTTCAAACGGCGTATGCAGCAGCATGCTGGCCAGACGTTGCAGTTCATTCCATTGATCGAGCGCGTTGTACTCGTTTAAGGGGACCGCAGGCTGTGGGTGATTGACCAGCTGTTTGCCTTCATCGCTGCTGATCAGGAATCCGCCAGGTGGAGGGCTGTTGAGCGCGGCGGCGGCCTGCCGGGTTTCGCTGTAGACAAACGACGATGCGGCAACCTTGGTCAGGCTTTCCAGCGATTCGGCACTCACCGGGCGCAGCAACACGTTGACCCCCTGCAAAGCGCCCGACTTGGCGCGTTTCACCAGGGTTGCCCAGTTTTTGACGTTACCTAGGTTCACTAGGGCGTTTTTCAGCCGAACGCAGTCGTTGTCCGCCTGGCAAAGATCCTGCGTTTTTAGCACGATATCGGAAAAATCATCCAATAGGATCATGCCGGATTTTTCAATCGCGCTGGCCAGCTGCGGGTTGAGTTTCTGATCGGTACCATCGGGATGCAACTGAGTATTGACCGTCGCCAGCAACGCTGAAGCTTTGTCGATGACGTCTGATTCCGGCTGCGGCAGGGGGGCTGCGTTGTTCCAGTAAATGCCTGAGCAGTCGAAAGGCATAAAGTTGGAGGTGTGCGAACCGCTGACCGGTGGCGGCACATAACACATACCGTTGCCTTGAGCTTTCAGGGTATCGCCGATGCGCAAGGTGGCGCCTTCGAGAGCCTGAACGTTGGTCACTTCGATTTTTTGCGCGCCCTGCAGCCAGGCCATGCTCAGCTTAAGCGGCAGACTTAGCGGAATATAGGTCAGCAGCAGCACCAGCACCAAAAACGAACTGGCCATCAGCACCGCGTTTCTGCCCCACTGCTGCAACGGGAAGTTTTTCACCTCATCATGCAGAGAAAGGAAGCGTCCCTGGCGTAACACCTGGCGGTTAAGGTAGATATCCACGTCGGTGGTCTTGCCCAGATCCTGGGTGATATAAGGCTGCCAGTGCGGCGGATAAATCAGATCGATGATGCCGAGAGAGATATTGCTGATCTGCCCCTGATTAGATTCGCCAAACAGCCCCCAACGCTTGGGGGTGCCACGCAGGCAGTGCACTTCTTTCAGTTCGCGTGATGTCGGCCGACGGAACAGATTCCAGCAACCCCAGGCGATCATCAGCACGGCGACCACTATCATCCAGGGAATGACCACCACCGGGCTTATCAGGCTGAAGAATAGCAGCAGCAGGGCAGCCGAGATAACGGCGGCTTCCTTGATGCCGTTCGGGCGAGTTAGCGCATGTTCTTCCGGCGTTTCCTTGCGGATATTCACCAGCTCGACATGCTCGCTCTCTTCCTTGCGAATGGAGGCATTTTGGCTCGGGGCTGCTTTCACCACCGGCGGTTGCGGTCGATCGTGAATATGGTCTTTCAGCGAATGCCCGTTGAGGGAGATGACCAGTGGTAACGTCTGGGTTCTGATCACTTCCACATGGTTATCGGCGCTGATGTACTGTTCCCAGAACGGCGGCAGATGCACCTCTTCGGCGTCCAGATAATAGCGCCACTTGTTGGGTTCATCGCTGGCCAGCCCGTAGCGGGTAATGGCGTGGGTAATGGGGTAGACGTTATCGCTTTGCGGGGTCAGCGCCAGCTTGGCGGAAGGCAATGAGCCGTTACCGGGCAACAGTTTGTTGCTCAGCTTATTTTGCTGGCCGAGATAATGCTCGACGGCGGCGCGCTCTTCGCCGGTCAGTTTACGGTGTGTGGGTTTGATAAAGGGCAACGCGCGCGTGAGCAGCGGCTGATTGCGGGCTTTAAACCAGAGATACAGGCTGGCGGCAATCAGGCAGGCAAGCACTAAGGCCAATATCAACACTATTGTGCTCATGCTATCCCCATCTTGGACCCGTGAACCTCACCAACCTGATGAATCGTGGCGCATTATACGCAGTCAAATCACCAAGAGACACCCTGAACAGTGGCGGGAGGAAAGATTCTCCGCCGGGATCTCATTTATTGATAATGACTGCCCGTTTTATCGCCATGTCTTACCTGCGTGATGATAGCAATCGGGCTCTTCTATCGGTATCGGCATTATCTTATTTTAATGCACTCTTTTTTACCCGAGAAAGACAGAAAATCGGCAGGTGCTGGCTACAGTTGTTAAAAAAAAGTAAATTACTGCTTGTGCTCGTTGCGGCAAAGGTTCTCATTAACGCACAATGTGATCAAGATCGGTTTTGGTCAGCGTTTGAACGCAAGTGAACTGCGCGTCACGCCAATCATTATTCTGGTTATCTGCGTCATCACGCCTGATGTTGTGGCCTGCCGCCGGATAACTCATTTGAGGCAATCATGGATAAACACCTGCAAAAACCTAAAATTCTGAAAGTTGAAACGGTCGCACGTTCGCGTTTATTTAACGTTGAGTCCGTCGATCTGGAGTTCAGTAACGGTGTACGGCGGGTGTATGAGCGGATGCGGCCCTCGGACCGTGAGGCCGTGATGATTGTGCCGGTGATTGGCGATGACTTGCTGCTGATCCGTGAATATGCGGTGGGTACCGAATCTTATGAGCTGGGGTTCCCCAAGGGGTTGATCGATCCAGGTGAGGGTGTGTTGGAGGCGGCCAACCGTGAACTGATGGAAGAGGTGGGGTTTGGCGCCAAACGTTTTGATTTCCTCAGCAAGCTGACGATGGCCCCTTCGTACTTTTCCAGCAAAATGAATATCGTGCTGGCGCACGATCTCTACCCGCAGAGTCTGGAAGGGGATGAGCCGGAGCCCTTGCCGCAGGTACGCTGGCCGATTGCCGATATGATGGCGTTGCTGGCCGAACCGGATTTCCGTGAGGCGCGCAACGTCAGTGCGCTGTTCCTGACTGAGGCATTTTTACGCGGTTCACGTTAATCGTTGATTGCTAGATAAAAAAAGGGCCAGATTTCTCTGGCCCTTTTTTGTTAGAACAGCTCGTGGCTCTCGCCGCCGGGATCCGTCAACGTCGTGCCGGTATCTCGCGATGGGTAGTCCGTTGGCTGAGTCCCTTCGATGAAGTACTCGGAGCGACTGCCGCCGCCGCCGCCAGAAAGCTTGCCGCTGCTCTTGTCGATGGTGACGCTGATGATGCCGGGTGGTGGAGTGACCTTCTGCTCCGGAATGCCTTCCAGCGCGGTTTTCATAAAGTCGTCCCATGCCGGCTGTGCACTCTTCGCACCGCCTTCGCCGCCGGAAACCTGATCCGGTATCGCGCCTGAAGCCGTAGCACGGCCAAGGTCACGGCGATGGTCATCAAAGCCAATCCATACCGAGGTCACGGTATCCGGGCCATAGCCGGAGAACCAGGCATCTTTCGAGCTGTTGGTGGTCCCGGTTTTGCCGCCGATATCACGACGCTTCAGGTCACGGCCAGCACGCCATGCGGTGCCCATCCAGCCCGGTTCGCCGAAAATGTTACTGTTCAGCGCGTCATGCATCAGGAACGCCAGCGGGGTGCTGATCACGTGTGGCGCATACTGCTGATCGCCATCCTGGAGCACCTGAGCCGGAGTCACCTGCTCCAGTTGCGGCATCGGCACGCTGCCATTCTTGCCTTCCTGCGACGTAGCGACATTTTCAATATTGTCTTCAGAAAGTACGGCGGAACGGTGGGTATCACCGTAGATCACCGGCAGGTTACAGCTGCTGCAGACAATCTTCGGCTTGGTTTCGAACACCGTGTTGCCGCTATCATCTTCAATCTTGGTGATAAAGTACGGATCCACCAGGTAACCGCCGTTGGCCAGAACCGCATAGCCGCGCACCAGTTGCATAGGGGTGAACGATGCGGAGCCTAACGCCAGCGATTCGGTGTGCACGATGTTCTGTGCCGGGAAGCCGAAACGCTGCAGATATTCTGCCGCATAGTCGACGCCCATCGCACGCATTGCACGCACCATCACTACGTTCTTCGACTGTCCCAGACCCTGACGCAGACGAATTGGCCCATCGTAGGTTGGCGGTGAGTTTTTCGGTCGCCAGTCGGTACCGGCGCCCGGATCCCAACGGGTGATCGGCAGGTCATTCAGGATGGTTGCCAGGGTCAGGCCCTTGTCCATCGCGGCGGTGTACAGGAAAGGTTTGATATTGGAACCGACCTGACGCAGCGCCTGGGTAACGCGGTTGAACTTGCTCTGGTTGAAGTCGAACCCGCCGACCAGCGCCTTCACGGCCCCGTCATTCGGGTTGATCGACACCAGGGCCGAGTTGACGTCCGGCACCTGTGACAGCCACCAATTTTCGCCCACCTTACGTACCCAGACTTGCTGACCGGCCTGCACTACGTCGGTGACGCGTTTCGGCGTTGGGCCCTGCTGAGTATCTGATTTGTAAGGACGCGCCCAACGCATGGTCGCCATCGGTAGCGCAATGTGGCTGCCGTCAGCCATCATCGCCGTCGCTTCTTCGGCGTTGGCCGAGACAATCACCGCCGGAGACAGCGGGCCGTAGTTCGGCAGATTCTTCAGCGAATCGACGATCTGTTTTTGATCCCACGCCGCTTCACCGACTTTCCACAGCACGTTGGACGGGCCGCGGTAACCGTGGCGCATATCGTAGGCCAGCACGTTGTTACGTACCGACTCCTGCGCCGCCAGCTGCAGCTTTTTGGTGATGGTGGTGTAGACCTTGTAACCGTCGGTATAGGCGTTGTCGCCATAACGCTTGATCATTTCCTGACGCACCATCTCGGAGAGATACGGGGCGGAGAAGCTGATTTCCGGTGCATGGTAGTTGGCCACCAGTTCTTCGCTACGGGCCTGATCGTACTGCGCCTGAGTGATGTAATGCTCATCCATCATGCGCGACAGCACCACGTTGCGGCGCGCGACGGCGCGATCGTGGGAGTAAAGCGGGTTGAAGGTAGACGGTGCTTTCGGCAAGCCGGCGATGGTCGCCATTTCGCTTAAGGTGAGCTGGCTAACGTCTTTACCGAAGTAAACCTGAGCCGCGGCACCCACGCCATAGGCGCGATACCCCAGATAGATTTTGTTCAGGTACAGCTCGAGAATTTCGTCTTTGCTCAGCATCTGTTCGATGCGAATCGCCAGGAAAGCTTCCTTGATTTTGCGCATCAGGGTGCGTTCCGGGCTTAAGAAGAAGTTTCTCGCCAACTGCTGGGTAATGGTACTCGCCCCCTGCGACGCATGGCCGGAGACCAGCGCAATAGAGGCGGCACGGAAGATACCGACCGGGTCGACGCCATGATGCTCATAGAAGCGGCTGTCTTCGGTAGCGATAAACGCATGCACCATAACCGGTGGAATTTGGTTCAACTTCAGCGGAATACGGCGTTTTTCACCGTATTGGGCGATCAGTTCGCCGTCGGCGCTGTAAACCTGCATCGGTATTTGCAGCCGCACATCTTTCAGCGTCGCAACGTCAGGCAACTGTGGCTCGACATATTTGTACAAGCCAAAGATCGAGGCTGCCCCCAATACGATGCAACACACTGCAAGGATTAGTAAATACTTTACGAACTTCACCTGAGATTTCCCATTTTCATGTCATTTGGGCAGTTTATAAACAACCGCGCGGTAGTATAAAGGCAAGCCTGCAACATGGATATGTTCTTTTATCATCTGACGATATGGAGATCGGGCGAAATATGTTCACTCAAGCATGGCAGGTGGGGCTGGATATACAAAGTGACTGCATTCGCGCCCTGGCGGTACAGCGCCGCCGCAACGGTTGGCAACTGCGTCACTGGTGGCAACACAGTCTGCCGCAACCGGTGTTACGACAAGGTAGTCTCGAACACCCTGAGCTGCTGATTCAGGCGCTGCGACAATGGCGAATTCAGTTACCAAGACATATTTCCTTACGCATTGCTTTGCCCGCTCAACGGGTTTTACAGCAGCAGATGCCGCTGCCGGACGCGAGGCTGAAAGAGCCGGCTCGCGGTGAATACATCACCAACCAGGGATTAAAACAGTTCCCGCTGGATAGCCAGTCGCTGGCTCTGGATTACCGTCCATCACCGGCAGACGCTGCCACTTTGCTGCTTACCGCTGCGCGGCAGCAAGAGGTGGAACAGTGGCTGCATTGCTTGCACCAGGCCAATTTGCAGCCGCAGGTAGTCGATATTACCCCTTGCGCGCTTCGCACGATGGCGACAGCGGCAGGCGTGTCGACCGAAACCGGTTTGCTGCATCGCCTCGAGCTGGAGTGGTTATGGGTTGCATCACCTTCTACGTCCTTTGCCTATGGGGTTGTCCCAATGGTGGAGGCCACAGAGGCGGGTCAGGCGCTGGCGGCAATGCATGCCGCCTGCCAGCCACTTGCTACGCAGCAAATTTACTATAGCAGCGTGCTGGATGAGCTGCCTCCGCCAGGATGTTTGTCCTGGTCTCCATTTAGCGCTTTTAGTCAACTGCGTCCACCGCAGCCCCTTATACCGGCGGCATTTGTATTAGCCGGGGGTTTGGCGCTGCGCACAGAGGACAACTAGCTGATGTATCAGGTTAATCTTTTGCCCTGGCGCACTCGAGCTCAGCGTCGGCGCGCCACTTTCTGGTTGCGCCTGTTGGTGTTGCAACTGGCGCTGGCTGCGGCGGTGCTGACGGGGGTTTTGGGATTGTTAAACCGTCAGCAGGATCAAGAGTATCTGGCACTTTTGACGCTGGTCGGGCAGCAGACGGAATTGACGGAACGTTTTCAGCAACGGCAACGGGCAATGGCTCGCCTGGCAAGCTTAACCGCGCAGGTGGAGCAACAGGGCATGAATGGGGTGCACAACCGACGTTACCTTCAATTGCTGCAACAGCTGTCGCCCCTGTTGCCCGCAGCGTTGTGGCTTATCGCATTGGATACTAATCCACAAAATATCCGTCTGCGGGGCCTGAGCCTCCGTTATGAGGCGGTGACTCAGTTTGAACAACGGCTAGTTGCGTTGCCGTTGTTGCAGCACGGCCGCCTGACTGAGGTGGTGCAGCGTCAGGATGGTTTGTTTTCATTTACCCTGACGGCACAGTGGGGGCGGGATGAATAAGCCTCTACCGCGCTGGCTAACGAGATGCTTGAACCTGCCGGGGTGGAAGCTGTTGCTGATGCAGTGGCTGGCGTTGAGCGGCCCAATCCTGCTGTTCGGCCTTCTGCTGCTACAGGGCAAATGGCAGCAACTGGGGCAGACCCAGGTGGAGCGGCAACGCCTAACGCAACAAATGTCTCCGCTGTGGGCACAATTGGCCCGGATGCCGACAATGGAGGCTCTCAATCAACAACTGCAACAGATTAAGCCCTCACCGGTGGCTAATGAAGCGTTGCTGGACGTATTGCAGCAAGTGGGGGCCGGGCTGCAACGCTGGCAGCAGCAGGAAAAAGCCTCGCGGCAAGCCCTACGGCTGCATCTTGAGTACGGCAGCTTATTAAGGCTGCTGGAAAAATTGCCCACCAAGCTACGCATCGAACAGATGACTGTTGAAACGCAGACGGAGGGGGTGTCGGTGCATTTCACTTTCCAGGATGTGGCTGAGGCTGTGCGGGTTGCCCCCTATGAATAAAAACCTTGGGTTCTGGCTGTTGTTGCTACCGATGGCGCTGCTGGCGCAGCCACGGGATCCTTTTCGACCGCTGCCTTCCCCCGACTGTCCTGCCGCGGCAGAGTCGCCGGTGAATTGGCGATTAAAAGGCACCCTCGGACACGAGAAGCTGCGTTTTGCCTGGATAGTTACGCCGGGCGGAAAGTGGTTGCGAGTCAAACCCAGCCAAACGCTACTGGCTGGGCGTTGGCAGGTTGAGCAGATACTGGAGCGGCAAGTGACGTTAAGCGCGGTTCAGAGTAATCCGGCCTGTTCGGTTGCCGAGGATAGGGTGGTGTTGGCGTTGGGAAAGCATAAGGAAGAAAAATGAAAGGATGTCGTTGGCTTGCAGTTTTGCTGTGGGGGAGTGCGTTCGCAAGCATAGCACAGGAGCCTGACCCCATTTCTCTGGAGTTTCAGGATGCGCCTGTGGCTGTGGTATTGCAGGCGCTGGCGGATCATCAGCAGCTTAATGTCGTCACCGCCGCAGGCGTGGGGGGAAACCTGACGCTGCGGTTGGATAAGGTACCCTGGCGGCAGGCCCTGGCCGTGATTTTACGCATGGGGAAACTGACTATGACGCTGGAGGGCAACGTGATGATGGTGTTTCCCGAACCAAGCGAACAGGAAAAGCAACGACAACAGCTGGCTTTAGCGCAAAAACAGCCATTACACAGCGTGACCCTGCCGCTGAATCATGCCGACGCGACGGAGATTGCTGAAAATCTGAATGCTCAGGACGGTACCTTGTTGAGTGAGCGGGGCAGCCTGGTGGCGGACAAACGCACCAATGCCGTGCTGCTCCGCGATACCGCACCGATAGTGGCGTTATTGACGCAGCGGATCGCGGAGATGGATGTGCCATTGGCGCAGGTGCAGTTAGCGGCGCATATCGTCACTATTAACAGCGAAAGCTTGCGGGAGCTTGGTGTGCGTTGGGGGCTGGCGCCGGACGAGCGGCCAGCAAAGTCGTGGCAATTGGATGGCTTCAACGTGGCGTTGCCGTTGGAGCGTAGCGCCGTCAGCGCCGGTTTTCATCTGGCACGAATCGGTGGCCGTTTGCTCGATCTGGAACTGATGGCGCTGGAACAGGAGAACCGGGTGGAAATTATCGCCAGCCCGCGCCTGCTGACCGCTAATCTGCAGACTGCCAGCATCAAGCAAGGGACGGAAATTCCCTATGAGGTGAACAGCGGTGCCAGCGGGGCGACATCGATAGAATTTAAAGAGGCGGTGCTGGGCATGGAGGTGACGCCAAAAATTTTGCCGAATGGCCGTATTACCCTGACGTTGCAAATCAGTCAGAACATGCCGGGGCGCTCCATCAGCCGCGCGACAGGCGAGACGCTGGCGATAGATAAGCAGGAGATCAAAACCCAGGTGACGGTGAAAGATGGCGAAACCATTGTTTTGGGCGGCGTATTTCAGCGCCATAGCGCCCAGGGGGCAGATAAGGTGCCCGGTATTGGCGATGTGCCACTGCTGGGATCTTTGTTCAAACAGAGCAGCAAGCAGCATAAACGGCGTGAGCTGGTGATATTCATTACTCCGACATTGATTAAGGCCTGAGCGGCAATGTGTCAGGTTCGTGGAAAATCACCTAAAGTTGATGAGCAGATGCACTTTTTTATCGCCTTGGGGGCATCTGCGTTTGACGCTGCGACCGATTTAGCTTACAAGGGTTACCGAATTGAGCACCGAGGTTTTTTTGTTAGCGCCAAGACGCCGTTAAAAACGTATGGTTTCCCTCCTGCGGCGTGGATTGCGATTTATTCGGTTGCCAAACTACCAAGAGTGTTGAGATAATTTTCCGTCTGATCTCGCACTATCGTTCATGAGGTTTCAGTTTAGGTCCCGCCGCTGATTTGATTGGCGGGGCGGGTTAACATTAACGAATTGTCTTAGTAATACCGAAAAACATGGCAGAGAAACGCAATATCTTTCTGGTTGGGCCTATGGGTGCCGGCAAAAGCACTATTGGCCGTCAGTTAGCTCAGCAACTCAATATGGAGTTTTTCGACTCCGATCAAGAAATTGAGCGACGTACCGGAGCTGACGTGGGCTGGGTATTCGACGTGGAAGGTGAAGAAGGTTTCCGCGATCGTGAAGAAAAAGTCATTAATGAACTGACGGAAAAGCAAGGCATCGTGCTGGCTACCGGCGGCGGTTCGGTTAAATCGCGTGAAACGCGTAACCGTCTGTCGGCGCGTGGCGTAGTGGTGTACCTGGAAACCACTATCGAGAAGCAATTGGCCCGAACCCAGCGCGACAAAAAGCGTCCGCTGCTGCAGGTTGATTCTCCTCCGCGTGAAGTGCTTGAAGCGCTGGCGAAAGAGCGCAATCCGTTATACGAAGAAATTGCAGATGTCACCATCCGCACCGACGATCAAAGCGCCAAAGTGGTTGCCAACCAGATTATCAACATGCTGGAAAGCAACTGATTGCGGTTTCCGTGTTCGCCACGGCAAATGCGGAAAGACTGATTGTGTTCCCCGCAGTAGCGGGGATAAACCACACTGAGAACTGAGCGCGACATGGAGAGAATTACCGTAACGCTTGGGGAGCGCAGCTACCCGATTACCATAGCCGCCGGATTGTTCAACGATCCGGCTTCTTTTATGCCGCTGAAGGCGGGTGAGCAGGTTATGCTGGTCACCAACCAAACCCTGGCGCCACTCTATCTGGACCACGTCCGGAAGGTGCTGGAACAGGCTGGCGTCATGGTGGATCAGGTGATTTTACCTGATGGCGAACAGTACAAATCTCTTGCCGTGCTCGAGCAGGTGTTCTCGGCGCTGTTGGAAAAACCGCACGGTCGCGATACCACGCTGATTGCCCTTGGCGGCGGCGTGGTAGGCGATCTAACCGGTTTTGCCGCCGCGTGTTATCAGCGCGGAGTCCGCTTTATTCAGGTCCCTACCACTCTGCTGTCGCAGGTGGACTCTTCCGTTGGCGGTAAAACCGCCGTCAATCATCCGCTCGGTAAAAACATGATCGGTGCCTTCTATCAACCCGCTTCAGTCGTGGTTGATCTGGATTGCCTGAAAACCTTGCCGGCGCGTGAGCTCTCCTCTGGTTTGGCTGAAGTGATCAAGTACGGGATTATTCTCGATCGCGATTTCTTTGTCTGGCTGGAAAACAATATTGATGCTCTGGTGGCGTTGGACATGCAGGCTTTGGCCTATTGCATCCGCCGTTGCTGTGAACTTAAGGCTGAGGTCGTTGCCGCTGACGAACGCGAAAGCGGTCTGCGTGCGCTGCTGAATTTGGGCCATACTTACGGCCATGCTATCGAAGCCGAAATGGGCTATGGTGTATGGTTGCACGGTGAGGCCGTCGCTGCCGGCATGGTGATGGCGGCAGAAACCGCGCACCGTCTCGGTCAGTTCTCCGCCGAAGATATTGAACGTATCAAAGCACTGTTATTACGCGCTGGCTTGCCGGTGTGTGGTCCGCAGGAAATGGCACCGGAATCTTATTTGCCACATATGATGCGCGATAAGAAAGTACTGGCCGGTGAACTGCGTCTGGTACTGCCGACGGCCATTGGCCAGGCGGAGGTCCGCGGCGGAGTTGGGCATGAAATGGTGCTTGCTTCCATCGCAGCTTGCCTTCCTGCAGGGAATGCCTAAGTAAATCGGACGAAGTAACAGTGGCTTAGCCGCCGTTTACATCTATATTAATTATGTGCAAAGCAGGCATGGCGTCGCTTTGACATCATCGGGTTAATCTGCCCGTGCCACGGTAGATCTACAGTGGTGGGCTTTTGCCTCTAGTTGGAGGGTTTCAGATGGATGAGTTTAAACCGGAAGACGATCTCAGACCTGATAGCAGCGATCGTCGTCCTGCACGTTCGCGCAAACCGGCTCCGGGACCGCGTTTTGCCGTTTCGCGTCAGCATTTAATGATTGGTATCGGTATTTTGGTGCTGTTATTGCTGATTGTCGGCATTGGCTCGGCGCTGAAAGCGCCAACCAAGCATGAAGCGGCCCAGGAAGGCGCGCAAAATGGCGCGGCCAAAGACATTAACCTGTCCGGTTCTTCGTCGCTGACGGCCGGTAATTCCGGCGTTCCGGGTGGTACTACCGACACCAATGACAATAACGGTGTGAGCAGCAGTTCGCAGCCGCAAACCGTCAGCGTTCCACCGATCGCCAGCACCCCGACGGAAGCGCAACCGCAGCCACAGCAAGGCGGCGCGCAGCAACGGGTCGATTTACCGGGCAATATGTCGGACGCGCTGTCGGCCCAGCAAGGGCAGGTTGATACCGCGGCGCAGGGCATGACAGGGCCGGCTTCGACCCTGCCGACGGCTCCTGCGACTCTGATGAACGGCGCAACGGCGAAAGAAACCGTACGCCCGGTTCAGGGAACGGCGCCACAGCAACACAAAACGCCGGCAAAAACAGCCAGCAAGCCGACGGCTACGACCTCGCAGCACAAAGCGCCAACCACGGTGTATACACCGGCGCCGACCTCTTCCGCCAAAGCGGGAGCGGCAAGTACCAAGGCGGGAGCCGTAAGCGGCAACGCGGGTTCGCTGCAATCTGCACCGGCAGGCCATTACACTCTGCAACTGAGCAGTGCCTCGCGTTCCGATACGCTCAATGCCTACGCCAAGCAGCAGAAACTGCAGCATTATCTGGTGTACGCAACCCAGCGTGACGGTAAACCTTGGTATGTGCTGGTGAGTGGCAACTATGCCTCTTCGGCAGAAGCGAAGCGCGCAATCGCGACGCTGCCAGCGGATGTTCAGGCGAAAAAACCATGGGTTCGACCTGTACGCCAGGTACAGCAAGATCTGAAAAAGTAACCCGGTAGATTTCAAGCTGCATTCAGTTGGCGAAGGCAGGGATTTCAGACATTTAGGGGCGCAGCATGCTGCGCCCATGTTAATCGGGGCACGCAATTTAGCCCGCGACAGATGACTGAAGTGGCCTGGAAACAGGCTGAACAACCGTGCGTGGCCAGCGATGCTGCGGCTTGAAGTATGAAGGGTATCAATCACTTAAATTTGTGCGCTGATGTGCTGTCTGAAACAGAGTACAATCCGCCGCTCTGAATTGTATAATAAGTAGCTAATTGACGGCATGAAGAAAAACCGCGCTTTTTTAAAATGGGCTGGTGGAAAATACCCGCTGGTGGACGAGATTCGTCGTCATCTGCCAGCAGGCGACTGCTTAATCGAGCCCTTCGTGGGTGCGGGTTCAGTCTTTCTGAACACGGAATACGATGCCTATATTCTCGCCGACATCAACAGCGATCTTATTAACCTGTATAACATCGTTAAGCTGCGTACGGATGACTTCGTGCGTGATGCCCGCCTTCTTTTCACCGATGAATTCAATAAGTCGGATCAGTTTTACCTGCTGCGCGAAGAGTTTAATACTAGTGCCGATCCTTATCGCCGCGCGCTGCTGTTTCTTTATCTGAACCGCCACTGTTATAACGGCCTGTGCCGATATAACCTGCGTGGCGAGTTCAACGTTCCCTTTGGACGTTACAAGAAACCGTACTTCCCCGAGGAAGAGCTGTACTGGTTCGCCGAAAAATCCCGCAACGCCACTTTTGTCTGCGAGCATTACCGGGATACCATGGCAAAAGCCGAGCGTGGTACCGTGGTGTATTGCGATCCGCCGTATGCGCCATTATCGGCTACGGCGAATTTTACCGCCTACCACACCAACAGCTTCAGCATGGCCGATCAACAAAGCCTGGCGTTGATGGCACATCAGCTTTCAGTAGAAAGCCAGGTGCCGGTATTGATTTCCAACCACGATACCGAACTGACGCGTGACTGGTATCAGCACGCCTCGCTGTTTGTTGTGAAAGCGCGTCGCACCATCAGCCGCAATATTCTCGGCCGCAGCAAAGTGAATGAACTTTTGGCGCTTTATCGTTAAACCGGGGTTACGCCCCGGCGTATAACAAATTCGAACCCTACGTTTGGAGATAGCGGATGAAAAAATTTTTGATTGCCCCGTCCATTTTGTCGGCAGATTTTGCTCGCCTCGGTGAAGACACAGCCAACGTGCTGGCCGCAGGTGCCGACGTAGTGCATTTCGACGTGATGGATAACCACTACGTTCCCAATCTGACCATCGGGCCGATGGTTTGTCAGGCGCTGCGTAACTACGGCATCACCGCACCGATTGACGTGCATCTGATGGTGAAGCCGGTAGACCGCATAGTGCCGGACTTCGCCGCAGCGGGTGCCAGTTACATCTCTTTCCATCCGGAAGCCTCCGAACACGTCGATCGCACCATTCAATTGATTAAAGAGCACGGCTGTAAAGCCGGCTTGGTATTCAACCCGGCGACGCCGCTGAGCTATCTCGATTACGTGATGGACAAAATCGACGTGATCCTGCTGATGTCGGTCAACCCTGGCTTTGGCGGCCAGTCGTTTATCCACGGCACTTTGGATAAGCTGCGCCAGGTGCGCAAGCTGATCGACGAAAGCGGTCGCGATATCCGTTTGGAAGTGGATGGCGGCGTGAAAGTCGACAACATCGCCGAAATCGCCGCAGCCGGTGCAGACATGTTTGTCGCCGGTTCAGCCATCTTCGGCAAGCCGGACTATCGCCGGGTGATTGATGATATGCGCAGCGAACTGGCGAAGGTGACGCATGGCTGATTTTAGTGCCATCCGCGCTCTGGCCTTTGATCTCGATGGCACGCTGGTAGACAGCGCGCCGGGATTGGCGGCCGCTATTGATATGGCGCTGGCGGAAATGGGTCTGCCGCAGGCCGGCGAAGACCGGGTCAGCACCTGGATTGGCAATGGCGCAGACGTGCTGGTACAACGCGCGCTGCGCTGGGCTGAGGTGGAAGCCACCCCGGAACACTGCCAACAACTGCGCGAACGTTTTGATCACTTCTATGCGCAAACCGTGGACAGCGGCAGCCGCCTGTTTCCGCAGGTGAAGGAAACGCTGGCCCAATTAGCTGCGCAAGGGTATCCCATGGCGCTGGTGACCAACAAGCCGACGCCGTTTGTCGCACCACTGTTGGCCGCATTGGGCATTCTCGATGACTTTTCGCTGATTATCGGCGGCGATGACGTGGTGGAAAAAAAACCGCACCCGGCACCGCTGTATCTGGTCCTCGGCAAGTTGGGTCTGCGCACCAACGAGTTGCTGTTTGTGGGCGATTCCCGCAACGATATTCAGGCGGCGCAGGCGGCTGGCTGCCCTAGCGCCGCGCTGACCTACGGTTATAACTACGGCGAGGCGATTGCCCTGAGCCATCCCGACCGCGTGTTGGAGCGCTTTGCCGATTTGTTGCCCGCTCTTGGGCTGTCATCTTTAGAGAATCAGGAAATTTAAACATGAGTAAGCCCATCGTATTTAGCGGCGCACAGCCGTCCGGTGAACTGACCATTGGCAACTACATGGGTGCCCTGCGTCAGTGGGAGAAAATGCAGGACGATTATGACTGCATCTACTGCATCGTTGATTTGCATGCGATCACCGTACGTCAGGACGCAGAAAAACTGCGCAAAGCTACGCTGGACACGCTGGCGCTGTATCTGGCCTGCGGCATCGATCCGCAAAAGAGCACCATCTTCGTACAGTCTCACGTGCCGGAGCATACGCAACTGAGCTGGGTGTTGAACTGCTATACCTATTTCGGCGAACTGAGCCGCATGACCCAGTTCAAAGACAAATCCGCACGCTATGCGGAAAACATCAACGCCGGCCTGTTCAGCTACCCGGTGCTGATGGCGGCAGATATCCTGCTGTACCAGACCAACCAGGTTCCGGTCGGTGAAGACCAGAAGCAACATCTGGAACTGAGCCGTGACATTGGTCAGCGTTTCAATGCGCTGTACGGTGACGTGTTCAAAGTTCCTGAGCCGTTTATTCCCAAGTCCGGCGCTCGCGTGATGTCGCTGCAAGAGCCGACCAAGAAAATGTCCAAGTCGGACGATAACCGCAACAACGTGATTGGCCTGCTGGAAGATCCGAAAGCGGTGAGCAAGAAAATCAAACGTGCGATGACCGACTCTGAAGAGCCGCCGGTAGTGCGTTACGACGTGGCGAACAAGGCAGGGGTATCAAACCTGCTGGATATTCTCGCCGGTGTGACCGGCAAGAGCATCGCTCAGTTGGAAGCCGAGTTTGAAGGGCAGATGTACGGCCACCTGAAAGGTGCGGTAGCCGAAGCGGTATCAGGCATGCTGGGTGAGCTGCAGGAGCGTTACCACCGTTTCCGCAATGACGAGGCCTTGCTGCAGCAGGTGATGCGTGACGGTGCGGCCAAGGCTCGTGCGCGCGCACAGGAAACGTTGGCCAAGGTTTACCAGGCAGTTGGCTTCGTGTCACCACAGTGATCCTCGCCATAAAAGAAAAGCGGCCATTGGCCGCTTTTTTTACGTCTGGATTAAGCCATTTGCGCCAGTGGCTGTGGTGATTCCTGGCTGGAGAACCAGTTCAGCTTGCTGCGCAGGCTCACCACGCTGCCGACGATGATTAAACTTGGGCTGGCAGCTCGCAAGGCCAGGGTTCCCAGCTGCTTCAGTTCCCCTTCGATCACCCTTTGACGACAAGAGGTGCCGTTTTCTACCAGCGCCACCGGGGTGGAGGCTGGCATACCGTGCGCGATCAGTTGGCGTTGGATCTCTGCCGCCTGCGTCAGGCCCATGTAAAACACCAACGTTTGCTGCCCGGCGGCCAGCGTTGACCAGTTTAACCCGCCATCGCGCTTGGCGTGCCCCGTCACCAGACGTACGCTTTGCGCATGGTCGCGATGGGTGAGGGGAATACCGCTGTAGGCTGAGCAACCGGAAGCAGCGGTAATGCCCGGCACCACCGAGAACGGAATATTGGCGTCGGCCAACGTTTCCAGCTCTTCACCGCCGCGGCCAAAGATGAATGGGTCACCGCCTTTCAGCCGTACTACGCGCTTACCTTGTTGCGCCTGCTCGAGCAGGATTTGGTTAATCTGATCTTGTGGCACGCAATGGTTGCCGGCACGTTTGCCGACGAAAATGCGCTCGGCATCGCGACGCACCAGCGTCATGACCTCATCGGAGACCAGGCGGTCATAAACCACCACGTCAGCCTGCTGGATCTGCTGCAGGCCTTTCAGGGTCAACAGGCCTGCGTCACCCGGTCCGGCACCCACCAGTACCACTTCACCGCATTGTTGCTGTTGATGGCTAAACAGCTCCTCGATCTGCCGATCCGCCAGCGGTTGGTCATCATTGGCCAAAGACTGCGCCAGGCGGTCGTGGGCAAACAGTTTTTCCCAAAAACGGCGGCGTGCGCCGATGTCAGAGAAGTGCTTTTTCACCCGTTGACGCAATGAACCGCCCAGTTGCGCCAGCTTGCCAAGGTGCTGAGGCAGCATGGCCTCCAGTTTTTCTCGCAACAGCCGCGCCAGCACCGGCGCTTTACCGCCGGAAGACACCGCGACCATAATCGGCGAGCGATCGATAATCGATGGCATGATAAAGCTGGCGCGCTTGGGATCATCCACGACGTTGCAGAACACCCGTTGCTGGTTGGCGCATTGATACACCAACGCGTTGACTTCCACTCGATCGGTGGCGGCGATTACCAGCCACTTTTCCGCCAGCAACGCCGCGCTGAACTCGCCTTCTGCCAGCGTGACGCGGCCAAGCGCGGCCCATTCGTGAAATTGCGGGCTGAAGCTGCAGGCGTTGACGGTTAACGCCGCGCCGGCATCCAGCAGCAAACGGGCTTTGCGTTCGGCAATCTCGCCGCCACCGACCAGCAGGCAGGCTTTGTGTTGCAGTTGGCAGAAAATCGGCAGGTAATCCATCGGCAATCCTCGGGGCAATCAGCAGTGGGGCGCAAAGCGCCCCGGAATATTATGCGGCTTGACGCGTTACGGCTTTTTCAGCCTGCGGCCGTTCGGCACGCGGTGTGGCGTACCAGTAGCCCAGGCCCATCAGCACCGAGCCGGACAGGATATTACCCAGCGTCACCCACAGCAGGTTATGGCCGATGCCACTCAGGGTATAGGCTTCGCTGTGATGGCCGAACCAGGACAGGGCGAACAGCGTCATATTGGCAACCGAGTGTTCATAGCCGGAAGCGATAAAGGCCAGCAGACACCACCAGATGGCGATGAACTTGGCGGCACCTTCCACGCGGATCGCCATCCAAATCGCCAGGCAGACCAGCCAGTTACACAGCACGCCCTTGAAGAACAGCACTTCCGCCGGTGCGGTGGTTTTTGCCAACGCCGCGGTGTGTACCAGACTGGTATCCACCGGCAACAGGCTGCCGCCGCCGTAATAGTACATCAACGCCACCAGCACCGAGCCCAACAGGTTGCCTAACCAGGTCTGCGGCAAGACCGCCCACATTTGGCTTTGGCGGATGGTGCCTGCCTTGACGCCGAGCGTCAGGAACATGGTGTGGCCGGTGAACAGTTCGGAACCGGCGATGATCACCAGCGTCAGCGCGATGCCGAAGGTGCCCCCCATCACCAGCGGACGCAGGGAGGGATCGACCAGATTGCCGAGGGTGAAGATCAAAATGATGCCGAGGCCGACGTAGGCCCCGGCCATTGCCGAGCTGATCCAAAAGCCCAGCGGGCTGTGTTTTGCCAGCCGGACGATGCGCGCCGCATTGGCGGCGCATTTGTTGATGGTATCGGTGAACATGCTGCTTCCCCTGAGGTTAAAGTAGAAATATCAGGCCGCGACCTGCACCATGCCGTCCAAAACCCGGCTGGCGAAATGCGCGACGGAGCGGCTGTCATCTTCCAGACAGTAACCGTCGTGCAGGCGGAAATGTTGTTTTTTTAACGGGCTCGCGACCCACAGCTCACCCTGATGTTCGGCGATCAGCCCGCGTGATAACACGCTGGCTTGGGCGAAGGGATCAATATTGCTGATGGCAAAGACCTGATCGTCGGCGTAGGGGCGGAAGATGGCCACCTGTTGGTCGCCAATCAGGGCACACACGCCGGTACCTGGCAGGATATCGCTGATAGGGCAAAGGGTTGTCCACTGGCTCATGCGTTGTTCTCCTCGGTTTCCAACAGGGTGACAGGAATGCGTTCATCCGGACGGGCCGGGCGGTGCTGCTCGCGTTCGGCGACCACCTGGACGTTCGGATCGCGCTGGCTACTGTTGATAAAGTGGGCGAAGCGGACCTGAGATTCGGGGTGCTCAACGGTTTCTTTCCACTCGCAGATCACCGCGTCGCGAAGGCGGGCGATTTCGGCTTCCAGTTGAGCGTTGATGCCCAGTTTGTCGTCAATGATCACTTTGCGCAGGTAATCGATGCCGCCTTCCAGGCTTTCCAGCCATACCGAGGTGCGCTGCAGCTTATCGGCGGTGCGGATATAGAACATCATAAAGCGATCGAGGTAGTGCTCCAGCGTTTCGCTGTCGAGGTCAGCCGCCAGCAGATCGGCATGGCGCGGTTTCATGCCGCCGTTGCCGCAGACGTACAGATTCCAGCCGTTTTCGGTCGCGATAATACCGACGTCCTTGCCCTGCGCCTCGGCGCATTCACGGGTGCAGCCGGAAACGCCAAACTTCATTTTGTGCGGGGTGCGAATGCCTTTATAGCGGTGTTCCAGCTTGACGCCAAACCCGACGCTGTCGCCGACGCCATAGCGGCACCAGGTGCTGCCGACGCAGGTTTTCGACATGCGCAGCGCCTTGGCGTAGGCGTGGCCGGTTTCAAAACCGGCGGCAATCAGTTTGCTCCAAATGGCCGGCAGGTCGTCTTTTTGCGCGCCGAACATGCCGATGCGCTGAGAGCCGGTCATCTTGGTGTACAGATTGTATTCCTTGGCGATCTGGCCGACCGCCATCAAACCGTCCGGCGTGATTTCACCGCCGGCGGAGCGTGGGATCACCGAATAAGTGCCGTCTTTCTGGATATTGCCGAGGAAGTTGTCGTTAGTATCCTGCAGCGGCGTATGTTGCGGTTTGAGCACGTACTCATTCCAGCAGGAGGCCAGCAGTGAGCCAACGGTAGGTTTACACACTTCGCAGCCGTAACCCTTGCCGTATTTGGCCAGCAGTTCGTCGAAGGATTTGATGCCTTCGACGCGGATCAGGTGGTAGAGCTCCTGGCGTGAATAAGCAAAGTGCTCGCACAGGTGATGGTTGACTTCGATGCCCTGTTTGGTCAGTTCGGCATTCAGCACCTGGGTGATCAGAGGA
This sequence comes from Serratia sp. Je.1.23.a, assembly GCF_051129805.1. NCBI lineage: Bacteria > Pseudomonadati > Pseudomonadota > Gammaproteobacteria > Enterobacterales > Yersiniaceae > Serratia > Serratia sp. Je.1.23.a. The sequence continues at coordinate 65,339 of NZ_JBCPSR010000008.1, read as the reverse complement.
ATACAGCCACCGCAGCCGGTACCGGCCTTGGTTTCAGACTTGATGGCGGCGACGGTGTGGCAGCCCATGCTGACCGCCTTGATGATATCGCCTTTGCTGACGTCGAAGCAGGAGCAGATTTGCGCGGTTTCCGGCAGCGACTCGACGCCAATCGCCGGCTTGCTGCCTGCGTGCGACGGCAGGATCAGACCGTCCGGGTTTTCCGGCAGTTCGATGGCGTTTAACGCCAGCTGCAGCAGGTTGCCGTAGTCGCTGGTGTCGCCCACCAGCACCGCGCCGAGCAGGATCTTGTTGTCTGCGCTGACGACGATGCGTTTATAAATTTCTTTGCTTTCATCCAGATAAACGTAGCTGCGCGCCCCTTCGGTGCGGCCATGGGCATCACCGATGCCGCCGACGTCTACACCCAGCAATTTCAGCTTGGCGCTCATGTCTGCGCCCAGGAAGGTGTTTTCGCGCCCCAGCAGATGGTCAGCCGTTACCTGTGCCATTTTATAGCCCGGTGCAACCAGGCCGAAGGTGCGATCGCGCCATGAGGCGCATTCGCCGATGGCGTAAACGTCCGGATCTGAAGTTTGGCAACTGTCGTTTATCACGATACCGCCCCGGCGTGCGGTGGCTAGCCCACACTGATGGGCCAGTTTGTCCTGGGCACGGATACCGGTGGAGAAGACGATAAAGTCGACTTCCAGTGCGGTGCCGTCGGCGAACTGCATGGTCTTGCGCGCCTGCTCCCCGCCGTTGACGATTTCCTGGGTATTTTTGCCGGTATGAACTTTGACGCCCATGCGTTCGATTTTACGACGTAGCTGATCGCCGCCCATCGGATCCAGCTGTTCTGCCATCAGCACCGGCGCAAACTCAATGACGTGGGTTTCTACGCCCAGGCTTTTCAGCGCGCCTGCGGCCTCCAGACCGAGCAGGCCGCCGCCGACTACGGCACCGCGTTTGCTGCGGCGTGCGCAGGCTTCGATGGCGTTGAGATCTTCAATGGTGCGGTAGACGAAACAGTCCTGGCTGTCTGAACCCTTGATCGGTGGGATCCACGGGTAAGAGCCGGTGGCCATGATCAGCTTGTCGTAGTACACCGTGCGGCCGGTGTTGGAGTGAATAACTTTTTCACTGCGGTTGATGGTGATGGCCCGCTCGCCGACCAGCACTTTTACGCCCTGTTTTTCGTAAAAGCCTTCGCGAACCAGCGAGAGCTCTTCGGCGGTGTGGTGGGAGAAATAAGAAGACAGGTGCACGCGGTCGTAGGCGATGCGCGGTTCTTCACAAAATACGGTGATGTCGAACTGGTCTTTGTCTGCTTTTTCCAACAGATCTTCGATAAACCGGTGGCCGACCATGCCGTTACCGATGACAGCAAGTTTGACTCTGCTCATTATTGCCTCAAAATTCTGATTTCCTAGCGTTACCTTATTCCTCCCTACGGGCAATTTATTGATGCAAATCAATCGCCCCTCCATATACCTCTTATGTGGTATATGGATGATTTTTATCGATATTTGATAAGTTGCGGTTTTTATTCACCTTTAGCTGAAACGAGCCAGTTAATGCGAATTCTACTTATTTGGGAGTAAGGGGTGGGGTAATAACCGCAAGGGCGCTTTGTCAGTCTGATCCGCTGCCAGTATGATGAATAAAACAGGCTGGAACAGCAGAGGTGAAGCGTGGCCAAGAGTCCATTGAAGTTTATCGATAACCTGCGTTTAAGCGGGCATGAAGGGCTGTGGCAACTGGCTATTGAACAGGGGCGCATCGCTCATATCGTGCCGCAGCCGGAAGGGCAGGAGTGGCGCAACGACGTGCTGGATGCGCAGGGCGGGCTGGCGCAGCCGGCATTTGTCGAGCCGCATATCCATCTGGATACCACCCAAACCGCCGGGCAACCGGCCTGGAACCAGTCAGGTACCCTGTTTGAAGGCATTGAACGCTGGGCGGAACGCAAGGCAATGCTGACCCATGAGGACGTCAAGCAACGCGCCTGGCAGACGCTGAAATGGCAGATCGCCAACGGCGTGCAGTACGTGCGTACCCATGTTGACGTCTCGGACCCGACCCTGACGGCGCTACGTGCGATGCTGGAAGTGAAGCAGGAAGTGGCCCCCTGGGTTACGCTGCAAATCGTCGCCTTCCCGCAGGAGGGCATCATGTCTTATCCCAACGGCGAAGCCCTGTTGGAAGAGGCGCTGCGGTTGGGAGCCGACGTGGTAGGGGCCATCCCGCACTTTGAATTCACCCGGGAATACGGCGTGGAGTCGCTGCACAAGGCGTTTGCTCTGGCGCAGAAATACGATCGGCTGGTGGATGTCCACTGCGATGAGATTGACGACGAACAGTCGCGATTTGTCGAGACCGTGGCGGCGCTGGCGCTGAAGCTGGACATGGGTGCCAGGGTGACCGCCAGCCATACCACGGCGATGCACTCTTACAATGGCGCTTATGCTTCACGGCTGTTCCGCCTGCTGAAAATGTCAGGCATCAACTTTGTTGCTAACCCGCTGGTGAATATCCACCTGCAGGGGCGCTTCGACAGCTACCCGAAGCGGCGCGGCATCACCCGGGTGAAAGAGATGCTGGAGGCGAATATCAACGTCTGCTTTGGTCATGACGATGTGTTCGACCCCTGGTATCCGCTGGGGACCGCCAACATGCTGCAGGTGCTGCATATGGGGCTGCATGTGTGCCAACTGATGGGATACGGCCAGATCGACGACGGGCTGAAACTGATCACCAGCCACAGTGCCCGGACGTTGAACCTGACCGATTACGGCCTGGCGGCAGGGAACAGTGCCAACCTGGTGATTCTGCCGGCGGAAAGCGGTTTTGACGCGGTGCGTCGACAGACGCCGGTGCGCTATTCGATACGGCAGGGGGCGGTGATTGCCGAGACTCAGCCAGCCGAAACCACGCTGTATCTGGCGCAGGATGAGAAGGTGGATTTCCGGCGTTAAGGCACCGGTTTCAGCATAAAAAAAGGGCGCCTTGGCGCCCTTTTTACATCACGTCGGCAGGTTAGTGCGTCACGTGACCGTGGCTGCGGTGCTTGGTCACGAAACCGAGCAGCAGACACATGACGAATACCGCCAGGTACAGGCCGTTAGCGGTAGTCAGCGCTGCATGCGCGCCGCCTTTCGCTACGATCGGGCCGGTGACCACGAAGGTCAGCATGGTGCCGATGGTGCCGCAGGTCAGGATGAAGTTAACCAGTTTCGGTGAAGAAACCTTGGTCTGCAGCGAGCCCAGAGTGATCAACGTGGTGTAGATCGCGCTGGAGACGAAGCCCAGAGCCATAATGTAGTAGCCCAGGTGTTCCGGATTGTCGGTGCTGACGAACATGTACATCGCACCGGTCGCCAAAGCGGCCAGAATGGTGACGATGCGCTGCAAATCGAAGAAGCGCAGAATAAAGCTGAACACCCACATGCCCACCATGTATGAGGTCCAGAAATCGCTCACCAGTTTACCGGCCTGGCTGATATCCATACCGAATGACTTGGTGGCGTATTCCGGCACCCACTGGATGAAACCAAGCTGGCCGAGGATGTAGCACAGTGCGGCGATCGACAGGAACAGCACGCCGATACCCCATTTTTCTTTTGCTACCGGCTGGCCAGCGTCGGCGCCTTTGTTGCCCAGCACCGGGAACTCGGAGAACAGGGTCAGCACAAAGATACCTACATACAGCAGGCCGATGCAGGCGTACACCCAGTACCAGCCGATCTGACGAGCCAGCAGCATTGCGGCAACAATCGGGAAGATCATCCCGGCCATGCTGAAGAAGGAGTCAGTGAACAGCAGGCGCGAACCGCGTTGGCGGCCGGCGTACATATGGGTGATCAAGAAGGTGCCTATCGACATGGTGATACCGCTGACCACGCCAAGGACGAACATGCACAACGAGAACATGGTCAGGCTGTTGCCGACCATCAACCCGGCGACAGCCAGCACCATCAGCACAAAGCCGAACATCAATTGACGTTTCAGCGGGATGATTTCCATCAGCCAGGCATTGAGGAAGATCGAAATCAAAATACCGGCGTTAAGAAAGGTAAAGGTATTGCTCATGCTGGAAACCGGCAGATTAAAGTACTCTGCAATGTTCCCCATCACCATCCCTGTGACGATAACTAAAGCACCGGTCAGCGCGTAAGAAAAATAGCTGATCCAGGTAAGCCGTAGACGGTTGCTGTCATTCATTATATAGGCCTGATTATGTCTGTTAGGATTATTCCCGTCGCCTTTCAAACCGCAGCGTTGTTACCTGCACTAACTCCCCCCAGTCACTTACCTAAGTAAGCTCCAGGGGATGAGTAAGTTGGGCGTCTAGCTGCAATTTGAAATTCATAGGGTATAACGCTGGATTAAGGCCGCTGGCTTTTCCTGGCAAAAGCAGAAAAAAGTCCCGATCAGGCCACCAGGGAGCGGATCCTAGCACAGACAACGGGAGTTTTTGTGATGGCTGTCGATTTTTTGATGCAATGAATGAGCGGTAGTGAAATATTTTTGTGATCTGTTAGCTCACCGTCACGATGGAATCTCGACTGATGACGATCGGTGAGAAGCTGACCTCAGGCGTGGTCGGATCAATCAGCCGCCTTGCTGCGTATTGCGCCATTTCAGTAATCGGGAAATGTACGCTGGTCAGCGCCGGTCGAACGAAAGGTGCACGTTCGCCGCTGTCGTAACAGATCAGCGAGATATCTTGCGGAACCCGTAGGCGATGTTCGTTGATTGCCAGCAGCGCGCCGATGGCCATTTCTTCGTTGCAGCAATAGATAGCGGTAGGCGTGGTTTTCATTTGCAACAGCAGATCGGCGCAGCGATAGCCGCTTTCCAAATCGTACAGCCCTTCGACGCAGGCAACCGGTTTGATGTGCGCTGCCTGCATTGCCTGTTCAAATCCCTGCAGTCGCAAGTGGCTGGAGGGGCGATCGCGGGGGCCGCTGATGCAGGCGATATGTCGGTGGCCGGCATCAATCAACTGTTGGGTCGCCATGCGGCTGGCGCGCGGATGATCGAAAGTGACGCAGCGGTCTTCCAGACCAGGCACCAGACGATCGAGCAGGATAAAAGGGCGTTGCTCTGTTGCCAACTGACGCAGTTGGTCGTCGCTGAGGAAGCGGACATGGAGGATCACACCGTCGCAACGCAGACTGAACAGCCGTTGAATCGCCTGCCATTCGTTTTCGGCGCTGTTGCGGCCCTGGGTCACCAGTAACTGTTTGCCATGAGATTCAGCTTCGGTTTGCACGAAGTCCATCAGCGCGCCGAAGAAACCGCCGCGATATGAGGTCGTGACCAGCCCGAGGGTATTGCTGTGGCTGGAGGCCAGTGCGCGTGCTGCAGGGTTGGGGGTGTAACCTAGCTGGGCCACCGCGCGTTCCACTTTCTCGCGGGTCTGCCCTTTAACGTTGGTGTCGCCATTCACTACGCGGGACACGGTGGCGCGGGACACGCCCGCCAAGGCTGCGACATCTTCCAGTGTCACCATCATCCGACTCCTGATTACGACAAAAATGGGGTCGACGTATCGACCCCCTACAGATTAGTTATAGCAATGTATCAGCAACCGCGGCTGGCCCGGTGGTTATTTAAACTGTGGCAGATAAGGCGCATTCACCGCCAACACGTCATCCAGCAGCGGCTGGGCCACATTGGCATTACCGACCAGCGGATTGGTCACCAACGCCAGCAGACCACTACGGCGATCGCCATGCACTGCGGCTTCGATAGTCAGACGCTCGTAGGCTTTCACCTGTTGAGTCAGCGCATGCATGGAATCCGGCAGCGTGCCGAAGGTCAGCGGGTGGGCGCCCTGAGCATCGACAATACAGTTGGTTTCTATCACAGCATCGTCCGGTAAACCGCGAATGGCACCACGGTTTGCAGTATTGACGACTAATTGCGTGCCGAGATTATTATGGATCGCACGAATTAGCTCCAGCGCGACTTCCGAATAATATGATCCGCCGCGGAAACTTAATTGTTCCGGTTTGCTGTCGAGGTGTGGATCGGCATACAGCTCAAACAGCTCTTTCTCTACTTTCATCACCTGCTCGGCACGGGTGCCGCGCTCGGCCGCCGCGGCAATTTCTTCGGCCAGCATCTCTTTGGTTTGGTAGAAATAGCGGTGGTACGGGCAAGGGATTGCCCCCACGGCGCGCAGGAAGTCCGGCTGCCAAGGCTCTTCCTTGATGTTGTTCATGGTCAACGCGGCACCATCGCACAGCATGTCGATCACCTTACCGGTGACGTCTTGCCCCTTTTGCAGCACCTGATGAACCCAGACCATATGGTTCAGCCCGGCAAATTGCAGCTGTATTTCTTGAGAAGGGCTTTTCAGCATGTTGGCAATCATATGGTGCATGCTGATCGGTACGTTACACAGCCCGATGATTTTCGCTTTGGTGTAACGTGAGACCGCTTCGGTAACGATGCCGGCCGGGTTGGTGAAGTTGATGATCCAGGCATCCGGTGCCAGTTTTTCCACTCTGCGGGCGATATCCAGCATCACCGGTATGGTGCGCAGCGCCTTGGCAAAGCCGCCGACGCCGGTGGTTTCCTGGCCTATCAGGTCGTATTTCAGCCCCAAACGCTCGTCGGCGGCGCGTGCCGGCAGCTGGCCGACGCGGAACTGGGTCAGGACGAAGTTCGCGTCCCGAATAGCCTCATCCAGTTCGAAATGCACGCTGACTTTGACCTGCTCCAGGCCATGGCGTGCCAGCATGCGTTCGGTCAGCGCGGCAATGATCTCTACCTTTTCGCGGCCGGGTTCAACATCTACCAGCGCCAGTTCGGTCACCGGCAGTTCTTCGATACGTTGGATCAGCCCATCAACCAATTCTGGCGTGTAACTGCTGCCGCCGCCGATCACGGCGATTTTCAAGGCGCTCATGTGCGAACCTCCATCTGGGCCTGGCGGCGGTAGAGTTCAATCATGTCATCCGCCAGATCCTGGATCACCATAGCGTTCATCAGATGATCCTGGGCATGAACGGTAATCAGGTTGATGGCCAGTTTGCCGCAGCCTTCATCCATGCCGATCAGTTGGGTCTGGATAAGGTGTGCCTTTTTCACCGACTGTTTGGACTCGGCCATGTGCTTGGCTGAGGCGGTAAAGTCACCGGCACGTGCCTGCTGCAAGGCCATCAACGCACTGCTGCGGGCACCACCGGAGAACACCAGCAGCTCCATGATGGTGCTTTCAAAATCGGGGCTGATTTCAGTCATCAATTCACTCACATTATTTCTCCTGTTATTGCGCGGCGGCAATGCCGGCGGATATTCGTTACTTTCGCTGTCATTCTTAAAATGAGAGCGCTCTCATTTCTTTAGATTAACCGGAACAGGAAATGAAACCGGGAGTTGTGTCGCAAAAAGCGAGCAAGGCGTAAAAAGGGCAAAAAATGCGTGATGCAGTTGGCAAAAAGGTCTAAGGCGATCATACTTTTGGCAGTAAAATTCGGGGCTGGCTGAGATAAGTCCCACAATTGCGTAAATATAGGTAAATGGCTGGCACTCGCAGGTTCAGCTCTTTAGAATCAAAGCGCTTTTCCGTTGTTTGTCTCTTAGAGAAAGGACCCGTTAATGTTCAAACGTACTTTAGTGACCCTCGTTGCGCTGTGTTCCCTGACAGCAATGGCACCCGCTGCGCTCGCTGCCGGTGAAACTCATGTCATGCTGACCACCTCAGCAGGGAATATCGAATTGGCGCTCGACAGTCAGAAGGCTCCGGTTTCCACCAAGAACTTCATCGACTACGTGAACAGCGGCTACTACAACAACACTATTTTCCACCGCGTGATCCCGGGCTTTATGGTTCAGGGCGGCGGCTTTACTGCCGATATGCAGCAAAAATCCACCCAGGCACCGATCAAGAACGAAGCGGATAATGGCCTGCGTAACCTGCGTGGCACTATTTCGATGGCGCGTACCGCCGATAAAGACAGTGCTACCAGCCAGTTCTTCCTGAACGTGGCGGATAACGCCTTCCTGGATCACGGCCAGCGCGATTTCGGTTACGCGGTGTTTGGCAAGGTGGTTAAAGGCATGGACGTGGTGGATAAAATTTCCCAGGCGCCGACCGGCAACGTGGGGCCATACCAAAACGTTCCAAGTAAACCTATCGTCATTCTGTCAGCGAAAGTGCTGCCATAATGATTTTGCGCCGGCCCCCGGTGGGCCGGCTGCATTGCTTTCCCCGGAAGCCTTGCCTGCATCACTGTTTTTTTACCCGTCGCATGCTTTAATCGCCAGCTTATAATCAGACCGGAAACCCGGCGTTCTGCATCTGTTTTGTTAAGGGATGAGCTGCTGCCATGTTTGAATTTAGCCAGGTTCTGCTGCTGTTACAGCAGATGTGCGTCTACCTTGTCATTGCTTATTTACTGAGTAAAACCCCGTTATTCATTCCGCTGACACAGGTGACTATCCGCCTGCCGCACAAGCTATTGTGCTACGTCATTTTCTCGGTGTTTTGCATCATGGGCACCTATTTCGGGCTGCATGTCGAAGGATCGATTGCCAACACTCGCGCGATCGGCGCCGTGCTGGGCGGCCTGTTGGGGGGGCCTTCGGTAGGGTTCCTGGTGGGTTTGACCGGGGGCTTGCATCGCTACACGCTGGGCGGCATGACCGACATCGCCTGTGCGGTCTCTACCGTGGCGGAAGGGTTGGTGGGCGGGCTGGTGCACAGCATCGCCATGCGCCGGCGGCGTATCGACCTGCTGTTTAACCCCTTGTTTGTCGCCGGGGTGGCATTGGTGACCGAAGTGCTGCAAATGGCGATTATCCTGGCGATTGCACGGCCGTTTGACGAGGCGCTGCGGCTGGTGGAGCACATTGCTTTGCCAATGCTGATTGCTAACACGCTGGGAGCGGCGATGTTTATGCAGATCCTGTTGGACAGGCGGGCGATGTTCGAGAAATACACCGGCGCGTTCTCCGCCAAGGCACTGAAAATTGCCGAACGTACCGAAGGCATCTTGCGCCAGGGGTTCGATCAGGAAAACAGTATGCGAGTGGCGCGGGTGCTCTATCAGGAGTTGGGGATTGGTGCCGTCGCGATAACCGACCGTGAGAAGCTGCTGGCGTTTATCGGCATCGGTGATGACCACCATTTGCCGGGCACGCCGATCTCATCAAAACATTCGCACCGCGCGATCGACAACAACGAAGTGGTTTACGCCGATGGCAATGAGCTTTCCTACAGCTGCTCGATCAACGCCAACTGCAAACTGGGTTCGACGCTGGTGATCCCGTTGCGCGGTGAGAACCAGCGGGTGATTGGCACCATCAAACTCTACGAGCCGAAGAGCCGTTTGTTCAGCACCATCAACCGCACGCTGGGTGAAGGTATCGCCAACCTGTTATCCGCACAGATCATGGCCGGCCAGTATGAGCGCCACACGCAGCTGCTGGCGCAGTCGGAAATCAAATTGCTGCATGCGCAGGTCAATCCGCATTTCCTGTTCAACGCCCTGAATACGCTGGTGGCGGTGATCCGTCGTGACGGGGACCGGGCCTGTGAGCTGGTGCAGTACCTTTCGACCTTTTTCCGCAAAAACCTCAAGCGTTCGGACGACGAAGTCAGCCTGGCAGACGAACTTGAGCACGTTAACGCCTACCTGCAGATCGAACAGGCGCGTTTTGCCGATCGGCTGGAGATTGCGGTATCGCTGCCGGAAGAGCTGTTGGCGGTACGTCTGCCGGCCTTTTCACTGCAACCAATCGTTGAGAATGCCATCAAGCACGGCACTTCGCAGTTGCTGGGCATCGGGCGTATAGATATTGGCGCTCGGCTCGAAGACGGCTGTCTGTTATTGCAGGTGACCGACAATGCGGGTCTGTACCAACCTTTGCCGAACAACAGCGGGCTGGGAATGAACCTGGTAGATAAACGTATTCGCGTACGCTACGGCGACGGCTATGGCGTACGGGTGGCCTGTGAGCCACAAACCTTCACCCGCATTACGCTCAATGTACCCTTGGCGAGGGCTGCCTGATGTTAAACGTACTGATTGTCGATGATGAACCGTCTGCACGCGATAACCTGCGACATTTGCTGGAAGCGGAAGAGGGCATCAGCATTGTCGGCGAATGCGCCAATGCGATAGAAGCCATCAGCGGGATCCATCGCCTGCAACCGGACGTGGTGTTTCTGGATATTCAGATGCCGCGCATTACCGGGCTGGAGATGGTGGGCATGCTCGACCCTAATCGCATGCCGCATATCGTGTTCCTGACCGCCTATGACGAATACGCGGTGCAGGCTTTTGAAGAGCATGCGTTTGATTACCTGTTGAAACCGGCGGAGCCGAAGCGGCTGAGCAAAACGCTGCAGCGCCTGCAGCAACAGCGCGGGCAGCAAAACATCGCCGCGCTGGACGAAAGCGCCGGCTACCTGAAATACATCCCTTGTACCGGCCACAGTCGCATCTATTTGCTGCGCTTTGACGAGGTAGTAGCGATACGTTCGCGGCTGAGTGGCGTATTTGTGGTGCGTAATGACGGCATGGAGTGTTTTACCGAGCTGACGCTGCGAACGCTGGAGCTGCGGACACCGCTGGTACGCTGCCACCGTCAGTATTTGGTCAATCTGGAGCAGGTGCGTGAAATTCGCTTCGATGAGGGCGGCGCTGCGGAAATGATCATGCCGGTTGGGGAGCCAGTCCCGGTCAGCCGCCGCTATCTGAAAGCCTTGAAAGAGGAGCTGGGGCTGCGGGGGTGATTAATCCTTTGGCCAGTGCCGGCGGGAATGTACGACTGCCAAAATAATAAGAAGGTCATTTTTTACTTCATAAATCAGTAGGTAAAAATGATGAATGACCCATTCACGTGTACCTGAAACCCGGCCCACTTTGCCACTTGATGGGTTTCGGGATAGTTGGCTTGCCGCCGCAGAAATCAAAGCATCAATCTCTGCGGCAGCTATCGGGTTCTTTGACGCAAGATAGTCATAAATTGCCATACGGTCAGCAATTGCGGGATCCGTCCACTTTAGCTTCACGATATTTCCTTATCGTTTTACCGCATTGATTTTGCCCTGCGCTCGGCGAAATAAGCCTCAACGTCCTCATTATCAACCACTCTTCCTTCCTGGAGCGCTTTTCGGCTTAAATCGACCTTCTCCTGCAACCACTGTTCATACTCTTTTTGCTGCGATTGTCGACTAACAAAATCTCGCATGAAATCGCGTAAAAGCTGAGATGCCGTTCGATCCGCTGCTTTGGCCGCACTGGCAAAAGCTATTTTTAACTCGTCATCCACGCGGATAACCACGGTAGATTCAGACATGGTAAATACCTCGTATATACAGCGTACTGCTTACTATATCACCGGTGTTTTATTGTTCAAGTGGGTTATGGCATGGCTGCAATGGGCTAAGCGGAATCCTAAATTTACCTGTCCAGTTGGCGGGTTAAGGGGCCGATTTTTGTTTGTCCTTGACGGGGTTAAGTCCCCCTTATAGCTTTATTGACATCAACAGGCGCTTTTTGCGTCGCGTCCAAGGAAAAGAAAATGAGTGAAGCACGGATTATCGCCAAAGCGATGAAAGACGGGAAACCGGTACAGGATCTGGTTATCCTGCCGGCATTGGCGAACCGCCATGGTCTGATCACCGGAGCGACCGGGACAGGTAAAACCGTGACGTTGCAAAAAATGGCCGAGCAATTTTCGCGCATTGGGGTGCCGGTCTTTTTGTCTGACGTAAAGGGAGACCTGTCGGGTATTGGTACCGGAGCCGTGCCTTCCGAGAAACTGCAGGCGCGTTTGGCGGCAATTGGCGTCACTGACTGGCAGCCGCAGGCCTGCACTATTATTCCGTGGGACATTTATGGTGAGAAGGGTCACCCGATCCGCGCCACCGTGTCCGATCTGGGGCCGTTGCTGCTGGCCCGCTTGCTGGATTTGAACGAAGTTCAAAGCGGCGTGCTGCAACTGGTGTTCAAAATAGCCGATGACAATGCGCTGCTGCTGTTGGATATGAAAGATCTGCGCGCCATGGTGCAGTACGTTGGGGACAACGCCAAACAGTTCCAAACCCAATATGGCAATATCTCTTCGGCTTCGGTCGGCGCTATCCAGCGCGGATTGCTGACGTTGGAAGAGCAGGGGGCAAACCAGTTCTTCGGCGAGCCGATGCTGGACATCAATGACCTGATGAAAACCGACGCCAACGGCCACGGTATCATCAACCTGCTGGCAGCGGACAAGCTGATTAATCAGCCGAAACTCTATTCGGTGTTCCTGCTGTGGCTGCTGGCCGAGCTGTTCGAACACCTGCCGGAAGTGGGCGATCCGGAGCAGCCGAAGCTGGTGTTCTTCTTCGACGAAGCTCACCTGCTGTTCAACGACGCACCGGCGGCACTGCTGACGAAAATCGAACAGGTGGTACGCCTGATCCGTTCCAAAGGTGTCGGCATCTACTTTGTTACCCAAAACCCGCTCGACATTCCGGACAGCGTGCTCGGTCAGTTAGGCAATCGCGTGCAGCACGCGCTGCGCGCCTTTACCCCTCGCGATCAGAAAGCGGTGAAAGCCGCGGCGCAAACCATGCGCGCCAATCCGGCCTTCGATGCGGAAACGGCGATCACCGAGCTGGGCGTCGGCGAGGCGCTGGTTTCTTTCCTCGACGAAAAAGGGCGGCCAAACGTGGTGGAACGGGCGATGGTGATCGCGCCAGAATCCAAGATGGGCATGCTGGGGGCGGAAGGGCTGAACAGTGCGATCAATAAATCGCCGCTGTATGGTCGTTATGAGGATATGGTGGACCGCGAGTCCGCCTACGAGAAGCTATCTGCGGAAGGTTTCGCCACCGTCGGTGCACCGCAAGCGGGCCAACCGGCGCAGCAACCCCAGGCGCAGCAGCAGGCGGGTGGCGGCCTGATGGGCGGCCTGAACGATATTCTGTTCGGCTCTACCGGCCCACGCGGCGGCAAGCGCGACGGCATAGTTCAAACCGCCGCCAAGAGCATGGCACGCGATCTCGGTCGACAGATCCTGCGCGGCGTGCTGGGCTCGATCATGGGCGGTCGCAAGAAGTAAGCTGAAATTATCGGTAGCGGCAGTATCGTGAGGGCGTTGTATACTGCGCCCGTGTAAATCGGGGCGGCATATTCGCCCCTACGATTGCGATGATGTCTGTTGGAAACACTATGCTGCTGTTGATCGATAACTACGACTCTTTTACCTATAACCTTTACCAGTACTTTTGCGAATTAGGCGCGGAGGTGCTGGTGAAGCGTAACGACGAGCTGCAACTGGCCGATATCGAAAGGCTGGCGCCGCAGCGTCTGGTGATCTCTCCTGGGCCCTGTACCCCGAATGAAGCCGGCATCTCATTAGCTGCCATCCAACATTTTGCCGGCAAGCTGCCGATCCTCGGCGTTTGTCTGGGGCACCAGGCGCTGGGGCAGGCATTCGGTGCTAAGGTGGTGCGCGCCCGCGAGGTGATGCACGGCAAGACCTCGGCGATCCGCCATCTCGACAGCGGTGTTTTTCGTGGGTTGAACAACCCGCTGACCGTTACCCGTTACCATTCGTTGGTGCTTGAAGCTGCTACTTTGCCGGACTGTTTTGAAGTTACCGCCTGGAGCGAACGCGACGGCGTACGCGATGAGATCATGGGCATCCGCCACCGGCAGTTGGCGCTGGAAGGGGTACAGTTCCACCCAGAAAGCATCCTCAGCGAACAGGGGCATCAGCTGTTGGATAATTTCCTTAAAAGTTAATTGCTTAGATTTTTTTTAGTCGCCAAGGTGATTTGCGTTTGCCCTTTAATGGTTTTTTATGCATATTTTGTGATTATATTTTCATTTAATTGCCATTAAAAAACTGAGTTACTTTCAGGGTGGACCCCATAATGACCGAAAAATCTGCAGTAACCCGCAGCACCTTTGATCAGGTTATCCTGCCTGTTTATGCACCTGCTCAGTTTGTCCCGGTCAGGGGCAAAGGCAGCCGCGTATGGGACCAGCAAGGGAAAGAGTACATCGATTTCTCCGGCGGCATTGCGGTGACGGCGTTGGGGCACTGCCACCCGGCGTTGGTTGAGGCGCTGAAACAGCAGGGCGAAACCCTGTGGCATACCAGCAACGTGTTTACCAACGAACCGGCGCTGCGCCTGGCGACCAAGCTAATTAACGCTACCTTTGCCGATCGGGTGTTTTTCGCCAATTCCGGCGCAGAGGCTAACGAAGCTGCCTTCAAACTGGCGCGTCATTATGCGATTACCCGCCACAGTCCGTACAAAACCAAAATCATCGCGTTCTATAACGCGTTTCACGGCCGCACGCTGTTTACCGTCTCCGTCGGCGGACAGGCCAAATATTCCGACGGCTTTGGGCCGAAACCGGCCGATATCGTACACGTACCGTTCAACGATTTGGCCGCGGTGAAAGCGGTGATGGACGACCATACCTGCGCGGTGGTAATGGAGCCGATCCAGGGTGAGGGGGGGATTACCCCGGTAGACGCCGACTTCCTCAAGGGCGTACGCGAACTGTGCGACCGGTATCAGGCGCTGCTGGTATTCGACGAAGTGCAAAGTGGCATGGGGCGCAGTGGCAAACTGTTCGCCTATATGCACTATGGCGTGACGCCAGACATCCTGACCACCGCCAAGGCGCTTGGCGGTGGCTTCCCGGTTAGCGCGATGCTGACCACCGAAGAGATTGCCTCGGTGATGCAGGTGGGCACCCATGGCACCACCTACGGCGGCAACCCGTTGGCCTGCGCGGTGGCGGAGGCGGCGCTGGACGTGATCAATACGCCGGAAGTGCTCAGTGGCATTGAACTGCGTCATGGACTGTACGTGCAGGCGTTAAAACAGATTGGCGAGAAATATGGTGTTTTCAGCGACATTCGTGGCATGGGGCTGCTGATCGGTGCCGAATTGACGAAAAATCACCACGGCAAGGCGCGTGATTTCCTGACTGCCGCCGCTGCACGCGGGTTGATGATCCTCAATGCAGGGCCAAACGTGATTCGTTTTGCGCCTTCGCTGGTGGTAGCAACCGAGGATATTGACGAAGGGATGGCGCTGTTTGAGCTGGCCGTGCAGGACGTGATTGGCGCTTAATGCATAAGGGCACCGAGGGTGCCCTTATTGATCGCGCAGTTTGCGCTTCAGCCAGATACCATGGTGCGGACGCTGGCGCCAGGCCAGTGACGAGATGGTGTGCATGACGCTCAGGTGGGACAAAATCCGCCGCAGATGGCGTTCCATTTCAGTCACCGGCATATCCGGCTGCAAATCCGGTGGCTGCATAATGCCGTTGCCACTGCTCGGCCCGTCGTATTCAAGCCGCTGCTGACAGCTTTGCAGCGCGATTTCACAAGACTGCAAATACTCCTCCGCCAGCTTTGGCGTCAGCATATAGTGCTCGCGAGCCAGAATGGTCATCGCATTCAGGTGTTCGACAATAAACTGGCTGTGCGTAACCCACAGGCGCATATCTGCCAGGTAGCTCGATTCAAATCCCGGCTCCTGCATCGCCTGATTGAGTGAGGTGAACAGCGCGTTGTGCGCCTGATTGACCTGCATGCGGGCATAAGCCAGCGCGCTGGGATCGGGTTCTTGCTCTTCCAGCAACAGGCGCAGTGCCTGTTGATCGTTTTCCAACGCCTGATGGGCGTTCTTGCGTAGCAGACCGCTTTGCCACTGTGGCCACAGCCAGATGGTGCTGCCGAACACCAGCACGCAGCCGATCAGCGTGTCGATCAGGCGCGGCACCAGGAAGTGGGTGCCGTTCAGTGCCAACAGTTGCAGGGTGTAAACCGCCGTCACCGTAAAGCCAATTACCGCCAGCCCGTAATTTTTACGTGAAACCAGATAGGCCAGCAGCGTGATCACCAGCATCACGCCCAGCGTCTCAGCCTCGGGCAGTTGCAGCTGCAGTAATCCGGCGGCAATCACCAACCCAACCAAGGTGCCGAGCGCACGGTGCTGGATGCGTACCCGGGTGGCGTTGTAGCCGTTTTGGCTCACCAGCATGATGGTCAGCAAGATCCAGTAAGGTTTTGGCAGATTGAAAATCATGCCCAGGCTGCTGCCCGCCGCCAGGGTGACTCCCAGCCGAGCCGCATTGCGTAGGGCGTTGGATTTGAACGACAGGTAACTGACCAGCGCGGGCCAGAATGGCAGACGGTTTTGATTGGCCATCAGATCGCGTCGGTAGAGTGGGTGCTGGGTGCGCAGCAGGCGGGCGATGCGGCTGAAGTGGTAATAACAGAATTGGCCGACCGGGTTGTCCGGGTGCTGCGCCGCCACTTTTTCCAGGGCTGCCAACTCATGGTCCATGTTGAAACGCTGAGAATGCTGATGATAGAGGATATCGTGCGCTACCGTGCGCAGCCGATTGGCAATCACCTGTGCATTGCGGCGGATAATGGCTTCGGCCTGGCTCTGCTCTACCAGTTTTTGGACCTCTTCCGGCAGGTGCAGGCTGACGGTGATATGTTCCTGCAAATCCAGCGCGACCTGAAAGGTGCGTTGCAGGCGCTTTTGTTCGAGATTGCTGGCATGGGGCAGAAAATTAAGCTGCTGATACAGCAAGGTGATCAGGTCCATGACCTTTTGCTGGCGCACCAGCAGCGGTGGTAAGGCGGTCTGCGGATCGGTGTGCTGGGTCAACAGCGAATATTTGGCTTCGAAGTAGTCCGCCAGCTCCAGATAGAGCTGATTGAGCGACTCGCGCATCGGTTGCTCTTTCCACAGCTTGAACCAGAACCAGGTAAACAGGCCGTACCAGGCGGTACCCACGATATATAACACCGGCGCGTGCCAAAGCGGCACCGTACCGGCCATGCTGAGGGAGAAGATGGCGGCAACCAGCGCGGCGGGCAGCAGGCGGGCGTGCAGTGGGCTGATTTCGCCGCTGACGCCAAGCAACAGTGCCAGACCGAGCATCAATGCGGGCAGCGGTACTTGCCACAGCAGTGCCTGTTGCAGCAGCAGGCTGCTAAGCGCAAAGAGCGAGCCGCCGACGATCAGGCGTTTAAAGAAGCGTTTGTGGGGCGTGTCCAGCCCGGCGATGTTGCAGCAGGCGGGAACCAGGGAAAATAGCAGGCCGTATTGCAGTTGGCCGATCAGCAGCCCGAGCAGAACCGGCAGGCACAGCACCAGCGTTTGTCGCAGTGCATAGTTGACTTCCGGATGATAAATCAGTCGGCGCCACATGATAAATCGGGGCATAAAAAAACGGCGCGAATTATCGCGCCGTTTTTTCAGTGATTAACGGGTGCCGTAAACGACAATAGTTTTGCCGTGAGCGGAGATCAGGTTTTGATCTTCCAGCATTTTCAGAATACGACCCACGGTTTCACGAGAGCAACCGACGATCTGGCCAATTTCCTGACGGGTGATTTTAATCTGCATGCCATCCGGATGGGTCATGGCATCAGGCTGTTTCGCCAGGTTCAGCAGGGTTTGCGCGATGCGGCCCGTAACGTCCAGGAAGGCGAGGTTACCCACTTTCTCAGAGGTTATCTGCAGGCGGTTTGCCATCTGGGCAGACAGGCGCATCAGGATGTCCGGGTTTACCTGAATCAGCTGGCGGAATTTCTTGTAGGAAATTTCAGCCACTTCACAGGCGGTCTTCGCCCTAACCCAGGCGCTACGCTCCTGACCTTCTTCAAACAATCCAAGCTCGCCGATGAAATCCCCCTGGTTAAGGTAGGACAGGATCATCTCTTTACCTTCTTCATCCTTAATCAGCACCGCGACGGAGCCTTTGACGATGTAGTAAAGCGTTTCGGCTTTTTCACCTTGGTGAATCAGCGTACTTTTGGATGGATATTTGTGGATATGGCAATGAGACAGGAACCATTCGAGAGTAGGGTCTGTTTGCGGTTTGCCGAGAACCATTCGCTGTTATCCTCTGTTGTTATCGCTGCCTTGTGTCACAGGGGTCAGAGTTCCCTGTAAAACGTGCTGTCGCCGTTGTTTTAATGGTGGCTATCAGCAGGTTTTGAGGCGTGTCATAAATATACGCTGTCGCTCTAGCATATTAACTTGCCGGGAGAGCTGCAAGCTACATTCTGTTAACATACCGGTAAAGGAGCCTTTCCCTGGGAGTTTCCCTGAAATCAGTGTCCCGGAAAGATTTATTGCGGCTCTGTTTGTAGCACAGAGTGAGGCGGGTGTCTCGTGTTGTCTCGCTTCAGCATGATTAGCATCAGGTTCCGTTGCCAGTTTCTATGCGAAAGCGTACTCTGATTTTAAGAAATTAACCGGAGTGACCAGCATGCAGGCAAGAGTTAAGTGGGTGGAAGGGTTGACGTTTCTGGGTGAATCCGCGTCTGGCCATCAGGTATTGATGGACGGCAACGCTGGTGATAAAGCGCCCAGTCCGATGGAAATGGTGCTGATGTCTGTAGGGGGCTGCAGTGCTATCGACGTGGTGTCGATCCTGCAAAAAGGACGCAACGACGTACGTGATTGCGAGGTGAAACTGACCTCTGAACGCCGCGAAGAAGCGCCACGGTTGTTTACCCATATCAACCTGCATTTTATCGTGACCGGCAAAGATTTGAGCGACAAGATCGTGGAACGTGCGGTCAACCTGTCAGCTGAGAAGTACTGTTCGGTTTCACTGATGCTGAGCAAAGCCGCCAGCGTGACCCACAGTTTTGAAATCCGCGACCTGGCGTAACGGATAAAGGGGCGCGGTTGTACCGCGCCCCGTAGATTACTCGATTTTTTTTCCTTCCAGCAGTCGCTGCACCAGCGGCGCCATGATCAGTTCCATCGCCAGCCCCATTTTGCCACCCGGCACCACCAGCGTATTGATATGCGAGATAAAAGATCCCTGCAGCATTGCCAGCAGATAAGGGAAGTCGATCTGGTCCAGCCCGCGGAAGTGGATGACCACAAAGCTCTCGTCCAGCGAAGGGATAGCCTTAGCGGCGAACGGGTTGGAGGTGTCTACCGTCGGCACCCGTTGGAAGTTGATATGGGTACGTGAAAACTGCGGCGTGATGTAGTTGATGTAGTCTTCCATCGAACGAACCACCGAATCCATTACCGCTTCGCGGGAGTGACCGCGTTCACCGGTATCGCGGATCAGCTTCTGGATCCATTCCAGGTTCACGATGGGTACTACGCCGACCAGCAGATCGACGTATTTGGCCACGTCGATGTGTTCAGTCACGACGCCACCGTGGAGCCCTTCGTAGAACAGCACGTCGGTCGGCGCCGGCAAAGCTTCCCATGGGGTGAAAGTGCCGGGAACCTGATTATAGGGTACCGCTTCATCGTAGGTATGAAGATACTTGCGTGAGCGACCGGTGCCGTTTTTGCCGTAGTCGAGAAAGCTTTGTTGCAGCAGGCCGAAGTCATTGGCTTCGGGGCCGAAATAGCTGATATGGCGGCCGAGATCGCGCGCTTTGCGGATCGCCGCGTCCATTTCCGGCCGGGTGTAGCGGTGGAAACTGTCGCCTTCCAGCTCGGCGGCGCGGATGTTCAACTGCTGAAAGATTTTACGGAACGCCACGCTGGTGGTGGTGGTGCCGGCCCCGCTGGAGCCGGTCACTGCGATAACGGGATGTTTGGCGGACATGGTGGTAGGTCACTCCGTGTTAAATGCGCAGGCGTCAGATATGATTATTGGTCTGTTTGACGCCCTTTCGCCAAGGGCAAAATTCCGCGCGTTGGTTTGCAATAACCCATTGTTACCTGATTTTTTCCGTCAGTCATAGAACCGATCGCCACTAAATTTCTTCCTGCCCGGCGCGGAACTGGCCGCGTGGCATGATGTTGACGGTCTCATGCAGTTCTGACCAAACCAGCAGCACCTCGCCGTTTTTCAACTGGCGGCGCACGTCTTCCACTTTCTGTTCCAGCGAGCGTTCGTGCTCGCCGTAGTCGGTGCCTTCGCGTAACACAAAGGACTCGATCAGGCTGTTTAGGGTCTCAGTTTCCAGTTCTTTCCAGGGGATAATCACGTGGTTGTGTCCAGATAAGGGGAAAGCCAGGATGGAATACGGTATTCCAGCCACATTTGGGGGTGTTTCAAGGTGCCGCCGACAAAACCGACGTGGCCGCCAAACTCGGTCAACTGATACTCAATGTTGTGCGGCAGCGTGGTGACCTCGGGGATCACTTCGTCGGTCATAAAGGGATCGTCTTTGGCATGGATGATCAATAACGGCGTCTGGATCGCCGGCAACAGCGGCAGGGCGCTGCAACGGCGATAATAATCACTGGCGTCGCTGAAGCCGTGAATGCGCGAGGTAATGGCGTCATCAAAGTCGCGGATCCGGCGCAACGCTTTGAGCTGCGGCAGCTTGAGCGGTAACGTGTCAGGGTAATGCAGCAGCTTGCGGGTGGCATTTTGTTTGAGTTGCCCAAGCAGATAGCGCTGATAAACGCGCGAAAAGCCTTGTTCCATACGCCACGAACAGGGCTCCAGCATCAGCGGTGCTGAAACCACGACAGCCGCCTGCAGCAGACTGTCCGCCCCCTGCTGTGCCAGGTAGCAGGCCAGCATGTTGCCGCCGAGCGAGACCCCGACCGCGGCGGTGGGGGCTTCACCGTAGGTTGCGCGCAGCCACTGCAGGAAGAAACGCGCATCTTCCGTTTCTCCGGAGTGATAGATGCGCTGCTTGCGGTTCGGCACGCCGCTGCAGCCGCGAAAATGCATCACCACGCCAAGCCAGCCTTTTTCACGCCAGGCGTTGAGTTGACCGTGAGCGTAGGGGCTGTAGAAATTGCCTTCCAGTCCGTGGAACAGTACCACGCGCGGCTTGCCGGCAGCCTGAGCCGGATCTTCGCTCCAGGCGAGATCGACAAAGTCGCCGTCGGGTAATTCCAGCCGTTGCCAATGTGGTTTTAGCTGCACGCGGCGGCGCACCAGCCTTGGCAGCAGCGTCTGCAGATGCGGATTACTGGCCCCGGTCAAAGGGCGAAAGGATTCATGCATAACCTGAGTAAAAATCTTATTGGCGGCTATTGTGGGATTAATAGTGCGCTGTTAGCTTCACTATCCTGAACTGACAATAATACTGCAAAAAATCACCCTGGGTGAGGAGCACCCACCTCATGGAACCGAGTTTATTTCTTTCGATGTTAGGCTTCCTGTGGGTCGCCGCAATCACGCCAGGCCCTAATAATATGTTGCTGACCACCTCCGGCGCCAATTTTGGTTTTATGCGCTCGCTGCTGTTGATGATAGGCATCATGCTGGGGATGCAAAGTATATTGCTGCTGGTGGCGTTCGGGGTCGGCAGCCTGATCCTGGTTTATCCTGCGCTGCACCTGGTGCTGAAAATCCTCGGCAGCCTGTACCTGTTATGGCTGGCGTGGAAAGTGGCCACAGCCGCTTATGAAAAGCTGGAGACCGACGTGGCGCCGCCCAAACCGATACGCTTGTATCAGGGCTGGCTGTTGCAGTTCCTTAATCCCAAGGCCTGGCTGATGGCGCTGGGGGCGGTGGCCAGTTTTAGCCTGGCAGGCGACAGGTACAACACGTCGATTGTGGCGATCTCGCTGGGCATTTTGGTGGTGAATATTGTCGCCGGGGTGATTTGGCTCGGCTTCGGCACGGTGATTGGCCGCCTGTTACGCAGCAAAAAGGCCTGGATCATCTTTAATCTGTCTATGGGGCTGCTGACGGCGGCCTGTGTGTTACTCATCTGGCATTAAGGAGTTGCAGATGGCAGAAAATTACTTCCACGTAGTGGCCTTCACCGGCGAAGGGTTTCGCGGCAATCCGGCCGGCGTATGCCTGCTGAAACAGCCGTTGTCGACCGCCGAGATGCAAGCGATCGCCAATGAGCTGAGCCTGCCTGAAACCAGCTTCGTCTGGGACGATGGCGATATGTCGGCCATCCGCTGGTTTACTCCCCATCGTGAGGTGGATCTGTGCGGCCACGGCACGCTGGCGGCGGCGCACGTGATGTTCAGCGCGGTCAATCCGGCGTTGCAGGATATCCGTTTCCGTTCGGCAAGCGGTGATTTGTACGTTAAGCGCGACGCCGAAGATGGCGAACGCTTGATCCTGGATTTTCCGTCCCGACCGCCGCAAAAAATCGCGACGCCTGCCGGGATGAGTGCGCTATTGGGTGTTGAACCGCAGGAAGTGTGGCAAGCCAATGCGCTGCTGGTGGTGCTGGAAAACGAAGCGCAGGTGCGAGCGTTGCAGCCGGATATTCCGGCGTTGATTACTTTGGCCGGGCGCGCGGTGATCGCCAGCGCACCGGGCGAAACGGTGGATTTCGTTTCGCGCTATTTCACGCTGGATGGCGGTGAGGATCCGGTTACCGGCTCTGCACACTGCACGTTGATGCCTTACTGGAGCGCACGTCTCGGCCACCATCAATTACACGCGCGGCAGATTTCGGCGCGCGGCGGTGAGCTGTTCTGCGAACTGAAAGGCGACCGTACCCTGATAGGCGGCTATGCGCAGATTTTTTTGCGTGGCGAACTTAGCCTGTAATCAGATGGGGTTCGTTTCAACCAGCCACCGCCCGTGACTTTTTATCTTAATGTGAGAACACTGACGCGGGCCCCTAAAAGATTCCCTGGAGGGATTCCGCCACATCGGGGTGATTTGATTAAATATTCCCATAAGTAATAACGCAGAGTTTTTTATTCTTTTATAGCTCGTCGTCGCTCGGATAAAACTGTCAGCAATTGAACAGACTTTTATCAACGGAGCGATCATGGCGAGCAAACTCTTTGCATTACGCAGCGCGGTACTACTGGTGTTGTCACTCGGCACAGCCAGCGCCTATGCGGTGGACGTGACCGTGGCCTACCAGACTTCGGCGGAACCCGCCAAGGTGGCGCAGGCGGAAAACAGCTTCGCCAAACAGTCTGGCGCTACCGTTGACTGGCGCAAATTCGACAGTGGCTCCAGCGTGCTGCGCGCATTGGCTTCAGGTGACGTCCAGATTGGCAACATCGGTTCCAGCCCATTGGCGGTGGCCGCCAGCCAAAAACTGCCTATCGAAGTGTTTCTGATCGCCTCCCAGCTCGGCAGTTCCGAAGCGCTGGTGGTGAAAAAAGAGATTAAAAGCCCGCAGGATCTGATCGGTAAGCGCATCGCCGTACCCTTTATCTCAACCACGCACTACAGCCTGTTGGCTTCTCTGAAGCACTGGGGTATCAAGCCAGAGCAGGTCAAAATCCTCAATCTGCAACCGCCGGCCATCGCCGCGGCCTGGCAGCGCGGTGATATCGATGGCGCCTATGTTTGGGCCCCGGTGGTCAATGAGTTGGCTAAACAGGGCAAGGTGCTGACGGATTCCGCCCAGGTCGGACAATGGGGCGCCCCGACGCTCGACGTTTGGGTAGTGCGCAAGGACTTTGCCGAGAAGCATCCTGAAGTGGTGACGGCCTTCGCCGCCAGCGCACTGAACGCCCAAAAAGCCTATTTGGCGCAGCCGGAACAGTGGCTGAAGGACAAGGGCAACCTCAGCACGCTTTCCCGGTTGAGCGGCGTGCCGGAGGAGCAGATACCGGTGCTGGTGCAGGGCAATACTTACCTGCCGGTCGCCGAACAGATCACCCAGCTTGGTCAGCCGGTGGACAAAGCCATTCATGACACCGCCGAGTTCCTCAAACAGCAGGGCAAAATTCCCCAGGTCGACAGCGATTACAGTGCCTATGTCACCGATCGCTTTGTGAAACAGGTGCAGGCTGCGCCGCAGTCGTAAGGGAGCAGAATGCTAAACGTTAACCATCTTTCAGCAGAGTACCAGGGGCGTCCTGCGCTGCGCGACGTCTCGTTCCAGATTGACGCTGGACAACTGGTGGTGGTGCTTGGCCCTTCGGGCTGCGGCAAAACCACGCTGCTGAATTTGATCGCCGGGTTTATCGAGCCTTCAGCTGGCAGCATCACGCTTGACGAAGTTCCCGTAAAAGGCCCCGGAGCCGAGCGGGGCGTGGTGTTCCAGCATGAAGGTTTACTGCCGTGGCGTAACGTGGTGGATAACGTCGAATTTGGCTTGCAGCTGGCCGGAGTCGGCAAGCCGCAGCGTCGTGAAGTGGCGCTGCAGATGCTACAGCGCGTCGGCTTGGCCGGTTATGATCAGCACTTCATCTGGCAGCTTTCCGGTGGCATGCGCCAGCGCGTGGGCATAGCTCGCGCACTGGCGGCCAATCCGCGTTTGCTGTTGCTGGATGAGCCGTTCGGTGCATTGGATGCTTTTACCCGTGAACAAATGCAGGAACTGCTGCTGACCATCTGGCGGGATACCGGCAAGCAGGTGTTGTTGATTACCCACGATATTGAAGAGGCGGTGTTCCTTGCCAGTGAGCTGCTGCTGCTGTCGCCGGGCCCGGGGCAGGTGGTGGAGCGTCTGGCGCTGAATTTCGGCCAACGCTATGCCGACGGTGAGCCTTGCCGTTCGATCAAGTCTGATCCTGAATTTATCGCCCAGCGCGAATACGTGCTGGGTAAAGTCTTCCAACAGCGTGAGGCCTTGTTATGAGCCTGCATTCTGCCCTTAAAGAGGTTGCCCAGCCGAAGGCTGCGGCACCGCGACGCTTTAGCGTGCCACGCAACGTCTGGTTGAGCAGCACCACCCTGTTGGTGGTGCTGGCTATTTGGTGGGGCGTGACCGCGTTGAACCTGATCAGCCCGTTGTTCTTGCCGGCGCCGCAGCAGGTGCTGCATCAGTTGATCACCATAGCCAGCCCGCAGGGTTTTATGGATGCCACGCTATGGCAGCATCTGGCCGCCAGCCTGGGGCGCATCCTGGTTGCGTTGCTGGCCGCGGTGATTATCGGGGTGCCGGTGGGTATTGCCATGGGGCTGAACGATACGGTACGCGGCATTCTCGATCCGCTGATTGAAATTTATCGCCCGGTGCCGCCGCTGGCCTATTTACCGCTGATGGTGATTTGGTTCGGCATCGGTGAAACTTCGAAGATCCTGCTGATTTATCTGGCGATTTTCGCCCCGGTGACGCTGTCCGCCGTGGCGGGAGTGCGTAGCGTGGCTCAGGTTCGGGTGCGCGCGGCGCGCGCGCTGGGCGCCAACCGCTGGCAGGTGCTGCGTTTTGTGGTGCTGCCGAGCGCCTTGCCGGAGATTTTAACCGGTATCCGTATTGGGCTGGGGGTCGGCTGGTCGACGCTGGTCGCAGCAGAACTGATTGCCGCCACGCGCGGTCTGGGATTTATGGTGCAATCCGCCGGAGAGTTTTTGGCCACCGATGTGGTGCTGGCCGGTATCGGTGTGATTGCGATTATTGCATTTGGGCTGGAACTGGGGCTGCGTGCCTTGCAGCGCCGATTGACCCCGTGGCATGGAGTACAGCAATGAACGAACGTTTGAGTATCACCCCGTTGGGGCCTTATATCGGTGCGCTGGTGGAGAATGTTGATTTGGCGCGCCCGCTGGGCGACGGTCAATTCGAGCAGCTCTACCACGCGTTGCTCAAACATCAGGTGCTGTTCTTGCGCAATCAGCCGATCACGCCGTTGCAACAGCGTAATTTGGCCGGCCGCTTTGGCGATCTGCACATCCATCCGGTTTACCCGCAAGCCGCCGATGTGAAAGAGATTATCGTGCTGGATACCCATGACAATAATCCGCCGGACAACGATAACTGGCATACCGACGTGACCTTTATCGAAAACCCACCGCTGGGGGCGATTTTGGCCGCGAAAACACTGCCTACCACCGGCGGTGATACGCTGTGGGCCAGCGGTATCGCAGCTTATGAAGCCTTGTCTGCCCCTTTTAAGCAGTTGTTGGCGGGCCTGCAGGCGGAGCATGACTTCACCAAATCATTCCCGGAATACAAGCACCGCGGCAGCGAAGAGGAACATCAGCGCTGGCAGTTGGCGGTACAGAAAAACCCACCGCTGTTGCACCCGGTGGTACGTACCCACCCGGTCAGCGGCCGGCAGGCGCTGTTCGTCAACGAAGGTTTCACGACCAGAATTGTTGATTTGGCACCGAAGGAAAGTGACGCGCTGCTGAACTTCCTGTTTGCTCACATTACCAAGCCGGAGTTCCAGGTGCGCTGGCGCTGGCAGGAAAATGACATCGCCATTTGGGATAACCGCGTGACGCAACATTACGCCAACGCGGATTATCTGCCACAGCGGCGCATTATGCACCGTGCGACCATCTTGGGGGATAAACCCTTTTACAAGGGGTGACATGCAGGGGCGGCAGGCCGCCCCGTAGTCCTTAGGATTCGAACTCTTGCGTAAAGCGTTCCAACTGCTCCTGCGCATCCAGCCAGGTCATTTCCGTTTCTTCCAATGCGGACTTGGCCTGACTTTGTTGCTGTAGGCAGTGAGTCAGATCGGCCTTGCGGCTGATGTCGTACAGTGCGGAGTCCGCCAGCTTCTCTTCTACCGCCGCCAGTTCGGCGCCCAGTTTTTCCATCTGTTGTTCCAGCTTGGCAATTTGCTTGCGTAGTGGCTGAGTCTGGCTGCGGAACTCGGCTTCGCGACGCTTCTGGTCTTTACGTGCCTGCGCACTGTTGCCGTTGTTCTCTTTCTCCGGGGCGTCCTGCTGGTTTTCCTGACGTTGCAGGTCGCTCAGCCATTGCTGATAGTCGTCCAGATCGCCTTCGAACACTTCCACCTGGCCATCATGCACCAGATAGAGATCGTCCGTGGTAGAGCGCAACAGGTGACGGTCGTGCGAGACCACCACCAACGCACCCTCGAAATCGATCAGCGCTTCGGTCAGCGCCTGACGCATGTCCAGATCCAGGTGGTTGGTTGGTTCATCGAGCAGCAGCAGGTTGGGGCGCTGCCAGACGATCAGCGCCAGTACCAGCCGCGCTTTCTCGCCGCCAGAGAACCGCTCGGTGGCTTCAGTGACCTTATCGCCCTGGAAACCAAAGCCGCCAAGGTAATCGCGCAGCTGTTGTTCCAGCACTCGCGGGGCGATGCGACTCAGGTGCTGCAGAGGCGATTCATCGGCCCGCAGGAATTCCAACTGATGCTGGGCGAAGTAACCCAGTTTAATGCCCTTTGCCAGGCCAATTTCACCGCTCAACGGTTCAAGCGAACCGGCCAGCATTTTGATCAGGGTCGATTTGCCGGCGCCGTTACGGCCCAGTAAGCCAATGCGTGAGCCAGGCACCAGATTCAGCTTGATCGAGTTCAGGATCACCTTGTCGCCGTAGCCGGCACTGACCTTCTCCATACGCAGCAGCGGGTTTGGCAAGCTTTCCGGCTGGCGGAAGCTGAAGCTGAACGGGTTATCCACGTGGGCCGGGGCGATCAGTTCCATGCGTTCGAGCATCTTGATACGGCTCTGCGCCTGCTTGGCCTTGGTGGCCTGCGCGCGGAAGCGGTCAATATAGCTTTGCAGATGCGCCACTTTCTCTTGCTGGTTCAGGTACAGCGACTGCTGCTGGGCCAGCTTGGTCGAACGCTGACGTTCGAACGAGGAGTAGTTGCCGGTGTATTCGTTGATGGTCTCTTGTTCGATATGCAGAATTTTATCGACGATCGGATCCAGGAAGTCGCGGTCATGCGAAATCAGCACCAGCGTGCCAGGGTAGCCTTTCAACCAGCGCTCCAGCCAGATCACCGCGTCCAAATCCAGGTGGTTGGTCGGTTCGTCGAGCAGCAGCAGATCAGAACGGCACACCAGCGCCTGCGCCAGGTTCAGGCGCATACGCCAGCCGCCCGAGAAGGCTCTGACTGGGTTTAGCAGCTGTTCGTTGGAGAACCCCAGGCCGTGCAGCAGGCTGGCGGCGCGGGAGCGTATGGTCCAGGCGTCGATGGCATCCAGCTTGCCGTGCAGCGTGGCGATGGCGTGGCCGTCGTTTTTGTCGTTTGCCAGCTGCAGGTCGGCTTCAAGCTGGCGGAATTCGCGGTCGCCGTCGATAACATACTCAAGTGCCGGCACGTCGAGCGCCGGCGTTTCCTGGTTTACCCAGGCCAGGGCCCAGTTGCTTGGAAAGGTGTAGCTGCCGCCGTCTGCGGCCATCTCACCCTTCAGCAAGGCCAGCAGCGTAGATTTGCCACAGCCGTTTTTACCCACCAGGCCGACCTTCTGACCTGGATTAACCGTCGCCGTGGCGTTGTCCAGCAGGACGCGGGTGCCGCGTCGGATTTGTAGCGAGGAGAATACAATCATAAAGCGCCGTATGTTCAGAGTATGTTAAATTGAATGGATTCTAAGTTAACAGGACACAGACTGTCCTATTATTAGTCTTTGCGGAGCATGGTAACGGAAAACCGCTACCCTGACGACGCTTTGGAGGGGAATGATGTCGCAGCCGCCCAAGGTCTTGCTGCTGTATGCCCATCCGGAATCCCAGGACTCGGTCGCGAATCGGGTTTTGCTTCGACCGGCACAGCAGTTGGAACATGTCACCGTGCACGATTTATACGCGCACTATCCTGATTTTTTTATCGATATTCACCACGAACAACAACTGCTGCGTGAACATCAGGTCATTGTTTTTCAACATCCTCTCTATACCTACAGTTGTCCGGCCCTGTTGAAAGAGTGGCTGGACCGCGTGCTGTCGCGTGGTTTTGCCAGCGGCATGGGCGGCAATGCGCTGGCGGGAAAGTATTGGCGTTCGGTGATCACCACCGGGGAACCGGAGGGGGCCTATCGTACCGGCGGTTATAACCGCTACCCGATGGAAGATATTCTGCGGCCGTTTGAGTTGACCGCCGCCATGTGTCATATGCACTGGCTGACGCCGATGCTGGTGTATTGGGCGCGCCGTCAAAAGCCGGAAGTGCTGGAAAACCATGCCACGGCGTATGGCGACTGGCTGCGTAACCCGTTGCCGCACGGAGGAAGGTAAACATGGAAGGCTCAACGTTACTGACCGCAATTTTACTGTTTCTGTTCGCCGCCGTGGTCACGGTGCCGATTGCCCGACGCCTGGGGATTGGCGCGGTGCTGGGTTACCTGATTGCCGGTATTGCCATTGGCCCCTGGGGATTGGGTTTCATTCGCGACGTCGACGAGATCCTGCACTTTTCCGAATTGGGCGTGGTATTCCTGATGTTTATCATCGGGCTGGAACTGAACCCGAGCAAGCTGTGGGAACTCAGGCGCTCAATCTTTGGCGTCGGTGCCGGGCAAGTGCTGATCACCGCCGCCGTGCTGGGCGCGCTGCTTTATCTGACGCATTTTGCCTGGCAGGCCGCCGTGATTGGCGGTATCGGGCTGGCGATGTCCTCAACCGCGATGGCGCTGCAACTGATGCGCGAGAAGGGCATGAACCGCAACGAAGGCGGCCAGTTGGGGTTCTCGGTGCTGCTGTTCCAGGATATGGCGGTGATCCCGGCGTTGGCGCTGATCCCGATCCTGGCCGGTGCCGGCGGCAGCAGCGACGATTGGGCACAAATTGCACTCAAGGTGGCAGCATTCGGCGGCATGCTGATCGGCGGACGGTTCTTGCTGCGTCCGCTGTTTCGCTATATCGCCTCTTCCGGAGTTCGCGAAATCTTCACCGCTGCCGCCCTGCTGGTGGTGCTGGGGGCGGCGATGTTTATGGATGCCCTTGGTCTTTCTATGGCGCTAGGGACCTTTATCGCCGGCGTGCTGCTGGCCGAAAGCGAATATCGCCACGAGCTGGAAATCTCCATCGAGCCTTTCAAAGGGCTGCTGCTGGGGCTGTTTTTTATCTCGGTGGGCATGGCGCTGAATATCGGCGTACTCTATACCCATCTGGCCGAAGTGCTGCTGGGCGTGGTGCTGTTGGTGGCGATTAAGTCAGGGGTGCTGTACTCGCTGTCGCGCATTTTTGGCCTGCGCAGCTCGGTGCGCTTGCAGTTTGCCGGGGTACTCAGTCAGGGCGGAGAGTTTGCCTTCGTGCTGTTTTCGGCGGCGGGGGCGCAGAAGGTGTTGCAGCCCGATCAGCTTGCGCTGTTGCTGGTGGTGGTGACCCTGTCGATGATGACTACGCCGCTGCTGATGCAAATTATCGATCGCATCCTGGTGCGCCGTTATAACGCCCGGGATGAGGACGAAGAGACCCCGTATGTGGAAGACGACGATCCGCAGGTGATCATCGTGGGCTTCGGACGTTTTGGCCAGGTGATCGGCCGCCTGCTGATGGCTAACAAGATGCGTATTACCGTCCTGGAGCGCGATGTCAGCGCCGTCGGCGTACTGCGGCGCTATGGTTATAAGGTGTATTACGGTGACGCCACCGAGCTGGAACTGCTGCGTGCGGCCGGCGCGGCGAAGGCCAAGTCGATTGTGATCACCTGTAATGAGCCGGAAGACACCATGGAAATTGTCCGCCTGTGCCAGCAGCATTTTCCCGAGCTGAGTATTTTGGCGCGGGCGCGCGGTCGTGTGGAAGCGCATGAGTTGTTGCAGGCAGGGGTCAAGCAGTTCAGTCGCGAAACTTTTTCTAGTGCGCTGGAACTGGGGCGCAAGGCACTGATGGAACTGGGTATGCATCCTCATCAGGCCTATCGCGCACAGCAGCACTTCCGTCGATTGGATATGCGGATGTTGCGTGAGCTGATGCCGCCGCATCACGGCGATGTGGCGCAAATTTCCCGCGTGAAGGAAGCGCGGCGCGAGCTGGAAGAACTTTTCCACCGGGAAATGCAAAAAGAGAGTCGCCAGTTCGACGGCTGGGATGAATACGAATAATTTGGAGCACTGAGATGTCTGCAACACGGAAAAGATTTATCGCCGGGGCGGTCTGCCCAAGCTGTAAGGCTATGGATATGCTGGCCGTTTGGCGTGAAGACCAGGTTGAAGTGGTGGAGTGCGTCAAGTGCGGCCATCATCAGCGGCAGACCGAACAGCAGGTGGAAAAGCACGTCCGGCCGCAGGAGCAGGTGATCGGTATTTTCCATCCGGAATAGCGTTATCGAGCGCGTTTTTTTATGCTGGAGGGTACAGCGGGGCAGATTTCCGATACAATCTGTCCGGTAAAGGCGCGGCCTCATGGCGGCTGCGTCCAAGTATCCAACGGTAGGAGATATCATGAAAGTAGCAAAAGACTTGGTGGTCAGCCTGGCTTATCAAGTACGTACAGAAGACGGTGTGTTGGTTGATGAGTCTCCGGTGAGTGCGCCGCTGGACTATCTGCACGGGCATGGTTCTCTGATCGCAGGTCTGGAAAAAGCACTCGAAGGCCACGAAGCGGGCGATCGTTTTGACGTTAACGTTGGCGCTAACGATGCGTACGGCAACTACGACGAAAACCTGGTGCAGCGCGTGCCGAAAGACGTCTTTATGGGCGTTGACGAGTTGGAAGTTGGCATGCGTTTCCTGGCTGACACCGATCAGGGCCCAGTGCCGGTCGAAATCACCGAAGTGGACGGCGATCACGTAGTGGTTGACGGTAACCACATGCTGGCTGGCCAGAACCTGAACTTCAACGTAGAAGTTGTCGCGATCCGCGAAGCTACCGCTGAAGAATTGGCGCACGGCCACGTACACGGCGAGCACGATCATCACCACGAACACGGTGAAGGGTGCTGCGGCGGCCATGGCCACGATCACGACCATGACCACGCGCATGATCACGGTCAGGCCAAGAAAGGCGGTTGTGGTAACGGCGGTTGCGGCTGCCACTAATCGCAGCGCAGTAACGGCAAAAAAAAGGGCGGCCCTCAGGCTGCCCTTTTTTATGGCTTATCAATAATGTGGCGGCGGTGTTTCTTCCGACTGCGACGCAATCATCGACGTTTGGGTCGAACGCAGCTTGTCGGTCAGCACGCGCAGGTGATCCTGCAATTTCAGCATTTCAAGCTGGTGTTTCACCACGGTCTGATTGAGCTCTTCAATAGTGACTTCCTGAAAGGCCTGACGGCTTTCCAGTTCTTCAAGCCGCAGTAACAGGCTTTGGATATCGGCGTTGTGCATGATGCTACCTCTGACGCGGTTAAATCCTGAATCTGACGCTATGGTAACAGCTGCCGGCGGCTTTGCGCTGCGCTATTTCACCCCGCTATGTGCGGGGGCAGACGGAAAGCGCCGGTGCACTGTGTAAAGTGCTGAAAAATAGAGCGCTCGGTGTGGCGGTTTTTGTTACTGTGGATACCACGGGCGCAGGAAAAATCTGACTTATCATACGGGTAGCACATTAAACGAAACTTCTGTTTAAAGCTGGAGTCACACTTTGACTCGATTGGTTACCTGTGTGACTGTTTTGTTTTGTTTCGGACAGCTATAGTAGCCCGGTTATCTTACTTAATGATTGTTTGGGGCACCGCTTCAGACACTGGAGAAATGGATGAAATCTTTGTTTAAAGTCACGCTTCTGGCAACCACCATGGCTTTTGCTTTGAATGCGACCCAGGTCATGGCTGCCGATGCAGCTAAACCGGCAGAAGCAGCTAAAGCCGCAGACGCAGCACCAAGCACCGGCAAGTTCAAGAACGATGACGAGCAAGCGGCTTACGCACTGGGCGCATCCCTGGGCCGTTACATGGACAACTCGCTGAAAGAGCAAGAAAAACTGGGTATCAAACTGGACAAAGACCAGCTGATCTCAGGCGTTCAGGACGCTTTCGCCAACAAGAGCAAGCTGAACGACGCAGATATCGAAAAAACTCTGCAGAGCTTTGAAGCGCGCGTGAAGGCTTCCGCTCAGGCGAAGATGGAGCAGGACGCGAAAGATAACGAAGCGAAAGGCACCAAGTACCGCGATACCTTCGCGAAAGAAAAAGGCGTGAAGAAAACCGAGTCCGGCCTGCTGTATCAGGTAGAGAAGCCAGGTACCGGTTCTGCGCCTAAAGACAGCGATACCGTTGTAGTAAACTACAAAGGCACCCTGACTGACGGCACCGAGTTTGATAACTCCTACACCCGTGGTGAGCCACTGTCATTCCGTCTGGACGGTGTGATCCCAGGTTGGACCGAAGGCCTGAAACACATCAAGAAAGGCGGCAAAATCAAGCTGGTTATCCCACCGGCGCTGGCCTACGGTAAAACTGGCGTTCCGGGCATCCCGGCTAACTCCACACTGGTGTTCGACGTTGAACTGCTGGATGTGAAAGCCGCTCCTAAAGCGGATGCCAAGGCTGAGAAGCCGGCTGACGCAGCGGCAGACGCCAAAGCGCAATAAGCCTGTCTGAGTCCCCACACCGCCGCGAGCTTCCCTCGCGGCGGTGTTCATTTTAATCCGCCAAATCAGCGCTAACTTTCGCTTCCTGCCCACTGATCGCTTGACGCCTGCCGGGCATCGGGCTTAACGTCAATACCACGCGCAAACGCAAGGACTTTACTCTGGCTGTTTTGCTAGACTAATAATCCGGACTTATGAGTCATGCGCCTGCCCCTTAGGGCGTGTACCTAAAACTGTTCCTGGTCATCTCGGCCTGCGGACGCTCGTCGTGCTGTTTCAGACTGATATCAGCCAGCCCATCCCGCGTAACTTCAAGGGTGTGCCGCCTGTGGAAAGGAACCCGCACGAGCAGTTTTAGCTGCGCCCCCTGGCACAGGCGATCTTTGAGGGTGGTATTTTCGATGTCTAATTCGCTTTTATCCAGCGAAGCCAGCGAACTTGATTTGCTGAATGAACGTCCGTTTACTCAGACGGATCATGAAATCCTGAAGTCTTACGAAGCGGTTGTTGACGGCCTGGCGATGTTGATCGGCGGGCACTGTGAAATCGTGCTGCATGCTTTGGAAGATTTGAAATGTTCGGCGGTACGGATTGCGAACGGTGAGCATACCGGGCGGCAGATCGGTTCGCCGATCACTGACCTCGCGCTGCGTATGTTGCATGACATGGCCGGCGATGACAGCAGCGTGTCCAAGGCCTATTTTACCCGTGCCAAGAGCGGTGTGTTGATGAAGTCGGTGACTATCGCCATCCGCAATCGCGAGCAGCGGGTGATCGGTTTGTTGTGTATCAACATGAACCTCGACGTGCCTTTCTCCCAGGTGATGCAGACCTTTATGCCGCCGGAAACTCAGGACGTGGCACCCTCGGTCAACTTTGCGTCTTCCGTTGACGATCTGGTGGCGCAGACGCTGGAGTTTACCATTGAGGAAGTTAATGCCGATCGTAATGTCTCCAACAATGCCAAAAACCGCCAGGTAGTGCTGAATCTCTATGAGAAGGGCATTTTTGATATCAAGGACGCCATTAATCAGGTGGCGGACCGTCTGAATATCTCAAAACACACCGTGTATCTGTACATCCGCCAGTTCAAAAGCGGCGATCTGTTGGGAACTGAGCGCGGATGCTGAATTACTGCCTTTTGGTCACCGGCCCGGCATACGGCACTCAACAGGCCAGCAGCGCCTATCAGTTCGCGCAGGCTTTGCTGGCCAAGGGACACCGTCTCTCCAGCGTGTTTTTTTACCGTGAAGGGGTGTTGAACGCCAATCAACTGACTGCACCGGCCAGCGACGAATTTGATTTGGTACGGGGTTGGGTGCAGTTGGCACAGCAGCATGGCATTGAGCTCAACGTCTGCGTGGCTGCGGCGCTGCGGCGCGGTGTGACCGATGAGCAGGAAGCCGCACAGCAAGGATTGCCCAGCGCCAATCTTCAGCCGGGTTTTACCCTTAGCGGGCTGGGCTCGCTGGCGGAGGCTTCGCTGAGCTGTGACCGCCTGGTGCAGTTCTGAGAGAGTTTATGAAACGAGTCGCTTTTGTTTTTACCCAGAGTCCACACGGCAGCGCCAGCGGCAGGGAAGGTCTGGATGCGTTGTTAGCCACTTCGGCGCTGAGCGAAGATCTGGGCGTGTTTTTTATCGGTGACGGCGTGTTGCAAATCATGCCGGGACAGCAACCGGAAAAAATTCTGGCGCGCAATTACATTGCCACCTTTGGCGTGCTGCCGCTGTATGACGTTGAACAGTGTTATCTTTGCCAGGCATCGCTACAGGAACGCGGCCTGAGTCAGGTGACCGACTGGGTGTTGGACGCCGAGATTTTGGCACCGGATGCGCTGAGTCGCCAACTGGCCAGCTATGACGTGGTGATGACATTTTAGGAAATCCTGATGCTGTATACCCTTAGCCGTTCCCCCACTCAATGTGATTTGCCCGCGCTGCTGCGTTTGACCGCACCGGGCGATGACCTGTTGCTGTTGCAGGATGGCGTGCTGGCCGGCCTGGCCGGTAGCGTGCACCTTGAATTGCTGCTCAATGCCCCCATATCCCTTTATGCGCTGCAGAACGACCTGGATGCCAGAGGGGTGCCTGGTCATTTTTCACACAAAATCACTGTCGTCGGCTATAATCACTTCGTTGAATTAACCGAAAAACATCGCAGCCAAATGGCCTGGTGATGAGAGTGATGTTGTATATTTCTTGACACCTCTACTACTCAGCCATAAAATTCTGCGTCCTCGTACTTTGCCAGTAGTGCATACGAGGGGATTTATCACGTGTTTACGAAGCAAAAACCAGGAGCTTTTTAATGGCAACAATTAATCAGCTGGTACGCAAACCACGCTCTGTGAAGGCTGCTAAAAGCAACGTTCCAGCGCTGGAAGCCTGCCCGCAGAAACGTGGTGTATGTACTCGCGTATATACCACCACTCCTAAGAAACCAAACTCCGCACTGCGTAAAGTATGCCGTGTGCGTTTGACTAACGGTTTTGAAGTTACCTCCTACATCGGCGGTGAAGGTCATAACCTGCAGGAACACTCCGTGATCCTGATCCGTGGCGGTCGTGTAAAAGACTTGCCAGGTGTGCGTTACCACACCGTTCGTGGTGCACTTGACTGCTCCGGTGTTAAAGACCGTAAGCAAGCTCGTTCCAAGTACGGCGTGAAGAAGCCAAAGGCTTAATGGTTCTCCGTTAAGTAAGGCCAAACATTTTCACTTTAATGTCAAAATAAACTCGTAGAGTTTTGGACAATCCTGAATTAACAACGGAGTATTTCCATGCCACGTCGTCGCGTAATCGGCCAACGTAAAATCCTGCCAGATCCTAAGTTCGGATCCGAACTGTTGGCCAAATTTGTAAACATCCTGATGGTAGATGGTAAAAAATCTACTGCAGAAGCAATCGTCTATACCGCGCTGGAGACCCTGGCTCAGCGTTCTGGTAAAGATTACCTGGAAGCTTTCGAAGTAGCCCTCGACAACGTTCGCCCGACTGTAGAAGTTAAGTCTCGCCGCGTTGGTGGTTCTACTTATCAGGTGCCAGTTGAAGTTCGCCCGGTCCGTCGTAATGCTCTGGCAATGCGTTGGATCGTTGATGCTGCTCGTAAACGCGGTGATAAATCCATGGCTCTGCGCCTGGCGAACGAGCTTTCTGATGCAGTTGAGAACAAAGGTTCTGCTGTTAAGAAGCGTGAAGACGTTCACCGTATGGCCGAAGCTAACAAGGCGTTCGCCCACTACCGCTGGTAATTGCCACGCAGTAGTTATGCTAACCAAGCGGGCGCTTCAAGAAGCCAACCCGCTTGGGTTAACCGAACTTGAACGCCTAAGGCAATAGAGGAATCAAATGGCTCGTACAACACCCATTGAGCGCTACCGTAATATCGGTATCAGCGCCCACATCGACGCCGGTAAGACGACCACTACCGAACGTATTCTGTTCTACACCGGTGTAAACCACAAAATCGGTGAAGTTCATGACGGCGCTGCCACCATGGACTGGATGGAACAGGAGCAGGAGCGTGGTATTACCATCACTTCTGCAGCGACTACTGCTTTCTGGTCTGGTATGGCCAAGCAGTTTGAGCCGCACCGCGTAAACATCATCGACACCCCAGGACACGTTGACTTCACCATCGAAGTAGAACGTTCCATGCGTGTTCTTGATGGCGCTGTAATGGTTTACTGTGCTGTAGGTGGTGTTCAGCCTCAGTCTGAAACTGTATGGCGTCAGGCTAACAAATACAAAGTTCCACGCATCGCGTTCGTTAACAAAATGGACCGCATGGGTGCTAACTTCCTGAAAGTTGTTGGTCAGATCAAATCTCGTCTGGGCGCGAATCCAGTGCCATTGCAGCTGGCTATCGGCGCAGAAGAGAAATTCACCGGTGTTGTTGACCTGGTGAAAATGAAAGCGATCAACTGGAACGAAGCTGATGCTGGCGTGACCTTCGAATACGAAGACATCCCTGCTGACATGCAAGAGCTGGCTGAAGAATGGCGCCAGAACCTGGTTGAATCTGCAGCTGAAGCTTCAGATGAGCTGATGGACAAATACCTGGGCGGCGAAGAGCTGACCGAGGAAGAAATCAAGACTGCTCTGCGTCAGCGCGTGCTGAACAACGAAATCATCTTGGTTACCTGTGGTTCCGCCTTTAAAAACAAAGGCGTGCAGGCGATGCTGGATGCGGTAATTGATTACCTGCCATCCCCAATTGACGTCCCTGCAATCAACGGTATCCTGGACGACGGTAAAGATACTCCGGCTGAGCGTCACGCTAGCGATGAAGAGCCGTTTGCTGCTCTGGCATTTAAAATTGCTACCGACCCATTCGTGGGTAACTTGACCTTCTTCCGCGTGTACTCCGGTATCGTTAACTCCGGTGACACCGTTCTGAACTCAGTGAAGGCTGCTCGTGAGCGTCTGGGCCGTATCGTTCAGATGCACGCTAACAAGCGTGAAGAGATCAAAGAAGTTCGTGCGGGCGACATCGCTGCAGCAATCGGTCTGAAAGACGTGACTACCGGTGACACTCTGTGTGATCCAAACCACGTGATCATTCTGGAGCGTATGGAGTTCCCTGAGCCGGTAATTTCCGTTGCAGTTGAACCAAAAACCAAAGCTGACCAAGAAAAAATGGGTCTGGCTCTGGGCCGTCTGGCGAAGGAAGACCCATCATTCCGCGTATGGACTGACGAAGAATCAGGTCAGACTATCATCGCAGGTATGGGTGAACTTCACCTGGATATCCTGGTTGACCGCATGAAGCGTGAATTCAACGTTGAAGCTAACGTGGGTAAACCTCAGGTTGCTTACCGTGAAGCGATTCGCGCGAAAGTTACCGATATCGAAGGTAAACACGCCAAGCAGTCTGGTGGTCGTGGTCAGTATGGTCACGTTGTGATCGACATGTACCCACTGGAGCCGGGCTCAAATCCGAAAGGTTATGAGTTCATCAATGACATTAAAGGTGGTGTGATCCCAACGGAATACATCCCTGCCATTGATAAAGGCCTCCAGGAGCAGCTTAAGTCTGGTCCACTGGCTGGTTATCCGGTAGTTGATCTCGGTGTGCGTCTGCATTTCGGTTCTTTCCACGATGTTGACTCCTCCGAATTGGCGTTTAAACTGGCCGCTTCTATCGCCTTTAAAGATGGCTTTAAGAAAGCAAAACCTGTTTTGCTTGAGCCTATCATGAAGGTTGAAGTTGAAACGCCGGAAGAGAACACTGGTGACGTCATCGGTGACCTTAGCCGTCGTCGTGGTCAACTGAAAGGTCAGGAATCCAACGCTACTGGCGTTCAGATTCACGCTGAAGTTCCGTTGTCCGAGATGTTCGGATACGCAACTCAACTGCGTTCTCTGACCAAAGGCCGTGCTTCTTACTCCATGGAGTTCCTGAAGTACGATGATGCGCCGAACAACGTCGCTCAGGCCGTTATTGAAGCCCGTGGTAAATAAGCTTTCGGGTTTAACACATTGATCAGTGCTCTCTCCATGAGGGGAGAGCATAAGAGTAAGGAATATAGCCGTGTCTAAAGAAAAATTTGAACGTTCCAAACCGCACGTTAACGTTGGTACTATCGGCCACGTTGACCACGGTAAAACTACCCTGACTGCAGCAATCACCACCGTTCTGGCTAAAACCTACGGCGGTTCTGCACGTGCTTTCGACCAGATC
This sequence comes from Serratia sp. Je.1.23.a, assembly GCF_051129805.1. NCBI lineage: Bacteria > Pseudomonadati > Pseudomonadota > Gammaproteobacteria > Enterobacterales > Yersiniaceae > Serratia > Serratia sp. Je.1.23.a. The sequence continues at coordinate 26,665 of NZ_JBCPSR010000008.1, read as the reverse complement.
GATAACGCGCCAGAAGAAAAAGCTCGTGGTATCACCATCAACACTTCTCACGTTGAGTATGACACCCCGACTCGTCACTACGCGCACGTTGACTGCCCAGGGCACGCCGACTACGTTAAAAACATGATCACCGGTGCTGCTCAGATGGACGGCGCTATCCTGGTTGTTGCTGCGACTGACGGCCCAATGCCTCAGACCCGTGAGCACATCCTGCTGGGTCGTCAGGTTGGCGTTCCTTTCATCATCGTATTCATGAACAAATGCGACATGGTTGATGATGAAGAGCTGCTGGAACTGGTAGAAATGGAAGTTCGTGAACTTCTGTCTGCTTACGACTTCCCTGGTGATGACCTGCCGGTTGTTCGTGGTTCAGCGCTGAAAGCACTGGAAGGCGAAGCTGAGTGGGAAGCTAAAATCATCGAGCTGGCCGGTTACCTGGATTCTTACATCCCAGAACCAGAGCGTGCTATCGACAAGCCGTTCCTGCTGCCAATCGAAGACGTCTTCTCCATCTCCGGTCGTGGTACCGTTGTTACCGGTCGTGTTGAGCGCGGTATCGTTAAAGTTGGCGAAGAAGTTGAAATCGTTGGTATCAAAGACACCGTTAAGTCTACCTGTACTGGCGTTGAAATGTTCCGCAAACTGCTGGACGAAGGCCGTGCTGGTGAGAACGTTGGTGTTCTGCTGCGTGGTATCAAGCGTGAAGATATCGAACGTGGTCAGGTACTGGCTAAACCAGGTTCAATCAAGCCACACACCAAGTTCGACTCAGAAGTGTACATCCTGAGCAAAGAAGAAGGTGGTCGTCATACTCCATTCTTCAAAGGCTACCGTCCACAGTTCTACTTCCGTACAACTGACGTGACCGGTACCATCGAACTGCCAGAAGGCGTTGAAATGGTAATGCCAGGTGACAACGTGAACATGGTTGTTACCCTGATCCACCCAATCGCGATGGACGACGGTCTGCGTTTCGCAATCCGTGAAGGCGGCCGTACTGTTGGCGCTGGTGTTGTTGCTAAAGTTATCGCTTAATCGCGAATAATTTTTCGACACAAAAGAGGGCACTTCGGTGCCCTTTTTTTATGCAATTTGCTCAAATCTTAATTGAAATAAAAAGCATTCCTATTTAGACTTACAGAATTGGTTAAGAAGTGAGTCTCTTATGTACGTATGTCTGTGTAATGCCGTGACTGACAAAGCGATCCGTAAAGCCGTGCGTCAGCACAACCCGCATACCATGAAACAACTGCGTGAACTTGTGCCGATTGGTACCGATTGCGGAAAGTGCATTCGTCAGGCAAGACAGATTATGGTGGAGGAAAGCGGAACCATTATCCCAATGCACGAAGTTGCCTAACTAAAGGTAAGGTTATTTTTTGACTCTTGGCTTACAGCTTCTACACTTTTAGAACTGGCCAGGAGGATTTACCTATGAAAGGCGATAAAAAGATCATTGCTCATCTCAACAAACTGCTCGGTAACGAGCTGGTTGCCATCAATCAATATTTCCTGCACGCCCGAATGTTCAAGAACTGGGGGCTAACACGCCTCAATGAAAAGGAATACCACGAGTCGATCGACGAAATGAAGCATGCCGATCGTTATATCGAGCGTATCCTGTTTCTGGAAGGCCTTCCGAATTTGCAGGATCTCGGCAAGCTGAACATTGGCGAAGATATCGAAGAAATGTTGCGTTCGGACCTGGCCCTGGAATTGGATGGCGCCAAGAATCTGCGTGAAGGCATCGCCTATGCTGATTCTATCCATGACTATGTCAGCCGTGACCTGATGATAGAAATTCTGGCCGATGAAGAAGAACATATCGACTGGCTGGAAACTGAACTGGATTTGATAGCGCGTCTGGGTATCCAGAACTATGCCCAAGCTCAGTTGTAGGCAATAAATACCTTTTACAACGATGTTCTCCTGCCGGCATGAGTTTCTCCGGCAGGGCAGGGGAGCAGCGACAAAGCTGTACCCTAATCCCGACGAATTTCCCCCTCGGTTTTCACCCGTTAGTTACCCGCCGGTAAAAAATGCCGATATCCTGAGCATATTTCCATCTGTGCCTTGCTTCTCGCTCTGTTTTGCGTATAATGCGCGGGCTTACCTAATCTTGGTAAGCCTGATTTTAGCGAATCAGTCGATAGGCAGGACTTTCTGCTCTTCGAACAATACTCCCGATATGGGGGTTATATGTTGACGATTACACTCCCCCATCAATCGAAATGGGTGTGAGGAGTAATTATTTACGTTTATAAATAATTGGAGCTCTGGTCTCATGCAGAACCAAAGAATCCGTATCCGCCTGAAAGCGTTTGATCATCGTCTTATCGATCAATCAACCGCGGAAATCGTCGAGACTGCAAAGCGCACTGGTGCGCAAGTCCGTGGTCCGATCCCGCTGCCAACTCGCAAAGAGCGCTTTACCGTTCTGATCTCTCCGCACGTTAACAAAGACGCGCGTGATCAGTACGAGATTCGCACTCACAAGCGTCTGGTTGACATCGTTGAGCCAACCGAGAAAACCGTTGATGCTCTGATGCGTCTGGATCTGGCTGCCGGTGTAGACGTGCAGATCAGCCTGGGTTAATCAGGTCATTGAGCGATTGAGAGGTTGAAACAATGATTGGTTTAGTCGGTAAAAAAGTGGGCATGACTCGTATCTTCACTGAAGATGGCGTTTCTATCCCAGTAACCGTGATTGAAATTGAAGCGAACCGCGTGACTCAGGTTAAAGACCTGGAAAACGACGGGTACCGTGCCGTTCAGGTTACCACTGGTAGCAAAAAAGCTAACCGTGTGACCAAACCGGAAGCGGGCCATTTCGCTAAAGCTGGCGTTGAAGCTGGCCGTGGTCTGTGGGAATTCCGCCTTGCAGAAGGTGAAGAGTTCACTGCAGGTCAAAACATCAGCGTAGAAATTTTCGCTGAAGTTAAAAAAGTCGATGTTACCGGTACTTCTAAAGGTAAAGGTTTTGCTGGCACAGTTAAGCGCTGGAACTTCCGTACCCAAGACGCTACCCACGGTAACTCCTTGTCTCACCGCGTTCCGGGTTCTATCGGTCAGAACCAGACTCCGGGCAAAGTGTTCAAAGGCAAGAAAATGGCTGGCCACCTGGGTGACGAGCGTGTAACCGTTCAAAGCCTGGACGTAGTACGTGTTGACGCTGAGCGCAACCTGCTGCTGGTTAAGGGTGCTGTACCGGGCGCAACCGGTGGCAACCTGATCGTTAAACCAGCTGTGAAGGCGTAAGGGGATAGCAATGGAATTAGTATTGAAAGACGCGCAAAGCGCGCTGACTGTTTCCGAAACTACCTTCGGTCGTGATTTCAACGAAGCGCTGGTACACCAGGTTGTTGTTGCTTATGCAGCAGGTGCCCGTCAAGGTACCCGTGCTCAGAAGACCCGCGCTGAAGTGACTGGTTCCGGTAAAAAACCGTGGCGCCAGAAAGGTACCGGCCGTGCGCGTTCAGGTTCTGTAAAGAGCCCGATCTGGCGTTCAGGTGGCGTGACCTTTGCTGCTAAGCCTCAGGACCACAGTCAGAAAGTAAACAAAAAGATGTACCGCGGCGCGCTGAAAAGCATCCTGTCCGAACTGGTACGTCAAGATCGTCTGATCGTTGTCGAGAAGTTCTCTGTAGAAGCGCCTAAAACTAAGCTGCTGGCACAGAAACTGAAAGATATGGCTCTGGAAGATGTGCTGATCGTGACCGGTGAACTGGATGAGAATCTGTTCCTGGCTGCTCGCAACCTGTACAAGGTTGACGTGCGCGATGTAGCAGGTATCGACCCGGTTAGCCTGATCGCCTTCGACAAAGTGGTTATGACTGCTGATGCTGTGAAGCAAGTTGAGGAGATGCTGGCATGATCCGTGAAGAACGTTTGCTGAAAGTGCTGCGTGCACCGCACGTATCTGAAAAAGCATCCGCTGCGATGGAAAAAAGCAACACCATCGTACTCAAAGTTGCCAAAGACGCGACCAAAGCAGAAATCAAAGCTGCAGTGCAGAAACTGTTTGAAGTCGAAGTCGAAGACGTGAACACCCTGGTAGTTAAAGGGAAAGTGAAACGTCACGGTCAGCGTGTTGGTCGTCGTAGCGACTGGAAAAAAGCTTACGTCACCCTGAAAGAAGGCCAGAACCTGGACTTCATCGGCGGCGCAGAGTAAGTCGGAGGAGTAAGAACAATGGCAATTGTTAAATGTAAACCTACATCTCCGGGTCGTCGCCACGTTGTTAAAGTGGTTAACCCTGAGCTGCACAAGGGTAAACCTTATGCCCCGCTGCTTGAGAAACTGAGCAAAAGCGGTGGTCGTAACAACAATGGCCGTATCACCACCCGTCATATCGGTGGTGGCCACAAGCAACATTATCGTCTGGTTGACTTCAAACGCAACAAAGACGGTGTGGCTGCAGTGGTTGAGCGTCTGGAGTACGATCCGAACCGTTCCGCGAACATCGCGCTGGTTCTGTACAAAGACGGCGAACGCCGTTACATCCTGGCGCCGAAAGGCCTGAAAGCTGGTGACCAGATCCAATCTGGCGTTGATGCTGCAATCAAGGTAGGTAACACCCTGCCAATGCGCAACATCCCAGTGGGTTCAACGGTTCACAACGTAGAAATGAAACCAGGTAAAGGCGGCCAGATGGCTCGTTCTGCTGGTGCCTACGTTCAGATCGTTGCACGTGATGGTTCCTACGTAACTCTGCGTCTGCGCTCAGGCGAAATGCGTAAAGTTCCAGTTGATTGCCGCGCCACCCTGGGTGAAGTCGGTAACGCTGAACATATGCTTCGCGTTCTGGGTAAAGCAGGTGCTGCACGTTGGCGTGGTGTTCGTCCTACCGTTCGCGGTACGGCGATGAACCCGGTAGATCACCCGCACGGTGGTGGTGAAGGTCGTAACTTTGGTAAGCACCCGGTAACCCCGTGGGGCGTTCAGACCAAAGGTAAGAAGACCCGTAGCAACAAGCGTACTGATAAGTTCATCGTACGTCGCCGTAGCAAAAAATAATTAGAGGATAAGCCATGCCACGTTCTCTCAAGAAAGGTCCTTTTATTGACCTGCACTTGCTGAAGAAGGTAGAGAAAGCGGTGGAAAGCGGTGACAAGAAGCCTTTGCGCACTTGGTCCCGTCGTTCAACGATCTTTCCTAACATGATCGGTTTGACCATCGCTGTCCATAATGGTCGTCAGCACGTACCAGTGTTCGTTTCCGATGAAATGGTCGGTCACAAACTGGGTGAATTCGCGCCGACTCGTACTTATCGCGGCCATGCGGCTGATAAAAAAGCTAAAAAGCGCTAAGGTAGGAGGAAGAGATGGAAACTATCGCTAAACATCGCCACGCTCGTTCTTCTGCTCAGAAGGTTCGCCTTGTTGCAGACCTGATCCGCGGTAAGAAAGTGTCGCAAGCTCTGGAAACTCTGACCTACACCAACAAGAAAGCTGCTGGTCTGGTTAAGAAAGTGCTGGAGTCTGCCATTGCTAACGCAGAACACAACGATGGCGCTGACATCGATGATCTGAAAGTCACGAAAATCTTCGTAGACGAAGGCCCAAGCATGAAGCGCATTATGCCGCGTGCAAAAGGTCGTGCAGATCGCATCCTGAAGCGCACCAGCCACATTACTGTGGTTGTGTCCGATCGCTGAGACTCTGGAGACTAGCAATGGGTCAGAAAGTACATCCTAATGGTATTCGCCTGGGTATTGTCAAACCTTGGAACTCTACTTGGTATGCGAATACCAAAGAATTCGCTGACAACCTGGACAGCGACTTTAAAGTTCGTCAATTCCTGATTAAGGAACTGGCGAAAGCTTCCGTTTCTCGCATCGTTATCGAGCGTCCTGCGAAGAGCATCCGTGTGACTATTCACACTGCTCGTCCAGGCATCGTTATCGGCAAGAAAGGCGAAGATGTCGAAAAACTGCGTAAGGTCGTAGCGGATATCGCTGGCGTTCCTGCGCAAATTAACATCGCCGAAGTCCGTAAACCGGAACTTGACGCTAAATTGGTTGCTGACAGCATCACTTCACAGCTGGAACGTCGCGTTATGTTCCGTCGTGCTATGAAGCGTGCTGTACAGAACGCAATGCGTCTTGGCGCTAAAGGTATCAAAGTTGAAGTAAGCGGCCGTCTTGGCGGTGCTGAAATCGCGCGTACCGAATGGTACCGTGAAGGTCGTGTTCCGTTGCACACACTGCGTGCGGATATCGATTACAACACATCTGAAGCGCACACCACTTATGGTGTAATCGGCGTTAAGGTATGGATCTTCAAAGGTGAGATCCTGGGTGGTATGGCTGCAGTTGAACAACCGGAACCGGCTGCTCAACCTAAAAAGCAGCAGCGTAAAGGCCGCAAGTAAGGAGAGTCGCTGATGTTACAACCAAAGCGTACAAAATTCCGTAAGATGCACAAAGGCCGCAACCGTGGTCTGGCGCAGGGTACGGATGTTAGCTTCGGCACTTTCGGTCTGAAAGCTGTTGGCCGTGGCCGTCTGACTGCTCGTCAAATCGAAGCAGCTCGTCGTGCAATGACTCGTGCAGTTAAGCGTCAAGGTAAAATTTGGATCCGTGTATTCCCGGACAAACCAATTACCGAGAAGCCGCTCGAAGTGCGTATGGGTAAAGGTAAGGGTAACGTGGAGTATTGGGTTGCCCTGATCCAACCTGGGAAAGTCCTGTACGAAATGGACGGTGTACCAGAAGAGGTCGCCCGTGAGGCATTCAAGCTGGCTGCAGCTAAATTGCCGATCAAAACCACCTTTGTAACTAAGACGGTGATGTAATGAAAGCACAAGAGCTGCGTGAAAAAAGCGTTGAAGAGCTGAACACTGAGCTGCTCAACCTGCTGCGTGAGCAATTTAACTTGCGCATGCAGGCGGCAAGTGGCCAGCTGCAACAAACTCACCTGTTGAAACAAGTGCGTCGTAACGTCGCACGCGTTAAGACTTTACTGACTGAAAAGGCGGGTGTGTAAATGACTGATATTATCCGTACTCTGCAGGGTCGTGTTGTTAGTGACAAAATGGAGAAATCCATGGTTGTTGCTATCGAGCGCACGGTGAAGCACCCGATCTACGGGAAATTCATCAAGCGTACGACCAAGCTGCACGTACATGACGAGAACAACGAATGTGGTATCGGTGACGTGGTAGAAATCCGCGAATGCCGTCCACTGTCTAAGACTAAGTCTTGGACGTTGGTTCGCGTTGTAGAGAAAGCGATTCTGTAATAGAGTAGCTGGCTCTAACTTAATAAACGGCTCAGAAAATGAGCCGTTTATTTTTTCTACCCATACTCTGGAAGCGGTGTTATAATGCTGCGCCCTCGGTTATGGGGCTTTTCAACGACCTAGTAATAGGTCCTAAAGTTGTAGTTGACATTAGCGGAGCACTAACATGATCCAAGAACAGACTATGCTGAACGTGGCCGACAACTCCGGTGCACGTCGCGTAATGTGTATCAAGGTTCTAGGTGGCTCGCACCGTCGCTACGCAGGCATCGGCGACGTCATCAAAATTACCATCAAGGAAGCAATTCCTCGCGGTAAGGTGAAGAAAGGCGATGTGCTGAAGGCGGTAGTGGTGCGCACCAAGAAGGGTGTACGTCGCCCGGACGGTTCTGTCATTCGCTTCGATGGTAATGCATGCGTTATTTTGAACAATAACAGCGAGCAACCTATCGGTACGCGTATTTTTGGGCCGGTAACTCGTGAACTGCGTAATGAGAAGTTCATGAAAATTATCTCTCTGGCACCAGAAGTACTCTAAGGAGCGAACCATGGCAGCGAAAATCCGTCGTGATGACGAAGTTATCGTGCTTACCGGGAAAGACAAAGGTAAACGCGGTAAAGTAAAAAATGTCCTGTCTGCTGGCAAGGTCATTGTTGAAGGTATCAACCTGGTTAAGAAACATCAGAAGCCGGTTCCGGCCCTGAACCAACCAGGTGGCATTGTTGAAAAAGAAGCTGCAATTCAGGTTTCTAACATTGCTCTCTTCAACACGGCTACCGGTAAGGCTGACCGTGTAGGCTTTAGATTCGAAGACGGCAAAAAAGTCCGTTTCTTCAAGTCTAACAGCGAAACTATCAAGTAATTTGGAGTAATACGATGGCGAAACTGCATGATTACTACAAAGACGAAGTAGTTAAAAAACTCATGACTGAGTTTAGCTACGCTTCTGTCATGCAAGTCCCTCGGGTCGAGAAGATCACCCTGAATATGGGTGTTGGTGAAGCGATCGCTGACAAGAAACTGCTGGATAACGCAGCAGCTGATCTGGCAGCAATCTCCGGTCAAAAACCGTTCATCACCAAAGCCCGCAAATCTGTTGCAGGCTTCAAAATCCGCCAGGGCTATCCGATCGGCTGTAAAGTAACTCTGCGTGGCGAGCGCATGTGGGAGTTCTTTGAGCGTCTGATTTCCATTGCTGTTCCACGTATCCGTGACTTCCGTGGCTTGTCCGCTAAGTCATTCGATGGCCGTGGTAACTACAGCATGGGTGTGCGTGAGCAAATCATCTTCCCAGAAATCGACTACGACAAAGTCGATCGCGTTCGTGGCTTGGATATTACCATTACCACTACTGCGAAATCTGATGATGAAGGCCGCGCGCTGTTGGCTGCTTTTAACTTCCCGTTCCGTAAGTAAGGCAGGGTTACTGATGGCTAAGCAATCAATGAAAGCACGCGAAGTCGTTCGCGTGAAACTGGCTGAAAAGTACCGCGCAAAACGCGAGGAACTGAAAGCTATCATTTCTGGTGTGAACTCGTCCGACGAAGAACGTTGGGATGCTGTTCTCAAGCTGCAAACTCTGCCGCGTGATTCCAGCCCGTCTCGTCAGCGTAAGCGCTGCCGCCAAACTGGCCGTCCACATGGTTATGTGGGCAAATTCGGGTTGAGCCGTATCAAGTTACGTGAAGCCGCTATGCGCGGTGAAGTACCTGGCTTGAAAAAGGCTAGCTGGTAATTACCAATTGAATCACGGGAGTAAAGACAGATGAGCATGCAAGATCCGATCGCGGATATGCTGACCCGTATCCGTAACGGTCAAGCCGCGAACAAAGTTGCGGTCACCATGCCTTCCTCCAAGCTGAAAGTGGCAATTGCCAACCTGCTGAAGGAAGAAGGTTTTATTGAAGATTTCAAAATCGAAGGCGACGCCAAGCCTGTTCTGGAACTGGTACTGAAGTACTTCCAGGGCAAGGCAGTGGTAGAAAGCATTCAGCGAATCAGCCGTCCAGGTCTGCGCATCTATAAGAAAAAAGATGAGCTGCCAAAAGTTATGGCCGGTTTGGGTATCGCTGTTGTTTCTACCTCTAAAGGTGTTATGACCGATCGTGCAGCTCGCCAAGCAGGTCTTGGTGGCGAGATTATCTGCTACGTAGCTTAATTCGGGAGGAAAGAATGTCTCGTGTTGCAAAAGCACCCGTCGTCATTCCTGCCGGCGTAGAGGTAAAACTCAACGGTCAGGTTATTTCGATTAAGGGTAAGAACGGCGAGCTGACTCGTACTGTCCACGACGCCGTTGAAGTGAAGCAAGAAGCTAACGCACTGACTTTCGCTCCGCGCGAAGGTTTTGCTAACGCCTGGGCCCAAGCGGGTACTACGCGCGCTCTGCTGAACGCAATGGTAGTTGGTGTTACCGAAGGCTTCACCAAGAAGCTTCAACTGGTAGGTGTTGGTTATCGTGCTGCTGTTAAAGGCAACGTGGTGAATTTAGCCTTAGGCTTCTCTCACCCAGTCGATCACCAGCTGCCAGCAGGTATTACTGCTGAATGCCCAAGCCAAACTGAAATCGTGCTGAAAGGCGCTGATAAACAAGTTATTGGCCAGGTTGCTGCAGATCTGCGTGCCTACCGCCGTCCTGAGCCTTACAAAGGCAAGGGTGTCCGTTACGCCGACGAAGTCGTGCGTACCAAAGAGGCTAAGAAGAAGTAAGGTAACACTATGGATAAGAAATCTGCTCGTATCCGTCGTGCGACCCGCGCACGCCGTAAGCTCAAAGAACTGGGTGCAACCCGCCTGGTGGTACATCGTACCCCGCGTCACATTTACGCACAGGTAATTGCTCCAAATGGTTCTGAAGTACTGGTAGCCGCTTCTACTTTAGAAAAAGCTATCACTGAGCAACTGAAGTATTCCGGTAACAAAGACGCAGCAGCTGCCGTAGGTAAAACTCTGGCTGAGCGCGCGTTGGAAAAAGGGATCTCTAAAGTTTCCTTTGACCGTTCCGGTTTCCAATATCATGGTCGAGTCCAGGCACTGGCAGATGCTGCCCGTGAAGCTGGCCTTCAGTTCTAAGGAAGAGGTTTAAGATGGCTCACATCGAAAAACAAGCTGGCGAACTGCAGGAAAAGCTGATCGCGGTAAACCGCGTATCTAAAACCGTAAAAGGTGGCCGTATTTTCAGCTTTACCGCACTGACAGTAGTTGGTGATGGTAACGGTCGCGTTGGTTTTGGCTACGGCAAAGCACGCGAAGTTCCGGCAGCGATCCAGAAAGCGATGGAAAAAGCCCGTCGCAACATGATGAATGTCGCGCTGAACAGCGGCACCCTGCAGCACCCTGTTAAAGGTGCTCATACGGGTTCCCGTGTGTTCATGCAGCCGGCTTCCGAAGGTACCGGTATTATTGCCGGTGGTGCAATGCGCGCCGTCCTGGAAGTCGCTGGGGTGCACAACGTATTGGCTAAAGCTTATGGTTCCACCAACCCGATCAACGTGGTTCGTGCAACTATTGATGCTTTGGCAAATATGAAGTCCCCTGAAATGGTCGCTGCCAAGCGTGGTAAATCCGTTGCAGACATTCTGGGGTAATTGACCATGGCTAAGACTATCAAAGTAACACAAGTTCGCAGCTCCATTGGCCGTCTGCCGAAGCATAAAGCTACACTGCTCGGTCTGGGTCTGCGTCGTATTGGTCACACCGTAGAGCGCGAGGATACTCCTGCTGTACGCGGTATGATCAACCTGGTTTCCTACATGGTTAAAGTTGAGGAGTAACAGATGCGTTTAAATACTCTGTCTCCGGCTGAAGGTGCCAAGCATGCGCCGAAGCGTGTAGGTCGTGGTATTGGTTCTGGCCTGGGTAAAACCGCTGGTCGTGGTCACAAAGGTCAGAACTCACGTTCTGGCGGTGGCGTACGTCGTGGTTTTGAAGGTGGTCAGATGCCTTTATATCGTCGTTTGCCGAAATTCGGCTTCACCTCGCGCAAAGCTATGATCACGGCAGAAGTTCGTCTGTCTGAACTGGCTCTTGTTGAAGGCGACGTAATCGACCTGAACACGCTGAAAGCCGCTAACGTTGTTGGTACCCAGATCGAATTCGCGAAAGTTATGCTTTCTGGCGAAATCGCTCGTCCGGTTACCCTGCGTGGTCTGCGTGTCACCAAAGGCGCTCGTGCTGCTATCGAAGCTGCTGGCGGTAAAATTGAGGAATAAGTAGCAGATGGCTAAGCAACCAGGATTAGATTTTCAAAGTGCTAAAGGCGGGCTCGGCGAGCTGAAGCGCAGACTTTTGTTTGTCATCGGCGCGCTGATTGTCTTCCGTATCGGCTCTTTTATTCCGATTCCTGGTATCGATGCCACTGTGCTTGCCAAATTGCTTGAGCAGCAGAGAGGCACTATCATTGAAATGTTTAACATGTTCTCTGGTGGTGCCCTCAGCCGTGCTTCTATCTTTGCTCTGGGGATCATGCCGTATATTTCGGCATCGATCATTATCCAGCTGTTAACGGTGGTTCATCCAGCGTTAGCAGAAATCAAGAAAGAAGGGGAGGCTGGCCGTCGCAAGATTAGCCAGTACACCCGCTACGGTACGCTGGTGTTGGCCATATTCCAGTCGATCGGTATTGCTACCGGTCTGCCGAATATGCCTGGTATGCAGGGTCTGGTGTTAAACCCAGGCTTTGCATTCTACTTTACTGCTGTAGTGAGTCTGGTTACCGGGACAATGTTCCTGATGTGGCTGGGCGAACAGATTACTGAGCGCGGTATCGGCAACGGTATTTCGATCATTATCTTCGCAGGTATTGTAGCGGGACTTCCGCCGGCAGTGGCCCATACTATTGAGCAAGCCCGGCAAGGCGACCTGCACTTCCTCCTGTTGCTGTTGGTTGCAGTATTAGTGTTTGCAGTAACCTTCTTCGTTGTTTTCATAGAACGTGGTCAACGTCGTATCGTCGTTAACTATGCGAAGCGTCAACAAGGTCGTCGTGTTTATGCAGCACAGAGCACACACTTACCGTTGAAAGTGAACATGGCAGGGGTAATCCCGGCAATCTTCGCTTCCAGCATTATTCTGTTCCCAGCCACGATTGCATCATGGTTTGGGGGCGGTACCGGTTGGAACTGGCTGACAACGATTTCGCTGTATTTGCAGCCAGGGCAACCGCTTTATGTGTTACTCTATGCGTCTGCAATCATCTTCTTCTGTTTCTTTTACACGGCGTTGGTTTTCAACCCGCGTGAGACAGCAGATAACCTGAAGAAGTCCGGTGCCTTCGTACCAGGAATTCGTCCGGGAGAGCAAACGGCGAAGTACATCGATAAAGTAATGACGCGTTTAACCCTGGTGGGCGCGATGTACATTACTTTCATCTGCCTGATCCCGGAGTTCATGCGTGATGCAATGAAAGTACCATTCTACTTTGGTGGTACCTCGCTACTGATCGTGGTTGTCGTCATCATGGACTTTATGGCTCAAGTGCAAACTCTGATGATGTCAAGTCAGTACGAGTCTGCATTGAAGAAAGCAAACCTGAAAGGCTATAACCGCTAATCAGGTGCGTTTGAGAAGTTACGGAGAGTAAAAATGAAAGTTCGTGCTTCCGTCAAGAAATTATGTCGTAACTGCAAAATCGTTAAGCGTAACGGTGTCGTTCGTGTGATTTGCAGCGCCGAGCCGAAGCATAAACAGCGTCAAGGCTGATTATCTCGCATATTTTTCTTGCAAAGTTGGGTTGAGCTGGCTAGATTAGCCAGCCAATCTTTTGTATGTAGCTGCAACATTATTTGAGTATCCTGAAAACGGGCTTTTCAGAATGGTGTTGCCGTATAAAATAGTAGGAGTGCATAGTGGCCCGTATAGCAGGCATTAACATTCCTGATCATAAACATACCGTAATCGCCTTAACGTCGATCTTCGGAATCGGTAAAACCCGCTCACAGTCTATCTGTGCAGCTACGGGTATTGCTGAACATGTTAAGATCAGTGAGCTGTCTGAAGAGCAAATTGAACAGCTGCGTGAAGCAGTCGCCAAATTCACTGTAGAAGGTGATTTGCGTCGTGAAGTTACCCTGAGCATCAAGCGTCTGATGGATCTTGGTACATACCGTGGTTTGCGTCATCGTCGTGGTCTGCCAGTTCGCGGTCAGCGTACGAAGACCAACGCACGTACCCGTAAGGGTCCGCGTAAACCGATCAAGAAATAATCAGGGTGATTGAATAATGGCAAAGGCACCTGTTCGTACACGTAAGCGTGTAAGAAAGCAAGTCTCTGACGGCGTGGCTCATGTCCATGCTTCTTTCAACAACACCATTGTGACTATTACCGATCGTCAGGGTAACGCATTGGGTTGGGCAACTGCCGGTGGTTCTGGTTTCCGTGGTTCTCGTAAGTCAACTCCGTTTGCAGCTCAGGTTGCAGCCGAGCGTTGTGCTGACGCAGTAAAAGAATACGGTATCAAGAACCTGGAAGTTATGGTTAAGGGACCGGGTCCGGGTCGCGAATCAACTATTCGTGCACTGAACGCCGCAGGTTTCCGCATCACTAACATTACTGATGTGACTCCTATCCCTCACAACGGTTGTCGTCCGCCGAAAAAGCGTCGCGTATAACGCTGCTTTTAGGTTAGTTGGAGAAAGAAAATGGCAAGATATTTGGGTCCTAAGCTCAAGCTTAGCCGCCGTGAGGGCACAGACTTGTTCCTGAAGTCTGGCGTTCGCGCGATCGATACCAAGTGTAAAATTGAGCAACCGCCTGGTCAACACGGTGCGCGTAAACCGCGTCTGTCTGACTATGGTGTACAGTTACGTGAGAAGCAAAAAGTTCGCCGTATGTACGGTGTTCTGGAGCGTCAATTCCGTAACTATTACAAAGAAGCAGCACGCCTGAAGGGCAACACCGGTGCAAACCTGTTGCAACTGCTGGAAGGTCGTCTGGACAACGTTGTTTACCGTATGGGCTTCGGCGCTACTCGTGCAGAGTCACGTCAGTTGGTTAGCCACAAAGCAATTATGGTAAATGGTCGCGTTGTTAACATCGCTTCTTATCAGGTATCTCCGAATGACGTAGTCAGCATCCGCGAGAAAGCTAAAAAGCAATCTCGTGTTAAAGCTTCTCTGGAGCTGGCTGAGCAGCGTGAAAAGCCGACTTGGCTTGAAGTTGATGCTGCTAAGATGGAAGGCGTGTTCAAGCGTATGCCTGAACGTACCGATCTGTCTGCGGACATTAACGAACACCTGATCGTCGAGCTTTACTCCAAGTAAGGCTTAGTACCAAAGAGAGGACACAATGCAGGGTTCTGTGACAGAGTTTCTAAAACCGCGCCTGGTAGATATCGAGCAAGTCAGTTCGACGCACGCCAAGGTGACCCTTGAGCCTTTAGAGCGTGGCTTTGGCCATACTCTTGGCAACGCACTGCGCCGTATTCTGCTTTCATCTATGCCGGGTTGCGCGGTGACCGAGGTTGAGATTGATGGTGTACTGCACGAGTACAGCACCAAAGAAGGCGTACAGGAAGATATCCTGGAGATCCTGCTCAACCTGAAAGGGCTGGCGGTGAGAGTTCAAGGCAAAGATGAAGTTATTCTTACCCTGAATAAATCTGGCATTGGCCCTGTGACCGCTGCCGACATTACCCATGATGGTGATGTCGAAATCGTCAAGCCTCAGCACGTGATCTGCCACCTGACCGATGAAAACGCTGCTATCAGCATGCGTATCAAAGTTCAACGTGGTCGTGGTTATGTGCCGGCTTCTGCCCGAATTCATTCGGAAGAAGATGAGCGCCCGATCGGTCGTCTGTTGGTTGACGCATGCTATAGCCCTGTAGAGCGTATTGCCTACAATGTTGAAGCAGCGCGTGTAGAACAGCGTACTGACCTGGACAAGCTGGTAATCGAAATGGAAACCAATGGCACGATCGATCCTGAAGAGGCGATCCGCCGTGCGGCAACCATCCTGGCCGAACAACTTGAAGCCTTCGTTGACTTGCGTGATGTACGTCAACCGGAAGTTAAAGAAGAAAAACCAGAGTTCGATCCGATCCTGCTGCGCCCTGTTGACGATCTGGAATTGACTGTCCGCTCTGCTAACTGCCTTAAGGCAGAAGCTATCCACTACATCGGTGATCTGGTACAGCGTACCGAGGTTGAGTTGCTGAAAACGCCGAACCTGGGTAAAAAATCTCTTACTGAGATTAAAGACGTGCTGGCCTCCCGTGGACTTTCTCTGGGCATGCGCCTGGAAAATTGGCCACCGGCAAGCATTGCTGACGAGTAACCGGATCACAGGTTAAGGTTTTACTGAGAAGGATAAGGTCATGCGCCATCGTAAGAGTGGTCGTCAACTGAACCGTAACAGCAGCCATCGCCAGGCTATGTTCCGTAACATGGCCGGCTCTTTGGTTCGTCATGAGATCATCAAGACGACCTTGCCAAAAGCGAAAGAGCTGCGTCGCGTTGTTGAGCCGCTGATTACTCTTGCCAAGACCGACAGCGTAGCTAATCGTCGTCTGGCATTCGCCCGTACTCGTGATAACGAGATCGTGGCAAAACTGTTTAACGAGCTGGGCCCGCGTTTCGCGAGCCGTGCCGGTGGTTACACTCGCATTCTGAAGTGTGGCTTCCGCGCAGGCGACAACGCGCCGATGGCATACATCGAGCTGGTTGATCGTGCTGAGTCTCAAGCAGAAGTAGCAACTGCAGAGTAATCTGTAGACGCGTAAAAAAACCGGGCTTGCCCGGTTTTTTTACGTCCATAATCAGCCAAACGTGCGTTCTTTCCCCGCCAGGCTTAAGATCCCCCTCCCTATCCGCTATGCTAACGCTATTCATTAGTCAGTTGAGAGAGTATGTTATGTGGCTACTTGATCAGTGGGCGGAGCGCCATATTCTTGATGCGCAGGCGAAAGGTGAGTTAGATAACTTACCCGGCCAGGGGCAGCCACTAGAGTTGGATGATGACAGTGCCGTGCCCGCTGAATTGCGTACTGGGTTTCGCCTGCTAAAAAATGCTGGCTATCTACCTGCTGAGCTCGAAGATCGTAAAGAGGCTTTGAACATTGCCCGTTTGCTACAGGGAATTGATAGCGAACATCCAGACTATGCCGAACTTGGCAAGCGAATGGCCCTGTTGGAACATCGTCTTCGTCAGGCTGGAATGAGCACAGATTTTTTACACGGTGAATATCAGAGAGCATTGAGCAGCAAATTTTCGCCGGAGGAAGAGTGATGTTTAAGATAGGGCAACTGGCAAAACTTGCCGATGTGACGCCGGATACCGTGCGTTATTACGAGAAGCAGGGAATGATGGATCATAACATTCGTACCGAAGGCGGCTATCGCTTGTACAGCGATCAAGACCTGCAGCGGTTGCGCTTTATCCGTTATGCCAAGCAGCTCGGTTTTACGCTGGAAACCATTGCTGAACTGCTGTCGATCCGTGTCGATCCTGAGCATCATACCTGCCAGGAATCGAAGTCGATCGTCGATGCGCGTCTGAGCGAAGTCGAGAACAAGCTTAAGGAATTAACTCGGATGCGTGAGTCGCTAAAGCGCCTTAGTGATGCCTGCTGCGGAAGCGCACATACCAGCAATTATTGCTCGATTCTGGAAGCGCTGGAACAGGGCGCCAGCGATGAAAAAGTGAAAAAGGGTGCCTGACAGGCTTGCCGGCCCTTTAATTTTTATACTGCTGGCAGTATTATCTTCTCGTTTTATAACCATAGTCAAATAAGGTGAATTACCATGACTCAATACCGACATACTAAAGGTAAGATCCAGGACAATGCCATTGAGGCACTGTTGCATGATCCACTATTTCGCCAACGGGTAGAGAAAAATACCAAAGGGAAAGGCAGCTACCGGCGTAAAGACAAACACGCAAAAGGCGGTAATTGGGAGGCCAGTGGCAAACTATCAAATGATAATTTACCACTGGCCTTCTGGTTTTAAGGCATTAAAAAAGCCATCTGATTTAGATGGCTTTTTATTAGCGTAGGATTAACTGATTTACAGTTTTGGTTGCTGCTGATGACTGAGCAAATCGCGAATTTCAGTCAGAAGCTTCTCTTCTGCAGTTGGCACAGGTGGTGCGGCTGGCGCTTCTTCCTGTTTGCGACGTACTTTGTTCATTAACTTAATTGCCAGGAAAATAGCAAAGGCAACAATAACAAAATCAAAAACGGTTTGAATGAATGAACCGTAGTTCATCACTACTGCAGGCACCGCGCCCTGAGCTTCGCGTAACACCAGGTGGAACTGTTTGAAGTCAACGCCGCCGATCAGTAAACCCAGCGGTGGCATGATGATATCTGCAACGAAAGACGATACGATCTTGCCGAATGCTGCACCGATAATCACACCGACTGCCAAATCAACCACGTTGCCACGCATGGCAAACTCACGAAACTCTTTCATCATACTCATAGAACGCACCCCTTGCAGAATTAATAACTCAAGTTTAACAAAGCAATTTCCCTTTGCCACAATAAGCAGAGAAAAGTTTTTATCTCTTCTTACCCACGGCAACGAATATCAACCTGATTATAGACCATGGGACAATTAATTCGTTCTACAGGAAGAACGGACTTGGTTGGAACAAACGTTCAACGTCAGGAACGAACTTTTTATCGGTAATAAACATAATGACGTGATCGCCCTGTTCGATTTTGCTGCTGCCGTTGGCGATAATTACGTCATCACCGCGGACAATGGCGCCAATGGTCGTGCCCGGCGGTAATTTAATATCTTCAACGATACGCCCAACTACTTTTGAGGTGCTCTCGTCACCGTGTGCAATAGCTTCAATGGCCTCTGCCACGCCGCGCCGTAGCGATGAAACACTGACGATATCTGCTTTACGTACGTGGCCCAGCAACGCTGAGATCGTGGCTTGCTGAGGGGAAATGGCAATGTCGATGACGCTGCCCTGCACCAGGTCAACGTAGGCACGACGCTGAATTAACACCATCACCTTTTTGGCACCCATACGTTTGGCGAGCATGGCAGACATGATGTTGGCTTCGTCATCATTGGTGATAGCGATAAAAACATCTACCTGATCAACATGTTCTTCTGCCAATAACTCCTGGTCAGAGGCATCGCCATAGAACACGATGGTGTCATGCAGCTGTTCGGCCAGCTCCGTGGCGCGTTGCTGATTACGTTCGATCAGCTTCACGTTGTAGGATTTCTCCAAGCGCTGCGCCAGGCCAGCACCAACGTTACCGCCGCCGACAATCATGATGCGTTTATAAGGTTTTTCCAGCCGTTGTAGCTCACTCATTACCGCGCGGATATGCTGTGAAGCCGCAACAAAGAACACTTCGTCTCCGGCTTCGATAATTGTAGAGCCCTGTGGGCGGATCGGCCGATCCTGACGGAATATAGCGGCAACGCGGGTATCGATATGCGGCATATGCTCACGCATAGAAGACAGGGCATTACCCACCAACGGGCCGCCGTAATAGGCTTTTACTGCAGCGATGCTGACTTTGCCTTCTGCAAAGTTCACCACCTGTAATGCTCCAGGGTATTCAATTAATTTATAGATGTAATCGATAACCAGTTGTTCAGGCGAGATCAAATGGTCAATGGGCACCGCTTCAGGTTGAAACAGTTTCTCTGATTCACGGATATATTCAGGCGCGCGGATACGGGCGATTCGGTTCGGCGTATTAAACAGCGAATAGGCAATCTGACAGGCAATCATGTTGGTTTCGTCAGAGTTAGTGACCGCAACCAGCATGTCGGCATCTTCTGCGCCTGCTTCTCGCAGTACGCGTGGATGGGAACCGTAGCCCTGAACAACCCGCAGGTCGAACTTATCCTGCAGCTGACGCAGACGGCCAGAGTCGGTATCCACGACGGTAATGTCGTTGTTTTCGCCTACCAGGTTTTCCGCCAGTGTTCCACCAACCTGACCGGCACCAAGAATAATTATTTTCATTCGCTTCTCTGCTTCACACTGAAACCGCTGAAGGTTTTCTGAAAGGGCGCAACAGCCGCGCCCTGAATACTGAATAGCTACATTTTAATCAGCTTAGCGTAAAAGAAGCCATCTCCATCCTCCGGATGGGGAAGATTCTGTCGGCCAGGCTGCTGTTCATCGCCGGTTTCAACCAGACGGGCTTCGGGATGGCGCTGGAGGAAAGCGGTAATCTGCTCCGCGTTCTCTGCCGGCAAAATTGAGCAGGTAGCGTATACCATCACACCGCCCTTTTTGAGATGTGGCCAAATGGCTTCGATAATCTCGGCCTGCAGCGTAGCTAGTTCAGCGATGTCACTATCGCGACGCAACCATTTGATATCCGGATGACGGCGGATCACACCCGTGGCAGAGCACGGTGCATCCAGCAAAATGCGATCGAATTGCTTATCACCACACCAGTCTTGCGGTGTACGTCCATCGCCTTGCTTGACCTCGGCGTGTAAACGCAGGCGTTGCAGGTTTTCTTTGACTCGACTCAGGCGTTGCTCATCGATATCGACCGCCATGACATGAGCTTTGGGCGCAGCTTCCAGAATATGCGTGGTTTTGCCGCCGGGAGCGGCACACAGATCGAGGATCTGTTCTCCGTCTTGCGGATCCAGCAGATCGACACAACCCTGAGCGGAAGCATCCTGCACGGTAACCCAGCCGTCGGCAAATCCCGGCAGGTCGGTAACGGCGCATGGCGCCAGCAGGCGTATTGCATCGCGATATTCGGTATGGGGTTCGGCTGCAATACCCGCCTGCGCCATCAGCTGCAAATAATCTTCACGGGTGTGATGAAGTCGGCTGACACGCAGCCACATCGGTGGTTTCTGATTATTGGCATCGACGATTTGTTCCCACTGCGCGGGGTAGGCTTGCTGGATACGTTTCAAAAGCCAGCTTGGATGCAGATAGCGGCTGTCATTATTGGCGGCGCGTTGCAGCAACTCTTCCTGCTGTCGTTGGAACTGGCGCAATACACCGTTGATTAGCCCTTTAAGCTGCGGCCGTTTCAGCGCGACGGCGCCTTCTACCGTTTCCGCCAGCACTGCATGAGCTGGGATGCGGGTATACAGCAGTTGGTAGAGGCCGACCATCAGCAGATAGTGCAGCGTGCGCTGTTTGCCGGTCATTGGCTTGGCCATCAATTGCTGAATACACCATTCCAACTGTGGCAGCACGCGCAGGGTGCCGAAGCATAACTCCTGCAGCAGAGCGCGGTCTTTGTCAGAAATGGATTTTTGCAGTGGCGGCAAGACAGTACTGAGAGATTGGCCCTGATCCAGCACCTGGCCGATGGCTTTGGCTGCGATGCTTCGGAGATTGTAGTTGTTTTTCATAGGCTAAAGCGGGTAGCGATCGGCATTAAGAAAGAAACAGCCCGGCGATTATCGGCCGGGCAGTGAGGGCGGCTTATAACCGGTTACCCGGTGTAAACCATTCACGACGTGAGTTCAGCAGATCCTGTGCCGACATGGGTTTTTTGCCCGCTGGCTGCAACTGAGTCAGGTTAAGGATACCCTCGGCGGTAGCAACCTGAATGCCGTGTTTGTCGGCATGAACGATGGTGCCGGGTTCCGCATTGGCATTTTGTTCCAACACCGTGGCTTGCCACACTTTTACCGGCTGATCGTCAATGGTGAAATAGCTGACTGGCCACGGATTAAAGGCGCGGATGCAGCGTTCTAGCTGCACGGCTGACAAGCTCCAGTCGAGGCGAGCTTCTTCTTTGCTCAGCTTCTCGGCGTAGGTGACCAGCGACTCATCCTGCACTTCACGTTTGGCAGAACCTTCAGCCATTTGCTGCAGCGTGGTCAACATGCCCTGCGGGCCGAGCTGCGCCAGTTTGTCATACAGACTGGCACTGGTGTCATCGGCTTCAATCGGGCAGGCGATTTTGTACATCATATCGCCGGTGTCAAGACCTACGTCCATTTGCATGATGGTGACGCCAGTTTCGTTATCGCCGGCCCAGAGTGAACGCTGGATCGGCGCGGCGCCACGCCAGCGTGGCAGCAGGGAACCGTGGACGTTGATGCAGCCAAGTCGCGGCATATCCAGCACCGCTTTCGGCAAGATCAGCCCATAAGCCACGACGACCATCACATCGGCGTTGAGATCGGCCACCAGGTGCTGGTTTTCTTCCGGGCGCAATGATTTTGGCTGAAATACCGGTAACTGATGCTGCTCGGCCAAAACCTTGACCGGGCTTGGCGTCAGCTTGTTACCGCGGCCGGCAGGGCGGTCAGGCTGAGTGAAAACCCCGACAATCTGGTGCCCAGATGACAACAGCGCGTCAAGGTGACGCGCTGCGAAGTCTGGAGTTCCGGCGAAAATAATCCGTAAAGAGTCAGACACGTTGATTTCCTGATCGGTTAGGCGCGCGCGTTAAACTTGGCCAGTTTTTCCAGTTTCTGGCGGATACGCTGGCGCTTGAGTGGCGACAGGTAATCGACGAACAGTTTGCCAACCAGGTGATCCATCTCGTGCTGAATACAGATGGCCAGCAGATCGTCGGCTTCCAGCTCAAAAGGCTTGCCGTCGCGATCCAGCGCTCTGATTTTCACGTTAGCGGCGCGCGGAACTAACGCACGCTGCTCAGGAATGGAAAGGCAACCTTCCTCGATCCCGGTTTCGCCGCTTTTTTCCAGCAGCTCCGGGTTGATCAGCACCAGGCGCTGATCGCGGTTTTCAGAAACGTCAATGACGATAATGCGCTGATGGATATCCACCTGTGTCGCAGCCAGGCCAATGCCTTCCTCTGCGTACATGGTTTCAAACATATCATCCACGATGCGCTGGATATTCGCATTGACTTCTTTTACCGGGGCCGCAACTTTGCGCAGCCGGTCGTCTGGGTAATGTAATACCTGCAATACTGACATATATCTTGAGATCTGTATCCGAGTGATAAACGAGGTTTAGCTTCTATTCTAGACATTTCCCGGCCTGATTGACAGCATTGCGCACCAATTGCTCGAATTGGTAATACCACCATTTTTTGCGAGGGAACAGGCGATGCAGGCACAGGAAATCGGCTTACGGATGCGCGGAGTCACTGGGCTTGGCACAGCGCAGGCCAGCCTGATAATACGGCAGTTGGTCTGGGCCGGTGGAGAACCTTCCCGCTTGCTGCATGAACTGGGGCTGAATGCCCGACAACAGGCGCAGTTTCGCCAGGCGGATCCGCGTTATCTGGCTGCCACGCTTGCCTGGCTGGAACAGCCCGACCATTTTCTGTGGATCTATGGTGAGTGTGGCTATCCAGAGCGGTTGCTTCATATCGACGATGCCCCCTTGCTGCTGCTGGTCAAAGGCAACCCGGAAGCGGTGCAGCAGCCGCAAATCGCTATGGTCGGCAGCCGCCAGTTTAGCCACTATGGTGAGCACTGGGGCAATTACTTTACCACCGGTCTGGTTCACTGTGGGTTTACCATCACCAGCGGGTTGGCTCTTGGCATTGATAGCGTCTGCCATCGCGCAGCACTTGCGGCGGGAGGACAGACGGTGGCCGTTCTGGGCAGTGGGCTGGCCAATATCTATCCGCGCCGACATCGCCGTCTGGCCGAAGAGATCGCTGATAGTGGCGGGGCTTTGCTCTCAGAATATTTGGTCACCGATTTGCCGATGCCGGACCATTTTCCACGCCGTAACCGCATCATCAGTGGGTTAAGTCTGGGCGTGGTGGTAGTTGAAGCTTCTCTGCGCAGCGGAACGCTGATTACTGCCCGCTGTGCGCTTGATCAGGGGCGTGAGGTTTTCGCTTTACCCGGTGCGCTGGGTAACCCAATGAGTGAGGGAACACACTGGCTGATCCAACAGGGTGCTTACCTGGTAACCGGGCCGAAAGAGATCGCGGAACAGCTGGGAAGCGGCCTGCATTGGCTGTCGTTGAACGAAAATACAACTATTTGTGCGTCAGAAGCCGAAGTTGAATTGCCATTTGCCGATGTGTTGGCTAACGTAGGAGATGAGGTGACACCTGTTGACGTCGTCGCTGAACGTGCCGGCCAACCTGTGCCAGAGGTAGTAATCAAATTACTCGATCTGGAGTTAGCAGGGTGGATCGCAGCTGTACCCGGCGGCTATGTCCGAATAAGGAGGGCAGGCCATGTTCGACGTACTGATGTACTTGTTTGAAACTTATATCCACAATGAACCAGAGATGCGCGTCGATCAGGATCAACTGACTGATGATCTCGCTCAGGCGGGGTTTGATCGGGATGATATCTACAACGCGTTGAATTGGCTTGAAAAACTCGCTGACCTGCAGGAAGGCGAAAATGCGCCGTATTTTATGGATGCCGATCCGCTGGCCATGCGGATTTACACCGAAGAAGAAGGCGTGCGTTTGGATGCCAGTTGCCGTGGTTTCCTCCTGTTCCTGGAGCAGATTCAGGTATTGAACCTCGAAACCCGTGAAATGGTTATCGATCGTGTTATGGCTTTGGATAATACGGAATTCGATCTCGAAGATCTGAAATGGGTAGTGCTGATGGTGCTGTTTAATATCCCTGGGTATGAAAGCGCCTATCAGCAAATGGAAGAACTGTTGTTTGAAGTAAACGAAGGTTATCTGCACTGAGCCGATAACATCTATAGAAGAAGTTATGACAAAAGCCGCGATTTTTGCCGCCAGGCAAAATGAACCCTGTCCGGAATGTGGGGCCGAATTGGTGATCCGCAGTGGTCGCCACGGCCCTTTTCTCGGCTGTTCCCGTTATCCTGAGTGCCAACATATTCGACCGCTAAAAGCGCAGGCCGATGGGCACATCGTCAAGATGTTGGACGGGCAGGAATGCCCCAAATGCCAGGCGACGCTGGCATTGCGCCAGGGCCGTTACGGTATGTTTATCGGTTGCAGCAACTATCCGGAGTGCGATCACACCGAAGTCATCGATAAACCGGACGAAACCAGCATCAGCTGCCCGCAGTGTGGTCAGGGCAAACTGCTGCAGCGTAAATCACGCTATGGTAAGGTTTTCCACGCCTGCGATCGCTACCCTGAATGTCAGTTTGTCCTCAATTTTAAACCCGTCGCCGGTGAGTGCGAGTACTGCCACTACCCGCTGCTGATGGAAAAGCGTTCGGCAAAAGGCCCAGTCCTTTGCTGTGCCAGTAAGCTTTGCGGAAAACCCGTAGCAACCACAGAATAATGACGCCATGAACTCAGACACCACTCCTCTCTTTACACCCATTATTGACGCGCTGCATCTTCAGCAGGTTATCGCTTACCCTACAGAAGCCGTATTTGGCTTAGGGTGCGATCCTGACAGTGAACAAGCGGTAAATGCATTGCTGGCCCTCAAACAGCGGCCTTGGGAAAAGGGACTGATCCTGATCGCTGCCGATTATACGCAGTTAGCACCTTATATAGATGACAGTGCACTCAGCGAGCGGCAGCGGGCTGCCATTTTTGCCAGTTGGCCTGGTCCGGTCACCTGGGTGATACCTGCTCGTCCGGAAACGTCGCGCTTGTTGACCGGCCGTTTCAACTCTCTGGCTGTACGTGTCAGCGATCATCCACTGGTTCAACAGCTTTGCCGAGGATTCGGGAAACCGCTGGTCTCGACCAGCGCTAACCTCAGCGGGCAAGAGCCTTGCCGTAGCGCCGAAGAAGTGCAGAAGCAGTTTGGCGTCGCTTTCCCGGTGTTAGCCGGCAGCGTTGGTGGCCGCCTTAATCCTTCAGAAATCAGAGATGCCCTGACCGGCGAACAGATCCGTCAAGGCTAGAGGTAATGTGAATGGAGAAGTTTGCGGTATTCGGTAATCCTATCAGCCACAGTAAATCACCGCGCATTCATGCGTTGTTTGCCGCTCAAACTGGCATAGAACATCCCTATGGTACGGTGTT
This sequence comes from Serratia sp. Je.1.23.a, assembly GCF_051129805.1. Classification (NCBI taxonomy): domain Bacteria; kingdom Pseudomonadati; phylum Pseudomonadota; class Gammaproteobacteria; order Enterobacterales; family Yersiniaceae; genus Serratia; species Serratia sp. Je.1.23.a. The sequence continues at coordinate 1,601 of NZ_JBCPSR010000008.1, read as the reverse complement.
GGCACCGCTGGACGGTTTCGAAACGGCGCTGCAAGCGTTCATTCACGCTGGTGGTCAGGGGGCGAACGTCACAGTACCTTTTAAAGAGCATGCCTACGAGGCTGCGTCTGAATTGAGCGAGCGTGCCTCGTTGGCCGGAGCGGTCAATACGCTCAAGGTGCTGCCGGACGGTGGGTTGCTGGGTGACAATACGGACGGGATCGGCCTGCTGACCGATCTGGAACGCCAGGGGCTGATCAAACCAAAGGATCGCATTTTGCTGGTGGGGGCGGGGGGCGCAGCACGGGGTGTGATCTTGCCGCTGTTGTCTTTTGGTTGTGAGATGACGATCACCAACCGCACTTTCAGTCGTGCGCAAATGCTGGCAGAAAGTTTTCAGCATCTCGGTGAAATCACCGCCTTGCCTCTGGATCAACTCGATCAACAACAGTTTGATTTAGTGATCAACGCTACGGCGTCCGGGATCAGCGGCGAGATCCCGGCATTGCCAGTTGGCACTATCACTGGCAACACGCGCTGTTATGACATGTTTTATCAGCAGGGGTTAACGCCGTTTCTGACCTGGGCACAGCAACAGGGTGCTACAGAATATGCTGACGGATTAGGGATGCTGGTGGGGCAGGCCGCGCATGCGTTCCTGCTGTGGCACGGCGTGATGCCGGAGATAGAACCAGTACTGCGCCAACTGCGCCACGAGTTGGCGGCATAACCTTGTGCCCGTTCTCTTGCCAGGGAACGGGCGCTTGTCAGATGTCTTCAGACAAATATTCGTCTTTCCAACGTACATAGTTAGTAGAAGAGTAGAGTAGCCCTTCCAACTCAGCTGCAGTCAATGGCCTAATCTGACGTGCCGGACTTCCCATATAAAGATAACCGCTCGCCAGACGTTTACCCGGAGCCACCAGGCTGCCGGCGCCAATCATCACATCATCTTCTATTACTGCACCATCCAGCAGGATCGATCCCATCCCTACCAATACCCGGTTGCCTATGGCGCAGCCGTGCAGCATGGCTTTGTGGCCTACGGTCACGTCTTCCCCGATCAACAGCGGGTAACCTTCTGGGTTATGTTCGGACTTATGAGTCACGTGCAGCACGCTGCCATCCTGAATATTACTGCGCGGACCGATCTTTACCGCGTTGACATCGCCACGGATGGCAACCAGCGGCCAGATACTGACGTCATCGGCCAGCTCAACGTTGCCGATCACCACGCTGGAAGGGTCGATCATTACGCGTTGACCCAGTTTTGGAGAGTAATGAAGATAAGAACGCACTGCATCGGACATGGTAATAGCCTCACGTCGGGATCATATTTACCGGCAATACTAGACGTTGGCGGTGGAATTACAACCAACTGAAGCTACGGATCCTAAGGAAAATGGCGCTGATCGCGCAAGATCCGCCCGAAAGGGCTGAAAAGTGCGCAAACGAAAAGAAAAGATCAAAAAAGGGGTTGTGCAAAAAACTCGGATCCCTATAATGCGCCTCCATCGACACGGAACATGTGAACAACTTCACAGAGTATCCGGGGTTCGAAGAGAAAAAATCCTGAAATTTAGGGGTTGACTCTGAAAGAGGAAAGCGTATTATACGCCACC
>NZ_JBCPSR010000089.1:0-255 GCF_051129805.1 Serratia sp. Je.1.23.a | reverse complement strand
GTGATCGTATTGTTCAACGGGCAATGCTGATGGCGATGGAGCCAATATGGGAGAGTGATTTTCATACACTTTCGTATGGCTTCCGGCCTGAACGCAGTGTCCACCACGCGATCCGCACGGTGAAATTACAGCTCACCGACTGTGGGGAAACACGGGGACGCTGGGTGATTGAAGGCGACCTGTCCAGTTACTTCGACACCGTACATCATCGACTGCTGATGAAGGCCGTACGCCGGAGGATCAGCGACGCACGTT
>NZ_JBCPSR010000088.1:0-255 GCF_051129805.1 Serratia sp. Je.1.23.a | reverse complement strand
TCTCTCTAAAACACCTTTGGTGTTGTAAGGTTAAGCCTCACGGATCATTAGTACTGGTTAGCTCAATGCATCGCTGCACTTACACACCCAGCCTATCAACGTCTTAGTCTTAAACGTTCCTTCAGGGGCCTTAAAGGCCCAGGGAAGACTCATCTCGAGGCAAGTTTCGCGCTTAGATGCTTTCAGCGCTTATCTTTTCCGCACTTAGCTACCGGGCAGTGCCATTGGCATGACAACCCGAACACCAGTGGTGCG
>NZ_JBCPSR010000087.1:0-255 GCF_051129805.1 Serratia sp. Je.1.23.a | reverse complement strand
ATCAACCGAGATTCCCCCAGTAGCGGCGAGCGAACGGGGAGGAGCCCAGAACCTGAATCAGTTCTTGTGTTAGTGGAAGCGTCTGGAAAGTCGCACAGTAAAGGGTGATAGTCCCGTACACTAAAATACATTAATTGTGAGTTCGATGAGTAGGGCGGGACACGTGACATCCTGTCTGAATATGGGGGGACCATCCTCCAAGGCTAAATACTCCTGACTGACCGATAGTGAACCAGTACCGTGAGGGAAAGGCGA
>NZ_JBCPSR010000086.1:0-257 GCF_051129805.1 Serratia sp. Je.1.23.a | reverse complement strand
ATTTTCGAGCATCGCTTCACGAGTTGAAGCAAATCAAGCTTTTAATTGAAGAGTTTGATCATGGCTCAGATTGAACGCTGGCGGCAGGCCTAACACATGCAAGTCGAGCGGTAGCACAGGGAGCTTGCTCCTGGGTGACGAGCGGCGGACGGGTGAGTAATGTCTGGGAAACTGCCTGATGGAGGGGGATAACTACTGGAAACGGTAGCTAATACCGCATAACGTCTACGGACCAAAGTGGGGGACCTTCGGGCCTC
>NZ_JBCPSR010000085.1:0-264 GCF_051129805.1 Serratia sp. Je.1.23.a | reverse complement strand
CGCGAGTTCGCTTCTCTTTGTATACGCCATTGTAGCACGTGTGTAGCCCTACTCGTAAGGGCCATGATGACTTGACGTCATCCCCACCTTCCTCCGGTTTATCACCGGCAGTCTCCTTTGAGTTCCCACCATTACGTGCTGGCAACAAAGGATAAGGGTTGCGCTCGTTGCGGGACTTAACCCAACATTTCACAACACGAGCTGACGACAGCCATGCAGCACCTGTCTCAGAGTTCCCGAAGGCACTAAGCTATCTCTAGCGAA
>NZ_JBCPSR010000084.1:0-268 GCF_051129805.1 Serratia sp. Je.1.23.a | reverse complement strand
GAGGCCCGAAGGTCCCCCACTTTGGTCCGTAGACGTTATGCGGTATTAGCTACCGTTTCCAGTAGTTATCCCCCTCCATCAGGCAGTTTCCCAGACATTACTCACCCGTCCGCCGCTCGTCACCCAGAGAGCAAGCTCTCTTGTGCTACCGCTCGACTTGCATGTGTTAGGCCTGCCGCCAGCGTTCAATCTGAGCCATGATCAAACTCTTCAATTAAAAGCTTGATTTGCTTCAACTCGTGAAGCGATGCTCGAAAATTAACTTTCG
>NZ_JBCPSR010000083.1:0-277 GCF_051129805.1 Serratia sp. Je.1.23.a | reverse complement strand
TGGATGCCTAGGCAGTCAGAGGCGATGAAGGGCGTGCTAATCTGCGATAAGCGTCGGTAAGGTGATATGAACCGTAATAACCGGCGATACCCGAATGGGGAAACCCAGTGCAATTCGTTGCACTATCGTTAAGTGAATACATAGCTTAACGAGGCGAACCGGGGGAACTGAAACATCTAAGTACCCCGAGGAAAAGAAATCAACCGAGATTCCCCCAGTAGCGGCGAGCGAACGGGGAGGAGCCCAGAACCTGAATCAGTTCTTGTGTTAGTGGAAG
>NZ_JBCPSR010000082.1:0-323 GCF_051129805.1 Serratia sp. Je.1.23.a | reverse complement strand
CCTGACCGCCGACCGCGTTGCCCTGTGCATCCTTCAACGTCACCGTCACCTGGATGTCACTGCCCGACACGTAGCTGTCTTTGTCGACCGCCAACGTCGCCGCACTCACCGCGCCCGCCGTGATGGCCACAGCAGCACTCAATTCGCCGATAGCACTGCCATTGTATTTCGGCACTACAGTGTATTTCCCTGCCGCATCCCCTTTGAGGGTCGCGACATATTCCCCTTTTTGTGCACTTTCCGTCACGGCGCTCAACGTCACACCCGCCACGCTACGAGCACGACTCTCCCCGTTGACAACAAATGCCAACTTTTCGGTCATG
>NZ_JBCPSR010000081.1:0-336 GCF_051129805.1 Serratia sp. Je.1.23.a | reverse complement strand
ACTAAATGAATTACTGCTTGGTCACTCTTCAAGACTTGATATTTTTTTGAACCCGAAGGTTCTGGATATCGTCTTGTGGAGTGCCCACACAGATTGTCTGATAAATTGTTAAAGAGCAGTGAGTTAGGTTGCTAACTCGAGGTGGCGTATATTACGCTTTTCACCTGAAGAGTCAAGCTTTTTTCTTATTAAGAAACGGTGTTTTCACCGGCTTGAATCTTTCTGGCTGGGCGACTGGTTCTCGTTAGAGGAGTCGTTGTTCCCGGTCAGTGGAGGCGCATTATAGGGAGTTCTCAGAAGGCCGCAACCCCTAAATGCAAAAAACTTTTCAAGCGC
>NZ_JBCPSR010000080.1:0-383 GCF_051129805.1 Serratia sp. Je.1.23.a | reverse complement strand
GAAATAACATAAGTAAGAAAGGGGTTGCCATTATGGAAAAGCCAAAACCTGTACTTGCTTGCAGAATAGAAGCCACTAATATAATACATATGAAAAAGAATGTGATACCCAAAACAGCCCTCCTATTTAATCAAGTTTAACTAGTTAAAGTCTATTATTTAAGTGCAATGTTTCACAAACTTATTTGTATTTTAACATAAATATCTAGTTTTTTCTCAAATAGTGTTGCCATATAAGGCTCTTTAACTAAAAAATCTGACTTGTGTTGTTAAACAATTTTATTATGGGGAAACAAATAATGAATGGGATCAAAATGTATTGATTATCATTTAATTATTCACTGAGATCCCCGCGATAAAACACGAACAGCCATATAATACTTA
>NZ_JBCPSR010000007.1:0-310307 GCF_051129805.1 Serratia sp. Je.1.23.a | reverse complement strand
AACAAGCCAGCGTTTTCGTCACTTTTCATACTGAATATGGCCAAACTCCTGGGCAAAACGTTCCACTTGCTGCCAATCGGTGTATTCCACTTCTTTACTGCTGTCTGTTTCACCCCCGGTCATACGCATAATAAGTTGAATCATTACGCGATCGAGCCAGCGATAACGTGGATAACGCAGTGCGCCGGCAAACACGGCGCACTGTTTTGGCTGCCAAGGCGACGCCAGCAGGAACTTACGGGTATAAGCATTGGTCTGCGGGGAACGTTTGTCCGCTTTACGGGCGGTCAGGTTGACGCTAAAGAATGCGCTCGGCATCCGGTTCAATTGTTCAGCGTGGCGTTTGACGAACTTTCCCAATGTCGGATGGAAATGACCATAACGCACCGATGCGCCAATCAATACCTGCTGATACTGCGTGAGGTCAATATTATCCGCCTGCAGCAAATCGATCACATCGCAGCGCAGCGTATCCTGCAGTTTGTTTGCTATATAAGAGGCGATAGAACGTGTTTGCCCATCACGGCTAGAATAAAGAATCAGTGCCTTCACGGCGTTACTCCTTTTATCAAGGTCATTCGCGCCAGAACGTCGGCGTAAACAGAACCAGCAGTGTAAAGACCTCAAGGCGACCGAACAGCATCGTCAGAACCAGGATCCACTTTGCCGGTGCAGGCATGGTAGTAAAGTTATCCGCCACCACCCCCAACCCCGGCCCCAGGTTGTTCAGCGTCGCCGTCACAGCAGCGAAGGCAGAGAAATCATCCACACCGGTTGCGATAATGGCCAGCATGCTGACGATAAAGACCAACGCATAAGCCGAGAAGAATCCCCATACCGCCTCCAGGATCCGTTCCGGCAGTGCGCGGTTACCCAATTTTATCGTGTAAACCGCGTTAGGGTGCACCAGCCTTTTTAGCTCACGCGAGCCCTGCAAATAGAGCAACAGAATACGGATCACTTTCAGGCCGCCCCCCGTCGAACCGGCACAGCCACCGATAAAGGCAGAGCAAAGCAGCAACATCGGCAAGAATAACGGCCATTTGGAAATGCTGTCGGTAGTAAAGCCCGCCGTCGTCGCCATCGACACCACCTGGAAGAATGCCTGATTGAGCGTTTCCATACCGGTTTTGTAAACACCATGCCCCCAGAGTACGCCAGTGCAGACCACCACCAGCGTCAACTGGACGGCGATAAACATGCGAAACTCAGGATCACGCCAGTACACTTTCAGGCTGCGCCCGCTCAACAAGGCAAAGTGCAGGCCGTAGTTACAACCGGAGATCAGCAGGAAAATAGCAATAATGGTGTTGATGGTGGGACTGGCGTAGTAACCGATGCTGGCATCGTGGGTAGAGAAGCCGCCAATGGCGATGGTCGAGAAGCTATGGCCTATGGCGTCGAACATCGACATGCCGGCCCCCCAGAGCGCCAACGCGCAGGCAATGGTCAGCAGAACATAAATCAGCCACAGGGTTTTAGCCGTTTCGGCAATGCGCGGGCGCATTTTGTTATCTTTCAGCGGGCCCGGCATTTCAGCCCGGTACAACTGCATCCCCCCGACACCGAGGATCGGCAGTATCGCTACGGCCAACACAATGATCCCCATCCCGCCCATCCATTGCAGCATCTGCCGATAGAACAAGATGGCTTTGGGTAACGAGTCCAACCCCACCAAGGTTGTCGCCCCCGTGGTGGTCAAACCGGAAAACGACTCGAAGAAGGCATCGGTCAGCGACAGGTTAGGCCGCTCCGAAAATAAAAACGGCAATGCCCCGACGCTGCCCAGCACCGTCCAGAACAGCACCACGATCAAAAAGCCTTCCCGCGGTTTCAACTCGTGCTTTTGTTTACGGTTAGGCCACCACAGCATCAGGCCAATGGTCACCGCCACAAAGAAGGTCTGGCTGAAAGCCCGCCCTGCCCCATCGCGGTATATCAATGCCACCAGACCAGGAATAAACATCGTCCCGGAGAACAGGATGACCAACAAACCCACGATACGGGTAATAGCGCGAAAATGCATTTCAGCACGATCCTTAGCAATTCAGTTGGGGGGAATTATTGCGAAATGGGGGTTAATTGCAAATTACCGCGACTGAGATCACGTAATTTATTCCCGAACGCCTCAACGCCGGTGACCGGTAAAGCCAGATGCAGCACGACGGAGGCACCATATTCCCCCTGTACAATCCGCCCTTCTGTTTGCTGCAACAGATTCTCTACCAGTGCCAACTGAGCATAGTCGCATTGCAAAGTATATTCGGCCTGCGGGATCTTGTAGCTTACGGCCAACTGTTTTAATGCCTGCTGCACCCCGCTGCCGTAGGCTCTTACCAAACCGCCGGTGCCCAACTTGATACCGCCGTAGTAACGTACCACTACGGCGGTGATTTCGCCTATGCCACTACCCATAAGCTGCGCAAGGATAGGTTTACCCGCCGTGCCGGAGGGCTCCCCGTCATCTGAGAAGCCTAATTGCTGAGAATCGGTCGGCGGCCCGGCGACAAATGCCCAGCAATGGTGCCGCGCTGCCGGGTGCTCATCACGTACCTGCTGAATAAACGCCTTGGCCGTATCAACCCCGCTGGTCGGCGCCAGCAGGGTGATAAAACGGCTCTTCTTGATTTCCTCGCTGACGCTAATGGGGCCTGCGGGGATCGGATAAGGCTGCATCAGGCCAGGTTCAGGTCGCGCGTCATGTTCTCAATGCGCTTTTCATGGATCACGATATTGTCTTCAATACGGATACCACCATAAGGTTTCAGCGCATCGATACGATCCCAGGCAAAGTGTTGGCTGAATTCGCCGCTGCGCCACGGTGCCAGCAGGGATTCAATAAAGTAGAGGCCAGGTTCGATGGTCAACACCATGCCAGGTTGTAATACGCGGGTGCAGCGCAGGTATGGATATTTCGATGGCGCCGCCAGGTGGGTACCTTGTTCATCCTGCATAAAACCGGCTGAGTCGTGTACCTGCAGGCCCAGAGGGTGGCCCAAACCGTGCGGCAGGAATGGCGTGGTAAGCCCTTGTTCCACCATGGCTTCTTCGCTGATGCCGCTCACCAGTTTGTGGCTTTTAAGCAATTTGGCGATGCGCTGGTGCATCTGCACATGGTAATCGGTGTAACGCACACCGGCTTTGATGGTTTCCATCAGCGCCAACTGCTCGTTATTAAGATCTTTAACCAACTGGGCGAAATCGCTGCCGCTCTGGCCAGCATAAGTACGAGTCAGGTCGGCCGCATAGCCGTTATATTCCGCACCAGCATCGATCAAGAAGCTCAGCATTTCAGCCGGCGGTTGGTGATCCAGCGTGGTGTAATGCAGTACCGACGCATGCTCATTCAGCGCAACGATATTGTCGTAAGGCACATCGGTATCGCGATGGCCTGTCGCCGTGAGATAAGCCAGGTTGATATCAAACTCACTCATGCCTGACAGGAAAGCTTCGTGGGCAGCACGATGCCCCATAACCGCGGTCTTCTGCGCTTCACGCATGCAGGCCAGCTCGTAGCCGGTTTTGATTGAGCGATGGAAGTCGAAGTAGTTCAACACCGCTTTAGGGTTAACGTTCTCTGCCGAAATACCGAGATCGCGAGCGCGCTGTTGCGCATAACCGATATAGCCCACGCGCTCACGCTGGGCTGGCAGCTGCTGAGCGATATCGTCAGCATTGGCCAGCGGTATCAGTTCAACAGATTTGGTCCAGAAACTGTCCGGCAGCGGCTCAACGCTATGCCAGTAATCGACCGGCGAATAGAACCACAGCTTCGGTTTGTTAACGCCGTCCACCCACAGCCAGCAGTTTGGAACCGAAGTCACCGGTACCCAGGCTTTAAAATGCGCATTCACTTTGAACGGATAACTGCGGTCGTCCTGGAATATCCGCTGCAGTTCCCCTGAGTGAATCAGCAACGCGTCCAGTTTGTTGCGCGTTAACACTTCACGCGCGCGTTTTTGCAGTTCTGCCAGGTGGTCGTTATACAAAGAAGCCAGTGTTTCCATCACAATACCCTTTTACATACCATTAGAACGGAATGCCTCATCTTAGCACACCGTTCCTGCGTACCAACCTCATCGCCTCTGGCATGCGGGGCGCTTCGCAAATCACTGTAAATGTCGTTACATCCGCAGCTTAACAATTAACCAGGCGATAAAACCTGACGAGGCGATCGCGGCGGCCCACAGACCGTGATGCTCAAGCAAAACGGCACCGGCCGCAGCGATACCCGCCAGGCACTGCTGCAGAAACCCACACAACGCCATGGCATAGGCACCCTGCTCTTTGGCATCGCTGACGGCCATCGCCATACTGTTAGGGAACAATACCGCCTGGCCAAAAATCGTCAGGCAGTACAGCACAATGAATAACGCCATGCCGGAAAGCCCCACCAGCACACCGCTCCACCACAGCAGCATGATCGCGACGGTCGTCATAGCGACAATACTCGCTCCTACCTGCATTAGCCGTTTGCCGCCGAAACGCGCCACCGTCCGATTCACCGCCATCGCCCCGGTAAAGTAAGCTACGCCGATCACCAATCCCAGCGCCCCAAAGGCCGTCACGTTCAGACCAAACCCCTGCTGCATTAAAAACGGGCTCACCTCTTGCAGGGTTACCGTAGTCGCGAACCCTAATCCACCGACGCATGCCGGCCAGAAAAATCCCGGCCGACGCAAAATGCGCCAATAAGCCGTGGCCATCGGCGGACGAGGCCCCGCCCCCCTGCCAGCTTCCAACGGCAGCGTCTGCATAAGCAGCAGGATCGCCAGCCCGGTCAGCCCCATCAGTACAAAGCCCATTTGCCAGTGCGAATATTGGCTCAGCAACCCACCGATAAACTGCCCACCGCCCAACGCGGCGATAAAGGCAATCGATAATACCGAAAGGCGTCGTGCCAGCTCGTCGCCGCTCCAGTTATCGCGAACAATAATGCGTGCGATGATCGCGGCGCCCCCGGCGGCAATGCCCTGCAGTGCCCTCAGCACCAATAATTGGGTGCCATTGCTGCAAAACGCCAGCAGCGCGCTGCAACTGATAAACAACGCCAACGACAACGTCAGCGGCAGGCGCCGCCCAAAGCGATCGGCTGCCGCGCCCCAGAACAGCACCGGTAGCGCGGCGCCAATGACGAATATTGATATCGATAGCTCGGTGGCACGGCGCGTCATCGACAATTCCTGCATCACCGTCGGCAACGAAGGCAGATACACCGTTGTCGCCATCTGCGCCATGAAGACCAGCAAGCAGGCCAGCGTCATGGTTCTGGCGGGAAGACTCCAAAACCCACTCTGTTTTGCACATACCGCTTTACTCATTTCGCACCTCTGGGTATTTAGCGCTTCGCTCCGGCAAGTGTATGAGGGGTTTCCCACACCAGCAAATCACCATAACGCATAAAATATAACTTCGTTATAAATCAGAACATTAACCCATGGTCATGTGATCCGCCCTGCAAAAATGCAATCTCTTATTTGCATATTGTTAACATAAAAACCACACTCCTCATCATCTGGTCATACCAGATCAAACGCTGATTCAGGAGATAGACATGCTCTACCAAGGCGAAACATTACAACTGCACTGGCTCGACAACGGCATCGCCGAGCTGGTGTTCAATGCCCCAGGTTCTGTAAACAAGCTGGATACCCGCACCGTTGCCAGCCTGGGCGAAGCGCTCACGGTTTTGGAAAAGCAGACCGAGCTGAAAGGCCTACTGCTGCGTTCCACGAAAGCCGCCTTTATTGTCGGCGCCGATATCACCGAGTTCCTTTCTTTATTTGCGGCTCCAGCAGAAAAACTGCAGGAATGGCTGGTCTTTGCCAATAGCATCTTTAACCGGTTGGAAGATCTGCCGGTACCGACCATTTCGGCCATTAACGGCTATGCGCTCGGCGGCGGTTGCGAATGCATTTTGGCTACCGACTTCCGCGTCGCTTCACCGGATGCACGCATTGGCCTGCCGGAAACCAAACTGGGCATCATGCCCGGCTTCGGTGGTTCCGTACGTCTGCCACGCCTGTTGGGTAACGACAGCGCACTGGAGATCATCGCCGCCGGTAAAGACGTCAGCGCCAAAGACGCACTGAAGGTTGGCCTGGTAGATGCAGTGGTTGCCCCGGAAAAATTGGTCGATGCCGCGCTGAAAATGCTGCAACAGGCGATCGACGGCAAACTGGATTGGCGCGCTTATCGTCAGCCAAAGCTCGAGCCATTGAAGCTTAGCCCAATCGAAGCCGCCATGAGTTTCACCACCGCCAAAGGCATGGTGATGCAAACCGCGGGCAAACATTACCCGGCACCGATGACCGCGGTCAAAACCATTGAGGCCGCTGCCAAGCTGGGTCGCGATGAAGCGTTGAAATTGGAAACCGCCAGCTTTGTGCCATTGGCCCGCTCCAAAGAGGCGCGCGCCCTGGTCGGCATTTTCCTCAACGATCAGTTTGTGAAAAGCCAGGCGAAGAAGCGGGCGTTGAATGCTGAAGCACCGAAGCAAGCTGCTGTGTTGGGGGCCGGTATCATGGGTGGCGGCATCGCCTACCAGTCCGCGCTGAAAGGCGTGCCGGTGATCATGAAAGACATCAGCGACAAATCCCTGACGCTCGGCATGAATGAAGCCGCCAAGCTGCTGAACAAGCAGTTGGAGCGCGGCAAGTTGGACGGCATGAAGATGGCCCAGGTGCTGTCGACCATTCAGCCAACGCTGGACTATGCCGGTATCGAGCGCGCACAGGTCATCGTCGAAGCCGTGGTCGAGAATCCTAAGATCAAGGCGGCAGTGCTGTCCGAAGTGGAAGGCCTGATTGGCGAGGATACCGTCCTGGCCTCCAATACGTCGACCATTCCGATTAATCACTTGGCGAAATCGCTGAAACGTCCGCAGAATTTCTGCGGCATGCATTTCTTTAACCCGGTACACCGTATGCCGCTGGTAGAAATCATCCGCGGCGAGCAGACCAGCGACAGCACTATTGCTGCGGTGGTGGCCTACGCCAGTCGCATGGGTAAAACGCCGATTGTGGTGAATGACTGCCCGGGGTTCTTCGTCAACCGCGTGCTGTTCCCGTATTTCGCCGGTTTTAGCCTGCTGCTGCGCGACGGCGCGGATTTCCGTCAGATCGACAAAGTGATGGAAAAACAGTTTGGCTGGCCAATGGGCCCGGCTTATCTGCTCGACGTGGTGGGGATTGATACCGCGCACCATGCCCAGGCAGTGATGGCTTCCGGTTTCCCTGAGCGTATGGGCAAAGATTACCGTGACGCTATCGACGTGATGTTCGATAACCAGCGTTTCGGTCAGAAAAATCAGTTGGGCTTCTATCGTTACAGTCAGGACAACAAAGGCAAGCCGCGTAAAGACAACGATGAGCAAACCGATGCCCTGTTGGCGACCGTCAGCCAGCCACGTCAAACCGTCAGTGACGAAGAAATCATTGCCCGCATGATGATCCCGATGATCAATGAAGTGGTGCGTTGTCTGGAAGAAAACATCATCGCCAGCCCGGCCGAGGCCGATATGGCACTGGTCTACGGCATCGGTTTCCCGCCGTTCCACGGAGGGGTATTCCGCTACCTGGATACGCTTGGCACCACCCATTACGTCGAAATGGCTCAGCGTTACGCGCATCTTGGCGCTCTGTATCAGGTGCCTGCCGGCCTGCGTGCCAAAGCCGAACGTAATGAAAGCTACTACCCGGTGGCAGCGCCGCTGTCCGATGTCTCCACTGGCCAACCGGCATGAGGTCATAAAGATGGAAAACGTAGTTATTGTTGATGCCGTACGCACGCCGATGGGCCGCTCCAAGGGCGGTGCCTTCCGCCAGGTACGAGCCGAAGATCTTTCCGCTCACCTGATGCGTGCCGTACTGAGCCGCAATTCGGCGTTGGATGCAGCCGAAATTGACGACATTTACTGGGGTTGTGTGCAACAGACGCTGGAGCAGGGCTTTAACATCGCCCGTAACGCTTCGCTGCTGGCTGAGATCCCACACAGCGTACCGGCCGTAACCGTCAACCGGTTATGCGGCTCCTCCATGCAGGCGCTGCACGATGCAGCGCGCGCCATTATGGTCGGCGACGCGCACGTCAGCCTGATTGGCGGCGTCGAACATATGGGCCACGTGCCGATGAACCACGGGGTGGATTTCCACCCGGGGCTCAGCCGCAGCGTGGCAAAAGCCGCCGGCATGATGGGCCTTACCGCCGAGATGCTGGCCAAGATACACAATATCAGCCGTCAGATGCAGGACGAGTTCGCCGCGCGTTCGCACCAACGTGCGCATGCCGCCACCCTGGCCGGCTACTTCAAGAATGAAATTATTCCCACCACCGGCCACGACGCCGACGGTGTGCTGACCCGTTATGACTTCGACGAAGTGATCCGCCCGGAAACCACCGTTGAAAGCCTTGCGGCACTGCGCCCGGCATTCGATCCGGTCAACGGCACCGTGACCGCCGGCACCTCTTCGGCCTTGTCTGACGGGGCATCCGCCATGCTGCTGATGAGTGAATCTCGTGCCAGAGCGCTCGGTCTGAAAGCCCGTGCACGCATTCGCTCAATGGCGGTCGTCGGCTGCGATCCGTCCATTATGGGCTACGGCCCGGTGCCTGCCAGCAAGCTGGCGTTGAAGCGCGCCGGACTGACCGTGCAGGACATCGACCTGTTCGAACTGAACGAAGCCTTTGCTGCACAGTCATTGCCATGCATCAAGGATCTGGGCCTATTGGACAGCATCGATGACAAGATCAACTTGAACGGCGGCGCCATTGCACTGGGTCACCCGCTGGGTTGCTCGGGCTCCCGCATCTCTACCACCCTGCTGAACAACATGGAACGCCGCGATGTGCAGTTCGGTCTGGCGACCATGTGTATTGGCCTGGGCCAGGGGATTGCCACCGTCTTTGAACGCGTTTAGCTGTGTCTATTTGGCCTGACTGCGTCACACTTTAAACCGCAGCACGCCAACAAGTTTAGTTGCCGTACTTCCCGCCTGTCAGGGGCGGGTTTTTTTATGCCTGAAATCCGCAGACGGCCAATAAAAAAGGGCAGCCATTGGCCACCCCATTTTTTCCCGCTTCGCCGCTTAGATAAACGAGAAGGCGTCGCCAAACATGTGCGCTTCCAGCGCGCCACGTTCGGCACAGAAGCGTTCACGAGCGATTTTCGCCATCTCGAAACGACCGGCAATATAAATGTCGTGCTCCGCCAGCGTACCGAAATCCTGCAATACCGCACTGAGCACCGTGCCGCTACGGCCACGCCACTCTTCTTCCGGCTGTTCAACCACCGGAATGACTTTCAGGTTCGGATGCTGCACTGACAGCGCTTCCAGCTCGCTCAAATCATACAGGTGCTTGAGCTCGCGCCCGCCCCAATAGATAGAGATATCGCGGTCAGGCTGCTGCTCGAGTGCGGCCAACAGAATCGAGCGCGCATATGAGAAGCCGGTGCCGCCGGCGATCAACACCAGTGGACGGCTGCCCTCTTCACGCAGCCAGGCGTCACCGTGCGGAATATCAACGGTAATCGCCTGCTCTTTCAGAATGCGATCCATCACTGCCATGGCGTACAGATTCAGTTCCGAAGCACCGATATGCAGTTCAATATAATCCTGCTCTGTCGGGGTCGATGCCAGCGAGAACGGACGCTTGTCGCGCTCATCCATCACCACCATCAGATACTGCCCTGCCTTGAAAGAAAACGGCGCCTCTGGCACCAAACGTACCCGGTAAACCGTATCGGTAATGGCCTCTACGGAGGTCACTTTACAGCTCAATATTGTCATGCGTTCCCTCTGTCGGGTCATCAATGCAAAACTGAGAACAGAGCCTGACATACCCTTCATATTTGAAGCTGCATCTTTGTTGGCTTTTCTCGCTTACCCCAGTCACTTACTCAAGTAAGCTCTTGGGGTGCGCTGCGTTGCCGCCGCAATGCAACTCCAATTATTTTGGGTACATTATAATGTCGGTTCTCTGTCACTGAAAATTGCGAGCTCATCCCAGATGTCATCGATGCGCGCACGCACCTTTTCATCCATCTCAATCGGACGGCCCCATTCGCGCTCGGTTTCACCCGGCCATTTATTGGTGGCATCCAGCCCCATCTTCGAACCCAAACCGGAAACCGGTGAGGCGAAGTCCAGATAATCGATCGGCGTATTCTCCACCATCACGGTATCCCTTGCCGGATCCATTCTGGTGGTAATCGCCCAAATCACATCATTCCAGTCACGCGCATTGACGTCATCGTCGCAGACGATAACAAACTTGGTGTACATAAATTGACGCAGGAACGACCAGACGCCCATCATTACGCGTTTAGCATGACCAGCATACTGTTTCTTGATGGTCACCACCGCCAGACGATAAGAACAGCCTTCGGGCGGCAGATAGAAATCGACAATTTCCGGGAACTGCTTTTGCAGAATGGGAACGAAGACTTCGTTCAGCGCCACGCCCAGCACCGCAGGCTCATCCGGCGGACGGCCGGTGTAGGTCGAGTGGTAAATGGCATCGCGACGCTGGGTGATGTGAGTGATGGTAAATACCGGGAAGTGGTCGATCTCGTTGTAGTAACCGGTGTGATCGCCATACGGACCTTCCGGCGCCATTTCACCCGGTTCAATGTAGCCTTCCAACACGATTTCCGCGCTGGCCGGCACTTCCAAATCGCAGGAGAGGCACTTGACCACTTCGGTTTTGTTGCCACGCAGCAGCCCGGCAAAAGCATATTCAGACAGGGTATCCGGTACCGGCGTCACCGCGCCGAGGATAGTGGCGGGATCCGCCCCTAATGCCACCGCAACCGGGAAACGCTCACCAGGGTGCGCCTGACACCATTCCTGATAATCCAACGCGCCGCCACGGTGGGACAGCCAACGCATGATCACTTTATTTTTGCTCAGCACCTGCTGGCGATAGATGCCCAGATTCTGGCGCTCTTTTTGCGGCCCGCGGGTTACCGTCAGCCCCCAGGTGATCAGCGGCGCAGCGTCTTCCGGCCAGCAGTGCATCACCGGGATACGGCTGAGATCAACGTCATCGCCCTGCCATACTTGTTCCTGACAAGGGGCTGAACCCAACACCTTGGTCGGCATGTTCAACACTTGTTTGAACTTCGGCAGTTTGTCGAACAGATCGCGAAAGCCCTTCGGCGGCTCTGGCTCTTTCAGGAACGCCAGCAACTTGCCGACCTCGCGCAACGAGCTGACATCTTCCTGGCCCATGCCCATCGCAACGCGGTTGGCGGTACCGAACAGATTGCACAACACCGGCATATCGTACCCTTTAGGGTTTTCGAACAGCAGTGCCGGGCCGCCCGCACGTAAAGTACGATCGGCAATTTCTGTCATTTCCAGATAGGGATCAATCGGCTGGCTGATGCGTTTTAGTTCCCCTCTCTTTTCCAGCAACGAGAGGAAATCGCGTAAGTCACGGTATTTCATGCTGATCATTATAACGGCCAGTGAGGAGGGCATTATAAGCCCTCTTCACAGTTGTTGCTGCACTTTTGTTAAACACCGGTAAAGACATCGTCGGCGTTAGTGGCAGGTAAAGGGCACCAGCGGACGCAATGCCCGGGTATCGCGATATTCCTGAGTTTCCACACCGTGGCGGAACACCTTGAAACCTTGATCTCTGGCGCTAAAGTAACGCAGATCATTACCCTCAACGTGCAACAGGCTGCCCTCGCGCAGCGCCACCACGGATTCGCTCGGGTTAACCGCGCAGAACTCGGCCAGGCGTTCATCACGGGTTTCCCCCATGTGGCCGCTAATATGGGCGTCGATGTAATGTGGGTTAATCTGCACCGGGAACAGGCTCAGCGCTGGCAGTACGACGCTGTTACGCACCGGCATGTCATTGGTGGTGCGAATACTTGGTGTGGCAACGTTACACCCGGCGCTCCACCCCACGTAGGGCACGCTACGTTCACGAACCGCCCGTTGAATCGGGACGATTAGCCCGTTTTCATGCAGCATCTGGTTCAGCATCCAGGTATTGCCGCCGCTGACCAAAATGCATTCTGCCTGTTCAATCGCCGCCGCGGGAGAGTCGGCGTGGTGAATACTGGTGACCTTGATGCCGAGAATTTTCGCCAGTTCCTGTGCACGCTTATCGTAATCGCTGCGGATCATGGCATAGGGGATAAATACGGCGGACGTAATGCCACGGCGCGCGATCATCGCCAGCAAGTGGCTCTTGGCATAACCCAGCAGCTCATCCTCACCGGACAGCTTGCCGTTGCTCAACAAAAATAACTCCATTTTTCCCCCTCAATCGAAAACGATGAATAACGTCACACCCGACGAAAGCAGCACAAGGCATACTCCGACGGTAACAAATTTTTAGCCCTCTGTTATACCCAAGCCGTGCGAATAAGTGTGTGACCCCTCGCTAATTGCCAACGATTCATGCAGATAGCGGCCGTTACATGCTGAAACTTGCATCACTATGTATCCGTAATGGCTTTTGATATGCTTACCGGCTGACAGAAAGGCATGTGAAATTATGGAATCTTGGTACCTACTGTATTGCAAGCGCGGCCAACTTTTACGGGCGCAGGACCATTTGGAACGGCAGGAAGTGAACTGCCTGAGTCCGATCATAACGCTGGAAAAGATCGTACGCGGTAAACGCATTGCGGTCAGCGAACCCCTGTTTCCGAACTACCTGTTTGTGAAGTTCGATCCGGAGCGCATCCACACCACAACCATCAGTGCAACTCGTGGTGTCAGCCACTTTGTACGCTTTGGTTCAACGCCGACCACTATCCCGCAGAAAGTCATCGAAGAGCTGCAGACGCATACCGGTGAAACCTACGTCGATCCGGAAACGCCACAGCCGGGTGATAGCGTGTTAATCGTCGATGGCGTGTTCGAAGGGCTGAAGGCGATTTACACCGAGCCGGACGGCGAAGCCCGTTCGATGCTGCTGCTGAATCTGATCAACAAGCAGGTCAGCCAAAGCGTGGATAACCGGCAATTCCAAAAACTGTAATGCAAAAAGGCGCCCAGGGCGCCTTTTACATAGATGACTTACGCCTTAGCGCTGCATCGCTTCGTCATGCATCCACTGAGCGACTCGCTTGGCGAAGTAGGTCAGTACGCCATCGGCGCCGGCACGCTTAAAGCACATCAGCGATTCCATCACCGCCGGTTGCTCCTGCAACCAACCGTTTTGAATCGCCGCCATGTGCATCGCATACTCACCGGAAACCTGATAGGCGAAAGTCGGCACGCCAAAGGTATCCTTCACCCGACGCACTACATCGAGATACGGCATACCAGGCTTCACCATCACCATATCCGCACCTTCCTGCAGATCCTGTGCGATCTCCTGCAGCGCTTCGTCGCTGTTGGCCGGGTCCATCTGATAGGTTTTCTTGTTGCCGCCTTTCAGATTACCGCTGGAACCGAGCGCATCGCGGAACGGGCCATAGTAGCAAGACGCATATTTGGCGGAGTAAGCCATGATTTGAGTATTCACCAGGCCCTGATGTTCCAGGCGATCGCGGATCGCGCCGATACGGCCGTCCATCATGTCACTCGGTGCCACGATCTCTGCTCCGGCTTCCGCGTGAGACAGCGCCTGGCGAACCAAGATCTCTTTGGTGATGTCGTTAATGACATAACCTTGTTCGTCGATAACGCCGTCCTGACCGTGAGTGGTGTAGGGATCGAGCGCCACGTCCGTCAGAATACCCAGCTCAGGCACCGCGTCTTTCAGTGCACGCACCGTACGCTGTACCAGACCTTCCGGGTTATAAGCTTCTTCCGCATGCAGTGACTTCAGGCCAGGTTCAATCACCGGGAACAGGGAGATCACCGGCACGCCAAGCTTGGCGATGGCTTCCGCTTCTTTGATCAGCAGATCGATGCTCATACGCGATACGCCGGGCATCGATGCCACCGCTTCCTGACGGTTACTGCCTTCCATGACAAATACCGGATAAATCAGGTCGTTAACCGTCAGTTGGTTCTCGGCCACCAGGCGGCGGCTGAAATCGTGACGGCGCACACGGCGCATACGGCGACCCGGGAAGGTACCCGGAAATGCATAGCTCATAGTTTTCTCCTAACTCATTCCAGCCGGAATAGCCGGCGGGCGTTCTCATCGGTTTTCTGCCCCAGCCATTCGGGATCTTCTTGTCGCCAGGTAGCCACCTGCCGGACGATATGAGGCAAAAAACAGGGTTCGTTGCGGCGAGATGCAGGTTTCGGATGTAAATCCCGGGGCAACAGATAGGGTGCGTCGGTTTCCAACAACAGACGTTCGGCCGGGATCTGCGGCAGCAATGCACGCAACTCCAGGCCACGTCGCTCATCACAGACCCAACCGGTAATCCCGATCGACAGGCCCAGCGACAAGCAACTTTCTAATTCTTCGGCGGTGCCGGTAAAACAGTGCACCACCGCCGCGGGCAGTTTATCCAACCACGGCGTCAACAGTGCGGCAAAACGTGCGTGCGCATCACGGCAGTGAAGAAAAACCGGCATCTCCAGCTCCGCCGCCAGCGCCAGTTGGCCGCTGAATGCGCTCTCCTGCTGCTCTGGAGTAGAAAAGTTACGGTTAAAGTCTAGCCCGCATTCACCTATCGCTACGACCTGCTGCTGCGAGGCCAACTCGCGGATCCGCTCCGCGGTCTGCTCATTCCAACTGCTGGCCTGATGGGGATGCACACCGGCGGTGGACCAGCAGTAACCAGGATGCTGCTGCGCCAGTTCACAGGCAGCCTGGCTTTCCTGCAAATCAGTACCGGTAATCAATAGCCCTGTCACGCCTGCGGTTCGTGCGCGATCCAGCACCACTGGGCCGTCTTTGGCAAACTGTGAACTGGTGAGGTTTACGCCAATATCAAACATGGTTTTCCCAATGCAAAAGCCGCCCATCGGGCGGCTCAGGAGCAAACAAATTTAAGGTGCCGGAGGTTCGTCACCCTCGTCTTCTTCTTCCGGTTGCGGACGACGTTTACCGGTGTAGAAACGAGCAAAGAACACGCCCACTTCAAACAACAGATACATCGGAATGGCCAGCAGGGTTTGCGAGAACACATCCGGCGGGGTCAGAAGCATGCCGACCACGAAAGCCCCGACCAGAACGTAAGGACGTTTCTTTTTCAGATCTTCCGGTGAGGTGACGCCACTCCAGCACAGCAAAATAATGGCAACCGGCACCTCAAACGCCACGCCAAACGCCATAAACAGCGCCATGACGAAGTCGAGATAGTTATTGATGTCGGTGGCGATCATCACCCCGGCCGGCGCGGTTTTGGCAAAAAAGCCGAACGCCAGCGGGAAGACGATAAAGTAGGCAAAGGCCATGCCGAGATAAAACAGCAGGCTGCTGGAGACCAGTAAAGGCATCATCAGGCGACGTTCATGCTTATACAATGCCGGCGCAATGAAGGACCAGACCTGATACAAGATAACCGGTGCGGACACGAACACCGAGACGATCATCGTCAATTTGATCGGGGTAAAGAAAGGTGAGGCCACGTCTGTGGCGATCATGCTCGCCCCGGCAGGCAACTGCTTGATCAACGGCGCGGACACCAGTTGATAAATATCATTGGCGAAAAAAACCAGCACCAGGAAAATCGCCAGTATGCTGATAATCGAGTTTAACAACCGCTTACGCAGTTCTATCAGATGACTGATAAGGGGTTGGGTATCTTCAACAGCCATGTTTTAACGATCGCCACTAGGTTGGTGAGACGCTGGGGTTTTATCCACAACAGGTTCTGGGGTTGCCTGAACAGCCGGCTCTACCGGTTGTTTCACCGGTGCAATGACCGGCTGCGCCGCCTGCGGCGTTGCCGTTACAACCGGCTCCGGCACTGCAGCCGGAGAGGATGCCACGGCCGCGGCTTCCGCCGGCGTCACGCCGTCATGAATGGCTTCCGGGTCTGTGACAAGAGGGTTATGGATGGTGTGCGCAGGTTCGGTTTTGGTGCCACTGTCACCCTGATAAGAGCGTTTCAGCGATTCCGCTGCGTCTTTCAGCTCATCCATTGACGCCTTCAGCTCCGGCGACAAATTCTGCATGCCGGCCTTCTCTACCTTTTTCAGGCTGTCCTGCAGTTCCTGCAGCTTCAGTTCCTGAGAAAGTTCGTTCTGCACCGAAGCCGCAAGCGAACGCAGCGCGCGGATCCAGCCCGAAACTGTTCTTACCGCTACCGGCAACCGTTCTGGCCCGAGTACCACCAGGCCAATCACCAGAACCAGCAGCAGTTCACTAAACCCAATGTCAAACACGGTTTATACCTGCTCTTTGTTCTTCGACTCTTCCGCTTTCACTTCCGGCTGCTTATCGGTAATAGGCTTGGCCGTGAAGTCAGCGTCATCCAGGCTGCTTTTCTCAGCCGTGTTGGTCGGCGGCGTGTTGTCATCGCCGATCGCCTTTTTGAAGCCCTTGATTGATGCACCGAGATCGGACCCCAGAGTACGGAGTTTTTTGGTACCAAACAGCAGCACCACGATCACTGCGATGATCAACAATTGCGTAATACTAATACCGCCCATTGCAATTACCTCTATTTTTACAGGGTTTTTTCAAAATCCGTCGCATTATACGGCAGATTTTACCAGAGTTTCGAATCAATTCAGGTGGTTCGCTTCCAGCCAATCACCCAGGATACGATGCCGGCGGCCATCAGCCATGCGGGAAACACCTCGACGTCCCCCAACAGCAAAATCGTACCGCTTACTAACAGTGTAGCGCCAACGCCGAACAAATAACGTGATTGCCCTTGGCGAACGCGCTGAGCCTGCATCTGATTGGTCAGCTTATCAACGCTTTGTTGCAACAGCTTATGTTGCTGCAGGCTATCGTAAAATAATTCAGGCAATTCGGGCAGTTTCTCCGCCCAAAACGGCGCTTTTTCTTTCAGTGCCCGGATCACCGCCGGAATACCGACCTGATCGCGCATCCAACTTTCCAGGAAAGGCTTGGCGGTAGTCCACAGATCCAACTGCGGATAGAGCTGGCGTCCCAGACCTTCAACATACAGCAAGGTCTTCTGCAATAACACCAGTTGGGGTTGTACTTCCATATTGAAACGGCGCGCGGTGTTGAACAGGTTTAACAAGACGTTGCCGAACGAAATTTCCGACAGGGGTTTTTCGAAAATAGGCTCGCACACGGTGCGGATAGCGAACTCGAAATCCTCCACGTTGGTGTCGCGTGGCACCCAGCCTGAATCAACATGCAACTCTGCCACCTTACGGTAGTCGCGATTGAAGAAGGCGATAAAATTTTCCGCCAGATAACGCTTATCATCTTTGTTCAGCGAACCGACAATACCGCAGTCAATGCCGATATAGCAGGGATCCTCAGGATGCTCATAGCTGACAAAGATATTGCCGGGATGCATGTCCGCATGGAAGAAGCTGTCGCGGAAGACCTGGGTAAAGAACACCTGTACCCCGCGTTCGGCCAACAATTTCATGTTGGTGCCCTGCTTCTCCAGTGTCGGAATATCCGAAACCGGAATGCCGTAGATACGCTCCATCACCAGCACGCTTTCGCGGCAGTAATCGGAATAAACCTCGGGCACATACAGCATCGGACTGCCGTCGAAATTACGGCGCAGTTGAATGGCGTTGGCCGCTTCGCGCAACAGGTTCAGTTCGTCCAGCAAGGTCTTTTCATATTCGCGCACTACTTCACGCGGGCGCAAACGGCGACCGTCCGGCATCAGTTTTGGCACCCAGGCCGCCAGGCGATACATCAGGCGAACGTCGGCCTTGATGATCGGCCCGATATCCGGCCGGATCACCTTCAGCACCACTTCCTGCCCGGTGGTTTTCAGCCGTGCGGTATGGACCTGAGCTATGGATGCCGAAGCAAGCGCCTGTTGGTCAAAATCATCGAACCAGGTTTCCAGTGGGCCGCCCATCGCCAATTCGATATGCTTGCGCGCCAGAGCGCCGTCGAAGGGGGCAACCCTGTCCTGCAGCAACGTCAGTTGATCGGCAATCTGTGGCGGGAACAAGTCACGACGGGTAGACATCATCTGACCAAACTTAATCCATACCGGCCCCAGTTCCTGCAAGGCCAGCCGCAGACGCTCCCCCAGCGGTTTATCCGCGTGGCGGTTTGGCATCCAAAACAGCAGACGTCGGCCAAAGCGCAAAGGCAACGTCAAACGCATCTTGGGGATCAGTTCATCCAGGCCATAACTGAGGAAAACGCGGACGATCAAATACAGGCGGCGTAGTTCGCCAGGGGTCATCGTTTACCCTCCAACTTGTCCATGCGAGCAATCAGCGCTTCAGCACTGCGAACGGTGGCGTCAACTTCCTCGTTAAACCACACTACTTCCAGCGGGCCAGGAGCCACACGCCACTCTTCCGTCAGGGTTTCGGCCACGTAATGCTGTTGACGCTGCAAGCCTTTCTTCAGCAAATTCGCGCCCTTGCCGAACGCCTGAGTGACGCCTTGTGCGGCAATATCGCCGATATAAGGCGCCAGCCATTCCGCCGGATCCCACTCAGCCAGATCAAGCAGGCCAACCAACTGCTGTACCACCTGAATATCACCTTCAACAATCAGCTCGCCGCTGCGCATCAAGGGCGAAAGCTGTTGGCGGTCCCGCAGTTTCAACAGTACCGATATGCGGCTGCGCACCGTGCAGTCGGCGGTATCGTCAGACTGACCAAGCACATCGACTCGCTGCTCACTGAAGATCAGTACCAACGGCGAAGCAAGCTCCTGCAACTCTATGCGCAGCACCTTGCCAGCCAGGCGAAGACGGGCAGCCTTCATGCTGCGATCGCGGAACAGCAGGCTATTGAGCGATGTTTCCAGCACGCCGGTCAACAAAGGGGTTAGCAGCATCGGCATGTCCATATCAGAACTTGAAGCCGCGATGCAGGGCTACAATACCGCCGGTCAGGTTAAAATAGGTCACGTTGTCAAACCCGGCTGCGCCCATCATACCCTTCAGCGTTTCCTGATCTGGATGCATGCGGATCGACTCAGCGAGGTAACGGTAGCTTTCTGGATCCTTCACCACCAGTTCGCCGATTTTCGGCAACACGTGGAAAGAATAAGCGTCGTAAGCCTTGCTCAACGGGGCCAGCAAGGGTTTGGAGAACTCCAGCACCAACAAACGGCCACCCGGTTTCAACACGCGGAACATGGAGCGCAGTGCCTTGTCTTTGTCAGTGACGTTGCGCAGGCCGAAGGAGATGGTGATGCAGTCAAAATAGTTGTCCGGGAACGGCAGCGCTTCGGCGTTGGCCTGCACATAGCTGACGTTGCCGACAATGCCGCGGTCCCGCAGCTTCTCGCGCCCCATTTTCAGCATGGAATCGTTGATGTCCGCCAGCACCACCTGCCCCTGCTCACCGACCATGCGGGAGAACTTGGCGGCCAGATCACCAGTACCACCGGCCAGATCCAACACACGCTGCCCACGGCGCACGCCGCTGCAATCAATGGTAAAACGCTTCCAGATACGGTGGATACCAAACGACATCAGGTCGTTCATCACGTCATACTTTGCCGCTACCGAATGAAAAACGTCTGCCACCATGGCCTGCTTTTCGTCTCGAGCTACGGTGCGAAAACCGAAATCGGTGGTTTCCTGCGGTTGATCTGCCATTGTCCTGCCTGCTATTCAGTCAATTTAGTGTGGTTGAGTGTACCAGAACCCCACGAAATACCCCACCTCGCCGCGGCTGTCATGCCTGCGATGCGGAGCGTGGTTGCTCTGCGGCGTCGTCATCCTCCGCCCCCGGCAGCGCGTCAATGTCATCTTCGCCCGCTGCCTCGAATTCTTCGTCATGCTGTGCGCTGGCCTGCTGGGCCAGCAGCGGGTTGATAGGCCTTTTCACCTCAACCCCCAGCGCGCGGAACCCCTCGGTCTGGCCGATAAGATTACCACGGCCTTCACTCAGTTTGTTCATCGCCTGGCGATAACTCCCCTGAGCCTTGTCCAGGCTCTGCCCAAGCGCCGACATGTCGTCAACGAACAACCGCATTTTGTCATACAGCCGCGCAGCCCGGTCGGCAATGCGTTGAGCATTCTGGCTCTGATGTTCATAGCGCCACAGGTTGGTGATGGTGCGCAGGGCGACCAGCAAGGTGGTTGGGCTCACCAGCATAATGTTGTGCTTGAGCGCTTCGCTAATCAGCTCCGGCTCACGGTCAATGGCCAAAAGAAAAGCCGGCTCCACCGGTATAAACATCAATACGTAGTCCAGCGAACGCAGGCCGGGCAATTGCTGATAATCCTTACGGCCCAGCAGACGAATATGGCCACGTAGCGAGGCAATATGCTCACTCAGCGCCGCCTCACGCTCCACTTCATCGTCGCTGTTGAAGTAACGCTCATAGGCCACCAGCGACATTTTTGCATCGATCACCACGTCCTTGCCCTGCGGCAGGCGCACGATAACATCGGGCTGCATCCGACTCTGATGGTCCAGCCGCACGTTGACCTGCGTTTCGTATTCGTGCCCTTCCCGCAGGCCAGAGGCCTCCAGCACCCGACTTAATACCACCTCGCCCCAATTGCCCTGGGTTTTATTATCCCCTTTCAGGGCCTTGGTCAGGTTAATAGCCTCACGCGCCATTTGCGCATTAAGCTGCTGCAGGTTGCGTATTTCGTGGGTCAGCGTATGACGTTCGCGAGCTTCCTGGCCAAAACTGTCCTGCACCTGGCGGCGAAAACCGTCCAGTTGCTCACGCAACGGCAACAGCAGGCGATCCAGACTTTGCTTATTTTGCTCATCCACCTTGCGACCGCTGTGTTCAAAAATGCGGTTGGCCAAATTTTCAAACTGGGTGGTGAGACGCTGCTCGCTGTTGATCAACAGGCGCTGCTTCTCTTCCGCCGCCATGCGGGTTTCCTCCAGACGGATGGTCACCTCACGCAGCTCGGCTTCCTGGGCGCTGTTCACTTCACGCTGGGCACGCAGTTCCTGGTTCAACAATTCGCACTCGTTGCGCCAATGATTAAGCTGCTGAAGCTTTTCGTGCCCGGCAGCCAGCTGGCTGTGCAAATTGCGCAGTTCCATATCGTTCTGCCGCATTTGCTGTTCATTGCGCAGGAGCGTCTCTTGCCGGGCTGCCGTTTCCTGCTGCGCCTGTTGCAGCGATTGTTCCAGCAGCCGCAGCTCGGTTTCATGCTGCGCATGGGACTGCTGCACCCTCAGGCTGGCGATTAACCAGCCCAACAGCAGGCCTACCGTCACCCCGCCTATACCGTAAACCAAACTGGTATCCACCCTGCCTCCTGTTACACCTGACCGTTCCGGCGTTTTATCCGCCCGCTGCCCGTCACGTTAAGGGGATGCTGTATGGATGTCCAGCCTGATTTTGTCCCGACGGCGCATTATTGCGAACCGCTGCGCAAGTCAGGCAAAGATTAGCCAAACCACTGGCTTAACCACTTGATGCCAAACGCCCCCGGCGCGAGAATGCCGAACGCCCAGATCATCGCCGAAGTAATATTCGCCACCTGAAAATAACGCTGGGGCATACCGCAAATGCCACCAACCAGCGGGACCACGGCCCGCAACGGACCAAAGAAGCGGCCAATGAAAATGCCCAGCACGCCCCAGCGCTCAAAAAACGCATGGCCGCGCGTCAGCAACTGCGGATTACGCGATAGCGGCCACATGTGCGCCACGCGATCTTGATAGTGGTAGCCAATCCAGTAAGAAAGCCAGTCACCAAAGAAAGCGCCCGCAGCGGCGGCGGCCCAGATAGGCCAAAAGGCAATGCCGCTTTCGCCAATCAGCGCACCCAGCGCCAGCAAGATCACCGTGGCCGGCAACAGCAGCGACAGGAACGCCAGCGATTCGCCAAACGCCAGGAAGAAGATAATCGGGATGGCCCAGCCTTCGTGCTGACGCACGGTCTCGCTGATCCAGTGGATAATGTCATTGAGGCTCAATACGGGCTCCTGATGCGGGATTTACTGCCCCAAGGATACGCAATGCCAGCCGGCGTCGGTTAAACCCCGGCTAAACATCCACGCGGTTTACTCGAGGTAGAACGCCTGTAGCGCTGCTCGCTGGCTTTGCCCCAGCCCGTATTCCGCCTCCAGCCAACGGTCGGTGGAACCGTATTGGTCACGGATGCAACCCAGGGCAGTCATCAGGAACTCTTCTCGGGCGCTAAGCACATAGGCAAACTGCCCCAATGCCGAGTCACTTAAACGAATCGACAGTTGATCCAACATTTGTTCACGGAAGGTCGCCAACGTGGTTTCTGTCAGCAGGTAATCTTCCACCACCGTCGCCTCATCGGCACCCAGTGCGAACAATACCAACGCCGATCCGACCCCCGTGCGGTCCTTACCGACTGCACAGTGCTGGACGATAGCACCGTTATCGGTATGGCTCAGCAACTGAGTCAACTGTTGGTAGGCCGGATTGCCGAACGGCAGTCGGCGATATAACTCCAGCATAAACGCCCGCGCATCGAAACCGGCCAGCGTTTCGCTGGTCAGTTTTTCCAGGTTGGCATTAACCTCATTGCTCAACGGGTTAGCAGGAAAATGGTGGTAATCTGCGCCCTGCCACAGAATATCGGGCTTGGCCTGCACTTCATCGGGATCACGGTAATCCAGTACCGATCGCACCGGCACGCCGGCGAGGAAGGCGCAGTCGTTTTCCGTCAGGCGCTCCAGCGACCCGGAACGGAACAGTAATCCTCGCTTGATACGGCGGCCATCAGCAACGCTGTTACCACCGAGATCGCGAAAGTTAATGCCGCCATCAAGCGGTGCCAATGAAGGATGAAGCAGGATCTGGGCGGTCATAGACGTCCTCGTGTTTATTGTCTGATAAAACGCAACCTGAGAGCCAAGGTAAAACCGGGCTCAACGGGTCAAAGAGGTGGCCAGTTAAGATGGCGCTGATGATGATAACCGTAACAGATTACGGCTGAATGGAAAAACGGACCGCGTGGCGGCCCGTTGAATTGCGGAGGGATTACAACAGGCGACGCGCCGCATCAACCACGATCTGCACCGCTTTGCTCTCGGTGTTTTTCATGGTTTCCGCGTTCGGAATTTCCTGCTGGGTACGGTTAACGATCACACCGGCAACCATACCGGCACGCAGGCCCTGGCTGGCACACATGGTCAGCAGCGTGGCGGATTCCATTTCATAGTTCATCACGCCCATCGATTGCCATTCTTCCATCGAGCCTTTGAAACGACTAACGACGCGCCCGGAGAAGGTATCGTAACGTTCCTGGCCTGGATAGAAGGTGTCGGAAGACGCGGTTACGCCGATGTGCGTGGTCGCGCCTGCTGCCTTGGCAGCTTCGACCAGTGCGGTAGTACAGGCGAAGTCGGCCACCGCCGGGAACTCCATCGGCGCGAAGTGCAGGCTGGCACCGTCCAGACGAACCGCCGCGGTGGTGACCAGAACGTCACCTACATTGATGTCTGACTGGATCGCACCGGTGGTACCAATACGCAGGAAGGTGCGAATACCCAGCTGTGCCAGCTCTTCAACCGCGATAGACGTCGAAGGACCGCCGATACCGGTGGAACAGACGATCACTGCCTTGCCGTCCAGCTCTGCACGCCAGGAGGTGAATTCACGATGGGAAGCCAGGTGCACCGGATTTTCCATCAGCTTGGCAATTTTCTCTACGCGCTGCGGATCGCCAGGAACGATGGCAAGCTGGGCCCCTTGTAAATCGTTTTTGGTCAGGCCGAGATGGAAAACGTCAGATTGAGACATACGAGACTCCTCATAGATCATGTTTATTGGGAGGAACAAAAAAGTACTCTACTGAAAATCGCCACGCAATTTCGTGACGGCAATCACTACAGACAAAGAAACAGAATGCAATCTACATAACTCTTGTGACTAAAGTCACAAAAATTAGCAAGACGCCCCGCCTGTTGGCCCCAATAGCCACCAGTCTAGTCGACAAATCGCCCCGCCGGTTTCCCCTGCTACTCGGAGTTTATCAAGGCGGTTTGCCAATAAATCCCCTATGCAGTCACAGAAAAATAGCCTTGGTTTGTCGGGGACTTAGCCCGAATAAGCGGAACTAACGCACCTTATGGTACTAATGCAGGTCAACTTGCGTAATAGCATGATAAAAAGACAATAAAAACGCGGTAAAGCCGGATATTTAATCGTTTTTTACAGACTTGACTGAAAATGCTCCACTCGATGCCAATAACGGGTAATCTTTCCTATAGTTAATCGCAGCGCTTTTCTCTATTGATTGCACGGAGACCGCAATGAAAACCGATCATGTGATGACATTAAAACAGGCCCAGGGGGGATTCACCCCGGCCGTAACCCCCCTGGCGGCTTCTACCATCCTCACCGACGAGCAGGGCATTCATACCGGGGAAACCACCATTCCTTCTCAGGGTGACAACCTGCCTGCCTATATCGCCAAACCGGCGGACCACAGCGGCCCCTTCCCGGTCGTTCTGGTGGTACAGGAGATATTTGGCGTACATGAACATATTCAGGACGTGTGCCGTCGTCTGGCGAAGCAGGGTTATCTGGCGATAGCGCCGGAGCTGTACTTCCGTCAAGGGGATGCCCGGGAATACACCGACATCAGCGAACTGTTCCAGAATCTGGTGAGCAAGGTGCCGGATCGTCAGGTGCTGGCGGATCTGGATCATGCTGCCCATTGGGCAACGCGCCACGGCGGCGATGCCGGCAAGCTGGCGATTACCGGTTTCTGCTGGGGCGGGCGTATTAGCTGGCTCTATGCCGCGCACAACCCGCAGTTAAAGGCTGCGGTGGCCTGGTACGGTAGGTTGGTGGGTGAAAAAACGCTGAATTCGCCAAAACACCCGGTCGACGTTGCGACACAGCTGACGGCACCGGTGCTGGGACTTTACGGCGGCCAGGACAGCAGCATCCCGCTGGAGACGGTGGAAAGCATGCGTCAGGCGATCCACGCCGCCAACGCCAATGCCGAGATCGTGGTGTATCCCGAGGCCGGCCATGCCTTCAATGCCGACTACCGGCCCAGCTACAACGCCGAAGCGGCAGAGGATGGCTGGCAACGTATGCTGGCTTGGTTCGCGCAGCACGGAGTGCCAGGCGTTAAATAGCCTCTCATCTTAAGGCTGCCCGATCGGCAGTCATTTGCGATATGAAAAAGGGCGCCGAAGCGCCCAGAATAATCTACACCCAAATGTCGCTATCAGACCTGCTGTTCACGCAGGCGCTGTGCGGCCAGCACCATGTTGGTCAGCGACTGACGGGTTTCCGGCCAGCCACGGGTTTTCAGGCCGCAGTCTGGGTTCACCCACAGACGCTCAGCCGGGATGTTCTGCGCAGCTTTGCGCAGCAGCGCTTCGATCCATTCCACGCTTGGCACGTTCGGCGAGTGGATGTCATACACGCCCGGGCCAATCTCATTCGGGTACTCAAACTCTTTGAAGGCTTCCAGCAGATCCATATCAGAACGCGAGGTTTCGATGGTGATCACGTCGGCATCCAGCGCCGCAATGGAATCCATGATGTCGTTGAACTCGCAATAACACATGTGAGTGTGGATCTGCGTGTCGTCTTGCGCGACAGCGGCGTTCAGTTTGAAAGCCTCCACCGCCCAGTTCAGATAGGCAGCCCAGTCGGATCGACGCAGCGGCAAACCTTCGCGCAGTGCAGGCTCATCAATCTGGATAATGCCGATACCGGCTTTTTCCAGATCTTCCACTTCGTCGCGCAGCGCCAGGGCAATCTGTTTGGCGATCACTTCGCGGGTCACATCTTCACGCGGGAACGACCAGCAGAGAATGGTGACCGGACCGGTCAGCATGCCTTTTACCGGCTTGTCGGTCAGCGACTGAGCATACTTCGCCCACTCGACGGTGATGGCTTCAGGGCGACTGATATCGCCAATGATCACCGGCGGTTTTACGCAGCGGGAACCGTAGCTCTGTACCCAGCCGTTTTGAGTGAACACGAAGCCGTCGAGGTTTTCACCGAAATATTCCACCATGTCGTTACGCTCGGCTTCGCCGTGCACCAACACATCCAGCCCCAGGCGTTCTTGTTCAACAATCGCCTGTTTGATGTGTTCGCTAATGCTGGTGCGGTAGTTATTGCCGTCCAAACGCCCCTGCTTGAAGTCCAGACGCAGGCCGCGAATTTCCGTGGTTTGCGGGAAAGACCCTATCGTGGTGGTCGGCCAGGCCGGCAGGTTAAAGCGCGCACGCTGTGCCTGAGCACGCTCGGCGTAAGGGCGCTGACGTTCGCTGTCCTGTGCGGTAATCGCCGCCAGGCGTTGGCTTACCTGCGCATTATGCACGCGGCTGGACTGGCGACGAGCGCGGATTGGTGCGCTATAGGCGTCCAGTTCGGCCTGCTTTTCTGCACCCGGTGCGTTCAGCGCCGCGCTCAACAGGGCCAATTCGGTGCATTTTTGCAGAGCAAAGGCGAACCAGCTTTTCACCTCTTCGTCCAGGCGAGTTTCCACGCTCAGATCGATAGGGCTGTGCAGCAGTGAACAGGAAGTGCCGATCCACAGTGGGCGGCTGCCGACCAACGGCTGCAGGCGTTCAAACCAACTGCTCAGATCCGCACGCCAGACGTTGCGACCATTGATGACGCCCAGAGACAGCAGCCACTCTGTTGGCAGCGCCTTGTTCAATGCGTCGATATCGTCATGACCTGCAACCAGATCAACGTGCAGCCCCTGAACCGGTAGCTCGCGGACGGTGTCGAGATTATGGCCCACGCTGTCGAAGTAGGTGGTCAGCAGCAGTTTTACCTGACCTTGCAGCGCTTCGTAAGCCGGCTTGAAGGCGTTCAGCCATTCCTGCGGCAATTCCAGCACCAGTGCTGGCTCGTCAATTTGTACCCACTCCACGCCGCGTTGCGCCAATTCAGCCAGCACCTGCTGGTAAACCGGCAGGATGTCTTTCAGCAGCGACAAACGGTCAAACGCTTCACCTTTCACTTTACCCAGCCACAGATAGGTCACCGGCCCCAGCAACACCGGCTTGATTTTGTGGCCCAGAGCCAGCGCTTCGTCCACTTCTTCCAGCAGTTGGGTCCATCCCAGTTTGAACTGCTGACCTTTGTGAAATTCAGGCACCATGTAGTGGTAGTTGGTGTTAAACCATTTGGTCATTTCTGCCGCCGCTGCCGGTTTTCCGGTTGGTGCGCGACCACGGCCGATGCGGAATAGCGTATCCAGATCGATTGAGCCATCCGCATTCTGATGACGTGCCGGCACGTTGCCCAGCAGCAGGCTGGTGGTCAATACATGGTCGTACCAAGCGAAATCGCCGACCGGCACCAAATCCACTCCGGCCTGCTGTTGTTGTTGCCAATGGCGAGCGCGCAGCTCGCGGCCAACCGCCAACAGTTCTTCCTGCGTTGAGTTACCAGCCCAGTAGCTTTCCTGAGCTTTTTTCAGTTCACGTCTTAGCCCAACGCGAGGAAAACCCAGTGTGTGATTTAAAATTGCCATCGTCATATTCCCCATTTAGCCGTCCAGATGTTTACACATCCATAATCCGCAGGTACTGTATTAACCACAAGCGCAATTTATTCACTGTCACTGTGAAGGACTCTCATGATCGAACTGAAACACTTACGGACGCTGCAGGCGCTGCGCAATACCGGCTCGCTGGCGGCCGCGGCGGCCCAACTCCATCAGACACAGTCTGCTCTGTCGCATCAGTTCAGCGATCTGGAGCAGCGTCTGGGCTTCAAGCTGTTCGTTCGCAAAAGCCAGCCGCTGCGCTTTACCGCGCAGGGAGAGATCCTGTTGCAGTTGGCAGAACAGGTACTGCCGCAAATCCAGCACGCGCTACAGGCGTGTCACGAACCTCATCAGGCCACGTTGCGCATCGCCATTGAATGCCACAGCTGCATTCAATGGCTGACGCCCGCGCTGGATAACTTCCGTCAGAGTTGGCCACAGGTGATCATGGACTTCAAATCCGGCGTGACCTTTGATCCGCAGCCGGCGCTGCAACAGGGTGAACTGGATCTGGTGCTGACCTCCGACATTCTGCCGCGCAGTGGGCTGCACTATTCACCGATGTTTGATTTCGAAGTACGCCTGGTGCTGGCGCCGGATCATCCATTGGCCAGCAAGCTGCACATTGAGCCTGAAGATTTGATTGACGAAACGCTGATGATTTACCCGGTACAGCGTCAGAGACTGGATATCTGGCGCCATTTCCTGCAGCCCGCAGGCATCAGCCCGGCGCTTAAAAACGTGGATAACACCCTGTTGCTGATCCAGATGGTATCGGCCCGCATGGGGATCGCGGCGTTGCCGCACTGGGTGGTGGAAAGTTTTGAACGCCAGGGGTTAGTGGTGACCAAAACCCTGGGGGATGGGCTTTGGAGCCGCCTGTACGCGGCGGTACGGGACGGTGAACAGCGCCAGGCCGTCACCGAAGCCTTTATCCGCTCGGCTCGGCAACATGCCTGCAACCATCTGCCATTCGTGCGTGATGCTGCACGCCCAAGCGCCGGTGTCGCCAGCGTCAAACCGCTGGCTTCGCAACCCTAAATATCAGGGCAGCTCGCGCTTGGGCTGCCCGTTTATTTGCTGACTATTTTAGGCGCCACCCAACGGCGATGCACCCACAGCGAAGCGACAATCACCGCCCCGCCGATAATGAAACTTGGCCAATGCGGCTGTTGCTGCCAGATGGCCAGATTAACCAACAGTCCTGCCGGCACATGCATGTTATTCATGATGCCCAAAGTACCGGCATCCACCTGCGTTGCGCCGTAGTTCCACATGAAATAACCCAGCCCGGAAGCCACTACGCCCAGCCAGACCAGAATGCCCCACTGCAGGTTAGTGGTTGGCAGCTGCTGCGGATTGCCCCACAGGCACCAGGCGACCACCGCCACGACCAAGGCCCCCAGATAGAACCAGGAAAATGCGGTGTGTTGCGGCAGCGGGTGCACTTCCATCAACCGTTTGTAACCGACCATGCCGATGGCAAAGCTGATGTTCGCCGCCTGCACCAGCAACAGCCCCCACCAAAAATGCTCGCTCAATTGATGATATCGAATAATCGCAGCGCCCAGCACCGCCAATAGCGCACTGAACACATAACCCCAGCGCAGGCGCTGTCCACTGATCAAGTCATAAATCAGCGTAACGTACAGCGGCGTCAGCACGGTAAACAGCAGGAATTCCGGCACCGTCAGGTACATGTACGCGCGGAAGCTGAACAGATACATGATGCCAAGCTGGCAAGCCCCCACCAGCATGTACAACAGGATCACTTTTGGCTTGATGTTGCGCCAGCGCAGGAAAGGCAGGAACACCGCCGCCGCCAGGCCGATGCGCATCAGCACCGAGAACCAGCTGTCGACCTGGCCCGCCAGGTATTCGCCAATCAGGCTGAAAGAAAATGCCCACAGGATGGTAGTAATCACCAGAAGCAGCACGATGGGTTCACCCTAAAGATTCAGAAAGGGCGATTGTAACGGAAGGCAGAAAGGGGTGTAGCGAAAAGAAGGTTTACATCTGAGCAAAATACAAACTTTCAGCAAATTTGCACCGCTGGGTTAGGCTTAATAAAAGACGAGGAGAACATCATGAAAAGTTATCATCTGCTCTATGGCCTGTTGCTGCTGTCCGGATTGGCCACCGCGGCCAACGGCGTCACCGAGCTCAGCTCGCAACAGCAGTTTCTCAACCAACGCACTCAACAGGCGCAGCAACAGCGTATGTTGAATAATCAGCAGCTGGATCAGCGCCGCCTGCAACAGCAGCGGCAGTTCGATAATAACCAGCAACAACTGCAGCAAACGGCGCCAAACGGTGGGAAGTTGTTACCCAACGGCAACCAGCCGCGCAGCCCATTTAACCGCACAGCACCTGCAGTCCCCCAGGCACCGCTGCCGGCTAGCCCCGCACGCCCATGATGGTCAGGATCAATGGCGTAGTCACTGCTGCCAGCACGGTGGACATCACCAGGCTGGTGGCGGCAGGCCCGGTCAATACGTTGAACTGGCGTGACATCAGGTAAACATTGACCCCGACCGCCATCGAACCCAGCAACACCACCACCCGGGTTTCCATCGGCGGCAGGTCCATCATCCAGGCCAGTAGCCAGATGATCAGCGGTTGAACAATCAGCTTGAGGAAACAGATGCCGCTGCTGAGGCGCCAGCCTTCGCTGATGCGATACTCCGCCAGCCCCATACCCAGCACTACCAGCGACAGCGGTGCGGCAACCTGACCAAGCATGCTGACCGGCTGGTCGACAAACGTCGGCAGCGGCAAGCCGGTCAGGCTGAACAGCGTGCCGGAAAGAATGCCGATAATCAGCGGGTTGGTCAGCACGCTACGCGCCGTTTTGATAAAGCCCTGCAGCGTCGGCGAACCATTGCGCGCCCATTCGATGGAGATAGTCACCAGCGTCCAGAGGATCAGGCCGTTAAACACCAATACCAATGCCACCGATGGGATTGCCGCCTCGCCAAGCATGACGCTGGCGATGGGCAGGCCCAGCATCACGTTATTGGAGAAAATTCCACCCAACGCGAAAACCGATCCCGCCACTCCATCCAGTTTAAACACCCGACGCGCGGTGATGCGACCGATCACGAACACAATCAGGCAACTGCCGAAAAAGGCGATCAACAGGCGGGCATCTACCGCTGGACGCTGCGAAAAGTCGCACATCATGCGGAACAACATGGCGGGGAGAGCCAAAGAGAAGACAAAACGCGTTAAACCGTCGGTGATGGTCGCTGGCCATTTACCCCAGCGGATAAGCCCATATCCCAACACGATCAGCACAAATAGCGGCAAAGACAGCGCTATTTGATGCCATAACGAACCCATAAAAACAGACATCACATCCCTTCCGTTAGCGCGGCGGCAAAGGACTGACGTCGCAAAATTCAACAGGCGCCGACGACTTTCTCACGGACGCAGCAAACTGCGTCCGTGGCAACGGGATCACGCGTTGGGAAAGTCCGGGCCGATCAAATCTATCCGGTCAGTGCAAATGCAGTCAACGCCCCAGTTCAACAACAAGCGCGCACGCGCCGGCTGGTTAACGGTATAAACCAGGATGCGCAGCCCTGCCGCCTTCAGTGCCGACACCCGTTCGGCCGTCAGTTCTTTATGGTTGATGTGCAACGAAACGCAGCCCAATCGTTCGGTCAACGCCTGCCAGTTGTCGTCCCACTGATCCAGCAACAGGCCGCGCGGGAGTTCCGGTACCGTACGCTGCGCCGCCTCAAGCGCCTCAATCGAGAAAGAAGAGAGCAGCGGATCGGTCTGCCCCTGCCACAGCAAACGTGCGGCTAGCGCCACGACACGACCGGTTTCATCATCGCTGCCGGTGGTAGGCTTGATTTCAATGTTCGCCATCATGCCGTGCTGCTGACAGCGCTCCGCCACTTCGGCCAACAACGGTAAACGTTCGCCCTTGTAAGCGGAGTTATACCAGTTGCCGGCATCCAGCTGTACCAGCTTGTCCCACGGCAGCTCACCCGCCACGCCCCAGCCGTTGCTGGTGCGATCCAGGGTATCGTCGTGCAACAGAAATATTTGCCCGTCCTGCGCCAGCTTGGCGTCGAACTCAATCATTTTATGACCGTGGCGTGCGCCGACGTCGATCGCCGCCAGGGTATTTTCCGGTGCCAGAGAACCGCCGCCGCGGTGGGCGACAATGTGAGGGTAAGGCCAGGCTGTGGTCATGATTCCATCCGTAATCCGCTATCGGTATCAAAAAAGTGCAGCGCCTGTGCAGGCAACTGCAAATATAGCGTGCTGCCCGCCGTCGGCATAGTTTCATGCGACAAACGCGCAATCACGCCGTGACCGCCCCACTGCCCATGCGCCAGGTTATCTGCGCCCAATAACTCCAGCGTTTGCAGCGCCAAGGGCACGCCCCCTTGCTCGGCGGTGGTCAGTTGAAGATGTTCCGGGCGGATGCCAAGCGTCAACCGGCGGCCGCCCCACTGCGCCTTGGGTTGCGGTAAATTCAGCGTCATCCCCTCTGCCAGTTGCAGTTGGCTGCCGTCGGCGCTCAACGTGCCGGGCAACAGGTTCATCGCCGGCGAACCGATAAAGCTGGCGACGAACAGCGACGCCGGGCGCTGATAGACCTCACTGGGGGTGCCAATTTGTTCTGCCACGCCTTTGTTCATGACAATCACCCGCTGTGCCAACGTCATCGCCTCTACCTGATCGTGGGTCACGTACAGGCTGGTGGTTTTCAGCCGGCGATGCAGTTGTTGCAGTTCCAGACGCATTTGGACGCGCAGCTTGGCATCCAGATTCGACAGCGGTTCATCAAACAGGAATACCGCCGGCTCGCGCACGATAGCGCGCCCCATCGCCACCCGTTGGCGTTGGCCGCCGGAAAGCTCGCGCGGCTTGCGTTGCAACAACGGCTCCAGCTCTAAAATGCGCGCGGCTTCCTCCACCCGCTGTTGAATATGCTGTTTGCCGAAGCCGCGAATTTTCAGGCCATAGGCCATGTTGTCGTATACGCTCATGTGCGGATACAGCGCATAGTTCTGGAACACCATCGCGATACCGCGATCTTTCGGCTCCATATCCGTTACGCGTTGACTGTCGATATAAATATCGCCGCTGGTGGTGCGTTCCAGCCCGGCCACCATGCGCAACAGCGTCGATTTACCGCAGCCGGACGGGCCGACCATCACGATAAATTCGCCGTCCGCCACGTCGAGGTCAATTTGCTTGATCACCGGCGTTTTACCGTCGTAAGACTTGGTGACTGCCTGTAGTTTTAAACCTGCCATGTGAAAATTTCTCTCGTTACTTTTCGCTATCAACCAGGCCGCGTACAAACCAGCGCTGCATCAGAAGAACCACCGTCAGCGGTGGAATTAAAGTCAGAATCATCGCCGCCATCACCTGATTCCACTGGGTCGGCGCGCCGGAGGTGGAGATCATGCTCTTGATGCCCGCCACTGCGGTGCCCATCGAGGCATCGCTGGTGATCAGAATCGGCCACAGGTACTGGTTCCAGCCGTAGATAAAGGTGATGACAAACAGCGCCGCCAGATTGGTCTTCGACAGCGGCAACACGATATCCCAGAAAAAACGCATCGGGCCGGCGCCGTCAATCCGCGCCGCTTCCAGCAGTTCGTCCGGTAACGTCATAAAGAACTGGCGCAGCAGGAAGGTGGCGGTCGCCGACGCCATCAGCGGCAACGTCAGGCCGGTGTAGCTGTCCAGCAGGTTGAGGTTGGAGATAACCTCCACCGTCGGGAAAATACGCACCTCAACCGGCAACATCAGGGTGAGGAATATCAGCCAGAAGAACAGGCTGCGCAGCGGGAAACGGAAATAAACGATGGCATAGGCGGACAACACCGATACCACAATCTTACCGAAGGTGATGGCCAGCGCCATCACCACGCTGTTCAGCAGCAGCAGCGAAAACGGCACCTTAAGGTTGCCCACGCCACCCTGCCAAATATTGCTGATGTTTTCCCACAGGTGACCGCCGGGGATCAGGGTCATCGGCACCTGAAACACCTGTTTGTCGTCCAGCGTAGCCGCCACAAAGGCCACGTACAGCGGGAACAGCACCACCAGCACGCCGATAATCAGCATTACGTGGCTGAAAATGTCCAGCCCGCGTCGGTTCTCAATCATTGGTAACGCACCTTACGTTCGACAAAACGGAACTGGATCACCGTCAGGCCAATCACCAGCAACATCAGGATCACCGACTGTGCCGCAGAGCTGGACAGATCCAGACCGGCAAAACCTTCACGGTAAATCTTGTAGATCAGCGTGGTGGTGGACTGTACCGGTCCACCGCCGGTCGCGGCATCGATCACCGGGAAGGTATCGAAGAAGGCGTACACCAGATTCACCACCAGCAGGAAGAAGCTCACCGGCGTGATTAACGGCAGCACCAGATTGAAGAAACGCCGTACCGGGCCGGCACCGTCAATGGCCGCCGCCTCAACCAGAGAGCGGGGAATTGACTGCAACGCGGCCAGGAAAAACAGGAAGTTATAGCTGATTTGCTGCCATACCGAGGCCAACACCACCAGGAACATCGCCTGCCCGCTGTTTTGCGCGTGGTTCCAGCTGTAGCCCAGTCCATTGAGGAAATGGGTAATCAACCCCAGGCCGGGGTTGAACAAGAAAATCCACAGCACCGCCGCCACTGCGGGCGCCACGGCGTAAGGCAGGATCATCAGCGTCTGGTAGATTCGGCTGCCGCGCAGCACGTAATCCACTAACGCGGCGAAGAACAGCGACACGACCAGCCCGATACCTGCCACCAGGAAACTGAAAATCAGCGTGGTGTAAAACGAGTCCAGATAGTAAGGGTCGTGGAACAGTTGGGTAAAGTTGTCCAGCCCGACAAACTGGCTGGACAGGCCAAACGGGTCAAGGCTTTGCACCGAATACCACAGCGCCTCACCGGCGGGCCACAGAAAGAATATTGCGGTAATCAGCAACTGTGGCAGCACTAAAACATAGGGCAGCCAACTGCAGCCGAAACCGGGACGATGTGAACTCATCATTAGGGACTCATGAAGACAAAAAACGGGTGACTCGAAGCAGGGCGTCGCGAGCAAAGCCAGTCTGGGTGCGGACAGCGCACAGCTCCCGGAGTGGACATAAAGTCCATGAGGAGAGCGAGCACTGCCCAATCCCAGAATGGCAAAGCGCAGTAGCTGCTATTACTTAGCCTGAGACTCGAAGCGACGCAGCAACACATCACCGCGCTGTACGGCGGCATCCAATGCCTGCTGTGGCGTTTTCTTACCGGTCCACACGCCCTCCAGCTCTTCATCCACGACGGTGCGAATCTGCGGCATATTGCCCAAACGCAGCCCCTTGGTGAACGGCAATGGCGGCTTGTTCAGCATTTGACGCGTCGCCACGTCCGCCCCTGGGTTCTTGTCATAGAACCCCTGTTGTTTGGTCAGGTCGTACGCTGCGGTGGTGATCGGCAGATAACCGGTCTTCTGGTGCCACTCGGCGGCGATTTCCGGCTGTGCCAGATACTGCAGGAACTCGGCTACGCCTTTATAGGTGGCGGCATCTTTACCGTTCATCACCCACAGGCTGGCGCCACCGATAATGGCGTTCTGCGGTGCATTTTTGGCATCGGCATCATACGGCATCATGCCCACGCCATAGTTGAATTTGGCGTAATGCTTGATGTCCGCCAGCGAGCCGGATGAAGCGGTGGTAATCGCACAGTCACCGCTGTAGAACTTCTCGGTGGATTCGTCTTTACGGCCGAAATAGGTGAAGTCACCTTTTTTGTTCATCTCTTCCAGCAGTTGGATATGCTTGACCTGCAACGGCTTGTTGAACTCCAGCTTAGCGCTCGTGCCCCCAAAACCATTGTTCTCCGTGGCGAATGGCACGCCGTGCCAGGCACTGAAGTTCTCCAGTTGGATCCAGCCCTGCCAACCGCTGGCATAACCGCATTTCATGCCGGCTTCACGCAGTTTGGCGGTGTCCGCCGCCAGCTCCTGCCAGGTTTTTGGCGGCTGGTCTGGGTTCAAACCGGCTTTCTTGAAGGCATCTTTGTTGTAATACAGCACCGGGGTGGAGCTGTTGAACGGCTGCGACAGCAGGTGTCCGCTTTTGTTGTCGGTGTAGTAACCGGACACCGTAGGCACGAATACCGATTCGTCAAAGCTGATGCCCGCGTCTTTAAACACTTCGTACACCGGCTTGATCGCCTTGCTGGCCATCATGGTGGCCGTACCCACTTCATACACCTGCAGGATCGCCGGCGCTTTACCGGAGCGGTAGGCCGCGATGCCCGCCGCCAGGCTCTGTTCGTAGTTGCCTTTGTAAACCGGAACAATTTTGACGTCGGTGTGCAACTGGTTAAAGCGGTCCGCCAGGGAATCCACTTCTTTACCCAGTTCACCCTCCATCGAATGCCAGAACGGGATCTCGGTCGCCGCCAGTGCCTGAGTGCTGACCGCCAGGGTCAACGCAACGCACAGCGTGGTTTTGCGAATAGCGTAGGTGAGCATGCCTAACTCCTGAAAAAGCTGGTGTATCCCCTGCATCTTTCACGCCGCAGCCGTGTTGGTTTCCCGCCATCACCTCAGTCATTTACCTATGTAAACTCCTGAGGATTCTGGCGGTCACCGCCTTGCTGCTACGTGAAATCTATTGGGGCAATAAGCGCGTGAGCGAAAAGAATCAGTTTTTTGTTCGGAAGCTAACATGCCATGCTCGGATGACAGAAAAATAACCGTTAGATGACAGCCATATGACGGAAGAGTGAAGTGCAGATTGCGGTTTGATGTCGGCGACGGGGAAAGATCCCCGCCGCCGTGAGGATCACAGTGAACGGCGCAGGCGGGCAACCGCTTCCTGCATTTGCTGTTCTGTGGCGGTGGCGAACGACAGGCGGAAGGTAGAACGGTCCGGATTGTCTGAGAAGAAGTATTCTCCCGGCACAAACACCACGCCCTGCTGCAGGGTGGTTTTCAGCCATTCGGTGGCGTTGAACGGCTGACGGAAACGCGCCCACAGGAACATGCCGCCTTTCGGCATATCGAAGCTGATATGGTCACCCAGCTCTTTTTCCACCAGCCCGGCCAGGATCTCACCCTTTTGTTTGTAAGCCGCGCGGATCTTTTCGATCTGCGCCGGCAGGCGATCCAGCCCCAGGTAACACTCTACGATGCTCTGCGACAATGCGCTGGCATGCAGATCCGCCGCCTGCTTGATGATTGCCACTTTATGCAGCAAAAACGGCGGCAGGATAGCCCAGCCCAGACGCAACCCCGGAGCCAGGATCTTGGAGAAGGTCGAGGTATAGATAATGTTATCGGTATGGCCCAGCACCTGCTGCGAAACCTGGTGCAGCGTCGCGTTACGCTCGTCGGTAAAACGCAGTTCGCCGTACGGGTCATCCTCGATGATCAGGAAATTGTGCTCGGCCGCCAGCTTGACCAACAGTTCGCGACGCGGGGCGCTCAGGGTAATGCCGCTTGGGTTGCCGAAGTTCGGCACCACATACACGCCCTTGATGCGCTGCGTTTTCAACAGCTCGGCCAGTTCTTCGACCACCATGCCATCGCTGTCGGACGATACCGACATGATGTTGGCTTCCGCCAGTTCCAGCGTCTGCAACGCCGCCAGGTAGGTCGGACGTTCCACCACGAACACGTCGCCCGGGTTCACAATGGCGCGCATCACCAGATCCAGCGCCTGCTGGGAGCCAGCCGTGACCATCACTTCATCGGCGGTGGCGGTGACGCCGCGTTCGGCACACAGCTCGCAGATGCGTTCGCGCAGCACCGGGCTGCCTTCGGTCAGACCGTACTGAAAAGCGCTTTTCGGCTGTTCGGTGATCGCCTGATGAGTGGCGATGCTCAGCCCTTCGAAATCAAACAGGGCATCAGAGGGGATGCCGCCCGCCAGCGAAATGACGTTTTCCATCTTACTGTGCTTGAGCAATTCACGGATTGCCGAGCTTTTTACTTTTACGATGCGCTGCGCGAGTAACCCTTCTGTGTTCATTTCTTATTCTTCTCGTAATCGTTAAAAATGTTGTAGGGGTCCGATACGCTGCGCCCGAGTCGCTCGGGGCGAAGATATTCGCCCCCTACCGCTTCGACGGGTATTTCAACCGCCCAGATACGCCGACCTAACTGCTTCGTTTGCTAACAATTCGGCCCCCGTATCTTCCAACACCACGCGCCCGTTTTCCAGTACATAACCGCGATCTGCCAGTTTCAGCGCCTGATTGGCGTTTTGTTCGACCAGGAAGATGGTCATGCCCTCTTCACGCAGCTGTTGAATGATGTCAAAAATCTGCTGAATGATGATCGGCGCCAGCCCCAGAGAGGGCTCGTCGAGCAACAGCAGCTTCGGCTGGCTCATCAGTGCACGGCCTATCGCCAACATCTGTTGCTCACCGCCGGACATGGTGCCCGAGCGCTGTGTACGGCGTTCCAGCAGGCGCGGAAACAGACCAAACACCCTTTCGATGCGCTGTTGATATTGGTGACGGTCGGCAAAGAAACCGCCCATCGCCAGGTTCTCCTCCACCGTCATGCGCGAGAATACCCGCCGGCCTTCCGGCACGATAGCCACCGCTTCGCGCATGATGCGCGACGTCTGCCACTGGGTAATGTCCTGATCGAGAAAGGTGATGCTGCCTTCGCTGGCGCGGGGTTCACCGCACAACGTGCCGAGCAGCGTGGTTTTACCGGCGCCGTTAGCGCCGATCAGAGTGACAATCTCGCCCTGCTTTATGTTCAGACTAACCTGATGCAGCGCCTGGATTTTGCCGTAATGGGCGGATACCTGATTAAATGACAACATAAATTATTCGCCCAGATAGGCCCGGATCACGTCCGGGTTGTTACGGATTTCTGCCGGGGTGCCCTGCGCCAACGGCGTGCCCTGGTTCACCACGTAGATACGATCGGAGATGCCCATCACCAGTTTCATGTCGTGCTCGATCAGCAGCACCGACACCTTATGCTGATTGCGCAATTCGACGATCAGGTGATCCAGCTCGTCGGTTTCCTTTGGGTTCAGGCCCGCCGCCGGCTCGTCCAGCATCAGTAATTCCGGCCGGGTGACCATGCAGCGCGCAATCTCCAGCCGCCGTTGCTGGCCGTAAGCCAGATTACCCGCCGAACGGTTCGCCATCTCCAACAGACCAACCCGTTGTAACCAAACCGAGGCACGCTCCAGCGCATCGGCTTCGGCACGGCGGAAGGCCGGCGTTTTCAGCAGCCCGGCGAACACGCCGCTTTTCAGATGCTGATGCTGTGCGACCAACAGGTTTTCGATCACCGTCATCTCGCGAAACAGCCGTACGTGCTGGAAAGTCCGCACCACGCCCATCCGGGCGATGGCCTGGCCGGGTAACCCTTCCAGATGGCGCTCACGCAGTTTGATGGTGCCGCTGGTCGGACGGTAAAAGCCGGTCAGGCAGTTAAACACCGTGGTTTTTCCAGCACCGTTCGGGCCGATCAGCGAGACAATCTCGCCCTCGTTGAGCGTCAGCGCCACGTTATTAACCGCCAGCAGGCCGCCGAAACGCATCGACAGCCCTTCGACCTTCAGCAAAGGTTGCATGCTCATACTTGCTCCCCCTTGCCTGCTTGCATATCCGCCGCCTTCAGTTTTAGCTGTGGCCGCTTCATCGGCAGCAGTCCCTGCGGCCGCCAAATCATCATCAATACCATTAAGGCACCCAGCAACAGCATGCTGTATTCGTTCAGGTCACGCATCAATTCGCGCGACACCACCAGCAGGATCGCCGCCAGGATCACCGCGAACTGCGATCCCATGCCGCCCAAGACCACGATCGCCAACACGAAGGCCGACTCGACAAAGGTGAAGGATTCCGGGCTGACGAAGCCCTGGCGCGCAGCGAACAGCGTGCCGGCAAAACCGGCGAAGGCGGCGCTGATGGTAAAAGCGGTCAGTTTGATTCTGGTCGGATTAAGCCCCAGCGAACGGCAGGCGATTTCATCTTCGCGCAAGGCTTCCCAGGCACGGCCCAGCGGCATGCGCAGCAGGCGGTTGATCACAAACAGCGTCAGCACCACCAGCAACAACGCCACCAGGTACAAAAAGACAATGCGATCGCTCGGATCATATTGCAGGCCAAAGAAGTTATGGAAGGTATCCCAGCCGCCGTCACGCGCGCTGCGGTTGAACTCCAGGCCGAAAAAGGTCGGTTTCGGGATCTGGCTGATCCCGTTCGGCCCGCCGGTGATCTCGGTATTGTTCAACAACAGGATGCGCACGAT
Source organism: Serratia sp. Je.1.23.a (assembly GCF_051129805.1). Lineage (NCBI taxonomy): Bacteria > Pseudomonadati > Pseudomonadota > Gammaproteobacteria > Enterobacterales > Yersiniaceae > Serratia > Serratia sp. Je.1.23.a. Next base: position 270,597 of record NZ_JBCPSR010000007.1, on the reverse strand, counting down.
CTCACCGAACCCCAGCGTGACAATCGCCAGATAATCGCCGCGCAGGCGCAGCACCGGGAACCCGAGCAGAAAACCAAAGAGGGCGGTGACCATACCCGCCAGCGGCAGGCTCTCCCAGAAACCCAGGCCGTAATAATGGTTCAGCAGTGCGTAAGTGTAAGCGCCAATCGCATAGAAACCGCCGTAGCCCAATACCAGCAAACCGGACAGCCCCACCACCACGTTCAGGCCGAGGCCCAACATCACATAGATCAACGTCAGCGTGGCGATATCCACCGAGCCGCGTGAGACCAGAAATGGCCAGGCAACCGCGGCGATAATGATCGCTGCGGCCAACAGCTTCTGCCGGGCGGTCGTGCCATCGAAGCTCGGTAATACCCAGGCCGGGCCGGAGATTTTTTTCAGCCCGTGCTGCATCAGCGGGCGCAGCAGTTGGAAGAAAAACACAATGACGCAGCCGATGCCGATCCACATCCAGCGCACTTCCGCCGCGCCGTGCACCACCAGTTTGGTACCGTCCAGGCTCAGCTGCATGCCCATCAGGAATGAAGCCATCACAAACAGCACCAGGGTGGCGATCAGCGCGTTGAGCAAATTGAGTTTCATACTTTCTCAACCTCCGGGCGCCCAAGGATGCCGGTAGGCATGATCAGCAGCACCACAATCAGCAGCGCGAACGACACCACGTCTTTATATTCGGTACTCAGGTAAGCCGAAGTCAGCGCCTCTGCCACCCCCAATACCAGGCCGCCAATCATCGCGCCGGGGATGCTGCCGATGCCGCCCAACACCGCCGCGGTGAAGGCCTTCATGCCGGCCATAAAGCCGATATAGGGGTTAATCACTCCGTAGAATTGCCCGAGCAGTACGCCAGCGACCGCCGCCATCACCGCACCGATCACAAAGGTCAGCGAGATAACCCGGTCGGTATTGATGCCCAGCAGGCTGGCCATCTTCAAATCCTCCGCACAGGCGCGGCAGGCGCGGCCCATACGTGAATAACGAATAAACATCGTCAACGCCAGCATCGCCAGGAAAGTGACTACCCAGATAATCAGTTGCATGGTGCTGATGGTGGCGGCAAAGCCGTTGCTTTCCCCCAGCACCCATTGCCCGGTGACCAGGCTTGGCAACGCCAGGTCGCGCGAGCCCTGGGTCAGGCTGACGTAGTTTTGCAGGAATATCGACATCCCTATGGCGGAAATCAGCGCGATCAGGCGTTTGGAGTTGCGTACCGGCTTGTAGGCCACCCGCTCGATGCTCCAGCCGTAAGCGCTGGCGATCACGATCGATACCAGGAAAGCCGCGCCAATCAGCAGCCAACCGACGTCGATGCCGATCATCATCAGGGCGGCGATAACAATAAAAGAGACATAGCTGCCGATCATATACACCTCACCGTGGGCGAAGTTGATCATGCCGATGATGCCGTAGACCATGGTGTAACCGATGGCGATCAATGCATAGGTGCTGCCCAACGTGACGCCGTTGAACATTTGCTGCAGAAAATAGAGAACCTGCTCAGACATACTCTAACCCTTGGCTGTGCTTTCTATACCCATCACACTTGAAGCTGCATTTGTGTTGGCTGCACTCATTCACCCGAATCGTTCCCTTGCCGCCTTGATGCAACTTCAATTTATTTTGGGTAAAGCAAACCTGAAATGACAATCATTAAAAACGCTTATACCCAATGGATTTCGCGTTGCAGCTAGGCGGCAAGCGGGTAAATCCCCAGGAGCTTAGTAAACTAAGTGACTGGGGTGTACCCGTGAAGCCAACAACGCTGCAACGTGAAAGACGACGGGTATATTATTTAATCGGCGTTGAAGTGCCGTCAGCATGCCATTCGAACACGCCGAACTCGAAGCCTTTAAGATCCCCTTTGTCATCCCAGCTCAACGGCCCCATCACGGTGTCCACCGGCTTGCCGGTTTTCAGGTCCTTGACGATGTCGGCCGGTTCCTGGCTGCCGCTGCGCTCCATCCCGGCAGTCAGAGATTGCAGCGCCGCGTAAGTGGTCCAGACGAACGGCCCGGTTGGATCCAGCTTTTTGGCTTTAAGCGCATCTACAACAGGTTTGTTGGCAGGGACCTGATCGTAACGTTTAGGCAGGGTCACCAGCATGCCTTCAGAGGCGGCACCGGCGATATTGGACAGTGAGGAGTTGCCCACGCCTTCCGGCCCCATAAAGCGGGTGGTCAAACCGGCCTGTTTAGCCTGACGCAGGATCTGGCCCATTTCCGGGTAGTAACCGCCAAAGTAAACGAAATCGACATTTTCTTTCTTCAGGCGCGCCACCAGGGTGGAGAAATCTTTATCGCCGGCGGTGATACCTTCAAACATCACCACGTCGGTGCCCTGCTTTTTCAGGCTGTCGCGCACCGAGCGCGCCAGGCCTTCGCCATACTGCTGCTTGTCGTGAACCACGGCAATGCGCTTGGGTTTGATCTCGCTGAGGATGTATTTCGCCGCCGTTGGCCCCTGATCGGAATCCAGGCCGGTGGTACGCATGATCATTTTGTAACCACGAGTGGTCAGATCGGCGTTAGTGGCCGCCGGGGTGATCATGATGACGCCTTCATCTTCATAGATGTCGGAAGCCGGCTGCGTCGAGGATGAGCACAGGTGGCCAATCACATAGCGGATACCGTCATTGATTACCTTGTTGGCGACGGCTACTGCCTGTTTTGGATCGCAGGCGTCGTCATATTCCACGCCGACCAGTTTGTCGCCCTTGATACCGCCCTTGGCGTTGATATCGGCAATCGCCTGACGGGCGCCGGTGAATTCCATATCGCCATACTGCGCCACCGGGCCGGACATCGCCCCGACGATCGCCACCTTGATGTCTTTCGCCATTGCCGCATGCCCGATAGCCATCGCGATACAACCCGCCAACAGCGCCTTACCTTTTGTTAATTTCATCCGCAAATCCCCATCTGTCGTTGTGAACGTACCTGTTGTGTTTGCCGACACCCAACCCTTATTTACTGCTTTTATTCATAAGTAATAATGATTTAGGTGTTTCTGTGGCAATATTTTCTAATAAGACTTTATTTTTCATGCCATTAAACAGGAATTTTCTGCTGCAAATCAACTTACACAATCAGAAACAAGCGGTGTAAACAGCATAAAATCCGGATTAAATCTGCGCTGTTTTGCATCAGGCACAGCGCGTTATGCTGGTTCTCGATCGATTAACTACATATTTACTCGGAAAATGCGTCCTGCAAAAAACATTTTGCGCAGTAATCGTACAGAAAAACTTACACAACGCTCTGTGCAAGATCTATTACACTGTCGGCATCGATTAGCCGTTCGGAAATCCTGCATGAAACTGACTATTGAGCGATTAACCACGCTGTCCCAGCAAGACCTTATCGACCTTGGCAAAATCTGGCCGCATCAGCAGCCGGAACAGTGGCAAAGCGGGTTGAACGGCAATAAAGCGCTGTTCGCCGCACGCTTCAATGAGCGGCTGCTGGGTGCGGTGAAACTCGAGCTGGACGGTGAACGTGCCCAACTGCAGGATTTGCTGGTGCGTGAAGTCACGCGCCGTCGCGGCGTCGGGCTGTATCTGGTGCAGGACGTGCAGCGTCAGTTACCGCAGATAACGCATTGGCAGCTTTCGACCGCCGGTCTGACCCCACGCGAGCGGGGCGAGGTGGATAACTTTATGCGCGCCTGCGGTTTCACTCAGCAAGGCGAACTCTGGCAACGATGAAGCGCAGGTTCCTCGCACTGTTGGTGCTGGTGCTGGCGTTAATCGCCTGGTTCGGCGGCCGCCAGCAGGCGCTGCGGATACAGCCGACCTGGGATAATCAGGTCTACGTCTGGCAACGCGTTTGGACGCCGCAGCATGTTGCCGCACTGGCGCAAAGCCGCGATCTGTTCCCTACGCTGCGGGTGCTGGGTTTACAAGTGCACCCGCGTGAGGGCTGGCGGGAAATCCCGGTCAATCTCCCCTTACTGAAACAAGATGGCCGCCCGCTGTGGCTGGTGGCCCGTCTGGATGGGCAGTTGACGCAACTGGATGAAGTCGCGATTCGCCAACGTTTGCTAAAACAGGTGCAACGCTGGCAAGCCGCCGGGCTGCAAGTGATCGGCGTTGAAATCGATCATGACGCAGCTACCGCGCGCCTGCCCGCCTATCAGCATTTCCTGCAGCAGTTGCGTCAGCAATTGCCCTCCTCACTGCAACTGGGCATTACCGCATTGCCGGCCTGGATCGGCTCAGCTGCGCTTCCCGGTGTTTTGCAACAGGCAGACAGCTCCGTGCTGCAGGTGCATGCCGTACTGTCGCCCGAACAAGGCCTGTTTGCTGCCCCGCTGGCACTGCGGTGGGTAAAACAGTACGCACAAATCACGCCAAGACCTTTCCGGGTGGCGCTGCCTGCCTATGGCATGGGTTTGGTGGGGTTCGATACGCAAGGCGCGCAGGTGGAAAGCGAAGCCTCCGTACGCGTGGCGGGTACCTCGCGCGAACTGACGGTCGCGCCGCAGCAGGTGGCCGATTTTCTGCGCCAGTTGAACACACGGACCACACCGCACCTGCTGGGCCTGATCTGGTTCCGTTTGCCACTGGAGGAAGATCGCCGCGCCTGGTCACTGGCTACGCTGAGGGCGGTAATAGAAAAGCAACCACTCGACGTCAGCTGGCAGGTAAAATTTAGCCCTCAGGCGCTGCAAAATGGGCTGAATGATCTGATAATTCAAAATAACGGGCCGGTGGATGCACCGCTGCCGCATGAAATCGTCATCACCGCCAGCGAGTGCCTGGCGGCGGACGCGGCAGGCAACTACCGGCTGGAAAGCGAGCCTCAACGACTACGCTTTGTGCTTACCCGCAGTGACCAGCTGCGCGCCGGGCAGTCCCGGCCGTTGGGCTGGATCCGCTGCCAACAACTGACGCCAGGAGGCACCCTTGTCACACCGTAATGCACGCGCTACACGGACTCTGCGCGGCCGAACTCTTCCACTGGCTGCCCTGATCGGCTCGGCGCTGGCGATGCCACTTAATGGCTACGCCTGCGGGCCGGATTTCCCTAACCGTTTACTGGTCGATCGCAACGGCACGCTGCTGTATATGCCGGAAGGCAACTTTGCCTTTGAAGCCGGGCGTCTGGTCGCAGTGGATAAACAGCTGCCGTTGTGGAAAGCACCGCCACCGGCGATGCCACCGAAACCGATGCCGCTGTCGCCGGAAACTATCATCATCGAGAAAATGCGTGCGGCAAAAACCGTTGAAGAGGCCGATGCGGTCAATAGCCAGGGGCTGTCTGACGCGGCCCGCCTTTACCAACTGGGTGCAGTGGCCTTCGCCGGTAAAGACCCGCGCGCCAGCGAGTACTTCCAACAGGTTCTGGCGCTACCTGCCGCAGATCAAGGTGACTGGGGGCTAAGGGCGCAGTATTCACTCGGTCGGTTGTTGATGGGCGATTACGGCACGCCGGAAAACGAAGGTGACGGCTCGAGCATCGCAGTCGAACATCCCGCGAAGCCCCAGCTCGAGCAGGCGCTAGCGGCCTTCCAGCAGGTGATTGATAAAGTGAAAGGCGGTACGGCCGATCCAGATCAACTGGCACTAAGCAGCCTTGGGCAGCAGGCCCGCATTCATTTCTGGCTCGGCAACGTCACCCAGGCAGCGAAGTTATATGCTCAACAGGCGGCACAGGGTGACCAAAATGGGGCACTGTCGCTGCAGTACGTCTCCAGTTACCTGGTCAATCCGGATCACTTCGATATTCTTAAGCAAACAATCGCCGATCCGTTGATCCAACAACTGGTCACCATTGAGCTGTTTGCCCGCAGCAGTAATCTGCAAATGACCGATACGGACGGCACCGGCACTCGCTCAGCACAAATCATCAGCCAAATCCTGACGCTGCTGGACGCCTCGGTGAAAAGCGGTTTCAGCGGCAGCGACCGGCTGGCGGCGCTGGCCTACCGAGCAGGACAATACCCGATGGCGGCCAGCCTGCTGAAACACGCTGGCGACAGTGGCCTGGCCTGGTGGTTACGCGCCAAAATGGCGCTGCGCGACGGGGATGTTAAAGCCGCTACCGCAGACTACGCCAAAGCGGCGGCCGCATTCCCCTCCAATGAAAGCTGGGGCGAACAGCGTAATGCGGACTTTACGCCAGAAACCATCGTGCCCGAATGCCGGGTGGCGGGGGAGCAGGCTATTCTGGCCCTGGATCGCGGCGACTATCTGCAGGCAATGGACTTCCTCTATCGCGGCAAAGATATTTACTGGGCGGACGTCGCCGACGTGGCCGAACGCGTGCTGACCATCGATGAACTGAAAGGCTTTGTTGATAAGCATGTGCCAGCCCCAGCTACGCCGTTGAAACCGGTCAATCCCGACGACTACAACGGCCAGCCGCTTACGCCGGAGGTGCAACTGCGCGAGCTGCTGGCGCGGCGGCTGATGCGCGCCGGACGCCCTCAAGAAGCAATGGCCTACTTTGACATCCCGAACTATCGTCAGGTTGCCCAACAGTACGCCGATACGCTGAAAACGGCGCAGGATAAATCCGCAGACAAGCTGGCGCGGGCCAAAGCCTACTATCAGGCTGCAACGCTGCTGCGCAGCCAGGGATTGGTGTTCACGGGTTATGAGATGACACCGGACTATGCAATTTATGACGCCGGTTATTCCTATCTGGGGGATGCCTTTGATACGCGTGAGCTCAAGCATAAGAGCTGGATCAGCAGTGCCGAGGCAGCACGGGCCAAAGCGGCGTTACCGCCGCAGGATAATCGCTTCCTGCACTACCGCTGGCAGGCGGTTGATCTGGCGCAGCAGGCCGCCGACTTACTGCCGCCAAAAAGCCAGGCCTATGCCGCCGTGTTGTGTAATGCCGCCGGTTGGGTGATTAAACGTGACGCGAAAACCGGCCGGGCGCTGTATCAGCGCTATATCAATAACGGGACGCGCTATGCCTGGGCCAACAAGTTTGGTTATGACTGTCCGGTACCCGATTTTGCGGCGATCGCGCCATAACGCCGAATTTCAGGCACAAAAAAGCCCGGCTAGCCGGGCTTTTTAACGCTTATGCGGGATTAGGCTTCGATCGCCATTTTCAGTTTCTTCATGGCGTTCTTTTCTAGCTGGCGCACACGCTCAGCGGAAACACCGTACTGATCGGCCAGCTCTTGCAACGTGGATTTATTGTCGTCATCCAACCAACGGGCGCGAATGATATGCTGGCTACGCTCGTCCAGACCTTCCAGCGCATAGGCCAGTTTGTCTGCGGCGTTGCTTTCCCAGTTATCTTCCTCGATGCCTTCGGCGAAGTCCGAGCTTTTATCCTGCAGGTACAGCACCGGCGCCATAGACTGGCCATCACGGGCTTCGTCGTCCGGCGTAGGATCGAACGTCATGTCCTGCGCCGCCATGCGGGATTCCATCTCGCGGACATCCTTGCTGGTCACACCCAACTCGCGAGCAACCAATTCCACCTCATCCTGATTGAACCAGCCCAGACGCTGCTTGGTTTTACGCAGATTAAAGAACAGCTTGCGCTGTGCTTTGGTGGTAGCCACTTTGACGATACGCCAGTTGCGCAGTACGTACTCGTGAATTTCTGCCTTGATCCAATGCACCGCAAAGGAAACCAGACGCACACCAACCTCTGGGTTGAAGCGGCGAACAGCTTTCATCAGGCCAATATTACCTTCCTGGATCAGGTCTGCCTGAGGCAGGCCGTAACCGGAGTAATTACGGGCAATATGAGCGACAAAGCGCAGGTGAGACAGGATGAGCTGCTTAGCGGCTTCCAGATCGCCCTGATAATGCAGCCGTTCAGCCAGCTCCCGCTCTTCCTCTGCCGTCAGCATCGGATAGGTGTTGGCGGCCCGGATATAGGCTTCCAAACTGCCCTGGGGCACTAAAGCTAAAGTTTGCATTTCTTTGGTCATTCAAACCCTCTCTTGAAAAAACAGGTCATGCAGGTGATTGTCACGGCGGGGAAATGATTGATTCTACGGCAGTTGCTATTGCAAAAGCGGTCCACACACCGGGCACCATAACATTTTGCTGCAGATTTTGACCGCGTTCCGCCCTATTAGTTCACAGTTTTTCGATCGCATTGTCCATGACAATACGTGACGAATATTCAGGCCGATAGGGAATTTGTGCGCTAAGAAGAGACTGGATGGTGCTTAAGTTAGTGCCGGTAGCTCTTCTCCCGCAACACGCTCGGAGCAGCAGGAGAAGAGTATACCAAAAAATCTTTATTGTGGTGTAAATCGGCGTAAATGTTGCACCGTCGCCAGCCAGGCGGCGATCCAGCCGATCATCGCGGAAACAATCAGCAGCAACAGCGCCTCATCCCAACCCAGGCCGTGCAGGGTAAAGGTGGTACCAAATACCTTGGCTACGCCGGTGACCACCGACTCCAGCCGCCACACCATCGCCCCGGACAACACCAACGACAGCAATGCGCCAAAGAAGCCCAGCATCGCTCCGCCGTTCAGGAACGGCCGCAGGATGAAACCGTCGGTGGCGCCAATCAGCTTCATCACGTTGATAGTATCGCGGCGGCTGAAGATGCTCAGACGTACGCTGTTGCCGATCACCAGGAACACGGCCACCACCATCAGCACGCCGATCATTGCAGCCACTTGCCCCACCAGCCCGGTCAGTGCAGCCAGACGGGCAAACCAACTGTCGTCCATCCGCACTTCATCCACCCCCTGCACTGCCGCGACGCGATCGCGCAGGGTATTGAGGGTGTCGGAACTTTGGAAGCTCATTTTCGGCGTGATGATAGCGACCGCCGGTAGCGGGTTCTCTTCCAACATATCCAGCGCGCCGCCAAAGCCGGACCAGTTGCGGAATTCGCCCCGGGCCTCTTCACGCGACAGGTAATTCACTTTCTCAACGCCAGCTTCTGCTTTGATGGCGTCGAGCACTTTCACCGCCGCGTCGTCATCCAGGGATTTATCCAGGTACACCGTTAACTGCGGCGTAGGGTACCATTGCGTCGCCGCGGTGCTGACGTTTTTCCAAACGATATAACACACGCTTGGCAGCGTCAGGGAGATGGCGATGACCATCACCGTCAGCAGCGTCGCCAGTGGCTGGCGCAGCATATCCTTGACGGCGTTCATCCAGGCGTAGCGCCATTGTTCCCGCCAGCCGCCACGCAGCGCTTTGCTCTTGGCGGTTTTTGCATTATTCGCCATGATGCGCTCCTCCAGCCATGCGGCCCTGGCTCAGGCGCAGAATACGGTAATTGCGACGGGCGATCAGCCCGGTGTCGTGGGTGGCCATCAACACGGTGACACCCACGCGGTTAAACTCTTCGAACAGGCGCAGAATGCCTTCCGACAACGCATCGTCCAGGTTACCGGTAGGCTCATCCGCCAGCAGTACCGCCGGCTTGTTCACCACCGCGCGGGCGATACCCACACGCTGCTGCTCACCGCCGGAAAGCTGAATCGGGAAGTTCTTCGCCTTATCCAGCAGCCCGACTTTGTCCAACGCAGCGGAAACGCGGCGACGGATGTCTTCGGTGCTGGCGCCGGCGATAATCAGTGGCATTGCCACGTTGTCATAAACCGTGCGATCCAGCAGCAGATGGTGATCCTGGAAAATCATGCCGATTTGACGACGCAGGAACGGCACCTCGCGGTTTTTCAACCGGCTGATGTCATGGCCGCCAAACCAAATATGGCCGGCGCTTGGCCGTTCGATACCACAAATCAGTTTCAGCAGGGTACTCTTCCCCGCGCCGGAATGGCCGGTCAGAAACGCCATCTCTGCCGGGCGCAGATGGAAATCGACCCCCTGCAGGGCCTGCCGTCCGCCCAGATAAGCTTTACTGACCTGTTCAAAGCGAATCATCCGTATTAATCCTCTCGGGCAAAAAGTGCCTCAATAAAATCGTCAGCCTTAAATGGCCGCAAATCTTCGATGCCTTCCCCAACGCCGATATAGCGAATCGGGATACCGAACTGATCGGCAATGGCGAAGATCACCCCGCCCTTGGCGGTACCGTCCAGTTTAGTCAGTGTGATACCGGTTAAGCCCACGGCTTCATTAAATAATTTCGCCTGGCTGACAGCATTCTGTCCGGTGCTGGCATCGAGAGTCAGCATAACCTCATGGGGGGCCTGGTCGTCCAGTTTTTTCATGACGCGGACAATCTTCTTCAGCTCTTCCATCAGGTGCGCTTTGTTCTGCAAACGCCCTGCCGTATCGGCCAGCAGCACGTCGATGCCACGGGCCTTGGCGGCCTGGACCGCATCGTAAATCACCGAGGCGGAATCCGCGCCGGTATGCTGCGCCACCACTGGAATACGGTTGCGCTCGCCCCACACCTGCAGTTGCTCTACCGCCGCGGCACGGAAGGTGTCCCCCGCCGCCAGCATCACCGATTTGCCTTCCGCCTGGAACTGGCGAGCCAGCTTACCGATGGTGGTGGTTTTACCCACGCCGTTCACCCCAACCATCAGAATGACATACGGGTTTTTACCGCCAACATCCAGCGGCTGATCAACTTTAGCCAGAATTTCGGACATTTCCTCCTTCAGCTTGCCGTATAACGCATCGGCGTCTTTCAACTGCTTGCGGCTGGCATGCTGAGTCAGAGAGGTAATGATTTTACGCGTGGTTTCCACGCCGACGTCGGCAATCAGCAACTGTTCTTCCAGCTCTTCAAACAGTTCGTCGTCAATTTTCTTGCCGCGGAACAAGCCGACAAAACCGGAGCCCAAATTTTGCTTGGTTTTCACCAGGCTACGTTTCAGCCGGGCAAAGAAGCCTTCTTTGGTCGGACGCTCCTGTTCCTGAGTGACCGCAGGAGCCAACAGCTCAGTTTCTTTTTCTTCTTCAATAGCCGGCGCGACAATAATCGGTTCCAGCGCAACGCTGGCCGACAATGGCTCTGGCTCTGGCTCTGGCTCTGGCTCTGGCTCTGGCTCTGGCTCTGGCTCTGGCTCTGGCTCTGGCTCTGGCTCTGGCTCTGGCACGATAGTAGGTTCAGGCTCAATTACTTCCAGTTCGGGCACCATCACCGGTTCCGGTTCAACCACTTCCGGTTCTGGCGCAATAATCGGCTCTGGCGTAACCACTTCGGGTTCTGATACCGCGGTCGTTTCTGGCTTAGGCTCGATGACAAGTTCGGGTTCAGGCTGAACCACGGCCACAGGCACGGCAATCTCTTCCGCTGCCGGCTGTTGCTGTTCTGCCGCCACCTGTTCAGTAAGGGTGACAATCTCTTCCGCCAGCTTTTCTGCCGGGGCAGTGTGTTCGACGATCGCCGGCACGCTTTCTGCAATATGCTCGCCGGTCAGACTGCCGTCCCACTCCCCAGGCGTCTCTACGGAAGCGGCAGGTTCAGATTCCTGCGCGGGGAGCTGGTCATCCAGCTTGGGAGCGACCGGTTCAGCCGGGGTCTCCACGGCCTGATTTTCCGCCGCTTCTACCGGCGTCTCAGGTTGCTGTTGCTCTTCTTCCTTCTGGCCGAAGCCCAGCCAGGAGAAAAACCCGCGTTTCTTATCTTTTGCCATGTTATGACTCTACTCCGTACCGAAGGCTTGCTTATGCTGACAATAATTCGCCGAGTCTATCACTTTCCCTCGTTCAGCAACACGCATCCGGCATGCTTTCCACTGTGAAATCAGGCAACAAAGTTTTACCGTTTCCCCCGGCGCCTCTCACCGGTAGAATAGAGGCAACTTATCGCCAACTCATTCGGCCTCACCGCCAGAAAACAATCAAAGCAAACCTATGACAAGACTATCGCCACGGGCATCGGCAAAAAAACCGCCTCAGGCTGCGGCCGGGCAGATCCGCATTATCGGTGGCCAATGGCGCGGGCGAAAACTGCCAGTACCCAACAGCCCCGGGCTGCGTCCGACCACCGATCGCGTTCGGGAAACCCTGTTCAACTGGCTGGCGCCGGTGATCCAGGGCGCACGCTGCCTGGACTGCTTCGCCGGTAGCGGCGCACTCGGCCTGGAAGCGCTGTCGCGCTATGCCGGCAGCGTCACGCTGTTGGAGTTTGAACGCCCAGTGGCGCAGCAACTGGAAAAAAATCTGGCCCTGCTGCAGGGCAATGGCAAGGTGGTCAATACCAACACGCTAAACTGGCTGGCGAACTCTGCTCAGCCGTTTGACGTGGTGTTTCTCGATCCGCCATTTCGCAAAGGCTTGCTGGCTGAAACCGTCACGCTGCTGGAGCAACAGGGCTGGCTGGCCGATGAGGCCTGGATCTATGTAGAAGCCGAAGCCGAAAGCGCCGCCGCTGATGTCCCGGCCAACTGGCAATTACACCGTGAAAAAGTCGCCGGCCAGGTGGCTTATCGTCTTTATATCCGTTCGCAAGAGAAAACCGAAAATGCTGATTAATCTGGGTCGCCTGCTGATGCTGTGCGTGTGGGGCTTTCTGCTCTCCAACCTGTTTCACCCCTTTCCCAAGCCGCTGAAATATTTCATCGACGTGGCGCTGTTCTTTATGGTGGTGATGCACGGGCTGCAGCTGGTTCTGTTGAAGTCCACGCAACCGAAAGATCAGCCGATAAGCTACTGGCAAGAAGCCAAGATCTTCATCTTTGGCGTATTCGAACTGCTGGCCTGGCAGAAAAAACAGCCGCCAATCAAAAGAAAATAACCCCACATGGGCACCGGGTCCGGTGCCCTACGGCTGGGCAGTAAAGGAGACAAACCGCGTGCCCTGCATGCTCAACGTGCCCTGTGCGCCTTTTTCAATCGGATTATACTGCCACGGCTTCAACCGCAGCCGGATCTCCTCGCCACCGCGCTGCGGGCTAAACACCACCTCATAATGCATCGGCTCATTGACCAGCGGCTCACGCTGCGGTGCCCGGGTCTTGGCGACCGGAAACTCACGTTTATCACTCACCGTGACCTGCAAACTGCGTACCGGCGCACGGTCGTTATCCGCTTCAATACGGCGCTGATTGAAATAGCGGTGCGTCGCCAATACGGCGATCAACGCGATCACAGCGATAAAAAACAGCGGTGGCTTACTCATCTTACTTCCCATCTCCACGCGGTGAAATCAGCGTAAACATAGCACAAGCCCTAAACTGACACCGCTGTTGCCTGGGACAACCCCATGCATAACATTGATTAGCGGCTTATTACGAACGGCTCTTCAGCATGATGGGTTATGTCGAGTAACTCCCCAAGGGAGTATGAGGAATGTTGATGCCTGCATAGCGCAGGATATCCAACAGGCGATTTTCCCCCTGGTGATGGAATAGCCGCCGATCGCTACTGGCACCCAGCTTGCGCAAGGCATGGGCCTTATGTGAACTGATGGTTTTTTCACTTCGCCCCAACCGCCGCGCCAGTTGCTTTTGCGGCTCGCCATGCGCCAACGCGCTGATAACCAAAAGCTCTTTTTGCGTCAGATGACAACAGACGCGCATCTGGGTCCGGCGGTGTTCAGCCAAAAAATGATGATGTCCCAGCCGATGACGCAACACCAACAGTGAGTTCAACTCGGTCGGACGCAGCGTTTTTTGCAGACAAACCGGCAGTATCATTTTGGAAGATAAACCCGACAAGAAAGGACTATAACCGTCGCTCCACATCAGCCAGGTCACATTAGCGTGCTTCTTCCAGAATCTCCCACGGAAAACAAAGAAGTCATCCAAGCTTTCATCGTGTCCGTGGGTATCTGACAACAACAGGTCGAGCGGTTGTTTGTGCAACAGGCCGCGCAATTCCGACAGCCGGTCAGTCACCCCACAAACCTCATACTGGGCGGGGAGTGACGCAAGCACCGCCAGGACTCCGTGCCGAAACCAGGGATTCGGCTCCATAACCATCACTTTTAGAGGTGTCATTGTTTCTCCTTAAACCTGGGGCCGTGACGACCACCGTACGATATTCCACTTCAGCCACCCCGCCCTGTGGCAAAAACAGCTGATCCAACAGTTGCCTACCGGCCAGCCGGTGCAACATGTCACAGAAACGATTAAGTTCGCAGCGTTGGACGCGGGTCAATGGAGGACTGACATCGGTTTCAGGGCCAATTCCCCATTGAGCGAAGCGATCGCTCAGAACATGGAAATAACGCCCGGCATGGTTCGCAGGCGAAGCGTCGAGTATTTTGGCGTCATGACGGCATTGTGCCAGCCGCTGAGGCAATGCGTTCTTCCCACTGCGACCAATAAAGGACGTCGGCAAGCCATTCAACAGCGTGCCAGCCTCAGCTTGAGGGAAAAACAGCACGCCCCACAACAAAGTCACCGCCACCCTAACAGTGAGCGTAATGACCTGAGGGCATAAGCACTTGTCGGTAAATTGTTTTAAGAGCCGGCTTGACCAAGCGCGGCCAACCATTAAATACCGCCGAATTTCAGTGCGCACCAAATTACCCCCCACCCAAAGATGCCGCATACCAGCAACATGGCCAACCAAGTGTAGCGGCGGATGTGTTTATCTCTGGCTGAGGGCAACATCAGGCAACCTCCTTGTTGGGCATAAGCGAGAACCATACAGCAACGCATGGAGTTCTTGATCGCGATGCACACCCAGTTTGCGCATCGCGCTACGTTTATGGGCACTCAGGGTCTTCGTCGTAAATCCCCCCGTTGGCGTAACGAGGTGTTCAAGCGCATCACAGACAAAATGACTGAGGACCTGTAACTCCGGCCAACTGAGAGCAATCTCCGACGGCGTCCGACACAGCAGGCCCTTGGCCATAAAAGCCGGATGCCCCAACGCCTGACGTTTCAGCAACAAATCGTGCAACTGATGCGGCTGCAGATCGTGCGGTAGGCACAATGGCCCTTCACTCGGCCTCAACGGGCTCAGAGTGGTTAGCAACGGTGTTAACGGTTCGCTGTACAACAGCCAGGTAGTATTGAGGTCGAAACGCAGATAGTGGGAATAAAACAGGAAAAAATCGCGCAGTTTGTCGCGATGTCCGCAGAGCCCAGTGATAATGATATCTGCTCCGTCTTGCGATAACGTCTGTCGCAGAGTCAATAGATCGTCGACCACAATTAACGATGCGATCGCCTGACGGGTAAGTGCTAACACTTTCAGGGTGCCTTCTCGCACCAGCCCCGGCGCCATCATCACGACCACGCGCAAACGCGATGGAAAAGAGGTAGCTGACATAAGGGAGTCCCTCTGCTGTAGATTCAGAACTGCTGGTGATCGGCCTGATAACGTTGACGCACCAGCAAATGAGTGGCTGGATGAGCACAGTGGTGATAGCGTAGCCGGGCATAGTGACGTTCGTTTTCAGCCAACAAGGGCGTTTCACTAAGGCTACGCCACAATTCGGCGGCCTTGTGCAACGCACACAGCCAATCTTCTACACCGTAAGCCATCCCGCTGAGTTGCATGATGCGCCGTTCCAGGCTGGCGGCTTTGCCAGCAACGGCACGGGCGGCCTTGCGGGTGAGTATCGTGGGTGCTGCCATCGCGGTTAATTCATGCTGCATGGTGGTTTTTACTCCTCCTGTCAGATCAACTGCCGCCATTTATTCGCAAAGAAAATAGATGCGTAAAAAAATGGAAACAGGCTATTTTCTCTCCAGTAAGATCCTCATACGGCATCGGGTCGGAGAGGCTATATGGAGCCAAAATAATGAAAACTCGAAAACACCTCACTCTCGGTGAAATAAATGACATCCTGCTTGCCACGCACATTGGAAAACATCCGGAGCGTGACCGTTGTTTAATACAGATGTGTTTTATCCACGGGCTGCGCGCCAGCGAAGCCTGTCAGTTAAAAATATCTGATATCGATCTGCGCGATAACGTGATTTATATCCGCCGCCTGAAGAACGGTTTTTCGACCGTGCATCCCTTAGCGCAAGATGAGCTGCCGCACTTGTTGTGCTGGCTCAATTTGCGCGACAAGTGGCGCGATGCTGACAGCGAGTGGTTATTCCTGTCGCAAAAAGGCGGCCAACTGACGCGCAAACACGTGCATTACTTGATTAAACGCTACGGCGAGGCCGCCAATATTACGGTGGCATCGCACCCACATATGCTGCGACATGCCTGTGGCTATGCGCTGGCGGATTCGGGCGTCGACACGCGTTTGATTCAGGATTATCTGGGTCACCGGAATATTCGACATACGGTGATATATACCGCCAGCAATCCCAATCGCTTTATTGGATTATGGCAAAAAAAGTGAGGTGGAAAATAGGTCATTTTGGACCAAAGTGTTACATATCTTAGTTTTGTACGATTTCAAGTCAATAAGAATACCCCCGTTTTTACGCAACAATTTTATTTCCTTCAATATCAACAACCCACTAAACAAAATAAAAAAGGCTCACCGAAGCGAACCTTTGTTAAATAAATTAACGCAATTAAACAGCGAAGCAACGTCATTTTATTTTCAGATACATACACTGACAAATCCGTCAGCGCCCCACTAAAACTAAAACATTAGCCCGCTGGAACGCCTAAAAACAGATTAATTATCTGAATGTCACATTTTGGTCCAAAATGTCGCATTTTCAGCTCAAAAAAAACAACGCATCACACTGAAATAAAAGGAGAAAATAAAAAATAACTTTAATTATTATACCAAATGGAAATTCTGCATCTTTGCACCGGTCCCCTTTAAAACAGCAAAGGTGGAAATACTGGTGGAAACATGCACGTGAAGAAAATACGCAATAGTGACGACAGATTCACTCTTGTTTTTTTCAAGACACCCAACACGGGTTTCAGCATTAATCGGAAGCACCGGGCGCAAGAAAATTTATCCATGGCAAAGCCACCCCAACAACTATTCATTGTACAAGGAGACAGGGGGTTTTATGAAGCTTCAGCATGACGAGAATATCACCCTGCCGGAAACGGTAGCGCACCTGGCCGAACAGCCGTTATGTCGCATTGTGGCCACCTGGGGGTTGCTGCAAAACCACTATCTGAATCGTCAGCGCATCATGCAGGCCTTTAACGTACCGCGCCGTAAAGCGGGTTACATTCTGCGCTATATCGTTCACAGCCCTTGCATCACCTGCGACCAACACGTTTATACGCATCCGCGATCGCACCGCCAGGAACTGCGGGTCTGGATCCGCACGGTAAGCCAACCTCTGCCATTACGAACAAAGAGCACCAGGGTGCGCAATGTAGACAGGCAAAGCGTCTGGGCACAACTGCTTCAACGGCCGTGGAGCGAACTGCATCTGTGATAACAGGCCCTTTTCGCTCCCCTAATTAGAGAGGTTGCCTATAGACAACTTTTTCCCATCGGGGCCAAGCCGTGATGACATGAACAGCGTTGCGTCTAACCGGCCCCGACTTTTTCAAACCAAGGGGAATGACCCTGTCTTGACCAAAAGAACCTTGTATCACCTGGAGCGGCTTGCCTGGAACCTGATGCTTACCCTCAGTGCACTACTCTGGTGTCTTTTTGCGCTGCTGCTCTACTGGTTTTTTTAACCCCGGCGCAATTTTTTCATTTGATTGCAGGAGAGATGATATGCGTTTGACCGTTAACGATCGCACCGGCTATTTCCCCGCTCCCAAAGAGCTGGACCTGCTTCGTAATATTGCCACGGCGGACAGTCTGCCCAGCATTGTTCTCAAACTGCACCCCGCCGCCGAAAGCGCCGTGCGGCTAGAGCCCCTGCCCCATACCGGCGGTGTCAAATGGCTACCGCTGCTGTGGCAACTGGTGGTGCTGAAGTCTTGCCGGCATGACCTGAAACTGAGTCTGCAAGCACCATTTTCCACCCCCGCATGGCACCGTCTGTTAGGCGTGCTGAACATCTCTCCCGATCTGTCCACCAAACAACCACAGAGCCTGCCACTTTTGACGCTAACAGAGAGTCGGGTGTTGCTGACATTGCTTGGCGGCATGCATCCCTGGCAGCTGGCCGCCCGCATGAACCGAGATATTCGCACCATTTCCAGCCATAAAAAACGGGCCATGGACAAAGCCGGTTTGCAACACAACGGCGAACTCTATGCGCTGGGGGCGCTGCTTTACGGCCCACAGCATGCGACCGCGCAGATTGCCTTACCGGCAGCGGAACAGCAGGTGTTGACCGCCCTGCTGCGCAACGGCAGCGTCACGGCGACCGCGAAGTTGCTGGGGAAAAGCGTCAAAACGGTGAGTGGCCAAAAACTCAATCTTATGCGCCGACTTAATGTGCCCCATGAGGTGGCACTGTTTGCCGCCGCCGAACACTACAATACAGAGCAAAAAAAACCACCCCCAGTCATGCTGAATAAGTATCAAATATTCAGCCAATGACCTAATAGGAATAAACCGTCGCTTAATTATCACACTGTTGCCATTTCGCGCGAATTAAGCCCTGGCCGAAAGTTAAAATTCAATTCTTTTGAATCGTTGGGCATTGCTGGCGGTATAGAGTACCGTATGCTGAATATTCCGGTGGCCGAGATAGTCTTGTATCAGTCGGGTGTCCATACCTTTATTTGCCAGGCTATAACCGCAGGCGTGACGCAACATGTGGGGATGGGCAGGTAATTCGAGACATGCCGCTTTGCCGTAATCGCGGATCAGTCGGTAGATTTGCTGGCGCGATAGCCGGCCGCCCTTGCGCGACAAAAACAACCAGGGCTGGCCGGCATGCGGGCTGTCTTTACGATCATCCAGCCAGCGTTTAAGCATCAGGGTCTCATCCGGTTGTAATGGGTGCTGAACCGACAGACCATTCTTCAGTCGCGAAATAAAAACCCGCCGCTCGGCGAGTTCTATATTGTCCAGCGTCATACGGCTTAACTCGCTGGCCCGCAAACCGTGAACAAAGCACATGGTGATCATACAGCTGTCCCGTACCGAGTTTAGTCCTCCCTTTATATTTTTTATCATTTTTTTTATTTCTGATTCATTCAGATATTTTCTTATTTCCAATTGCATAACTCCCCAGAAACATCATGTATCAAGCAGGACCGATGGCGGGTTTAAAAAACAGCCAAAAATGCAAATACAGTTACCCAACTGTGCTAAATAATAATGAGACTCTAAGATTAATCCTTAGCTATTATTGTCACGCGCAGCATTAATTACTAATTAATTAGCATTCGCATCGAGCAGCTATGGCTCTCAGAAAATGATCCGCAACGGTAGAGTAGCCATTGTCAGTAAGTTTTTCCGAAAAAAACCACGTCCCCCTTTCTTACTCTGCAAATAAGTTACAGTTCATCAGCAAGAAAGCATTGTCGATCGCAGAGGCGCTGCCTACACTGCAAACAGAAGTGACGCTGGTGACAATTTGGAGCCGGAAGCTACGGTTCCCATAATGAATAAGGAAGACATAATGAGTTGGCCGTTCCTTGCCGTATTCTTTTCCGGTTGGCTGTTCGTCGATGCCTCCTACCGTGGGCCTCGCTGGCAGCGCTGGGTGTTTAAGCCCATCACTCTGCTGCTGTTGTTATTGCTGGCCTGGCAAGCGCCGGTGTTGGGGCCTGCAGGGTATCTGATCGTCCTCGGCCTGCTGGCAACCTTAATCGCCGACACCTTGCTGCTGCTGCCGCGCGAACGCGTGCTTTACGCCATCGGTGCCTTTTTCCTGTCGCACTTGCTGTATACCCTGAGCTTCGCCAGTCAGATGACCTTCAGCCTGTTTTGGCCGCTGCCGCTGGCGCTGCTGATTATCGGCGTGCTGTTACTGGCAACAATTTGGACGCGACTGGAAGAAATGCGTTGGCCGATCGCCACTTATGTAGCGATGACGCTGCTGATGGTGTGGCTGGCGGGTGAGCAGTACTTTATGCGCAGCACCGATTTCGGTTTCTCGCTGCTGGCGGGCACTTCACTGCTGCTGCTGGCCAACGTGGTGTGGCTGGTTAACCGCTATCGCTGGACCTTCCGCGCTGCGGATGCGCTGGTGGCCTTCTGCTATTTCTCCGGCCATTTCCTGATCGTACGTTCGCTGTATCTGTAAGGCTGCTCAGGGCGGGTTCGACTGCCGAACCCGCTGTTGTTATACCAGCGCTTTCAGCGTCAGTCCGTCATCCGCGCCAAGCTGGTTGCGGTAAATATCGCCATCGCGCGAGAAGAACGCCAGCGTACTGCCATCCGCCCGCAGCAAAGCGATGCCGTCCGGTGCCGGGCGCCAACCGACCACCTCGGCGGTTAACACCTTTTCCAAACAGTGCTGCCGATCAACCAAGGAGTAGCCGTTGATTTCACTCTGTTCACCGGCCAAAAACTCAATCTGACATTGTTGTTCGGCATTGGCGACCTGCCATTGCCCCGCCAATGATTGCGCGCTGGGAAGAACCAAACTGCTGGCCATAACTGCTCCCGTTACCATCATACCGCCCACGACTGCAGCGACGTGCGTCACCTTGCCCTTCATATCGGCTCCTGTATAACGCCCGGCCAACCGGCGCCGGGCGTTACCGCCTGCACTGTTAAACGATAAAGTCAGTGGCGACGTCAACCTGGCCGACGATTTTCACCAGGAAGTCCGGGGCCTGATGGCCACCGATATTCAGGGCCAGATCGCTGACGTTATTCGACGCATTGTAAGACAACAAGGCTTCGCCCGCTGCGCCACTGAAATGATCGACGAAGTGGATCTGATCGCCACCCTGCGCGCCCTGATTGAAGAATGACAGGTCGATTTTATCGATGCCTTTCTGGAAATCCTTGATCCAGTCGGAGGCACCCGGCGCAGAATCGCTGACCGCAGAGAAGACAAAGGTGTCTTTGCCCGCACCGCCCCACAGCTCATCAGCCCCACCACCGCCGAACAACACGTCGTTGCCCGCGCCACCTTTCAACACGTTGTTGGCCGCATTGCCGACGATCACGTCATTGCCTGAACCGCCAATCGCATTCTCGATGGTCACACCTGCGGCAATGGACACGTTGCCTTTCAGCCCACCCACGTCGGAGAAAGATTTCTCGTTCAGATTAATACGCTGGTTAGCGGTGTAACCGGAGAAATCGAAGGTGTCATTGCCGCCCGCATCCCAGGCCGCAAAGATCACTTTTTGCGAATTGCTGGTGGTGCTGAGGAAGTCACGTCCGGTATTTGAGTTGAAGCCATACACGGTATCGCCGGTACGGGTGGTCTGGTTGGCACCATACAGATGCTGAATAGCGGAAATGTCATCCAGCAGTGGCGCCGCAGCGTAGTGCCCGCCGTTATCGCCACCGGTGTTGGTTTCGCTCCAGTAACTCATCAGGCTGAACTCACGAGTATCTTCGGCGTAGCTGGCATCTCTGTAAGTCGGGTTGCCTTCGCCGGCGTTGTAATCGCCCGGATGGCTCAAGCCCAACGCATGGCCAATTTCGTGGGTAAAGGTCTGGCGGCCGTAGTCTTCGCTGGCCGGATGTTTCACGTTGGACTGGTTGACGTTGTACCAGGTCTGCCCGCCCAGGTTTTGGCCCTGATAAATGGTGTTCGGCAGGAAGGCGTAAGCCTGGGTATCGTAGTCATAATGGCCGGGACGATCCTGGCTGTAGTTACCGAAGGTGATATTGGCCTTCTGGCCGGCACCAACTTCGGTAAAGGTGATATTGGCCACGTCAGACCAGGACTGCAGCGACAGCTTAGCCTGCTGCTGCTGTTCCGCGCTGAATTTGCTCAGTCCGGTATCGCCGGCGACGTTGGTGGAAGAGAATTTATAATCCGGGAAAGAGAACGTTAATTTAACCGGTTGGCCAAAAACTTTATAACCGTTCCAGGTTTGGTTCTCGCGGGTAATAAACAGCCCGGCTTGTTCGGTAGAAAATGAGTCCTTGCCATTAACCTGAATCCCGTTGCCTCGCTCATGATAATGCAGCAAATCATCTACTGCATTGTAAGCGGAGCTCGCAGCCGCAAGGCTGGATTCAGTAATTTCAATTGCCTTTTTAGTAGATTGCATTGGTTCGATTCCACTCATTAGCTGATTGTTTTCAATCAGACAGATAGACATAACCTGCCAGGAAGCCACGGAGAACGAACCGCACGCTTACGGGAAGGAGTTTATGCGCCGTTGCCGGCAGTGTGTTAGAGAGAATTAATGCATATATATCAGCAAATAAGATTACCACCATAAATGGTAATCGATTCCAATTATAGGCAGCAGTGTAAAACTGCACATAAAATAATCAGCCATTTATTATCGTTTCGAAGGCGATTTATGCTGGTTTTTTGCGTTATTTACAATATTAATGAAACTTAAATGCCATGAGTTGGTAACAAACTCCAACAAAAATGCGGCCTGCAGAGCCAAGCGAATCGTGCTGGGATTTAGACGGCTAAAAGTTAAATTTTGCTAAAGCGTTATAGATTAATAACTCTTTATTATTAGCCGCCGGTACTTTTTAGTTCCCGCAGGAATAACATTTTCTTTTTTTGACTAATCATCTCGTGCTTTCCGGGTCTTTCGCGCTCGTCGCCTCCTGATAAACGACATGGGAAAAAAGAAATACCCCAATTCTCCCTCCGGTGCGCCATTAGCAATAATTCTCATCCGTCGCTTGACTCTGGAGTGGACTCCAGGGTGTAGAGTTGGTTGCAAGAAGCTCATTAACTGCCCTGAGGGGGGACGTTATGCATAACCATGAAAATCACAATCATCAGGAACATAACCATGCCGAAGGTGGCTGTGGGTGCAATCACAGCCACAGCAAAACCCAGCACGGTTGCAGCAGTGAAAAACAAAACGCCGTCAACCCTGGCGAACACACTCATGCTCACGATCATGGCGCCAGCTGTTGCAGCGCTGACGATCATGGGGATCCGGACGAGGAAAGTGACAGGCTCGCTGCCGCCCCTCTCTCCGGCAGCGAGCGCTACAGTTGGAAAGTCACGGGTATGGACTGCCCCAGCTGCGCTAAAAAGATTGAAAATGCCGTCACTGCCATCCCGGGTGTCGTAAATGCACGGGTGTTATTCGCCACCGAAAAGCTGGTGGTAGACGGCCAGTCGAACCTTAGCCTGCGCATCCAGGACGCAGTGCAACAAGCCGGGTTTACCCTGCTCGGCACCCAGGCAAACCAAGCCGAGCCGCCTAAACCTTCACGCCTGGGGGAATTCGGCCCGTTGCTGCTGCTCACCGCGCTGATGATCGTCAGTTGGGCACTCAGCATGGTCAATCCAGAGCTGAGCCGCATCGCCTTTATCGCCACCACGCTGGTGGGGTTGGCACCGGTCGCCACCAAGGCGATACGTCTGATCCGCTCCGGCACGCCGTTTGCCATCGAAACGCTGATGAGCGTGGCAGCCATCGGCGCGCTGTTTATCGGCGCTACCGCCGAAGCGGCCATGGTGCTGTTGCTGTTTATGGTCGGCGAAATGCTCGAATCCTACGCCGCCAACCGCGCCCGTCGTGGCGTGAAAGCGTTGATGGAGCTGGTTCCTGAAGATGCCCTGCTGCTGCAGGGTACCGAGCGTAGACGCGTGCCGGTCTCCAGCTTGCGTCCTGGCGATGTGATTGAAATTGCCCCCGGCGGTCGCCTTCCGGCCGATGCCGAACTGCTCAACCCGTTCGCCAGCTTCGACGAAAGCGCCCTGACCGGCGAGTCGGTCCCGGTCGAACGTCAGCAAGGTCAGAAAGTGGCGGCGGGCAGTTTGTCGGTCGATCAGGCCGCGCAGATGAAGGTGATTTCCGAGCCGGGCAAAAACGCCATCGACCGTATACTGCAACTGATTGAGGAAGCCGAAGAACGCCGTGCGCCGATCGAGCGTTTCCTTGACCGTTTCAGCCGTTACTACACCCCGGCCATTATGCTGCTGGCCATCGCGGTAATTCTGGTGCCACCGTTGATGTATGCTCAACCCTGGGATGTCTGGATTTATCGCGGCCTGACCCTGTTGCTGATCGGCTGTCCTTGTGCACTGGTGATTTCCACTCCGGCAGCCATTACCTCCGGACTGGCGGCGGCAACCCGTCGCGGCGCGTTGATTAAAGGTGGCGCGGCGCTGGAACAGCTCGGCCAGGTGCAAACCATCGCCTTCGATAAAACCGGTACCCTGACGGAAGGCAAACCGACGGTGACGGATGTGCTGCCGCTCAACGGCATCAGCGAACAGTCACTGTTGATCCTTGCCGCAGCGGTAGAAGCTGGCTCCCATCACCCGTTGGCGCAGGCCATTATCAATCGCGCCGAACAATATGGTGCTCCTTTGCCGCCGGCACAGAACCGTCGTGCGTTGGCCGGCGTCGGTGTGGAAGGCATTGTCGACGGTAAAACCGTACTGATCAGTACACCGGCCAAACTGGCTGCAGGCTTGCTCAATCAGCAAGGTGCTAACCAGGTGGAACGGTTGGAAAATGCCGGTAAAACGGCAGTAGTGGTACTGGAAGATGGCGTGCCGATCGGCCTGCTGGCCCTGCGCGATACGCTGCGCAGCGACGCCAAGCAGGCGATTGCCGAACTGAATGCGTTGGGGATCAACGGCGTAATGTTAACCGGCGACAACCCTCGTGCCGCCGCAGCGATTGCCGCCGAGCTGGGGCTGGACTACCGTGCCGGTTTGCTGCCGGAAGATAAAGTGAGGGCGGTAACCGAGTTGAGCGAGTTACGCCCAACGGCGATGATCGGCGATGGCATCAACGATGCGCCGGCAATGAAAGCCTCCAGCATCGGTATTGCCATGGGCAGTGGCACCGACGTGGCGCTGGAAACCGCCGACGCGGCGCTGACGCACAATCGGCTGCTGGGCGTGGCGGAGATGATCCGCATCTCACGCGCTACACACGCCAATATCCGCCAGAACATCACCATTGCGTTGGGGCTGAAAGGGATATTCCTGATCACCACTCTGATGGGTCTGACCGGGCTGTGGCTGGCAGTGCTGGCGGACTCTGGCGCTACCGCGCTGGTCACCGCCAACGCCCTACGCCTGCTGAAGAAACGTCAGTAATAAGAACCACATATCAGGATGCCAGCAATGGCATCCTGATTCACTTAGCCGAAAAATAACACCGGCAAGTCGCACGTAATAACCATAAAACCAGCATGCCTTTCTATATTCTTCCGCCACCTATTCCTGAAACCCGATAAGCCTACTTAACTTATCAGAGTCATGGCCGAATGAATGAAACCGCTATATTTTAAAATCCTGAACCTGATCGTCGTCCCTTTTATCCCTACACTGGCTCTGGCGCAGCAGCCTGATTCTGCCGCCACAGAGCAACTCATTGATAGCGCCGATCGCCCCCTTTTCACCACCCCTAACGCCTTACCCGCAGCCCAGCATAACGATGCGCCCAAGGCAAAACCCCAGCCTGAGCATCGCCTGTTGCCGATTTGGGGGGATGAAGCACGCGCCCGTGGTTATGATCTGCCGGAACCCTTCGGGATCGGCATCAACTACATGAACATGCGGCAAAATATCGATGTCGACAGTATCCAATTTTCCGGCCTCAGCCTGGGTAAAACTCCCTTGCCATCCAATTTGTTCAACATTGACGTGGGCAAAACTCGCGAGAAAAGCAAAACGGAAACCATGCGTCTGGACACCTGGGTACTGCCATTCCTCAATGTTTACGGCATCATCGGCCATACCAAAGGCAGCTCGCTGTCCCAGGTTTCCGTAGACGCCGATCCCAGTCAACAAAAAGGCTTCCTGAACAAGGTTATCGCGGGTCAGGTGCACCGCATGAATCAAAGTGGGCAACTGCGCGATCTGGATTTTAAGCTCGATTTTAAAGGCACCACTTACGGCGCCGGTTTCACGCTGGTTGGGGGATATGAGAACTGGTTCACCTCGGTCGATACCAACTACACCCGCACCAATTTCGATATCCTTGATGGTCAGATTTCCGCACTGACGGTGTCGCCTCGGGTAGGTTACCGCTTCTTGGTGCCCGGTATCAGTGGCCAAACCCATCTCAACCTGTGGGTCGGCACCATGTATCAGGACGTCCAGCAGAGGTTCAAAGGCAGCCTGAGTGATTTAAAAATGCCAACCGAACTTCAGAGCCTGATGATGATGGCCAATCAGCAGGGTGAAGGCCGTTTTGACGTGAAACAGCACCTGCAATCGCCGTGGAACGTACTGATTGGCACGCAATACGAGATCACCAGACACTTTAACCTGTTGACCGAATTTGGCTTTAGCGAACGTAACAGCTTTATGGTCTCCGGTGAATATCGCTTCTGATGGCAATATCGATCCGCAGTTTGCCGCTGGTATTGTTGGTTCTGCTACCCGGAGCTCACGCTACTTTGTTGTCACGCCAGCAAATAGATGAAATGTTGGCCCCTTTGGGGTCTAACAACCAATTCGACAGCAGCAAAGCCATCGATTGGGGAGTCTTGCCCGGCCCGTTCTATACGCCAGAACTCGGTCTTGGTATCGGTACCGCCGTCGTGGGGATATATCGCCCGGACAGCCAGGATAAAGTCAGCCAAAACTCGACGCTGGCGTTAAAGGGCTTTTTCAGCACCACCGGTGCCTTCGGCGTCGGTTTCCAAAACCACAGTTTTTTCGCTGACGACCAATGGCGTTTTTTTGCCGACGGCTCGTTGAATAATATGCCCACCTATTTCTGGGGCACCGGTTACCAGGCTGGGCATAACAACGGCAACAAAGAAAAGTACACGCAGCAGGCATTCCAGATAGCCCCACAGCTGCTGTATCGCATTGCCAATGCCACCTACGCGGGGGTTGGCTGGGATTTTTCCTCGACGCACGCCAGCAAAACTGATGAGGATGACAGCAGCCTGTTAAGGGCCCAAAAAGCCGGCGTTTCATCGCTAAGTTCAGGAGTCAGCGGTTCGCTGAGTTACGATACGCGCGACTTCGTTTCTAATGCCAGCCGTGGCCAGTATCTTCGCCTGAGCGACACCTATTTTGCGCCAGAATTGGGCGGCGACAGCCGTTTCAATGCTGTAGAAGGCCAGTACAATGCCTACCACAGCTTGAGTGCGAAAAGCGTGCTGGCGTTAGACGCTTACAGCCGCCTGACGACGGGCGAGGTGCCCTGGGACAGGCTGTCCGGCCTGGGTGACGACAAACGCATGCGCGGCTATTATCAAGGCCGCTATCGCGACAGAAATGTGTTCAGCAGCCAGATCGAATATCGTCGCAAGCTGAACTGGCGCCACGGTTACGTTCTTTGGGCCGGTGCGGGAACGCTAAGTAGCAAGGCTGGCGATTTGGGCCAGGGGCCCTGGTTACCCACGCTGGGAGCGGGTTACCGTTTTGAATTCAAACCGAAAATGAACGTGCGGCTCGATTTTGGCATCGGACGTGGCAGCAGTGGATTTTACTTTCAGGTTGGGGAAGCTTTTTAATGCGCTCTGTTGTACTGCTGGTTTTGTTGTCGTTTACTTCCGCGCTATCTGCCAAACCCGTGGAAACGTTGGTGACCTCGCAACCCATCAACGAAAGCCGTATCGCCTGGCCGGTAGCTACGCCGCTGTCCCCGCCGGATGGTTTGCGCCCCTGCTGTGCCTTTGGCTACAACCTCAAAGCGCAAGTTTGGGGTATCCCAGTCCCCTTTTATCAGTTGGGTAACCTGGTGGATGCCGACCGGCTTGGCCGTCACCACTATAACGACAGCGCTTTCAATGCCGTTAGCAACTTGATGGGACTTGGCAGCGAGCAATTGGGGGTGATGTACACCCGCCGCGGGGGATTTATCGATATCGCTCACGTACGCGACACCGCCGACAATACCCTTTTCCTGTTCAGCCAACTGTTACCCCGATTGGGCCAGCAATGGAATATCGATCTTAGCCCCGAGTTGGCAATACGCCGTATCCAGCTGAACGCCTTTACCCCGCCTCAGGATGCTGCGCAGCGCTATACGCTCGCGGCGTATTTGGCAGGAGAACTCGCCTTTCAAATGGCGGCGTGGCATGAAGTGGCACAGTGGTATGGCTACCAGTCGGTACCGGGGTTTTCGGAGGAGGTCTCGGCTTTTTCACCGGAAGATTTGTATTCCAACCTGCTGGGATCACGGCTGGCGATCGATGCTATCTTGCAGGGGCAGGCGGTTTCCCTAACGGCCTACAACCACGCCATGGAGAATTTGCTCCCCCAGGCCCTGCACCAGCTTGGCGCCGTCTCCATCAGGGCAACTCAGCGGCAGTTTGACGGGATTGACGGCGACTGGTGGGACAGCCATCGCCGGGTACCGGAGAAGTTTCTGGTCTTAAAACGGGATTACACGACCGGCAGCAATCGCCTGCCGGCTCTGCCGCCGTTCGAAAACACCGCCCCACAACGCCTGATGTTACCGCTGCAGATTCAGGGGTTCTGGCTGGCAAAGCTGGGTGAACTGCAACTCTGGCCGACGGATGCGATGCATTCTCTGCCGGTGCCGCCCCACTATTACCGCCCGCAGGATTTCAGGGGGCTGGCAATGCATGCTCGCGCATCGGACGCACAGCAAATACTGCAAAAACGCTAGGCAAAAGCGGCGATTAGCGCTCAACACCTTTACGCAATAAATAGCGGTAAGGCGTTTTTTCAGTTTCCTGCGCCACCAGCGTGTGCTCCATAAAACGGCAAAAACCCGGAATATCGCGGGTGGTGGCCGGATCGTCAGCAATAATCAGCAGGGTTTCACCGTTATCCATATGGCGCACGGTTTTACGCACCATCATTACCGGTTCCGGACAGCGCAGCCCCAGCGCATCAAGCGTCTGGTCGGCCTGGGCAAACAAGTCAGTCATGCAATTTTTCTCGGTCAAAAGCGATCGGCGTACGCTCGCCGCATCTCATTAGCGCCTAGTTTACGCCGGTAGTTTTTCTGTGCAAGATGCGTTAACGTTTGCGTTAAATTTAACCATTGCATTGGTTGCGCAAACGCGTATCATGCGGCCGCGCAGCTTATTTCGCTGCACAGACAAGACATTCTGGGTTCCCTCACCCCACTGCTAAAAAGGCTACAACATGTATTCGTTTACCGCTCGACAGCGCCTCACCGCGTTGGTCTGGCTATCGCTGTTCCATATTGTCATCATTACCTCCAGTAACTACCTGGTGCAGTTGCCGATGTCCATTTTCGGTTTCCATACCACCTGGGGTGCGTTTACCTTCCCATTTATCTTTCTGGCAACCGACCTGACGGTGCGTATTTTTGGCGCCCCGCTGGCGAGACGCATCATTCTTTCGGTGATGGTGCCGGCCCTGTTTATCTCGTACGTCATCTCCACCGTCACCTATCAGGGGGAATGGCAGGGGTTTGCCGCACTGGGTAGCTTTAACCTGTTTGTCGCACGTATCGCCGTCGCCAGCTTTATGGCTTACGTGCTCGGTCAGATCCTCGACGTACACGTTTTCAACCGGTTACGCCAGCGCAGCGCCTGGTGGGTGGCCCCTGCCGCGGCCATGTTCCTTGGCAATATCAGCGACACGCTGTCGTTCTTCTTTATTGCATTCTACAAGAGCAGCGACGCCTTTATGGCCAACAACTGGGTCGAGATTGCGCTGGTCGATTACAGCTTCAAGGTGCTGATCTGCATGCTGTTCTTCCTGCCAATGTATGGCGTGCTGCTGAATATGCTGCTCAAACGCATTGCCGCACGCCAGGGCGACAGCAGCCTGCAACCGAGCTGACCCGTGTTATCATTGGCGGCCTACCCATCCGGAGGCCGCCATGACCGTCACCACCCGCCACGCCACCCTCGAAGAAATTCATCGTCTGTATCAGCAAATCCCCGAATTCGGCAATCTGCACAACCTCAACGATCTGCAACAGCGCATCGGCTCGCTCCCGATGGCCGCACTGATCGCCGAAGTCGACGGCCAGGCTGCCGGTTTCAAACTCGGTTATCAGCAACAAGACCGAGTGTTTTACAGCTGGTTGGGTGCCGTATTGCCGGCTTATCGCCGCCACGGTGTGGCGTTAGCGCTATTGGCCGAGCAGGAAAACTGGGCACGGGCGCAGGGTTATCACCAGTTGAGGGTGAAAACCCGGAATCAGTTCCGTGCGATGCTGATGATGCTTATCAACAATCACTATCAGATTGTTCAACTGGAAAAGAAAGGCGAAGTGGCTGATTATCGGCTATTACTTGAGAAAACCTTGTGACAACATCTGCCTTGCATTTCACCCTGGAATAGGTTGCGATACGGCAGTGAAACCCTACCTGAAAGGAAGAAGGAAGCCCAATGCGTAAAGTAGCAAAATTGATGGGTATCAGCCTGTTAGTGCTTGGCCTCGCGGCCTGCGACGGCGAAACCAAAGACACCAAAGCGCCGGCGGGCGATGCCGCAGCCAGCGCACCGGCCGGGCAACAGGTAAGCTTGCTGGAGGGTAAGCTGGCGTTCACCCTGCCGGTCGGTATGGCGGACCAAAGCGGCAAGCTGGGTAATCAGGCGAACAACATGCACGTTTACGCCGACAGCACCGGCCAACGCGCAGTGATCGTGATCCTCGGCGACAAAACCGCCGACAGTCTGGAAACCCTGAGCAAGCGTCTGGAAGATACCCAGCGCGCGCGTGATGCGAACCTGCAGGTGGTCACCAACAAAGCCATCGACGTAAACGGCGTGCCGCTGCGTCAGTTGGACAGCATCATTACCAGCGGCGGCGAGAAGGCCTACTCCTCCATCCTGATTGGCACGCTGGATAACAACATGCTGACCATTCAGGTGACGCTGCCAGCGGATAACCAGCAGCAGGCGCAAAGTGAAGCCGAAGGCATCATCAAAACGCTGAAACTGAACAAGTAAACTTTTACTGACTCAGCCTATAGGGCGCAGTTCACACTGCTGCGCCCTACGCCAGGGCCTGTGCCAACAGGGTAATCGGGTGTTCGCAGCGCTTGCTGGTCGACATCTCGATTTGCCATTTACAGGTTTCGCAGTCCGTCACCACCAAATCGGCCCCACTCTCCTCAATCTGGCGAAACAGCGATGCGCCAATCCCTTGCGAAGTCGCATAGTTCTCGGATTTAAATCCGTAGGTGCCGGCAATGCCGCAACACTGCGAATCCAATACCACCAGCTCCAGCCCCGGTATCTGCCGCAATAATTCCAGCGTATAGGCCGTCCAGCCCATTTTCTCCATGTGACACGGCGTATGGTAGGCCACCCGCAATGGCGTGCGCTTCAGCGGCAGGCTGCGCCCCTGATTGAGCAGGCGGTACAGATAGCGCGTCGCCAGCTCCACCCGTTCACGCACCGCCGAGGTATCCACCTCCAGCAAATGCGGGTATTCGTCACGCAGTGTAAAAGTACAGCTCGATGATGTGGCCACAACAGGGATGCCGCGCTCCAACACCGCCTCATGCAGCGATTCGGCATTCACCTTGGCCTGTTTCTTGGCCTGGGCGATAAAGCCGTTGGCAATCAGCGGCACACCGCAGCATTTTTCGCGCTTAAGCAGCTGCACGCCGATATCCATCGCATTGAAGACTTTGATCAGATCCTTACCCAGCTGCGGGTGGTTGTAATTGACGAAGCAGCCGTGGAAAAAAGCCACCTGCTCAGCGTAACGCTGTTGGGCCTGCGCTTGCTGGCGGTACCAGCGGCGGAAGGTGCCGAACGAGTATTTGGGCAGTTCGCGACGGTGATCAATTTTCAACGCCTTGTCCAGCAGCGCGCGCACCGGCTTCAACCCGGTGGCAGCGTTGACGATCGGCGCAAACGGCGTCGACAGCGAGCCCATGATATCGGTATGACTGAGGATGGCGTCGCGCAGCGTCGGCTTGCTCTGGGCAAAGTCGGCACGCGCCCGCTGAATGATATCGCCAATTTTGACGTCGGACGGGCAGGCCACCTCACAGCGTTTGCAGTTGGTGCAATACTTCAGCGCTTCGTCGTACAGCGCCGGATCTTTTAACCGTAGGCGTTCGCCGTCCGGCCCAGCCTGCTTGGGCCCGGGATAAAGCGGATTGACCTTGGCCACCGGGCAATAGGTGGTGCAGACGGTGCACTTGATGCAGTTCTCAAAACTGTTGTCTTTGTGCAGGCTCATGGTTGCTCCTCCTGTGCCGCAATCTGTTGCGCGACATGCAATGCTCCCACCAACGAAACACCTGCACCGCAGCCCTGCTGCAGCGGATCGTAGCCGCCGGTCACCGCCCCTATGGCATACAGGTTACTCAAAGGCTCTCCCTGCCTTAGGGCACGCAGTTGGTTATCGGTGCGTACCCCAAACTGCAAATAGGGTTGCGGAGCAAACAGCTCGCGACAACTCCAGTCTGCACGCTCCGCCTTACTGTCGACATCCAGTCCAAATACCGGTTCACGTATGCCGTCGAAGTCCGCCACCAGCCCATTACTGAAAAAACTGCCGCTGGCCAGCACCACCTGCTGCGCCACCAACGGAATGTCGGTGTGGTTGCGGGTATAAACACCGGTGACTCGCCCAGCTTCAATATCCGCCCGCAGCACGCTGTCCCCCGGCATAAAAACGCCGCCCAATTGCTGTAATCGCGAACGCAGCGCCTGGTGCAACCTCATCCCGAGCACTGAAGGCGGCAGCGTCGGCAGCAGGCGAATCGGTTTGCCGACCGCCGCCTGCAGCGCCGCCAATGGCGCGTCATCCTCCAGCCCCAGACAGGCCGGCAAGAATATCGCCTCGGCGTCCGCAGCCAACCGCCGAAGCTCGTCCGCCATTGGCGTCAGGTTTTCCGGCAGATCCAGTACCCTGGCGATATTTACCGCTCGGAACTCACTGGGGTTATTGCGCAGCCGGTCCAGCGCCGGCAAGTGCATATCTGCCACCTCAGCCCGAACGCCCAGGGACTGCGTCAGGGAACTGGCGGCCAACTGTGGCTGAAAATCCAAAAAGCCTTCAATGCCGATCACCGCAATGTGCCGCCACGGCAGTTCACCGCCTAACGGCGTAACGGGGATAGCCTGCGGGCTGAGCCAGGTCGCCCGGCGTGTGCCCAGCGGCGTGATGCGCAGATGATTGCGTTCGCTGTCACCCTGTAAATCAAGCCCACAGCGCTGTAGCAGCGATGCAGCTTCACCCGACAGCGCCGCCACCCGCTCGGCACCGATCAACGCATAGGGATGCCGGGGTGCCTGTGTTGCCAGTGCGGACAGCGCCGCCAATGGCTCTGTCACCGGGGTGCCGTCGGGCAGTTGCGCCAACAGATCAAGCGAGCCGGATGAAAAATAGAGTGCACTCTGGCCAGAACTGACCACCGCACAGCGCTTGCCCTGTTCCGCCAGGCGGATGGCGCAGGTCATACCCGCCAGGCCACCGCCAATCACCACTACGTCAAATCGCATCATCGGCCTCCTGTTCCCCCCGGGCATCGAGCCCGCACAATCCCTGGTAAACCCAACTGGTAAATTCACTTTCGCGCAGCGCATCGCCCCAGGCGATAGGCCGGACGCCTTTCCAACGCTCGTTGAGGAAATGCGATAGCTGGTCGATCGACTGCTGCGGGGTGGTGACGTTAAAGCGTGTCAGCAGCCCCGCGGCACGGCAGGCGCAAAGCTCCCCCTGGCAGGTGCCCATGCCAACGCGGGTACGGCGACGCAAATCGACCAGGTTATTGACGGTGAGAGAGTTAACCGCATAACGCACCTCGCCGGCGGTCACCGCTTCGCATTCGCACACCAGGCTGTTGTCCAACCGATCCCCCGCCGGTACGCGGTTTGCACGGTCGCCGTGGCGATAAACCGCCGAGCCACGAATACTGGCAGGCAAAGACACCACGCTACGCACCGTTTCTTCCGCCGACTGACGAGAACCCGGCAACGCCTCCTGTGCGGTAGTGCAGGGGCTGTCTACCCGAAGCTTTTCGCACACTTTATCGGTCGCCCACTGCGCCATCAGCCGGTAGGTCATCAGCTTGCCGCCGGTGATGGTGATAAAGCCTTCCAGACCGTCGCGGCTGGCATGATCGAGCAGCACGATGCCACGGCTGACGTTGCGACCGCTAGGGTCGTCGTCACTGGCTACCAAAGGCCGAACGCCGGCATAAGCACGCAGAATTCGGGTTTGCGCCAATTCAGGTGCCAGCAGCGCGCCCTCGCGGATTAAAATGTCCACTTCCTGCGGGGTCACCAGCATGTTGTCGATCTGATCATAATCAATGTGGGTGGAGGTGGTGCCAATCAGCGAGATGGTGTCGCCCGGAACCAGAATGTCGGCGTCCGCCGGCTTGCGGCAGCGGTTGATCACCATGTTGTTGATGCGATGACCCAGGATCAGCAAAGCGCCCTTAGCCGGGAACATGCGAATTCGCAGATCGGCATATTCGGCAATCTGCTGACCCCAGATACCGGCAGCGTTGACCACCACTTCGGCGTGAATATCATAACGGCGCGACGATTGATGGTCGAAAACACGCACTCCGGTAACGCGATCGCCCGTGCGTAATAAACCGACCACCTGGTGATAAGTGAGGATCTGTGCGCCATGCTCACGGGCATCGAGCATATTGGCGGCGGTCAAACGGAAAGGATCGACAGTGCCGTCCGGCACGCGCACGGCACCGATGAGCGCCGGATTAGCCGCCGGCTCCAGCCGCAACGCCAACTGCGGATCAATAGCTTCAGCGTTGATACCGGCGCTGTGGCAGGAGACAATAAACTGCTGTTGGTAAGCCAGCGAATCCTGCGGCAGGGTGATAAACAGCCCGTCGGTTCGCTCGATGCAGTGGTGCGCAATGCGTTTGAGGATACGGTTCTCTTCTATGCATTCGCGCGCAGATTCGCCGTCGGTTACCGCATATCGCGCACCGCTGTGTAGCAGGCCGTGGTTGCGCCCGGTCGCGCCGGTCGCGATATCATGACGCTCCAGCAGTATGCAACGCAGCCCGCGGCGTGCGCAGTCACGAGCAATGCCCGCGCCGGTCGCGCCGCCGCCAATGATGATCACATCCGTTTCGTTTTCTGCTGAATGGCTGCTCATGACGCTCCCTCTGGATCCGTGGTTATTGCCCTATTGGGCCACAGTCATTGGGGTCTTTGTTTGATAAGGAACAATAACGAACTTAAAACGAAAGTAAAATGTCCACAAAAAACCACGAATGTGATCACAATCACGATTTTTAGGCGTTTTTCTATTTCATAACGTTAACGAATCGCTCAAAATCCGCCGGTGTTTCATAAAAGTGTAACATTTGCGCCATTCATCACAGCGACACCAGGCGGTTTTGACTAGGATGACGCTCGTTATGGAACAAAAAAACACCACATTCGATATCCGCTCAATCATCAAATGAACGTAAAAGATCATATTGATGTGATAACTAGATAAAGCCATCGGAGGCGCTCATGTTGAGTATTTTTAAGCCGGCAGCACACATTTCACGTGTGCCGGTCGACAAAGTCGACCCGCTGTACCGTAAATTGCGCTGGCAAATATTTATGGGGATTTTCTTCGGTTATGCCGCCTACTACCTGGTGCGCAAGAACTTCACCCTGGCCATGCCTTACCTGATTGACCAGGGCTTCAGCCGCGGTGACCTCGGTTTCGCGCTGTCCGGTATTTCCATCGCCTACGGTTTCTCAAAATTTATCATGGGGTCGGTTTCTGACCGCTCCAACCCACGCGTGTTCCTGCCCGCAGGCCTGATTTTGGCTGCTGCGGTCATGCTGTTCATGGGCTTCGTTCCATGGGCGACATCGAGCATCGCGGTCATGTTCGTGCTGCTGTTCCTGTGCGGTTGGTTCCAGGGCATGGGCTGGCCGCCTTGTGGCCGCACCATGGTGCACTGGTGGTCGCAGAAAGAGCGTGGCGGTATCGTTTCGGTCTGGAACTGCGCCCATAACGTGGGTGGCGGTCTGCCACCGCTGCTGTTCTTGCTGGGTATGGCCTGGTTCAACGACTGGCACGCGGCGCTGTACATGCCGGCCTTCGGTGCCATTCTGGTAGCCCTGATCGCCTTTGCCCTGATGCGCGACACCCCGCAATCCTGCGGCCTGCCGCCGATTGAAGAATACAAAAACGATTATCCGGACGACTACACCGACAAAGCGGAAGAAGAGCTGACGGCCAAGCAGATCTTCATGCAGTACATCCTGCCGAACAAACTGCTGTGGTACATCGCCGTAGCTAACGTGTTCGTTTATCTGCTGCGTTACGGCATTCTGGACTGGTCACCGACCTACCTGAAAGAAGTGAAACACTTCGCGCTGGACAAGTCTTCATGGGCTTACTTCCTGTACGAGTATGCCGGTATTCCGGGCACCCTGCTGTGCGGCTGGATGTCGGACAAGGTGTTCAAGGGTAACCGCGGCGCTACCGGCGTGTTCTTCATGACGCTGGTGACCATTGCCACCGTCGTTTACTGGCTGAACCCGGTCGGTAATCCTGGCATCGATATGGCCTGTATGATCACCATCGGCTTCCTGATTTACGGCCCGGTCATGCTGATCGGCCTGCACGCACTGGAACTGGCGCCGAAGAAAGCCGCCGGCACCGCCGCAGGCTTCACCGGTCTGTTCGGTTACCTGGGCGGCTCTGTTGCAGCCAGCGCCATCGTCGGCTACACCGTTGACTACTTCGGTTGGGACGGCGGCTTTATGGTGATGATTGGCGGTAGCATCGGCGCGGTAGTGCTGCTGTTGCTGACCATGATGAGCGAGAAAAAACACCACGCGGAAATCGCTGCCAACAAACGCGGTTAAGCGTCATACAACTTTCGCATTATTTAAAGGCCGCCTTGCGGCCTTTATCTGATGACAAACACCCGAAAAATGGGATTTTCGGGCGTTTGGAGTAGCTCATAAGACATAATCCTTTGTTTTTATTAGTCCCCAGATCATAACGTTTAACTGCAAAGGACTTTGTCAGCAGTCTTAGGCCGGTTAATCACCGGCCTTTTTACTACCCCTGCACCTACAACATGGAGAACAACAATATGCGGACTCAAGTCAAAGCCCTGCTGGCAGGGATTATCCTGGCCACCTCAATGGTCAGCGCCGCACAAGCCGCCGACAAGGTGGTGATCGCCCACCGTGGCGCCAGCGGTTATCTGCCGGAACACACGCTGCCAGCGAAGGCCATGGCCTACGCGCAGGGCGCGGATTTCCTCGAACAAGATCTGGTGATGACCAAGGACAACGAGCTGGTGGTGTTGCATGACCACTACCTCGATCGCGTCACCGACGTAGCAGAGCGTTTCCCGGACCGCGCGCGCAAAGACGGCCGTTATTACGCCATCGACTTTACGCTGCCTGAAATCAAGTCGCTGAAGTTCACCGAAGGTTTTGAGATCGAAAATGGCAAGAAGGTACAGGGTTACCCGGGTCGTTTCCCGATGGGTAAATCCGACTTCCGCGTCCATACCTTCCAGGAAGAGATCGAATTTGTGCAGGGGTTGAATCATTCAACCGGCAAAAACATCGGTATTTACCCGGAAATCAAAGCGCCGTGGTTCCATAAGCAGGAAGGGAAAGACATTTCCAGCAAGGTGCTGGCGGTTCTGAAACAGTACGGCTACACCGGCAAGGGCGATAACGTCTATCTGCAATGCTTCGATGCCAACGAGCTGAAGCGGATTAAAACCGAGCTGGGACCGAAAATGGGCATGGATCTGAAGCTGATCCAATTGATCGCCTATAACAAGTGGCAGGAAACCTACGAGCAGAAAGCCGACGGCAAATGGGTGGAATACGACTATGACTGGATGTTCAAACCGGGCGCGATGAAGCAAATCGCCCAGTATGCCGACGGCATCGGACCGGACTACCACATGCTGGTGGTGGCGGAAAAATCCAAGCCGGGCAAGGTGGTGCTGACCGACATGGTGAAAGAAGCGCATGCCAACAAGTTGGCGGTGCACCCATTCACCATCCGCGCCGATGCGCTGCCAGACTACGTGACCGACGTGAATCAGCTGTATGACGTGATTTACAACCAGGCGGGCGTGGACGGCGTGTTCACCGACTTCCCTGACAAGGGCGTGCAATTCCTGCAAAAGCAGGGCCAGCACAAGTAATACCAATCAGGGCGCCGCAAGGCGCCCTGTTCATATCAACCCAGGAACATTTTCCGCAGGTAATGTGGCACCGCGTCGTCGACGTTGGAGCCAATGACTTCCAGCTCAGGCAGTTTATCTTTCAAACGCTGATGCGCGTAGCGCATGATGCAGCCTTTACCGGCCATCGACAGCATTTCCAGATCGTTCATGCCGTCGCCGAAGGCGATGCACTCTTTCAACGTATAACCGATGATCTTGGCCACTTCTTCCAGCGCATGCCCTTTTGACACGCCACCCGCCATCACTTCCAGACAGGTTGGGAACGAGAAGCTGACGTTAACCCGATCGCCCCAGCGTGCATTGATGGCATCTTCCAGCGGCAGCAGCTTTTCGTGATCGTCGCAGGTGAAGTACACCTTGCACACGCCGTCGGTTTCCAACAGGCCCGGTTCGAACAACTGGTACTGGAAAATGGATTCCTGGAAAAACTCTTTCTGTTCAGGGCTTTCGCGGTTGATGTACCAGTCGTCGTTGCGGTAGACGTTGGTGGTGATATCGGCATCGTTATGCAGCATGCCGTAAAGGTCGCGGGCAATGTCTTCGGCCAGGTTATGGCTGAAAATCAGCTCACCGTCGGTGTTGTGCACGCGAGCGCCGTTGGACGTGATCATAAAGGCGCTGATGTCGAGGTTATCGCGGATCTGCGCAACGTCGATATGGTGACGCCCGGTAGCGAAGACGAAATGTACCCCACGCTGGGTCAGCAGCTTCAAGGTCTCTTTGGCGTACGGGGACAAGGTGTGGTCAGGTGACAGCAGCGTGCCATCTAAATCGGAAGCGACGACGTGATACATAGCGGTATGTTCTAACCTCTGATGGAGTGGTCGGCGGTAGGGGTACCACCTAAGTGTTGAGCAAAGAAACGCAGGATTGCGTTCAGTGCTTCGGCGCGCATCGCGTCCCGCTCAAACAGGATCTCATGCCGTGCGCCTTCGATAACCTGCGGTTTTTCCCCTTCGCAAGGGTGCCCCGCTTCTGACAATGCCTGACAAAAAGCCTGGTGAGAGCGGTTGTCGACCACCCGATCCTCCCCGGCCTGCAATAACAATAGCGGCGTAGTGATGTTAGCCGCCTGAGCGATGATATCCCGACCGGCCTGGAGACTTTCTCGCACCCAATGGTAAGTGGGCCCCCCCACCTGCAGCTCGGGATAGTCGGCGTAATAGCGCAAGCAGCGCCGATAACGTTCACGACTGTGGGTCAACACGTTGACCACGTACGGCAGTGGGCGCCACTGGCCGGTGCCTATCGCATAGTACTCACGCACCTTCGGGTGCTTCTCCGCCCAGTCAAGAATGCGATTGGCCATCCAACCCGGCATCGGTAAATAAATGCCGAACATTGGCGCACAAAACGCGGCGGCGTCAAAGGCCTGCGGCTGACGAGCCAGGAATTGCGCCAGGATCGCGCCCCCCATTGAGTGCGCCAGCGCAAAGCGTTGCCGGTAACCGCGTGGCTTCACTTCCTGCTGATAGAACTGGGTGAAATCGTCGACGTAATCGCTGAAGTTTATCACATGACCACGGTGCGTATCCGCCAGCAAACGGCCGGAACGGCCTTGCCCACGGTGATCTAAAATCATCACATCATAGCCACACTGGAACAGATCGTAGGCAACCTCTGGATATTTAACGTAACTTTCGATGCGGCCGGGGCTTACCACCACCACCCGCTGATGACGCGCAGAACAGAATCGTACGAAGCGGATGGGTACGCCGCCAACGCCGATGAACTCGCCCTCCTCACGCAGCCGCCAAAAGTCCAGCAGCGGGCCGGTGGCGAAAGCAGCAAACTGCGTTTCACGCGTTAACCAGTCATCGGTGCTAAGAGTAAACGACGTCATCAAATGCTTTTCCCTGAGCCGCCAGCGGTAAAAATGTGACCGCTGGCACAAGAAATAATACTAGCGTATTGTGATTCAATTCCTACAAAAACCGAATCATTTTGGCACAAATTGGCGCTTTCAGGGAGCACTGCAATGACTTTGGACTGGTGGCTAACCTACCTGCTGACAACCCTTATCCTCAGCCTGTCACCCGGCTCTGGAGCGATCAACACCATGAGCACCGGCATCAGCCACGGTTATCGTGGGGCAGCAGCCTCGATCGCCGGGCTGCAGGTCGGGCTGAGCCTGCATATCCTGCTGGTGGGCATTGGCCTGGGGGCGCTGATCTCGCAGTCGCTGATGGCTTTTGAATTGCTGAAATGGCTGGGTGCCGCTTATCTGGTGTGGCTCGGTATTCAGCAGTGGCGCGCCGCCGGTTCGCTGGACTTGCATACGCTGGCGGGCACCATGCCGCGCCGCCGTCTGTTCCGCCGCGCCGTGCTGGTGAATCTGACCAACCCGAAAAGCATCGTTTTTCTGGCGGCGCTGTTTCCACAGTTTATTTTGCCCAATCAGCCCCAAGCCGAGCAGTACCTGGTACTCGGCGTCACTACGGTGGTGGTCGATATCATCGTGATGATTGGCTACGCCACTTTGGCGACCCGTATTGCCGGTTGGCTGAAGACCCCACGCCAAATGCAACTGCTGAACCGCATCTTTGGCTCGCTGTTCATCCTGGTCGCAGGGCTGCTGGCCACGGCCCGAAAAGCCTGATGCAAAAGGGCCGAACATCGCTGTTCGGCCCTCTGGTTCACTGCCCCAAAATTAACGGGTAAAGATCAGGTGCAAGCCGAAACCGGTGAACAATACCCCCGCCAGTCCGTCGATCCATTTAGCCAAGCGTTGATAGCCCCGGCGCATTGCCGGTAGCGCAAACACCACGGCCACTAGGCTGAACCAGACAAAAGTCTCGGCAATGATCAACAGGAACAGCCCCCAGCGCGCACCGGCGCCCACGTCGTCACCGACAAACAGTGAAAACACGCTGCCGAAATAGATAACGGCCTTTGGATTTGACAGGTTGGTCAGAAAACCGCGAATAAAGCTGCGTCCCGGCTTAGGCAAGGCCACTTTCACTTCCGGTGCTGGCGTTGATTGTGCATTCTGAGAGCGTGCGGAGCGCAGCAGCTGCCAGCCCATCCAGCACAGGTAAATCCCCCCGCCCACCATAATAACCTGATGCAGCCAGGCCATTTTTTGCAGGATCAGGTGCAGGCCCATCAGCGCCACGCCCGCCCAGACGACGATGCCCAGCGAGATGCCCACTACCCCCATCATCGCCTCACGGCGTGAACGGCTGGCGGCGGTTTGCGAAACAAAAAAGAAGTCCGGCCCCGGGCTCATCAGCGCAATCAGGTGCACCAGCGCCACGGTCAGAAATAACATCAGCATGATTTACTGCCCTTAGTCTTCGTCATTATCGAGATGATCGCGGATCATCGCCATAAACGGGGCGCCAAAACGCTCCAGCTTACGCTGGCCAACGCCGTTAACGCTCAACAGATCGCCGGCCTTGATTGGCATCTGTTCCGCCATTTCCAGCAGCGTAGCATCGTTAAACACCACGTAAGGCGGAATATTTTCTTCATCGGCAATCGATTTACGCAGCTTGCGCAGTTTGGCAAACAGTTTGCGATCGTAGTTGCCGCCGTAGGATTTCTGGTTGGCACTGCCACGCGATTTCAGGCTTTGAATACGTGGCACCGCCAGTTGCAGCTCCAGCTCGCCGCGCAACACCGGGCGTGCGGCCTCGGTCAGCTGCAATGCCGAATGCATGGCAATGTTCTGAGTAATAAACCCCAGGTGGATCAACTGACGCAGCACGCTGGTCCAGTGTTCGGTGGTTTGGTCGCGGCCAATGCCGTACACCGGCAGCTTTTCATGGCCGTATTCGCGGATACGCTGATTATTGGAGCCGCGTAACACCTCGACAATGTAGCCCAAACCGAAACGCTGCCCGACGCGATAGACACAAGACAGTGCTTTGCGCGCATCTTCCAGCCCGTCGTAGCGCTTGGGCGGATCCAGGCAGATATCGCAGTTGCCGCAGTTCTGATGTTTGCCCTCGCCAAAATAGTTAAGCAGCACCAGGCGGCGGCAGGTTTGCGCTTCGGCAAATGCGCCCATGGCGTTCAGCTTGTGGCGCTCGATGTCCAACTGTTGTCCGGCAGGCTTTTCTTCCAGGCAGCGGCGCAGCCAGGCCATATCGGCCGGGTCATACAACAAGATAGCTTCGGCGGGTAGGCCATCGCGCCCGGCACGGCCGGTTTCCTGATAATAAGATTCGATATTGCGCGGAATATCAAAGTGCACCACAAAGCGCACGTTCGGTTTATTGATGCCCATACCAAAGGCGACGGTGGCCACCACCACCTGTAAATCGTCACGCTGGAACGCTTCCTGCACCTGGGCGCGGCGATCGTTGTCCAGCCCGGCGTGATAGGCACCCACGCTCAGCCCACGGCTTTGCAGGCGCGCGGTGGTGTCTTCCACCTTGGCCCGGCTGTTGCAGTAAATAATGCCGCTTTTGCCGCGTTGGTCCTGTACAAAACGCCACAGTTGATCGAGAGGTTTAAACTTCTCCACCAGCGTATAGCGGATGTTCGGCCGGTCAAAGCTGCTGACCTGTACCAGAGGGTCCTGCAGTGCCAGCAGGCGCACGATGTCGCCACGGGTAGATTCATCGGCTGTCGCCGTCAGGGCTATCACCGGCATCGCGGGGAAGCGTTGCTTCAACTGCCCCAAGGCACGGTATTCTGGGCGGAAGTCGTGGCCCCACTGCGAGATACAGTGTGCTTCGTCTACTGCCAGCAACGCCGGCGGACAGTGGTCGAGCAGATCGAGAAAGCTGTCCATCATCAGCCGCTCGGGAGCGATGTACAGCATTTTGATCTGGCCGCTGCGGCACCCCGCCATCACTTCGAGCTGCTGCTCACGCGTTTGCGTCGAGTTATAGCAGGCGGCGGAGACGCCATAGGCCAACAGCTGATCGACCTGATCTTTCATCAGCGAAATCAACGGGGAAACCACTAACGTCAGGCCATCCATCACCAGCGCCGGGATTTGATAGCACAACGATTTACCGCCGCCGGTCGGCATAACAACCAGGCAATCCTGCCCGCCGATCGCCGTGTTGATAATCGTTTGTTGACCCGGTCGGAATTGCTGATAGCCGAAGGTATCGCGTAATACCTGCTCTGCCAGCAACTCTTTGTTTATCACTGCTGCGGTTGACACACACTTCCCCATTTTTTGCTGCGTAGCGACGCCTGTATGACGGCCGGATTACATAATATCGTTAAGCATGACACCAACGCCAACCCGTGTCTGCCGGAAGTTGTAATCAATCAAGGATTCGCCGTAACCGCTGAAGACTTGCGTGTAGAAACGCACGTGCTTGCTGATCGGGTAGCTCCAGCCCATTTCCGCGCCGCCGTAGCCGCTGTTCCAGTTATAGTGGCTGTCGACGCTGAAGATGCTGTCACCCCAGGCATAACCGACTTTCAGGCGGTAGTAGCCCATGTATTTGGTGATATCCGGGTTATCGTCGCTGCTGCTGCTTTCCGAGAAACGGAACCAGGGCTTCAGATCCACCTGCCAGTTGCCGTTTTGCGCCATAAAGCGCGCGTAACCGCGGTTCCAACTGCGTGAGGTGGGATCAGAACGGCCGTTGGACTGGTGATTGAGGCCCACTTCCACATCGCGCAATGTCCAGCCGGCGAAGCGGTAATCGGTCGCCCAGCCGAGGAACACCTGCGGCTCGTAGTTGGTTTCGCGAAACGGTGATGATTCACCGTGGTTGGAAAGCTGCCACCAGGAGCGCTGAGTATAAGATGCACCCAGCACCGAGTTGTCGCCCGCAATGCCGCGCCACAGTGGGAAT
Source organism: Serratia sp. Je.1.23.a (assembly GCF_051129805.1). Classification (NCBI taxonomy): domain Bacteria; kingdom Pseudomonadati; phylum Pseudomonadota; class Gammaproteobacteria; order Enterobacterales; family Yersiniaceae; genus Serratia; species Serratia sp. Je.1.23.a. Next base: position 227,030 of record NZ_JBCPSR010000007.1, on the reverse strand, counting down.
GCCAGACTAAGCTGGAACTTCACCTCGTCCTTGCGGGCGTTATCGGACCAGTTATAGGACTGGATGGCTTCTTTATTGATATTGCTGGTATCGGTATACAACACATAGTTGGTTTCATACGGATACAGCGTAAATGGGTTGTCGTGATCCTGCAGCATGTTGGCAATAATGCTGCCGCGTACCGCCGGTTTATCATGAATTTGCTGCTCTTTGGCTTCTTCCGCCTGTACCAGCAGCGGCGCGGCCAGCGTGGCCAAAACGATCCCTGACAAAATGCGCATAACGTTCCTCACCCCAACAAAAAATGACAAACTCTGAAATAAAAACAGGCCATTTTACACACAAAGGAGATTTTACAGCAGCACGGCGTGTATTTATTGGATTAGTCTGGAAAGCAACAAAATATAGGCATAATATCAACAAACGGTTAACCTGGACTGACCAGTTTACTTCCCTACGACACAGAACAAGAATGGGTATTTATGTCTACCACACCACTCACACTAGAAGCCGCACGCCAAAAAATTGGCGAAATCTTTGTTTATCACATGCCGTTTAACCGCGAGCTGGGTCTCGAGCTGCGCCGCTTTGACGACGACTACGTGGAGCTGAGTTTCACCAATCAGCCCAAGCTGGTTGGCAATGCGGCCCAGAAGATCCTGCACGGCGGGGTGATCGCCTCGGTGCTCGACGTCGCCGCCGGGTTAGCCTGCGCCGGTAGCGTGCTGATGCGCCTGGATCCACTGATCGAAGAAGAAGTCGCTAGCCGTCTGTCGCGCATGGGCACCATAGATTTGCGCGTTGATTATCTGCGCCCGGGCCGTGGCGAGCACTTTATCGCGGCGGCCAGCGTATTGCGCAGCGGCAACAAAGTCGCGGTCGCCCGCGTTGAACTGCATAACCACGATGGCCTGCACATCGCCAGCGCTACCGCGACCTATCTGGTCGGGTGATTGTATGCGGTGAGGCTCTTCAGTACACTCACCGCATCTCCGTTTTTCCCATCTGAGTAACGTCATGGACGCACAGCAAACGCGGCAGGGCATCTTCTTTGCTCTAGCCGCCTATTTTATTTGGGGCATAGCTCCAGCCTATTTCAAACTGATCCAACAGGTGCCTGCGGATGAGATCCTCACCCACAGGGTTATTTGGTCATTCTTCTTTATGCTGGCGCTGATCACGCTCGGGCGTAACTGGTCGCAGGTGCGCGCCGCCTGCCACAATCGCAAACGGCTGTTCTTGTTGGCGGTGACCGCGGTGTTGATCGGCGGCAACTGGCTGCTGTTTATCTGGGCGGTGAATAACCACCATATGCTGGAAGCCAGCCTAGGGTATTTCATTAACCCGCTGGTGAACGTGCTGCTGGGGATGCTGTTCCTGGGTGAACGTTTCCGCCGCATGCAGTGGATAGCGGTGGTACTGGCATTCGCCGGCGTGTTGATTCAGCTGTGGCAATTCGGTTCGCTGCCGATTATCGGGCTGGGGCTGGCATTTAGCTTTGCGTTCTACGGTCTGCTGCGCAAGAAGATCGCCATCGACGCGCAAACCGGCATGCTGATTGAAATCCTGTGGCTGCTGCCGGTCGCGGCTGCGTATCTTTTCCTGTTCGCCGACAGCCCAACCAGTCACCTGAGCGCCAACCCTTGGTCGCTGAACCTGCTGCTGGTGGCAGCCGGCATCGTCACTACCGTACCGCTGCTGTTCTTTACCGCCGCAGCCACCCGCCTGCGCCTGTCGACACTCGGCTTCTTCCAGTATCTCGGCCCCACGCTGATGTTCCTGCTGGCCGTCACCTTCTATGGCGAAACTGTCGGCCAGGACAAGCTGGTGACCTTTGGCTTTATCTGGGCCGCACTGCTGTTGTTTATCCTCGACGCGCTCTATACCCAACGCAAACTGCGTTGAAGCAGCGCTAAGTTGAAGCCGGGGTGGCGCGGTTGGAAATGAATCGTGCCATCGCCGGGCCAGTCAGCAAGATGGTGAACAAACGCAGCGTCTGCATCGCCATCACGAAAGACATGTCGACCCGACTGCCGGCGGCGATGATCGCCACGGTATCCAGCCCACCCGGGCTGGTCGCCAGATAGGCGGTCATCAAATCCACCGGCAGGAAACGCGTCAGCATCCATGCCAGCAGACCGCAAAACAGCATCAGCGCGACGATCGACACCACCATCTGCGGCAAGGTACGCAGCGCCAACAAAAAAATCGGCCGGGTGAAGCGCAGCCCGACGCTCCAGCCAATCAGGGTATAAGCCAGGGCCAACAGCCATTCCGGCACCTGTAACGCCATGGTACCGCTGGAATGCAGCGTCGCGCCGATGATCATCGGCAGCAACAACGCGCCGGAGGGAATACGCAACCGGGGGCCAAGCCAGGCGCCGACCACGGCAATGCCCAGCGTCGCCGGGAAACGCCAATCCAGTGAAGGGAACCACTCCAGCATCGCGCCGCCATGCCCCGCTTCATCACCCAACCCAATGCGCGCCACCATCGCCGCCGCGGTTGCGACAAACAACACCCGCAGGTATTGCATAAACGCCACCAGCCGCACGTCGGCACCGAAGTCCCCGGCCATCGCCACCATCGCCGATGCCCCGCCGGGCGATGAGCCCCAGGCACCGGTTGGCCCCGGCAGACTGCTATAACGCACCAGACACCAGCCAGAAACTCCGCTGGCCAGCAGCGTAGCGATCAACACCAGCAGCACCAACGGCCAGTCATCCAGTAACGGTGTGAGAATAGCAGGAGAGAGACTTTGCGCGATCATGCAGCCCAGCACCGCCTGTGCGGCGATGAACAGGTAACCTGGAATGCGAACCGTGGCGCCCAGCAGCCCCATGGCCACGCCGACAATCATCGGCCCCAGCAACAGTGCAGCGGGAATATGGAATCTTTGAAGGCCAAACCCCAGCACCAGCGAAGCCAGCAGCAGGATCGACCATTGGATCAAGCGGGGAAACCTCTCCATCAAAACGCATGCCTTACGGACAGATAAGCCAAAGGGGCATTCTACCCCTATTTAGCAGGCTAAGCGTTGGTCGACAGAAGAAATATCGGGCGAACAGGTTCGCCCGTCAGCTTACAGCCAGTTCTTGCGTTTGAAGTACAGATACGGGGCCAGCCCCGCCAGGATCATCAGGCTGATGGCGCCCGGATAGCCGAACGACCACTTCAGCTCCGGCATAAACTCGAAGTTCATCCCGTAGCTTGAGGCCACCAGCGTCGGTGGCAGGAACACCACCGACACCACCGAGAAGATCTTGATGATGCGGTTCTGTTCGATATTGATAAAGCCCATCGCCGCCTGCATCAGGAAGTTCACCTTCTGGAACAACGATTCGTTGTGTGGCAGCAAAGATTCGATGTCGCGCAGCACTTCACGCGCCTGCTCCAACTGACCGGTCGGCAAACGCGCCTTACGCACCAGGAAATTCAGCGCACGCTGGGTATCCATCAAACACAATCGCACTTTCCAGCCGATATCTTCCAGTTCGGCCAGCGTCGACAGCGCTTCGTCGTATTCATCGCCCTGATGGCCTTCCATAATCACCCGGCTGAGCTTTTCCAAATCGCTGTAGACGTTTTCAATTTCGTCCGCCAACTGCTCAATCTTGGTTTCGAACAGATCCAGCAACAGCTCGTAAGCGTTGCCGTCCACCATCGTCAGGTTACGTGCGCGCATGCGGTACAGGCGAAACGCCGGCAGCTCACGCTCGCGCAAGGTATACAGACGGCCATCACGGATGGTGAAAGCTACGGTGGAGTTACCGGCATGGTCTTCCGCATCTTCAAAGTAGAAGAAGGAGTGAATATGCAGGCCGTCTTCGTCTTCGAAGAAACGCGCGGAGGCTTCGATATCATCCAGCTCCGGACGTGTCGCCAGGCTTTGGCCCAGCTCGTTTTGCACGCGTTCACGCTCGCCTTCTTCCGGCTCAACCAGATCAACCCACAGCGAGGTGGTGAGATCATCGGAGTCATCCAACTCCAGACGGGACAGGCGGCTTTTATCTAATTTAAACGCGCTCAGCATCTGCTAAAACTCCCTTAGGGTGACAGGGGTAAACAACGCGTGGAAGCACAGAAACAGAGGGGTGTTGCATCACCAGCTTGTTTCAGACCATGAAGGATCTGACTCGTAGCGACACTTAAGAGGTCGCCGACAACCACGAAGGCTATCAGCTCGATGGGATAGCCTTAGAAGTTGTACCTGTTGTTGTCCAGGTCAGTGAGCCAGTATCTACTGGGTGTGTCCAAGGCGTATGTCCTCATTGATAATAGTGCGCGCATGTTACGCCGAGAAGAAAAAGTCTGTCAACCGGTTAGGCCCGATAATTGCGCAACAATTCATCGCCATAACCAATGGGACAAAATCGGTTTAATCCGTGATAAAGGGTAACGAAAAAGTCGCGGGGATCTCTGACCGCGTCGGTGAATATTGCTAATATGAAGCCACGATAAGCTTGCGGACTTTAACGATGAAACAGATTACCGCCCACGACCTGACCGCCATGAGTGAGCAGGCCGCTAAAGTGGCTCGCCTGCGCGCGCACCGTACGTTACACGACGAGTTGAGCGAGCCGGTGCAGCGACTGGCGATTGCCATGGAACCTGGCACCTATATTCGACCGCACCGCCATCCGCAAACCTGGGAACTGTTGACACCGCTACGCGGCCGCTTTGTGGTATTGCAGTTTAATGAGGAAGGTGTCGTCACCCAACGCACGCTGCTGGGTGAAGAAACCAAAGTACTGGAGATGCCGGCGTTTACCTGGCATGCCGTGCTGTCGGTTGATCCCGGCGGCGTGGTGTTTGAAGTAAAACAGGGGCCTTATCAGGCGCTGTCGGAAGAGGACTGCATGCACTGGGCTCCTCCGGAAGGTGGTGAAGGCATCGAAGCTGTGATGCGCTGGTATGCCACCGCGCAAGTTGGCGATCGCTATACCCGTACGCTTTAAGCCTGAGTGCTGGGGCGAAGAGATTCGCCCCTTTGGGTTCGGCGGCTACTGCCCCGCTACACCGTTTCCAGTCTGGCATAGGCGGCCACCAGCCACTTGATGCCTTCCCCTGGGAACGCAATTTGCAGCCGACTGTGTTCGCCGCTGCCTTCCAGATTGACGATGGTGCCTTCGCCAAATTTAGGGTGACGCACTCGCTGCCCCAGCTTGTAGCCGGTATCGTTTTCACTGATCGGCGTGCCCATACGACGATGGCTCACCGGTCGCGATACGCTGGCACGCAACCGCACTTCTTCCACGCACTCCTCCGGCAGTTCACCGATAAAACGCGAAGGCCGATGGTAAACTTCCTTGCCGTACAGACGGCGCGTTTCGGCATAGGTCAGCGTCAGTTTCTGCATGGCACGCGTCAGGCCAACGTAGGCCAGACGACGTTCTTCTTCCAGCCGCCCGCCTTCATCCAGCGACATCTGGCTCGGGAACATCCCCTCTTCCATACCGACGATAAACACCAGCGGGAACTCCAGCCCCTTGGCCGAGTGCAGGGTCATCAACTGCACCGCATCCTGATAGGCATCGGCCTGGCCTTCGCCCGCCTCCAGCGCAGCATGCGACAAAAATGCCTGCAGCGGCATCAGATCCTGATCTTCATCCTGATAGCTGTATTGACGGGTTGCCGTCACCAGCTCCTCAAGGTTTTCGATACGCGCCTGGCCTTTCTCGCCCTTTTCCTGCTCATACATAATGAACAGCCCCGAATCGCGGATCACCCGGTCGGTCTGTACGTGCAAGGGCATATCGGCGGTTTCATGCGCCAGTGAATCCACCAGTTCGGTAAAGCGCTGCAGCGCAGAGGCCGCACGGCCGGCCAGCACCTTGTCTTGCAGCAGGGCGCGGGTGGCCTGCCACAGGGTCAATTGACGATCGCGCGCCGTTCGACGCACTTCGTCCAGCGTCCGGTCGCCAATGCCACGGGTCGGGGTATTTACTACGCGCTCGAACGCAGCGTCGTCATTACGGTTGGCTATCAGCCGCAGATAGGCCAGCGCATCCTTGATTTCCTGACGTTCGAAGAAGCGTTGCCCGCCGTAAATGCGGTAAGGCATGGCGGTTTGCAGCAGCGCCTCTTCCAGCACGCGCGACTGGGCGTTGCTGCGGTAAAGGATGGCGCAGTCATTCAGTGCGCCGCCATTTTCCTGCCAGGTTTTGATGCGGCTGACGACAAAGCGCGACTCGTCGAGTTCGTTGAACGCGCAGTAGATAGAAATAGGTTCGCCATCCCCGCCCTCTGTCCACAGGTTTTTACCCATGCGCCCGCCGTTGTTGGCGATCAGGGTGTTGGCTGCCTTTAGAATATTGCTGGTCGAACGGTAATTTTGTTCCAGAAGGACGCTCTGCGCACCGGGGAAGTCCTTCAGGAAACGTTGAATATTTTCCACCTGAGCGCCGCGCCAGCCATAAATCGACTGGTCATCGTCACCCACGATCATCACGTTGCTGTTATTGCCGGCCAGCAGGCGGATCCAGGCATATTGAATGCTGTTGGTATCCTGAAACTCATCTACCAGTACATTGGTAAAACGTTCGCGGTAATGGTTGAGGATATGCGGTTTGTTCAGCCACAGCTCATGGGCGCGCAGCAACAGCTCGGCAAAATCTACCAGCCCGGCGCGATCGCAGGCTTCCTGATAGGCCTGGTAGATACGCAACCAGGTTGCCTCCACCGGATTATTATAGGTCTCGACGTGTTGCGGGCGCAGGCCCTCATCTTTTTTGCCGTTGATGTACCACATCGCCTGACGCGGGGGCCATTGTTTCTCGTCGATATTCAACGCCTTGACGATGCGTTTGAGCAGGCGGAACTGGTCGTCGCTGTCGAGGATCTGGAAATCCTGCGGCAGATTGGCATCCATGTGATGTGCGCGCAGCAACCGGTGAGCCAGCCCGTGGAAGGTGCCGATCCACATGCCACCCTGACTGGTGCCAATCAGATGTTCGATACGGTGGCGCATTTCCGCCGCGGCTTTGTTGGTGAACGTCACCGCCATGATCGAATACGGCGAACAGTTCTCTACCGACAGCAGCCAGGCGATGCGGTGCACCAGTACCCGTGTTTTACCGCTGCCCGCGCCGGCCAGTACCAACAGGTTGCCACGTGGCGCCGCCACGGCTTCGCGTTGTTTTTCATTCAGGCTGTCGAGCAGATCGGAAACGTCCATAGGCACCATTAATTGGTAAGGGAAAGCGCGTCAGCGACGCGATTCCACTGGGAATTTATACAGAGTTCTGGCAGGGATTATAACAATGCTGTCAGCGATGCCAACTGCGAAATCTCAATATGTGGCAGCAGCCGGCTATCGGCAGCCTGCATCAGGCTGCGCTGACGGTCGTTGATCCAACAGGCCTGCAGGCCTGAGCGCAACGCGCCGGCGACGTCGGTGGTTAAATCATCGCCGACGTGGAGAATATGCTCAGGGGCGATGCCTAAACGCTCAGCAGCCGACTGGTACATGTCCTGATAAGGTTTAGCGCGGCCATCCGGCCCGGAGCGCAGCACAAACTGAAAGTAACCGTCCAGCCCGCACTGCGCGGGATCGGCATTGCCGTTGGTGATCGCCACCAGCGGAAAGCGTTCGCCCAATGCTTTCAACGTAGCGTGGGTAGCTTCAGGCACTTCGATGCGGCTGCGCCACAGCGCAAAATTCTGCATCGCCGCGTCAGCCCCTTCAGCAGCCTGGGCATCACGCAGCCCCTGACGGCTCAGCGCCAGGTGGATGGCACGCCAACGCCACTGGGTGACGTCGTGGTAAATCTCTGGATCCTGTTCACGTAACTCTTGGCGCAGGCGGTGAAAATCCGCCGACTGGAAGTGGTTCAGCCCGGGATGATAATTCTGCAGGAAAGCCACCGACTGCAATTCGGTCTGTTTGATCACCGGACGGTTGTCGTACAGCGTGTCGTCCAGATCGAAGGTCAATGCCGCCAGCGGGCGTAGCGGACGATAAAAGTGCATCAGGATTTCCCCCGTTTGGCGCGTGGATGCGCGGCATCGTACACGTTCGCCAGATGTTGAAAGTCGAGGTGGGTATAGATTTGGGTAGTGGTCAGATTGGCATGGCCAAGCAGTTCCTGCACCGCACGCAGATCGCCGCTGGACTCCAGCATATGGGTGGCAAAGGAGTGACGCAGCTTGTGCGGATGGATGTGGCTGTTAACGCCCTGCTTGACGCCCCACTCGGCAAAACGTTTTTGCACGTTACGGGTCGAGATGCGTTTTCCCTGATTGGACAGGAACATCGCATCGTCTGACGGCCCGAACAGGTCGCGCATCGCCAGCCAGTGTTCCAGCCAGGTCACGGCGGTGCGGCCGACCGGCAGCTTGCGCTCCTTGCTGCCCTTACCCAAAACCCAAATTTCACCGGCGGCCAGATCGACGTGGCGACAGTCCAGCCCCACCAGTTCAGAAAGACGCAGCCCTGCCCCGTACATCACCTCAAGCATAGCGCGATCGCGTACCGCCAGCGGATCGTTGAGATCGATATCCAGCAGCTGATTCATTTCATCGACGTCGATGTTTTTCGGCAGATGACGGCCACTGCGTGGCGTGCGGATCCCTTTGGCGGGGTTGGCTATCAGCATGCCCTGGCTGACCTGCCAGTCGAGAAAACTGCGTAATGCCGACAAGCGTAACGCGAGGCTGGAAGACTGCAGGCCGGCGCGTTTACTGCGCGCCGCCAGCATCCGGACTTTGGCGGCGTCCAACGACGGCCACTCCGTGATGCCCATATCCTGAGCCAGCGCCATCAGCGCCTGCAATTGGCGTGAATAGCTTAACAGCGTCAAGGGGCTGAGCTGGCGTTCCACCTTCAGATAGCGCAGAAAGGCATCGACCGGCTGTTGCAGGCTGGCCGCCAGCGGGGTCATGCGCGTTCGATCCAGCGTTCCAGCAGTTCCGGCAGCATGCGCGCCAGTTGATTAAGCATCACCGTGCCCATGCCCTGCTGATAATGTTGCGTATCGCGGCTGCTGAAAATCACCATACCCAGCTCGCCCTCATCACCCAGCATCGACAGCGCTACCGAGCCGACCAGTTTGGCCTGCGGCAGCAACAACAGCAACTCAGGACCATTAAGGCTGCCAAGAAAGTGCTGTTGGTCACCCAGACGCTGAATGCGTAACGGTTCAAACGAAGAGCGCGTCAGGGCAAGGTGAGTGAAATCGGAAGGTGCGCCGATTTTCCAGCTTTCGGAAAACAGGCGGATGTTGGCGCCGGCCAAACCGAAACCGCGCGCCCAACGCTGCAGGCGGTTAAGCATATCCTGCAGGCTGTCGGCGGTGGCCAGGTTGGCCTGCAAATGCAGCAGGCTGGCAAACAGCGTTTCGTTGGCGCTGGCCTGCTCCATCAGCAGCGTGATTTCTTCTTCCAGCCGATGGATGTGATTGCGCTGGCGAGCCAGATGCCACTCGACCAACGATACGGTGCCGCGAACGGGATGGGGAACGCGCATTTGCTCCACCAACCGCGCGTTGCGCATAAAGAAATCCGGGTTTTGCAGCAGAAACTGCATCACGGCGTCGTCATCAAGCTCAATGCCTGCGACAGCCTGGTCCTCAACGCTCTTCATAGATGAATAAATCCGTCATATACATGGGTTGCCGGACCGGTCATAAACAGCGGGCTGCCCGGCCCTTTCCAGCGAATATGCAGGCTGCCGCCCGGCAGTTCTACATGCACCTCTTCTGACAGCAATTCCTGTTGAATCCCTACTGCCACGGCCGCACAGGCTCCGCTACCGCAGGCCTGCGTTTCGCCAGCGCCGCGCTCATAGACGCGCAGTTTAATGTGCTCGCGACTGACAATTTGCATAAAACCGATGTTGGCCCGTTCCGGGAAGCGCTCATGCCCTTCCAGCACCGGCCCAAGCAGCTCCACCTTGGCGGTTTTTACATCATCCACCTGTAAAACACAATGTGGATTGCCCATCGACACCACGCCGCACAGCACCGTATGTTCCGCCGCACGCATGATGTAGGTCTTTTCTTCTTTGGTTGCGCGAAACGGCACTGCCTGGGGATCGAAGTTCGGCTCACCCATATTCACGCACACCAGATCATCGTCGGTCACGCTCAACACCATGCGCCCGGTCTGGGTACTGACGCGAATATCGCGCTTGTTGGTCAAGCCTTTCAGCCGTACAAAGCGGGCAAAGCAGCGAGCGCCGTTACCGCACTGCGCCACTTCACTGCCGTCGGCGTTAAAAATGCGGTAATGGAAATCCAGTTCCGGATCGTAAGGCGGTTCTACCACCAGCAGCTGGTCAAAGCCAACGCCCAAGTGCCGATCGGCCAAACGGCGGATCAACTCGGGTGAGAAATAGACATTCTGTGTAACGGCATCGACCACCATAAAGTCGTTGCCCAGACCGTGCATTTTGGAGAACTGCATATCATACTCCGCTATCCGTCTTGGGTTTGCGGTGACTCACGCCGCCGCAAACAAGGTGTTACTGGTCGCTCATCGACGGTTTTTGCTGAGAGCCAGAAAGTTCCTGCTGATTTTTCTGTACCTGATCGCCGGTCTGAACCTGGGTAGCCGGTTTCTTAGTGCTGGCCGGATCGGCTGGCGGGAAGTACAGCGGGCCCTTCAGGCCGCAGCCGGAGAGCCCGGCAAGCAGAACTGCCATCAGCGCATAGCGTAGTTGTTTTTTCATTTGCATTAATGCCTGTAATTCATGCGTCCAAGGTCTCTATAATCGCAGGTGGATCATGAAAAGCAATAGGAATTGAATATGAACGACAGTGAGTTTCACCAGTTGGCTGACCAACTGATGCTGAATATTGAAGAGACCCTGGACGATTTTGGCGGCGATGCGGACATCGATTACGAAACTAACGGCGGCGTAATGACGTTAAGCTTCGAAAATGGCACCAAAATTGTGATCAATCGCCAGGAGCCATTGCATCAGATTTGGCTGGCGACCAAAACCGGCGGCTATCACTTTAACTACCGTGACGGCGTGTGGCTGTGCGATCGCAGCGACCGCGCCTTCTACCCCTTACTGAGTGAAGCGGCCAGCGCACAGGCCGGCGAAGAGGTGACGTTTTCCTAACAATGGCAGCACTCGTCGTCAAGGCTCAGCCTGCTGAACCTTGACGATATCAATGCAGTTGAAACTGATGCTTTAGCGGTTGAGCTGCGCCGTCGGTCAGGGGAACGCACAGGCTCGACAACACGTTGCTGCGGAACGGGATCACCTGGGTGCGACCATCAAGCTGCACTATCTGATAGAACTGCGGTAAGTTGAAGTTGATAAAGCTGGAGCCATAGGTGAAGCGATCGTGCGAGGACGAGTAGAAACGGCTAACGTCACGCACCAGTTCCTCTTTACTGCCTTCGCAATGGTGATAAACCTCAACCCGGTTAGACTCATCCAGAATATAGATGTTAAAGCCTTTGTCGTCCGAGGTGTCTTCGAAGAAGAACTGAATAATCCCTTCGCTGGCGAAACCGTCCACCACCGGCGGCAGATGCACCTGATCGGTTTCCACTTTGATCGACAGGCCGTGCAATTTGTTGTTGGAAATGGCGCCGTAGAACTCCACCGCGTTTTCCAGCTTCTGCACCGACACGCTCAGCCGTTCGAAGAACAAGCCCCAGGTCTGGCCGGCAACCCGTACCGCTTTGAAACGGCCCGGCTCCAGTCGGGTGCTGGACAGGCGTAGCTCAATACACTCCGACACCAGCTGCTGTATACGGGTACGGATCAGGCCGCGCAGGTGCTGACTGTAGCAGAACACCTCGACCGATTCCGGCGGCGCGGCATCCTGGTGCATTTTGCCGAGAATGGTCTTCAACGCTTCCAGCACCGATTGCTCGCCGCTGAAATGCAAAGTACGCACTTCGTTCCAGGAGTTGCGATACAGCAGATCGATACTGCCCACCAGGCACTGCTGTTGCTGACCAAAGCTGAATACATCGAGCTTGCGGAAATCGAAATGCACCACCTGATTGCGGAAGGCGGCGGTCGGATCGTTTTCCAAATTGACGATTATCGCCAGGTGGCGAATTTCGCACGGGCTGTACAGCGCTTTTGGCGTAGGGGCCGCCAGCCGCAGCGGGAAGTGGTGCGACACATCGGCCACCAGCTCCTGCAGTTTTGCGGTATCGCACAGGTTGCCGCTCTTGATGTGCAGACGGGTTTTCGGCGTCAGCAGCCCGTTAAAATAGGCCCAGGCCACCAGCTTGTTGAGGTAGCGGTTATATTCCAGCGGCTGATGACTAACAATCGAGTCCATGGCCGGTGCCTGGTTATAAAGATACCAGCCGGTGCGGTTGGCGCGGCCAATCGGCACGTGAATAAAGGTCAAGTCGTCTTCTGACAGGTCCGGCGAAATCTGTGGGTTCACCAGCGTCACCTTGCCGGGCAGCGCTTCAAACGCGGCGTACAGCTTACGGGTCAGCACGCCGATATCCTGCGGGCTGGCGCTGACGCTAAGGTTGTTGCGGCGAGCGAAGCGGATCAGGTTGCGATAGCTTTGCATCATCGCATCCAACAGTTCGTTGTGTGCTTCACGTACCCGTTCGATTTTCCAGTTGGCGCGATTATCCAGGATCGCCAGACGCTCTTCGTCCCAGCCCCATTCGCTGACCAATTGGCTGAGAATTTCACGACGCCAGCCGACGCACGCATTGGCGCGGGACAGTTTTTCACAGACTTTCAGGTAGAAACAGCGGCGGACCAGGTCAAGGCGGGTAGTGTCGTTGATTTGATTCAGGTAATGCGTAACGCGTTCGAGCATCATACAGTAGGCGTCGAGACCAAAGCAGACGATCTCGCCCTGATGCAGGCGCTGTTTGATGTCCATCGCCAGCAGCTGCGTATTCGGGTATTCCCAGGAATAGGCTTCCAGCAGCAGGGTTTTCAGCACCGCTTTGTAAGGCGAGTCGATGCTTTTGTACAGTTGCCACAGGCTGGCACCGAAATATTCTTCCGCCGACAGCGTGCTCAGACCGCCGAGATCCAGCCATTCGTTCGGCGTTAACGCGCCTTGCGAGTAAAGCGACAGCACATACTCATCGTAGTGTGCTTCTTCTTCGCCCGGCACCATGTTCCACAAAATACGTTTGCCAGCCAGGCGCACCGCGGTGCGGTAAAATTCGTCCAGCAGCAGGATATGTTGGGTGGAGCCGCAGTCTTCGCCCCCCAGGCTGCCGCTTTCGTTATGACGGAAGCGGTTTTCATCGATCAGGAAGAAGCTGACTTCCACCCCCATCGACGCCGACCATTTTTCCAGCAGGCTGCATTTTTGCTGTAGGCGGTTACGCTCTTCGTTGTCCAGCCAGGATTGGTGGCACACCCAGATGTCGAGATCCGAGCTGCAACTCTGGCCGATCGACGAGGTGCTGCCCATCGAGTAAACCCCGGTAATCGGCAGTTCACCGCTGGCCATTTTGTCAAACGGGCTGCCCCATTTGTCTTCTAAATCGTTGAGGTAATCTTGTTGGGTTTCATCAGGCGTGTAGAGGCAGACGCCATGGGGAACGTTACCGTTCAGGTAACCTGGCATCAGTGGATGGTGGTGATGCAATAAGGTAGGCAGCAGACTGTATACCCGTTGAAACGCGGGCTTCATGGCCGCTAGGGCGCGATCGATTCGTAATTGATTGATCGCATCCAGTCTCTGCTTCAATGTCTCGATGTAGAGGTACAAGACGTCTCGCCTGATTATCCCGGTGTTTAGAAAAAAACCCGTATTCCATAAGTGCCGTTAGTGTTGGAAGAATATTTGGCAACTTATTGTTGGAAACGTGATCAATTTAACACCTTGCTGATTGACCGTAAAGGAAGTAACGCTTCACTATTATTGTAGCGCCACTCTAAACGATTTACCCGCAGTGTTAACTGCCCCAAAACACATCACACGTCCCGTTGATTCCGTTGTCCTTTCTTCGCCTATGGCTTCTTGCACTGACAGTTTTCACACTCAGTGGTAGGATGAACGGCGAATTATAAAAACGGTAACAAGCATGTTAGACAAAATTATTCGAATTGCCACCCGACAAAGCCCACTCGCGCTTTGGCAAGCACATTATGTGCAGCAGCGCCTGATGGCCAGCCACCCCGGCCTGCAGGTCGAACTGGTGCCTATGGTCACGCGAGGCGACATTATTTTGGATACGCCGCTGGCGAAAGTCGGCGGTAAAGGGCTGTTTGTTAAGGAACTTGAACTGGCGTTATTGGACGGCCGTGCGGATATCGCCGTTCACTCAATGAAAGACGTCCCGGTCGATTTCCCCGAAGGCTTGGGTTTAGTGACTATTTGTGAGCGTGACGATCCTCGCGACGCATTTGTTTCCAATCGTTTCGCATCGCTCGATCAACTGCCGCAGGGCAGCGTGGTCGGTACCTCCAGCCTGCGTCGTCAGTGCCAACTGCGTGAGCGCCGTCCGGATCTGATCGTGCGCGATCTGCGCGGCAACGTCGGTACCCGGCTGGCAAAATTGGATAACGGTGATTACGACGCCATTATTCTGGCGGTCGCCGGGCTTAAGCGCCTGGGGTTGGAACAGCGTATCCGCAGTCCATTGAGCCCGGAGGAGTGCCTGCCGGCCGTTGGCCAGGGCGCAGTGGGTATCGAATGCCGCCTCGACGACGAAACCACCCGCGCGCTGTTGGCACCGCTCAATCACGTTGCTACAGAAACCCGCGTACGTGCCGAACGTGCGATGAATACCCGGCTGGAAGGCGGTTGCCAAGTGCCTATCGGCAGCTATGCCGAACTGGATGGCGACAGCCTGTGGCTGCGAGCCCTGGTGGGCTCTCCAGACGGCAGCCAAATGGTGCGCGGCGAACGCCGCGGTCCGGCAGCTCAAGCAGAGCAGATGGGCATTGAACTGGCGGAAGAACTGCTGGCGCAAGGCGCTCGTGAAATTCTGCAGGACGTTTATCAGGGGAATCCCCCTGCATGACGATTCTGGTAACCCGCCCCTCTCCTTCCGGAGAAGAACTGGTCAGCCGACTGCGTGCGCTCGGTCGGGTTGCCTATCATGCTCCGTTGATCGACTTCGCCCCCGGCGGCGATTTGCCAAAATTGCCGCAGGCGTTACAGCAGCTTAATGATGGCGATCTGGTGTTCATCCTGTCGCAGCACTCGGTGAGCTACGCCCATTCTGTGATGGGCCGCGTCGGGCTGTCATGGCCTGCCAGGCTGGCCTATTACGCTATCGGTCGTACCACGGCGCTGGCAATGCACCGCATCAGCAGCCTGCCGATAGAATACCCGCGTGAGCAGGAGATCAGCGAAACATTGCTGCTGCTGCCGGCGCTGCAGAAGCTGGAAGGTAAACAAGCGCTGATCTTGCGCGGTAACGGCGGCCGTGAGCTGCTCGGCAACACACTGAGCGAGCGCGGCGCTGCGGTCAGCTATTATGAATGTTATCAACGCAGCCCGGTGCACTATGATGGCAGCGAGCAAAGCGCCCACTGGCAGCGTGCCGGTGTTGATACGCTGGTAGTCACCAGCGGTGAAATGTTACAACAGCTCTATACTTTAGTTCCTGATTACTACCGTTCTTCGTGGCTATTACGTTGCTGCCTGGTCGTAGTGAGTGAACGCCTGGCTACCCTTGCCCAGGAATTGGGCTGGAGCACAATTCGGGTAGCTGATACCGCCGATAATGACGCGCTGATCCGCGCGCTACAACAAACCTGACTATGGGATGTGCCACTATGACGGAACAAAATACCCCATCCGCCCCGGTTGAAGAACCAACCTCTGCGGTTGAGAGCCCCCAGCAGCCAGACGCTGAAAAGCGTAAAGGTAAAAATACCGGCCCGGTGTTGGGCGCGATCGCGATCGTGCTGGTTATCGCTCTGGCTGCCGGCGGCTATTACCATACACATCGACAGGCGCAGCAGCTCATCGCCGCCAATCAAACGCTGCAGCAACAGCTGGAAACGCTGAAACAAAGCCAACAGCAGGAAAGAAGCGCGCTGGAAGGCCTGCTGCAGCAACAGGGCAAAACGCTGGACGCCGCCGATCGCGAACAGGCAACCCTGGCGCGTCAGCTCAATGAACTGCAAGAGAAAGTCGCCATCATCTCCGGCAGCGACGCCAAAACCTGGTTGCTGGCGCAGGCCGATTTTCTGGTGAAAATGGCCGGGCGTAAGCTGTGGAGCGATCAGGACGTCACCACCGCCGCCGCGCTGTTAAAAAGCGCCGATGCCAGCCTGGCTGACATGAATGACCCGAGCCTGCTCGAGGTTCGTCGCGCCATCACCGAAGACGTCAGCACGCTGTCCACGCTGACTCAGGTGGATTTCGACGGCATCATTCTCAAGACCAATCAGTTGTCCAATCAGGTGGATAATCTGCGCCTGGCGGATAACGACAGCGACGAAGCGCCGATGGATCAAGACAGCAGCGAGCTGTCGAGCTCGATCGGCGAATGGCGGCAAAACCTGGCCAAAAGCTGGCACAACTTTATGGCCGACTTTATTACCGTCCGCCGCCGCGATAGCAATGCCGAGCCGCTGCTGGCCCCGAACCAGGACATTTACCTGCGCGAAAATATCCGTTCGCGCCTGCTGGTTGCCGCACAGGCCATCCCACGCCATCAGAACGAAGTGTATAAGCAGTCGCTGGAGACCATTTCCACTTGGGTTCGCGCCTACTTCGATACCACCGACCCGGCCACGAAAGCGTTCCTGGAAGAGTTGGATACCCTGAGCCAGCAGTCGATCACCATGGACGTGCCGGATCAGCTGAAAAGCCAGCCGCTGCTGGAAAAACTGATGCAGACCCGGGTGCGCAATCTGATGGCCCAGTCCCCTGCCGCTCATCAGGAGGGATAAGCCATGTTACGCGTGCTATTTCTGTTCCTGGTGCTGATCGCCAGCGTGGTGGTTGGGCCGATGTTGGCCGGCCATCAGGGCTATGTGCTGATTCAGACCGATAACTACAATATCGAAACCAGCGTCACCGGCCTGGTGATCATGGGTATCTTGCTGTTTGTGGTGCTGCTGGTGATCGAGTGGATCCTGCGCCGCATCTTCAGCACCAGCGCCCGCACTCGCGGCTGGTTCCTGGGCCGCAAACGCAGCCGTGCGCGTAAGCAGACCAAGGCCGCGCTGATCAAACTGGCCGAAGGTGATTACAAGCAGGTTGAAAAACTGCTGACGCGCAATGCCGATCACGCTGAACAACCGGTGGTGAACTACCTGCTGGCTGCTGAGGCTGCACAGCAACGGGGTGACGATTTCCGTACCAATCAGTACCTGGAACGCGCCGCCGAAGCCGCCGACACCGACCAGCTGCCGGTAGACATCACCCGCGTGCGCATTCAACTGGCTCAGGGCGAAAACCATGCGGCACGCCACGGTGTCGATCGTCTGCTTAACCAGGCTCCGCGTCATCCCGAAGTATTGCGACTGGCGGAAATGGCTTATCTGCGCACCGGCGCTTTTGCCTCATTGCTGGAGATCCTGCCGTCGATGAGCAAGATCAATCTGCACAACGAGGCTGAGCTGCAGGCGCTGCAACAACAGGCCTACATTGGCCTGATGAATCAGGCGATGGCGGATGAGGGCAGCGATGGCCTGAAACGCTGGTGGAAAGATCAGAGCCGCAAAATCCGGCATGAGGTGCCGTTGCAAATCGCGATGGTGGAGCACCTGATCGAATGCAATGACCATGAACTGGCGCAAGAGATCGTGCTCGACAGCCTAAAGCGCCAGTATGACGAACGCCTGGTGTTGCTGATCCCGCGTCTGAAGTCCGGCAACCCGCAACAGCTGGAGAAAGCGTTGCGTCAGCAGGTGAAGCAGCATGGTGCCACACCACTGCTGAACAGCACCCTGGGCCAGTTGCTGATGAAGCACGGCGAATGGCAGGCGGCGGCCGATGCATTCCGGGAAGCGCTGAAACAGCGTCCAGATGCCTACGATTACGCTTGGCTGGCTGACGTGCTGGAGAAGCTGCACCGCTCGGATGAAGCCGCACAGATGCGTCGTGAAGGCCTGATGCTGACGCTGAAGCAGAACGGCGAATAACGCACAATGCACTGTCTTCAAGGCGCGCCCACAGGTCGCGCCTTTTTTATCTAACGTTGTTTATACCCAAGATAGTTGGAGTCACAGCAAGGCGGCAAGCTCACGAATCCCCAGGAGCTTGGTCAACCAAGTGACTGGGGTGAGAGCGCGCAGTCAACGCAGCTGTGGCTTCAAATATGATGGGTATTAGGCAAAAAAAAACACTTGCCGCGGTGGCAAGTGTATAAAAAGCAATCAGGTCTAGGACAACAGGGGCGGTGCCTCACTCAACGTTATGCCCGGAGTGTGATGTCGACCATTGCAAGCAACGCCGTCATCGTTCTGGTGGGCAATAGGCACCCTAAATCGGCTCTGCGTCATTCCCAGGGTTTATGAAGCCTAAGGCGAACATAAGAGGTGGAATGAGCATCTACATAGTGGATATTGCACTTGGCGTGCCAACTTTGGGAAAAATGCATCGTTCCTTCAGGCGAAAAGCCTAATAAGCTGAATTAAAACAGATTTAATCTCAGCACTTCGTTTCATTCCGCTCACTGCCCTTTCTGCTGCTATCACCTGACGTTTGCAGATATGTCGCCTTAAAACGACGACTTAAGCCAAAGTCATTTTTATGCAATAAAATCAATTCATTAAATGTCTCAAGCTGACGACAATGCGGCATGCCGATGTCGCCGGAAGCCAACACCAAGCCAAAAGCGTCCTGACGGGATACGATAGATAGCGGGCAGAGGCAAAACCAGTGCAGGAGGACGCAAAGCGGAATGTCAGAAAGCAAAAAGCCCGTTCATTGCTGAACGGGCTTTTCTGAATGTGGTCGGCGAGAGAGGATGACTTGCATCTGCGATGCCGCCCTACGGGCCATTGCTAAAGCAACGTTGTCTCGCTGCGCTCGGCTCAAACCTCCTTCGGAGGTGCTCATCCTATAAACTACAGATGTAAAAAAACCCGCTAAAAGCGGGTTTTCTTGAATGTGGTCGGCGAGAGAGGATTCGAACCTCCGACCCACTGGTCCCAAACCAGTTGCGCTACCAAGCTGCGCTACTCGCCGATTTCTTGTTGCAGATACTACTAAATTTTATCGCTTATGTCTATGTAAATATTAAATTTATTAGACATTTTGTGTGGTGCGAAGAGAGGGACTTGAACCCTCACGTCCGTAAGAACACTAACACCTGAAGCTAGCGCGTCTACCAATTCCGCCACCTTCGCACAGTCACAAAACAGCTTAAAATTCTTCACTTCTCTTAGGAAGTGGGGTGGCTAATGGGACTCGAACCCACGACAACTGGAATCACAATCCAGGGCTCTACCAACTGAGCTATAGCCACCATTACTTCTTAACTACTTCACGCGGTAATACTACCACCGCAGCTCTTGCACACAAACTTAATGGTGCGCCCGACAGGATTCGAACCTGAGACCTCTGCCTCCGGAGGGCAGCGCTCTATCCAGCTGAGCTACGGGCGCATAGCGCCGTTGCGGGAGGGGATACTACGGATTTAACACAATCCTGTCTAGTGCTTTTTCGCAGAAATGTTGTGTTTGATTACGCTTTGCTCACTCCCGCGCAGGAAAGCGCTATCCGTAGCCCCTTTTCACCGGTTATTGCTGTGTTTCTGTCCGTTTTTCAGCCGGATGATGTTTCTTGTGCATGCCGAAAGCAAAGTAGCACAGGCTGACTGCCGCTAAGAAAATCGCCCCGACCAGCAAAGAAATTCGCGTATCCGGGTTAATTCCCATGCCGATCAGCACACAGACCAAGAAAGCGATAGTCAGATAGTTCACATAGGGGAACATAATCGACTTAAAGCTGTGGGTTTTAATCGCTTCCTTATGGGCGCGGCGGAAATACAGTTGGCTAATCAGTACCACGAACCACGGCACCATGCCCGGCAACACGCTGGCGCTATAGACATAGACAAACACCGCCTGCGGATTGGGGATAAGGTAATTCAACCCCGAGCCGACCAGCAGGCAGGCAATGGTCACGGCGATACAGTTAACCGGCACGCCGTTGGCAGACAGCTTGGTCAACGACGCAGGCAACTGCCGGTTTTTAGCCAGTGCGTACAGCATACGGCCACCGCTGTACATCCCGCTGTTACAGCCTGAAAGCGCAGCCGTGAGCACCACAAAGTTAATGATACCGGCGGCAGCGACGATACCGATTTTGGCAAAGGTCAGCACGAAGGGGCTGCCTGCGGTGCCAATGCCATTCCAGGGGAAGATGGTGACGATGACAAAGATAGCGCCGACGTAGAAGATCAGGATACGCCACAGGATATTGTTAATCGCACGCTTCAGAGTCACCTGCGGGTTTTTGGCTTCACCGGCGGTGATACCGACCAACTCAACGCCCTGATAGGACGCCACAACAATACAGAGCGCGAACAGGAAGCCCTTCCAGCCGCCGGCAAAGAAACCGCCGTGCTCGGTCAGGTTGGCAAAGCCAATCGGCTGCCCGCCATTCCCGAAGCCAAAGAAGATCACCCCCAACCCCACCAAAATCATCACAATGATGGTGGTAACCTTGATCATGGCAAACCAGAACTCCAGCTCGCCGTACAGACGCACGGCGGCCAGGTTGGCCAGCGCTACCATCGCCACGGCGATTAACGCCGGTATCCACTGCGGGATTTCCGGGAACCAAAACTGCACGTAGACCCCAACGGCGGTGATTTCCGAGATGCCTACGGCAATCCACATAAACCAATAGCCCCAGGCGGTCAGGTAACCAAAATAGGGATTCATGTATTTATGGGCATAAACGGCAAAGGAGCCCGCGACCGGTTCAAGGAACAGCATCTCGCCCATCGAACGCATAATGAAGAACACGAACAGGCCGGCGATGATATAAGCCAACAATACCGATGGCCCCGCCCATTTCAGCGTACTGGCCGAGCCCATAAACAGGCCCACCCCGATGGTGCCCCCCAGAGCAATCAGCTCGATATGCCGGGCTTCCAGCCCCCGGTGTAGGCCTTGCGGTTTTTCTTTGTGTGCCATAAATCCTCAATATTATTTTTTTGATTGTGTTTGCATGCCGGCCGTTACCGGTCGTTATTGTTTTAATGAAAATAGCGTAAAACCTCTCCCGCCGCGTTGGCGGACACCAGCTTGTGATGGGACGATCTTACGGTGAGAAAAACGTCGTTAAGCGCTATCACGTTTTGCGCCAACGCTCAGGGATAATTTCCGGGCGGTATCGTTTCGCATTTTGCCGCTATAAGCAAACCGCAATTTAAAACTTTATGGAATAAATACAGGCGAGTTTATGGGCTGAGGTTATAGGAGTGCTGACAAATCCGTCATAAAGCAGGTTATTTGAACAACATGGCGCGCCGGGGCGGGATCTTCCGCCCCAGCATCGTTCTTACATCTTACCGCGGTAATAGTAGCTGACAAACTTCAGCAGTTTCAGTTGGCGTCCCAGGCGGCTCGGTTGACTTAACAGCCGATAGAGCCACTCCAGACCGAGGTTCTGCCAAATCTTTGGCGCACGCTTCACGTGCCCGGTGAACACGTCGTAAGTACCGCCTACGCCCATATAGAGCGCCTGCGGATGCACTTTACGGCAGTCACGCATCAGGATTTCCTGTTTCGGCGATCCCATGGCCACCGTCACTATGGCGGCACCGCTGCCGCGAATGCGCTCGAACAGCGCATCTCGCTGTTCAGGCTTGAAATAACCGTCCTGGCTGCCCACCAGGTTTACATTCCACTGGCTACGCAGCTTCTCTTCGGTTTCCGCCAGCACCGAGGGTTTGCCGCCAATCAGGAAGACCGGCGTACCCTCGCGTCCGGCACGCTGCATCAACGCTTCCCACAGGTCGGCTCCCGCGACGCGTGATACCTGCGCCCACGGGTATTTACGGCGTATTGAGCGCACCATGCTGATGCCGTCGGCATACTTGTATTCCGCTTCATCCAGCAAGGCGTGCAACGCCGTATCTTCCTCCGCCTTCAGTATCTTTTCGGCGTTCATCGCGACCAGCGTGCCCTGCTTTACCCGGCCGCCGTCAAACAGAAAATCCAGGCATTGCGCCATATCGCGAAATCCCCACAGGCTGAAACCGCGCAGCTCATATTGAGGAACCGAAATTTTTGCGTCCATCGTTATTATTACCCTTACAGAAGGCCGTCGACCCGTACGGATGATGGCGTCGATGCCAGCGTACGCGTACGCCGTACCCGCGCCTTAATCAACCCGGCAGTGTCAAACAGCCAGTACAACAACTT
Source organism: Serratia sp. Je.1.23.a (assembly GCF_051129805.1). NCBI lineage: Bacteria > Pseudomonadati > Pseudomonadota > Gammaproteobacteria > Enterobacterales > Yersiniaceae > Serratia > Serratia sp. Je.1.23.a. Next base: position 204,781 of record NZ_JBCPSR010000007.1, on the reverse strand, counting down.
AGCCATCAGCAGGCAGGCGCCAAAAATAAGGCAGAAGAACACCACTCGCGAGACAAAGGAATCTACCCCTTCCCGCGCCAACACGATGATGTTGAATACCGCACCGAAGCAGAAACTTTGCAATATCGCGGCTTTATACCGGTTAGGTTCGCTTTTGCCCATCTCATACAGCCAGTCGAACCACTTGATGATCATCCCGACCAGCACCGCGCCAACGGGAATAAACACCGCACCGCCCATTACCACCAGTGAGCCGATAAGCGTGGGTGAAATCGCCAGGCCGGAATGGTTATTCAGCACTTCCCAGGTGAAATAGTTGGCGCTATTGAGCACCGTGTCTGGTCGCCCCGGCCACAGCCAGGCCGGAATGAACACGTAGAAATCGCGCACTATCGGTGCCAGGCCCTGGAAATCAATCTTGTCGTAGTTCTGCAGCAACAGCGCCAGGTTTTCCCATGGCGAGAAGGTATCGCGCGTCAGATAAAGGAAGGTATAGAACGCTTCGGGACCGCTGACGTCCAGGCTGTAGCGCTTTAACGCCAGCCAGAACATGCCGACGATACCAAACACGCCGGCGGCCACCAGCATCCACAACGAGATCCAGCCGCGCACGATGCCGATAAACAGAAACAGCGAGAAGGCAATAATGATATTGGCGCGGGTACCGCCGACTATCACGTAAGTCAGGATGCCAAAGGCCACCGTCGCCGCCAGGAAAAAGAACCAGGCGCGCAGATCTTGCTTCAGGAAATACACCACCAGCATCGCCGGGATGAAGAAATAGAAGAACCGCTTGAGCGCCACCCCGGAGACATCGCTGGAGAAAATCTGGCTGTAAGAGTTGAGCTTGAACAGCAGGAAACCGTTTTGCATGAAGAAAATGCCGACGGTCGCCATCGCCACCAGCGCCAGTAACATCCAGGTCAGATGGGTTTCCACCCGGTTCATGGTGAATACCGGCTTACGCGGTTGCACGCTGCGCTTTCGCAGCCGGGTTTTATAGCTGACGTAATAAATCGCATAAAACGCAGTAGCGGAGAGGATCGCATAGAGTAAAAACTCTACCGGCACCACCTCGACGTCAAACTGAAACACCAGCAGACAGGTCAGCGGGAAACCGAAGTAAAACGTCAGCAAATACAGTAGCGTAAAGAAGACGTTAAAATTGAAACGGACGCGCCTAAACTCCTGGTAAGCCAGCGTCAGAATAAACAGCACGCTCACCAGATAAACGATAAACAACCCGCCAAATTGCGCCAGCGTCATACGTTGTCCCCTGCCGCCAGGGTTAATGCCTGCTGCCAGCCATCAACGTAGTTAGGGTTGAAGAAAGCGATGGCCTGTTTATCGACGGAGGCCAGTTGGCGTTGAGCTTCACGCACTACCGCCTCATCCAGCGAATCGCCATAGAACAGCACAGGCAGATGTTGCTCCGCCAGATCCTGCCAGAACGGGTTCTGCCGGCTCAGCACAAAGGGCACGCCAAACTGGATCAGAAGACACAGCGTGCCTATGCCCTGTTGGCGGTTAAAAATAAAGTAACCGAGATCGCACTCACGCAGAATATTCAGGTAATCGTCGAACGCCACCTGCTGCGTCAGCACCTGCAGGTTCCTGGCGCTGAACAGCTCTAGTCCGGCACTGCGTACCTGTTCAATATAGGCGTCGTTATTGGCCGGGTAGCCCATCGGCAGGATCACCCGCACCTCGGCGCCAAACTGCTGATGAATCGCTTTCAACGCCTCAATATGACGGTTGGTACGATCGCCAGAGTTCCCCACCAGAATGGTCATCGGCCCGGCCAGGTTTTTCTCTACCTCAATGCCGGTTAACGCCGGATCCATCCGCGTCGGGAAATACAACAGAGAGGCCGGCACGCGGGCATGGCGCTGCTGGTAATGAATAATATCACCGCGGGTCGCGAACACGTGTCTCACTCTGCCCTGCGCAATACGGCGCAGCAAATAGAACAGGCGGAATTTCCAACTGGTGGCGTTTTCATACAAATCAGCGCCCCAGATATGCCAACTCACCTGATCGGCCTTGATTTTACCGCTCAGCAACGCCAACCACAGCGTAGGGTTAAACTGGCCGTGCAGGAAGAAACGCTGATTGCGATCGGCCTGCGCGCGGGCGATGACCGCCATCGCCAGACTTTTCTTGTCCGGATGGCATTCAATGCTCAGCTCGGGAAACACCCCTAACGCAGCGGCATCTTTGGCAGCCACCATAAAATGACGCGTCTGCTCGGACGGCAGGCGTTTCGCCAACACATCGTTGAAGAAACGCAGCACCGTCTGATTGTGATGCGGGATGTCAGATCCCAATACGTGAATCAGTGTCGTCATACTCGTCTACGGTAAAGAATAAATACGCAGCTACAGAGCGTGAAGTACACGATGTAGGTTGCCATGTAGGCCTGTGCCGCTCCCAGCGCACCATGCAGCGGTATCAACCAATGCGAGAACAGCGTTAACAGCAGGAACTGACTGACTTCGGTCAGGATATAAAAACGCAGCGACGCCTTGGCAATCACCAGATAGCCGAACACATAGGCGCCCACTTTCAGCACGTCCCCCACCAGTTGCCAGGCAAACAGATCGCGCATCGCGACGAATTTGTCCGTGAACAGCAACCAGATGGCGAAGTCGCGCAGTAACCAGACCGTGAAACTCGCCGCCGCTACTGCAGGCAGTACAAATTTTAATGAGCGCACAATCTCTTGAGAGATGGCGCTTTTTTCCTTCAGCCGCGACAGCGTAGGCAGCAGATAAACGGTAAACGAGGCGGTGATAAACTGCAGGTAAGCGTCGGAGATGCTGCTGACGCCCTGCCAAATCCCGACCTCATCCCAACTGTAATGGCTGGCCAGCAGGTTACGCATCATCACATAGGCCACCGGCAGCGTCACTGATGTGATCAATGCCATGATGGTGAACTTGCCAAGATGGCTGGCTAACGCCTTGTCCCATGCCAATGCCAAATAGCGCAGCGGCAAGGTTTTGCGCCGCCACAGCATAAAACCTGCGGGCAACACCACCAAGGCCGGCACCAGTGCCAACCCCGCCAGCGCGCCTTCGTAGCCGCCCAGCTTAAAGCACAGGTAGTAGGCCACTACGCCAATCAGGCTACCGCCAATCACCGCCAGTGCGTTGCCCATCGCATCGCGGTAGCCTTTCAGCACCGCCATAAACAGGTTGGCATAGGCGATACCCATCTGAATAAAGGCTACCGCCCGCACCACGCCGACATAGTCAGCATGGCCGAACAACCCGATACTGATAGGCTCCGCCGCAAACAGAAACACCAGCGCCAGCAGCGTGGAAAAGCCCAGCACGATGCTTGACGCCGTTCCAACAGCCAGCCGTAACCGCTGCGGATCCTGATGATATTCAGCTACGTACTTGGTGATGCCGTTAAAAATCCCGGCACCGGACAGCACGCCCAGCACGGTAATCAGCTGACGGAAGTTGCCCGCCTGTCCAACCCCGCTGGGGCCAAACGCTACCGCCAGCAGTTTCACTACCAGCAGCCCCGCGCCAATCTTGATCAGCGTGGAGCCTGCGGTCCAAATTGATGCTTTTGCCAGCGACATATCAGGCGCAGAAGCTAAGAATGGTATTGATCACCGTACGTTGAGTGACATCAGACATATTGTAGAACAACGGCAGACGCACCAGACGCGCACTTTCCTGGCTGGTGAAGCGGTCTTCACCGGAAAAGCGGCCAAAACGATCGCCCGCCGGGCAGTCGTGCAGCGCGATGTAATGGAACACCGCCATGATTTCCGCTTCTTTCAGATAATCGATAAAGGCAGTGCGATCTTCAATATCACGCAGTTTGATATAGAACATGTGCGCATTATGCACGCAGTCCGCCGGGATGGTCGGCAGCACAATACGGCCGGCCTTTGCCAACGGCAGCAGGCTGTCATAATAGGTCTGCCACAGTGCCAGGCGGCGCTGGTTGATACGGTCAGCCGCTTCGAGTTGGCCCCAAAGATAGGCAGCCTGCAAATCTGACATCAGATAGCTGGAACCGATATCGCGCCAGGTATACTTGTCCACCTGCCCACGGAAGAACTGGCTGCGGTTGGTGCCTTTCTCACGAATGACTTCTGCCCGGTCGATAAGTGCCGGATCGTTGATCAGCGTTGCGCCGCCCTCACCGCCAGCGGTGTAGTTTTTGGTTTCGTGGAAGCTAAAACAGCCAATATGACCAATGGTACCGAGCGCTTTGCCCTTGTAAGTGGACATCACACCCTGCGCGGCGTCTTCTACCACCCGCAGGTTATATTTTTTCGCCAGCGCCATGATGGTGTCCATCTCGCAGGCCACACCGGCGTAATGCACCGGCACGATAGCGCGCGTCTTTTCGGTGATGGCCGCTTCGATTTTAGTCTCATCGATGTTCATGGTGTCCGGACGCAGGTCGACAAACACCACGGTGGCCCCGCGCAGCACAAAGGCATTGGCGGTTGAAACAAAGGTGAAGCTCGGCATGATCACTTCATCACCCGGCTGGATATCCAGCAGGATCGCCGCCATCTCCAGTGACGCGGTACAGGACGGCGTCAACAGCACCTTCGGGCTGCCAAAACGCTGTTCCATCCACTGCTGGCAACGGCGAGTAAAACCACCATCTCCGCACAGCTTGCCGCTGTCCATTGCAGCCTGCATATAGTCAAGTTCAGTGCCAACAACCGGTGGAGCGTTAAATGGGATCATGTTTTCCTCTGTATAACCAATACGAGGTGCTTTCAATAACAGCACCCTGTCGTTGATAGAGCCGTAATGCGGCTAAATTACCGAGCTGTGTCGCCACCCGCAGGCGTTGCAGCGACCGTTGCCGGCACTCAGCAATGGCCGCCGCCATTAATCGCGCACCAATACCTTTGCCTGACGCCCCGGGGAAAGCTGCCAGCAGGCCGATTCTAACCTCTTGGCCGCCGATATCACGCAGGCTGACAAAGCCCTCCGGCTGACCGGCTTCGTCCAGTGCCAACAGGCATTGGTGATCGAAGGTTCCCAGTACCGCTTTTTCGATCCAGGCGGCATAGAAACGCCCGCTATCCTGAACGTCGTACCAAGGGGCCCGAAAACGGCTGGCGGTGAACACATTGGCCGCTGCCGCACGCAATACCGGAATATCCTCCGGCACTGCCAGGCGAATCGCTGGCGGTAGCGCACTCTGCGACGATGCACATTCCGTGCCGATATTCAGCAACAGATCGACCTCAGCCTCAACCAGTTGGAAACCCAGACCCGACAATGCGTCCGCCCAGGCGGTTTGGTGCGCCGGGATTTTAGCTTGCACCAAGGCGTAGGCTGCCAGACCGGCCTCGGTCAACGCCGGGGCCGTGGTGGAAAAGTTGAGCCTGGCGCTGCCAAGAGCGAAAAATTCGCTTTCCCAGGCTAAGGGCTCAATATTGGCGTGGACGCGCATGCAATAAATCCAGCAGATACTTGCCGTAACCGGTTTTGACCAGCGCCTGTGCGGCACGTTTCACACCGTCATCATCCAGCCAACCGTTGCGCCAGGCGATCTCTTCCAGACAGGCGATTTTAAAGCCCTGACGTTTTTCCACCGTCTGCACGAAGCTGCTGGCTTCCAGCAGGCTGTCATGAGTACCGGTATCCAGCCAGGCGAAACCGCGGCCCAGAAGTTCAACGGTCAGCTCGCCACGCTCCAGATACATCTGGTTAATGCTGGTAATTTCCAGTTCGCCACGGGAGGAAGGCTTGACCTGTTTGGCAAACTCCACCACCTGACTGTCGTAGAAATACAGACCGGTCACCGCCCAGTTGGACTTGGGCTCGGCGGGCTTTTCTTCGATCGATAAAGCGCGGAAGTTATCGTCAAACTCCACCACCCCAAAACGTTCGGGATCCATCACCTGGTAGCCGAACACGGTCGCGCCCTGGGTACGTGCAGCGACCGTTTTTAGTTTCGGGCTAAACCCTTGACCAAAATAGATATTGTCGCCTAACACCAGACAGCTCGGCTCGCCGGCCAGGAACTCTTCACCGATCAGAAACGCCTGAGCCAGACCATCGGGGCTGGGTTGTTCGGCATAGCTGAGATTAATGCCAAACTCTTCGCCGTTACCCAACAGACGTCTGAATGAAGGGAGGTCTTCCGGTGTGGAAATAATCAGAATGTCGCGGATCCCGGCTAACATTAGCACCGACAGCGGATAGTAAATCATCGGCTTGTCGTAGATCGGGAGCAACTGCTTGGATACGCCGCGAGTAATTGGATGCAAACGTGTACCGGATCCACCCGCCAGAATAATACCTTTCATACTCACTCCAGAATCCACTGGGCCACCACTCAGGCAGCCCGGGTAAACTTAGTCGGATAAACCTAAACGCTCACCCGCATAGGAACCATCCTGAACGCGACGCCACCAGGTTTCATTGTTCAGGTACCAGGAAACCGTTTTGCGAATGCCGCTTTCAAAGGTTTCTTGTGGGTGCCAGCCCAGCTCCCGGTCAATTTTGCCGGCGTCGATCGCATAGCGCATATCATGGCCCGGGCGATCCTTGACGTAAGTGATCAGATCGCGGTATTTCTCCACGCCCTGCGGTTTGTTCGGCGCCAACTCCTCCAGCAGATCGCAAATGGTATGCACCACTTCAATATTTTTGCGTTCGTTGTGGCCACCGATATTGTAGGTTTCCCCTACCACACCTTCGGTAACCACCTGATACAGAGCACGCGCATGATCTTCGACATACAGCCAGTCACGCACCTGCGCGCCGTTGCCATACACCGGCAAAGGTTTACCGGCAACGGCATTGAGTATCACTAACGGGATCAGTTTCTCCGGGAAGTGGTATGGGCCGTAGTTATTGGAGCAGTTGGTGACCAGGGTCGGCAAGCCATAGGTCCGCAGCCAGGCACGGACCAAATGATCGCTGGATGCCTTGGAGGCCGAATACGGGCTGCTTGGCGAGTAAGGCGTGGTTTCGGTGAACAGATCGTCCGTGCCGTGTAGGTCGCCATACACCTCGTCGGTGGAGATATGGTGGAAACGGAAGCTCTGCTTCTTGTCCGCCTCCAGCGGTTGCCAATAATGGCGGGCCGCCTCCAACAGGGTATAGGTTCCCACCACGTTGGTCTCGATAAAGGCCGCCGGGCCATCTATCGAACGGTCGACATGGCTTTCCGCCGCCAGGTGCATGACCACATCCGGCTGATATTGGGCAAACACCCGATCCAACGCCACACGATCGCAGATATCCACCTGTTCAAACGCATAACGTTCGCTATCAGCAATCACCGCAAGCGACTCCAGGTTGCCCGCGTAAGTCAGCTTATCCACCACCACTACGCTGTCCTGCGTAGCTTCAATAATATGCCTGACTACCGCAGAACCGATAAAACCGGCGCCTCCAGTGACTAAAATACGTTTCAACGCCACACCCCTTTGGTATCAACTACCCAAGATTGCGTGATCTCTTCCGGCCTGATTGCCTTGAATTGTTTATGATCGACCAGCATCACGATCACATCTGCCTGCTGCAACGCGTCGGCCATCGCTTTCAGCGTTACATGGCCCGCCAGCGATTTCGGCAGTTGCTCGACGTTCGGCTCCACCACCAGAGTTTCACCCACGTGCCAATCGGCAATCAGATGCGCCACTTCTACCGCTGGGCTTTCGCGCAGGTCGTCGATATTCGGCTTGAAAGCCAGGCCGAAGCAGGCAATTTTCACTTCCGACGCACGCTTATCGGTTGCTGCCAGACAGTCGGCAACCGCCGCTTTCACGCGATCAACCACCCACAGCGGTTTCCCGTCATTCACCAGGCGCGCGGTATGAATCAAACGCGCCTGCTGCGGATTCTGCGAGACGATAAACCAAGGGTCAACCGCGATGCAGTGGCCACCTACGCCAGGGCCAGGCTGCAAAATATTGACCCGCGGATGGCGATTCGCCAGGCGAATAAGCTCCCAGACATTGATGCCCTGATCGGCACAAATCAACGACAGCTCATTGGCAAAGGCGATATTCACATCGCGGAAACTGTTTTCGGTCAGCTTGCACATCTCAGCGGTGCGTGAATTGGTAATCACACACTCGCCCTCAAGGAAAATCTTGTACAGCTCGCTGGCGCGCTCCGAGCATTTTGGCGTCATACCGCCAATCACCCGGTCGTTTTGAATCAGCTCAACCATCACCTGCCCCGGCAGCACGCGCTCCGGACAGTAGGCAATGTTCACATCAGCGGCCTCACCGGCCTGCTGCGGGAAACTGAGATCGCTACGCGCTTCTGCCAGCCACTGCGCCATCTGTTCGGTCGCGCCCACCGGCGAGGTGGACTCAAGGATCACCAGATCGCCTTTTTTCAGCACCGGCGCCAATGATTTGGCGGCGGCTTCGACATACGCCAGATCCGGCTCATGGTCGCCTTTAAACGGCGTCGGTACCGCAATCAGGAAAGCATCTGCAGCCAGAGGTTTGGTCACCGCCTGCAGATAGCCGCCGTCGACCGCGTCTTTCACCACTTTATCCAGGTCGGGTTCAACGATATGGATCGCGCCACGGTTAATGGTATCCACCGCATGTTGGTTAACATCTACGCCCACCACTTTTTTCTTGCGGGAGGCAAACGCCGCCGCCGTTGGCAGACCGATATAACCCAGGCCGATAACCGAAATAGTGTTAAAATTCATAGTGTCACCTGATGATTCTTCAAAGCTTCTAGAATACGCTGGCAGGCATGCCCGTCACCGTAAGGGTTATGCGCCCGGCTCATGGCGTGATATTCATTTTCATCCGTCAGTAACCGGTTAACCGCATCAACAATTTTGGCTACGTCGGTGCCTACCAGACGCACCGTGCCCGAATCCACCGCTTCCGGTCGCTCGGTAGTGTCGCGCATCACCAGCACCGGCTTACCCAATGATGGCGCCTCTTCCTGAATACCGCCTGAGTCGGTCAGGATCATATAAGACTTGGCCATCAGATAGACAAAGGGTAAATAATCCTGCGGATCTATCAGGATGATATTATCAATCCCTTTCAGAATGCGGTTGACCGGCTCGCTGACGTTGGGATTAAGGTGCACCGGATAGACCACCTGTACCTCTGGGTGAGTGCGGGCAATCTCGGCCAACGCGCTGCAAATTCGCTCAAAACCGCCGCCAAAACTTTCACGTCGATGGCCTGTCACCAGAATCAGCTTTTTATCGGCATCCAGGAACGGGTAACGTTGTACCAAGCTGTCGTGCAAAGCAGCGTCGCCCATTACCCGATCGCGCACCCAGAACAGTGCGTCGATCACCGTATTGCCAGTGACGAAGATATGATCGTCCGGCAACAGTTCGCGCAACAGGTTCTGTCGCGAATTTTCCGTCGGGGCAAAATGGTACATCGCCAGGTGGCCGGTGAGCTTGCGGTTGGCCTCTTCCGGCCATGGGGAGTAAAGGTCGCCAGTACGCAGGCCCGCCTCTACATGCCCAACGGGGATTCGCTGATAAAACGCTGCTAAGCTGGTCGCCAGCGTGGTTGTGGTATCACCGTGAACCAACACCACATCCGGTTTGAACTCCTCGAGAACGCTTTTCAGGCCTTCGAGGATACGGCAGGTGATCTCACTCAATCCCTGACCGGGTTTCATGATGTTAAGATCGTAATCAGGTACTATCTCAAATAAACGCAATACCTGATCCAACATCTCACGATGCTGTGCAGTCACGCAGACTCTTGATTCAAAGGCTTCATCCTGAGCCAGGGCATGTACCAGCGGTGCCATTTTGATGGCTTCAGGCCTGGTGCCGAAAACTGTCAACACTTTCACAGCGAATCTCTTTTGGTCGGTTAACCGCAGGCGAACCTGCGAATTGGGCGCTTACACGCCCATCAGCGAATTATTATATTATTTTTAATTACGCGGCCGACGCACCAGAGCAACACCTGCGCCAACCAAAGCGCCCATCGCGCCCCACATGATCAACCAGAATACCCGCCGCGGGCTATCACGCTTAACCGGCTCTTCCGGAGTCCGTAAATAGCGGTAAGTCTGGAATTTCTCGTCCAGCGTTGGGCCAACGTTCAACGTCGCCAACATCGCGCGATTTTGGTCATAATCCAGATCAAAGGTTGGCCCCGAAGCCTGCAATCCCTCCAGACGCGCCTGCAGCATCGGTTTGCCCAGCAGGAACAAATCGGAGTCTGGCAGTTGCTCTGCCGGCGTATCGGTTTGGGTCCGGCTGATGCCCTGCGTTTCGGCAATTTTCAACGCCTGCTGGATGGTGTTCAGCTCACGTTTATACACGGCCTCCGCTACCGCTTCCTGACGCTTGACCTGCGCCTTCATCGAGGTGGTTCGAGCCGCCCAGGCGCCCTGAATTTCTTCGTTTAAATGCTGAGCCGCACGGTGGCTGGCAAATGCTACGTACTGACGCAGCAAGCGATTGGCATCCACTGCCGTTTCCGCAGTCAGCTTCACGCCGTCATTCGGCACTTTTTTGTCGTCACGCGGCGTGAACTGGATGTTGTTAATGAGTTCGTCGAGCAAGGCCGCATCGGCACCTGCATCGCCTTCCTGGCGCTGCTTGTAATAATCGCTCTGCAGCCAGAAATCACGGCGCGTATCGTAGGCTGCCAGTTGCATAATAAATTCATTATAGGCTTCGTCAGCAATGCCCGGTTGTTCGGTAGCCGCCGCCGGCAGAGTACGCACATCCAGGTTACGCAAGAATTGTTGCTGGGAATAATATCCTCCCAACGCATTCACCGTTGGCCGATCGGTAATCGCTGCCGCACTCCACTCCTGTTTCACCAGGTAGGACACCACCAGTGCAATCACGGCGAATAGCGCCGCAATACCAATAATCCATGACTTACCGCGCCACAGGGTACGGCACAGGCCGCGAATATCGAGTTCGTTATCCACTGCCGGGATAGTCTTGTCAGACGTTGTTTCTGGATTCATCACTGCCCAAAAGCCTCTGGTTAGGATTCTTGCTTATTGTCATTCGAACGCCGCAGGCGCCGTTTGATACGCTTAATGTAACGAGCAACACGCCAGGCGCGCTTAATGCAGTAACCGTACAAGAAGAAGGCAAGCAAGAATAATGCCAACATCACCCATTCTGGAATAAAAGTAAGACGTTCGCCGAGCACGCCGACAGCCGCCAGCAGCGCCGCTGCCAGGGTAATCAGCACGAAAGCCTGCCGCGGCGTGAAGCCTGCTCGCATAATCAGGTGGTGAATGTGTTGGCGGTCTGGGGAGAAGGGGCTCATCCCTTTACGTAAGCGACGATACATGATCGCAATCATGTCCATCAATGGAATAGCGATAATCCACAGGGCGGTAACAGGATTGATGGAATGGGCTTTACCTTGCGAACTTTGCAACAGCAACCATATGGCAGTGAAACCAATCAGCGTACTGCCAGCATCCCCCATAAACACCTTATAACGTCGGCCAAGAATGCCGAGGTTAAGCAGGATATAAGGAACGATAGCGGCAATCATCGCGAAACACCAGAAGGCCAAATCGGAGTGGCCGCTCAGGTACAGCAGCACGCCCAGCGCACCGAAAGAAACACACGAGAGCCCACCCAGCAGGCCATCGATGCCGTCCACCATATTAAAAGCGTTGATTGCCGCCCAAACGGCGAACAGCGTAATCAGATAGCCGAACGGACCTAACTGCATTTCCCAGTCGCCCAGCACATGACCAAAACTGCGCAGGTAGAGCCCGGCGAACACCATCATCGCGACGCCAACCAGAGCTTGAACCAACGCACGAATTTTAACGCTGATATCGAAACGATCGTCAAGAGCACCGACAAACACCAATACCCCCGCACAAGCGAGGTAGAGTTTTCCGTATGCAATCGTTTGATCAGAGATCAGGAAAGCAAAGCACAACCCGGCGTAAACAGAAATACCACCGACAAGCGGGATCAACCCCTGATGACGTTTACGGTAATTAGGTTTATCAACCAGACCAATACGTTTTGCTGCTTTACGAGCAACAAAGAGAAAAGCCAAGGAAAACAGGAAAACAAATAGAATTTCAGTACTCATAGTGAGTAAGTTCACAGTTAATAAGATCTCTGTAGATGATAAGGCAGCTTAACACGGGCGACAGGTCGCGCCATGAGGTCCCGCTACCTTTCAGTCATTTCCTATGACAACAGCCATTCATTCTTATTTCCACGCTTCTGTCTGCCGTTTAAACAGTAGCTATACGCGAACGACGAAACGCCGACCGCAAATAAGATGAATTCTCAGTAAGCCATGAAAATAACTTACGTTTCCATTTCTGTTACTTATCGTATCTGCCAAAAGCAAAAAACGCCACGACTAGGCGTGGCGTTCTCTGAATTTTTTACTCAATTATGAGCGCATCGTCATTTATGAGCGCTTCATCATATCGAAGAATTCATCGTTGGTTTTGGTCATGGCCAACTTGTTAATGAGGAATTCCATTGCGTCAATTTCGCCCATTGGGTGAATAATTTTACGCAGGATCCACATTTTCTGCAGTTCTTCAGACGTGGTGAGTAATTCTTCTTTACGGGTACCGGAGCGGTTGTAGTCAATCGCAGGGAATACGCGCTTCTCAGCGATTTTACGCGCCAGATGCAATTCCATGTTGCCGGTACCTTTAAACTCTTCGTAGATAACCTCGTCCATTTTCGACCCGGTGTCGACCAGCGCGGTAGCGATGATGGTCAGGCTGCCGCCTTCCTCAACGTTACGTGCCGCACCGAAGAAACGCTTGGGACGATGCAGGGCGTTAGCATCCACACCACCGGTCAACACTTTACCGGAAGCCGGTACCACGGTGTTGTAGGCACGCGCCAGACGGGTGATGGAGTCGAGCAAGATGATAACGTCTTTCTTGTGCTCAACCAGGCGCTTGGCCTTCTCGATCACCATTTCTGCAACCTGGACGTGGCGGGAAGCCGGCTCGTCAAAGGTAGAAGCGATAACTTCGCCCTTCACCAGACGCTGCATCTCGGTAACTTCTTCCGGACGTTCGTCAATCAGCAGAACCATCAACACACAGTCTGGATGGTTGTAAGCGATGCTTTGTGCAATGTTCTGCAGCAGCATGGTTTTACCGGCTTTCGGCGGAGCAACAATCAGACCACGCTGACCACGGCCAATCGGCGAGGCCAGATCCAGCACACGAGCCGTCAGGTCTTCGGTTGAACCGTTACCGCGTTCCATCCGCAGACGGGAGTTGGCATGCAGTGGGGTTAAGTTCTCGAACAGGATCTTGCTGCGGGCGTTTTCCGGTTTGTCGTAGTTAACTTCGTTAACTTTCAACAGGGCAAAGTAGCGCTCGCCTTCTTTTGGCGGACGAATCTTACCGGAAACGGAGTCACCTGTACGGAGGTTAAAACGGCGGATTTGGCTAGGGGATACGTAGATGTCGTCGGGGCCTGCAAGGTAGGAACTGTCTCCAGAGCGGAGGAAACCAAATCCATCCTGCAATATCTCCAACACGCCATCGCCGAAGATATCTTCTCCACTTTTCGCATGCTGCTTAAGGATAGAGAAGATAATGTCCTGCTTGCGCATGCGGGCAAGGTTTTCCAGCCCCATATTTTCGCCGAGAGTAATCAGCTCAGAAACCGGCGTATTCTTTAATTCGGTAAGATTCATAGTGGTGGGTTCTTAAACTCGGGGTATGTCTCGAACTTGTATCGTGAATGGTATGGCAGCGGGATATATCTTTCGTCTTTCTGGTGGTTGCCTTGGCCTTCCTTGCTTACCCCGTCACTTAGCGGACTAAGCTGCAGAGATTCGTTCGGTTGCCGACGGGCCACACCTTGAAATCCTTTGGATATTCGTGCCTGTTTACTGGACGTTCGATCGCCGGGCGCTGAGCCGTCACGGTAAGAAATGGCTTACAGAGGACGCGCGCATTGACGGTTTAAGATCGAAGGTACCTTAAAATTGATTTTGCAAAACCGTTTGATTGTTAAAACACGGGCTGAGTTCATTTTTTCTTTCAACGCCAGCGGTTCAACACAGAGTAAAGCTTTAGATTTAGACTCTTTAGATTTAAAACTTCGGGCAAGTTCTATATGCAGTATGGTTAAACTTAACACGCTTCTTGGCAGGCGTCTAGCGGTGAATTGAACATCCCCGCTAGACGCCTGTATATCCCCGTAGTCTCTCACTTCGCGGCTTTTTGACCGCAACGTCAGACCCCTTGGGCATAGGGCATCCCGCCCGATTACAGATTCGCGTTAAGGAAATCTTTGAGCTGGCCTTTGGACAGCGCACCAACCTTGGTCGCGGCCACTTCACCGTTCTTGAACAACAACAGCGTAGGGATACCACGGATACCGTACTTAGGTGCGGTTGCCGGGTTTTGGTCGATATTCAGCTTGGTGATGGTCAGCTTGCCTTCGAACTCCTCGGCAATCTCATCCAGAATCGGAGCAATCATCTTGCACGGTCCACACCATTCAGCCCAGAAATCGACCAGGATTGGCCCTTCAGCTTTCAGCACGTCGTTTTCGAAGCTGCCGTCAGTCAGGTGAATAATTTTATCGCTCATGTTCTACTCCAAAGGATTGTGTCTACCTTGTTGGTGTAGCATTAACCAACCTAAGGTGACTTTATTTCACCGGATACGCTTTCGTAAAGCAATAGTTAGCTGATATTCTACCACACTATGAGCAAAACACACTTGACCGAACAGAAGTTTTCCGACTTCGCCCTGCACCCGTTAGTCCTTGAAGCCCTTGAAAAGAAAGGGTTTCAACATTGCACGCCTATCCAGGCGTTAGCATTGCCGCTCACGCTCTCCGGGCGTGACGTTGCAGGTCAGGCGCAAACCGGTACCGGAAAGACGCTGGCATTTTTAGCGTCTACTTTTCACTATTTGCTTTCTCACCCGGCGAAACAGGATCGCCAGACCAACCAGCCGCGCGCCTTGATCATGGCGCCAACGCGTGAACTGGCGGTACAGATCCACTCCGACGCGGAAGCCCTGTCCCAATCCACCGGCCTAAAACTTGGCCTGGCGTATGGCGGCGACGGCTACGACAAACAGCTGAAAGTGCTGGAAAGCGGCGTGGATATCCTGGTCGGTACTACCGGTCGTTTGATCGATTACGCCAAACAGAACTATATCGATCTGGGCGCAATCCAGGTCGTGGTGCTGGATGAAGCCGACCGTATGTACGATCTGGGCTTTATCAAAGACATTCGCTGGTTGTTCCGCCGCATGCCAGCGGTCGATCAACGCCTGAACATGCTGTTCTCTGCCACCCTGTCCTATCGCGTACGCGAACTGGCTTTCGAGCAGATGAACAACGCTGAATATGTCGAAGTGGAACCGGAACAAAAAACCGGCCACCGCATTAAAGAAGAGCTGTTCTACCCTTCTAACGAAGAAAAGATGCGTCTGCTGCAGACGTTGATCGAAGAAGAGTGGCCAGACCGCTGCATCATCTTCGCCAACACCAAGCACCGCTGTGAAGACGTCTGGGGCCACCTGGCCGCCGATGGTCACCGCGTAGGCCTGTTGACCGGCGATGTGGCGCAGAAAAAACGCCTGCGCATTCTCGACGATTTCACCAAGGGCAACCTGGATATTCTGGTCGCCACCGACGTCGCCGCTCGCGGTCTGCACATCCCGTTGGTGACGCACGTATTCAACTACGACTTGCCTGACGACTGCGAAGACTACGTCCACCGTATCGGTCGTACCGGCCGTGCTGGCGAAAGTGGTCATTCCATCAGCCTGGCCTGTGAAGAGTACGCGCTCAACCTGCCGGCGATCGAAACCTATACCGGCCACAGCATTCCGGTGAGCAAGTACAACAGCGATGCGTTACTGACTGACCTGCCTGCGCCGAAACGCCTGGCTCGCCCACGCGGCGGCAACGGTCCGCGTCGTAACTCAGCGCCACGTCGTGGCGGTGCGCCGCGCAACAACCGTAAACGTTCAGGCTGATAGACAATGCTCAGTTCCAGCGCACTTTATGCCGCTATCGATCTCGGCTCCAACAGCTTCCACATGTTGGTGGTGCGCGAGGTGGCCGGCAGTATTCAGACCCTGGCGCGCATCAAGCGCAAAGTGCGTCTGGCGGCCGGACTGGATCAGAACAACCTTCTGTCGCATGAGGCCATGCAACGCGGATGGCAATGCCTGAAGCTGTTCGCCGAACGCCTGCAGGACATCCCTCGCGAGCAAATTCGCGTGGTCGCCACGGCCACGCTGCGGCTGGCGTCCAATGCCGATGAATTCCTGCAGACCGCCGAGCAGATTCTCGGATGCCCGATCCAGGTGATCAGCGGCGAGGAAGAAGCGCGCCTGATTTACCACGGTGTAGCCCATACCACCGGCGGTCCGGACCAACGTTTGGTGGTCGATATCGGCGGCGGCAGCACAGAGCTGGTCACGGGGACCGGTGCGCAGGCCGCTCAGTTGTATAGCCTGTCGATGGGCTGCGTCACCTGGCTGGAACGGTTCTTCACCGATCGTAATCTGGGGCAGGAAAACTTCGAGCGGGCCGAACAGGCTGCGCGTGAAATGGTGCGCCCGATAGCACCGCAGCTGCGTCAGCACGGCTGGCAAATCTGCGTCGGCGCTTCCGGCACCGTCCAGGCGCTGCAGGAAATCATGGTGGCGCAGGGCATGGATGAACGCATCACCCTGTCCAAGCTGCGCCAATTGAAACAGCGCGCCATTCAGTGCGGCAAGCTGGAAGAACTGGAAATTGAAGGGCTAACGCTGGAGCGCGCCTTGGTATTCCCAAGCGGGCTGTCCATTCTGCTGGCGATCTTCCAGGAGTTGGGCATTGAAAGCATGATGTTGGCCGGCGGTGCGCTACGCGAAGGTCTGGTTTACGGCATGCTGCATTTGCCGGTCGAACAGGATATCCGCAGTCGCACCATTCGCAACCTGCAACGGCGTTATCTGTTGGATACTGAACAGGCCGAGCGCGTCAGCCAACTGGCCGCCAATTTCTCGCAGCAGGTGAGCAATGAATGGCAGTTGGACGCACGATGTCGCGAGTTATTGCACAGCGCCTGTCTGATCCACGAAATCGGCCTCAGCGTTGATTTCAAGCAGGCGCCGCAACACGCCGCTTACCTGATTCGCCATCTGGATTTACCCGGTTTCACCCCGGCACAGAAAAAACTGTTAGCCACCCTGCTGCAAAACCAGAGCAACACCCTCGACTTGCCACTGCTGAGCCAGCAAAACGCCCTGCCGCCACGTACGGCGCAACGTTTATGCCGGATTTTACGCCTGGCGATCATCTTTGCCAGCCGTCGCCGCGACGACACGCTGCCTGCGGTGCGTCTGCGCGCCAATCATGATGACGAGCTGACGGTGATCCTGCCGCCTGGCTGGCTGGAGCAGCACCCGTTACGGGCAGAAGCGCTGGAGCAGGAAAGCCATTGGCAAAGTTACGTTCACTGGCCGCTGATACTGGAAGAACAACGTTAAAATGACAAGGGCGCTAACCGCGCCCTTAGTCTGATGACAAACACCCGAAAAACGTGGTTTTCGGATGTTTGGGGATAAATCAGAAGACATAATCCTTTGTTTTTATTAGCCCCAAGATCAGGACGTTTAACTGCAAAGGACTTTGTCAGCCATCTGAGGGCGCTAACCGCGCCCTTTCTTCTAGTTTCCGCCCTTGGCCTTGGCCAACTGAGCACGAATATTGGCCAGATGGCTCTGCCCTTTTTGCATCCTTTCCTGCGGACTGACCACTTTGCGCTCACTTTCCCACGCCAGGTCATCCTGCGGCAGTTCCAACAAGAAACGGCTCGGCTCCGGGCGAACCAACTCGCCATATTGACGACGCTCGCGGCACAGAGTGAAAATCAGCTCCTTTTGGGCGCGAGTGATGCCTACGTAGGCCAAGCGTCGCTCTTCATCAACGTTATCTTCGTCAATGCTACTCTGATGCGGCAATAACCCTTCCTCCATCCCCACCAGAAACACATAGGGGAACTCCAACCCTTTGGAGGCATGCAGCGTCATCAGTTGCACCTGATCCAGCTCTTCATCGCTTTCACCGCGTTCCATCATGTCGCGCAGGGTAAAGCGCGTCACCACCTGGGTCAGCGTCATCGGCTCATCCAGCTCGCTGCCTTCCAGCATTTCCGTCATCCAGCCGAACAGCGTATTGACGTTTTTCATGCGCATTTCGGCGGCTTTCGGGCTGGGAGAGGTTTCGAACAGCCAGCTCTCGTAATCTACACCGTGGATCAGGTCACGCACCGCAGCCACCGGCTCGCGCTCCGCCAGTTGGGCGATACCGTCCAGCCAGTGAGTGAAGCGTTGCAAAGACTCCAGCCCGCGTCCGGTCAGGTGCTGGCTCAATCCAAGATCAAAACTGGCACGGAACAGGCTTTTATTGCGTTGGTTTGCCCATTCACCCAGCTTTTGCAACGTCGCCGGGCCAATCTCGCGTTTTGGCGTATTGACGATACGCAGGAAGGCGCTGTCATCATCCTGATTGGTCAGGACGCGCAGGTAGGCCAGCAGATCCTTGATTTCCGGCCGCGAGAAAAACGAGGTGCCACCGGAGATCTTGTAGGGAATGCGGTTCTGCATCAGCATTTTTTCAAACAGCCGCGACTGATGGTTGCCACGATAGAGGATCGCATAATCGCCGTAGTTGGTTTTCTTCACGAAATGGTGAGCTATCAGTTCACCCACTACGCGCTCGGCCTCGTGATCCTCATTATTGGCGGTCACCACCTTCAGCTCTTCGCCGTAACCCAGTTCGGAAAACAGCCGTTTTTCAAATACGTGCGGGTTATTGGCGATCAGAATGTTCGCCGCCTTCAGAATTCGCTCGCTCGAACGGTAGTTCTGCTCCAGCTTGATCACCTGCAGCGCCGGGAAGTCTTCCTTCAACAGCACCAGGTTCTGCGGGCGCGCACCGCGCCAGGAGTAGATTGACTGATCGTCATCCCCCACTACGGTGAAACGCGCACGGTTACCCACCAACAGTTTTACCAGCTCGTATTGGCTGGTGTTGGTGTCCTGATATTCGTCCACCAACAGGTAGCGGATTCGGTTCTGCCAACGCTCGCGCACCTCTTCATTGCGCTGCAACAGCAGGGTCGGTAACAGAATTAAATCGTCGAAATCCAATACGTTACAGGCACGCATGTGTGCGTGATACAGACCGTAGCAATGCGCGAACAGCTTGTCGCGTTCAGAGCGCGCCAGCTCCATCGCCTTCTTGGGATCGACCAGATCATTCTTCCAATTGGAGATGGTGGAAATCAGCTGCGCCACCAGCGTCTTGTCATTCTCCAGCCATTTTTCGGTCAGCTCTTTCAGCAGCGCCAACTGGTCCTGATCGTCGAACAGCGAGAAGTTGGATTTCATCTCCAGCGCGGCATATTCCCGCTTGATGATTTCCAGCCCCAGGGTGTGGAACGTAGAAATCATCAAACCGCGCGCCTCTTTGCGCCCCATGGTTTGCGCCACACGTTCTTTCATCTCACGCGCGGCCTTATTGGTAAAGGTCACAGCGGCGATGTGCCGCGCCTGATAGCCACAATTATGGATCAGGTGAGCAATCTTGTTGGTGATGACGCGCGTCTTGCCGGAACCTGCACCGGCCAGCACCAGGCAGGGCCCGGTAACGAATTCGACGGCTTGTTGTTGGCTGGGGTTTAATCGCATGGCGCTTTATTGCTCGACTTTATAACGTGGAAGGGGATTGTAGCAGAAAGCGCCGATGAGATTTAACGGGTATAATCAGCGCAATTTCTGTATCGATAAAGGCAATACCATGGCAAAGACGGCGTGCGCCCTGCACATTCTGGTAGATAACGAAAAACTGGCTGAAGAACTGCTGGCCAAGCTTAAACGCGGCGTCAGTTTTGACACGCTGGCGCGCAAATACTCAACTTGCCCGTCAAAGCGCAACGGCGGCTCGTTGGGCGAATTCAACAAGGGCACCATGGTGGCGGCCTTCGATAAAGCGGTGTTCAGCATTCCGCTGCTGAAGCCCTACGGCCCGGTGAAAACCCAGTTCGGCTACCACATCATCAAGGTGCTGTACCGCAACTGAGTGAGGGGGCAAACGCCCCCTCAGCCGTTATTGTGCGCTGGTTTCCGGGGCCGGTGCGGTATCGGCCGGTTTGACCTCCTCCGACACCACGGCCGGAGCCGGAGACATAATGCCGTTATAGGTTTCCTGTAACTGCTTCATGCTCATTTCCGGTTCGCCCTTCGGTTGCATCAACACCAGCGTCGCATCCTGAGAAAGCTGAAGTTTCAGCTCCTGATTCAGCGCTTCCAGCGTCAATCCGCTCAAGAACTCCTGGCGCAGTTTCTGATACTGCTCCGGTGCGATATCTACGACGCCGCTCTGCTGTGAACGCAGGCGTTGGCTCATCAGCACGTCCGTATCGGTGCGGGCATAGGTTGCGAACAACTTGCTCAACTGATCGGTTTTCTGCGCCAGCAGGGCGTTAAACTCATCCTGCGACAGCCCGTTGTTACGCACATTAGCCAATTCGCGAGCGATAAAGCCCAGGCTGTTGTTCAGGTTGTTATTCGGCGTGTCGAGATGAATTGCGCACTGGGCACGCTGGTATTGCACGCGGCAATCAAAGCCCAGATGCAGGTTTTTCTGGTCACTCTTTTCCAGCACCTGCTGGAGATGCCAGAACAGCGCCTCGCGGGCCATATCACCACGCCAGTAGCGGCTCAAATTCTGCGAATCGCGGATCGGATGCCATGGCGCATCCCACATGATCGACAGCGTATCCTGCTTGACCTGCTCGCTGATCAGGCTGACCGGCTGCGGTGGCAGCGGCGTCAGCGTCGGCATGGTGGCCGGCGTTTCACGCTTGCCCTTCAACGGCGAGAAGGCCTTGTTGATTTGTTCGCCCAGGCTGCGGCTGTCTACCTTGCCCACCACGTACAGCGTCATGGCGTCCGGGGTATACCACTGCTGGTAGAATTTTTTCAGTTGATCGACATTCACCGGTCGCTTCGGTGGCTGGGCCGGATCGTGCGCCAACAGCGTCGAGCCTTTCAGGCGGTATCGCCACCAGGCATCTTTCGGGTTCGGCGGGAAAGTGCCCACCGGATCGACATTGGAGTTTATTACCGCATGCACGGTATGCTCGTCGATCGCCAGTTTGCCGGTGGTATCGGAAAGCCACGCCAGCGCTTCTTTCAGCAAGTCTGGGCGGTTATTCGGCAAGCTGAGATTATACATGGTGAAATCGTAAGAACTGATGGCCGGCGGCAAAGGCCGCTCAGGATCCACGCTCTGCTGCCACAGTGAACGCAACTGCGGTGGCGTAAAGCTTTCGCTGCGCGCTAAAGACAGGCGCGGCAGCAGATGGGCAAAGCCGATCTGCTGTGAGGACTCGACCAGCGAGCCGGTATTAACCATTAACCGCAGCTCTACACGATCGCTCGGCCGCTGCGGTGTATCCAGTATCTGCCATGAAAACCCGTTGGCCAGTGCCCCCTGCTGCCAGGCAGGATCGGGTTGCAGTGCTTCGGCCTGCACGCTGCTGTTGGCTGCAGCCAACAGCAGCCCACCTACGATGAGATGAATTCTGGTGCCCTGCATGTGAACCCCTACTTAATGACTATCCAATTTCTTTATGCAAATGCGGATATTCCATTCGCCGGAATATTAGGCCATAACGCACAGCCTATAAAAACGCCCTGAGTTTCACGGTGGGGCGGAAAGCAGAAAGTGTACCATCGAGTTAGACCGCGCGCCTTTGCGGATGTCACTCATTAGGGTGAAAAATAATGGATAACCGGTTTTTAAATGCAAGAAATCATTACGCGGGGGGATAAAACGTCACCGGCTGCGGCTGCAACCGGTGATTTGAGGATTAAATCAGGCTGAAGGCAGCGTTTTGTCGGCACCTGCACCCGGCTTGTTGGACAGGGTGTCTTGCAGCTGTTTTTCGTCCAGCTGTTTACACCATTTAGCCACTACCACCGTAGCCACACCGTTACCGACCAGGTTGGTCAGGGCGCGGGCTTCAGACATGAAGCGGTCAATGCCCAGAATCAGCGCCAGACCGGCCAGCGGCAGGTGGCCCACGGCAGAAATGGTCGCCGCCAGCACGATAAAGCCGCTGCCGGTCACGCCCGCAGCCCCTTTCGAAGACAGCAACAGCACCACCAGCAACGTCACCTGATGCACGATATCCATATGGGTGTTGGTCGCCTGCGCGATAAACACCGCCGCCATTGTCAGGTAAATCGATGTGCCGTCCAGGTTAAAGGAGTAGCCGGTAGGAATAACCAGGCCCACCACCGATTTCTTACAACCCAGTTTCTCCATTTTGTCGAGCATGCGCGGCAACACCGACTCGGAAGAAGAGGTCCCGAGCACGATCAGCAGCTCTTCTTTTATATAGCGAACGAATTTGAAAATGCTGAAGCCGTTGGCACGTGCAATGGAGCCCAGCACCACCACCACGAACAGAACGCAGGTGATATAGAAGCAGGCGATCAACTGGCCAAGCTGCAGCAGCGTGCCCACGCCATATTTACCGATGGTGAATGCCATCGCCCCGAAGGCCCCCAGCGGTGCCAGACGCATAATCATATTGATAATGCCGAAAATCACGCGGGAGAAACTGTCGATCACGTTGAAGATTAACTGGCCTTTCTCACCCAGGCGGTGCAGGGCGAAGCCGAACAGCACGGCAAACAGCAACACCTGCAAGATGTTACCGCTGGCGAAGGCGCCGATGACGCTACCCGGAATGATATCCAGCAAGAATGGAATGATGCCCTGCTGCTGAGCCTGCTCGGCGTAGACCGCCACCGCTTTAGCATCCAGCGTACCCGGATCGATGTTCATCCCGGCACCCGGCTGTACCAGGTTGACAATCAGCAAACCGATCAGCAGCGCAATGGTACTGACGATTTCAAAATAAAGCAGTGCGATCGCACCGGTACGGCCAACGGCCTTCATGCTTTCCATGCCCGCGATGCCGGTCACCACGGTACAGAAGATCACCGGAGCGATGATCATTTTAATCAGCTTAACGAATCCGTCGCCCAGAGGTTTCATCTGTGCGCCAATGTCAGGATAGAAATGGCCAAGCAGGACACCCAGCGTAATCGCCGTCAGCACCTGAAAATAGAGGCTTTTAAAGATAGTGAGTTTCATATGGACATCCTTTGGGGGAAGACACGCACCAGGCGGTTTTATGGTTATCTCGCCTGTTCATCGCTTGCGCGGAAAATAACACCCGCCTAACAACATGGAAATAATTTGTTGCACCAATAGATACATGTTGATACGAATTTAAGAGCTGAAACGCGCCAGCCCGAATGCAAGGCTGTAAAGGATGTAACCCTTTCTTTGCACTAACGCAAAAGGGGTAGATAAAGCGGGGTATTTCAAGCCAGAGGGCCAGCGGGCAACGTGGATGCCGCCCGCCGCAAAAGGCTCAAGAGGGAAATCAGGCTGGCGGCGGGCAGAACTCGGCTTCAAATTCGCTGCGCGGCAACGGGCGGGCAAACAAAAACCCCTGACCGCTATGAATACCGTGCTGCAGCAGCCAGTCGCGTTGTTCGGCATTCTCGACGCCTTCGGCCATCACCGGCAGCGCCAGCACCTCGGAAATCGAACTGACGATGCGCACCATCGCGTCGTCCATCGGCAGTCCCTGAATAAAGCTCTTGTCGATTTTAATCAAATCTATCGGCAGGCATTTCAATCGATTGAGGTAATTGAGGCTGGAATAGCCCATGCCGAAATCGTCCAACGCGATGGAAAGCCCCAGATCGTGCAGTTCCCGCAGCAGCGCCAACGCACGATCGAGGTCGTCAATGCGCACCGTTTCGGTAATTTCCAGCAGCAGCTTGCGCGGGTCAATTCGATGCTGGGCCAGCAGGCTTTTCAGATGCGGGACAAAATTCTCATGCTGCATCTGGATTGGCGACACGTTTACCGCCAGCGGCAGGGTGATCCCCCGAGTCTGCCAATCCGCCAGGATGCGGCAAGCCTCTTCCAGTACCCAGTTACCCAGCGGCACAATCACCCCGAGCTCTTCAGCCAATGGAATGACGTCTGCCGGCAAGGTAAAGCTGCCGTCGTACTGCTGCCAACGAAGTAATGCTTCCGCGCCGATCACCGCGTTGGACTGCATATCTATCTGCGGCTGCAGGAACAGGGTGAAACGACGCTGCTCAATGGCATGCAAGATCTCACTTTCCTGCGTCAGACGCTTTTGGGTGCGTTCCGTCAGGCTCGGTTCGAAGAACAGCACCTGATTTTTACCTTCGCGATGCGCCGACATCATCGCCGAGGTGGCGCTACGCAACAGCTGCTCCGCGCTCTCCCCT
This sequence comes from Serratia sp. Je.1.23.a, assembly GCF_051129805.1. Lineage (NCBI taxonomy): Bacteria > Pseudomonadati > Pseudomonadota > Gammaproteobacteria > Enterobacterales > Yersiniaceae > Serratia > Serratia sp. Je.1.23.a. Next base: position 180,467 of record NZ_JBCPSR010000007.1, on the reverse strand, counting down.
GCGTTCAGATAATGGGCGATACCGATACTGGCGCTGGGCCGCAGCGGCATTTCCTGCAGGCTCAGCGGCGCATTGATCTGCGCCATGATGCGGCGGGCCAACTGCATGGCATGAAACGGCCGTTCAACGCCTTTAGCCAGAATGGCGAATTCGGTATTGCTTAACTGCGCCAGCACGCCGTTTTCATCAATGCATTCACGTAATTTCTTCGCCAGCGTCAACAACAGCGCTTCACGCATCGTCGGATTAAGTACGCCAGAGGCCTCGTGCAACGTTTCAATGCCGATTACCAGCAGATTGAAACGCTCGGGCCGCAGGCTGGAAGCAATGTGTTGTTCCAGCAGCGCGGTGAACAGCGCCTGATTTGGCAACTCAGTGACCGGATGGCGAGTGCTCATGCGGCTCAGTTCGGCATAGGCTTTGGCCAGCCGCTGCTGATTGCGGTTGTAGTTACGCACCAGCAAGCCCAGCTCATCGTCCTGGTGCAGCGCCGGCAACATCAGTTGATGATAAGGCGCTTCTTCCTGGGAAATGTTTTCCAGCTCTTTGGCCATCGCGCGTAGCGGATGCACCATCAGCCGGTTCATACACCAGCTAATGGCGACCGACAAAATCAAGGCCAGCAGCAAATAGGTCGACAACATGGTCGACAGCATGCTGAGAATAAATTGATACATGCGGAACGAATCGGCCTGCAACACCAGATAAGCCAATGGCTGCGGGTTGGCCGGCACGCGTTCCAGCGAATAGAGGGGAACGGAAATCTGGATCGGCAACTCGAACAGGCGGGCAATCATTGTCGGTACCGGACGTTCCGGCGGGAAGTTGGCGTGCAGTGCCTGAAATTCGTTCGGCAGCACGATATCCGCGCGCGTCAGGATGCCCACCGGCAACAGCGTATTCAGCACCTTCTTCGTTTCCGGCACGTCCATGCGCAGCACGGCTTCCGCCAGCGGCTGGCGTACCGAATGAGCGATATTTTCCAGTTGCTGGGCATAGTCATCCCTGCGCTGCTGCACAAAATGGAATAACTGGATCACGATAAAGATACAGATCGTCACCAGCGCCACACCGGACACCGTTGCCATCTGTTTAATCGTTAATGAGCGCCTGACCCGCAAACCTGCTCTCCGCTAATTCGGGCTGAAATAAAAAAGGGATGAATAATACCCATCCCTTGAACCGGTCTGAGTATACTCGATTGTTGACTGTTTTTATCTCTTCATGCCCAGGGCAAAACCAAGAAAAACGAGGGTTTCAGTCTTTTCCTAATGAAAGGCTGCGCGCCACAGCCAATTGTGGGACACAGCCTGTACACAGGGTAGCAAAACTCCTCTGTGCCGACACTCCGAATCTCCCTCAGCGGGGTTACTTGAAGTCGGCGTACGGCGTCAGCGGTTGCGGCGGTAAATCCAGGTCACCTTGCCAACCGGCCAGCGAATAGCGCAGATAAATCAAAGCGTGGCTCGGGGTATAGTCTTTTGCCTGCTGGATGTCGATGCCGGCACCGAGTGTCCAGTGCGAACTGAGACGCCGTTCGACAATCGCCCGCAGGGTATAGCCGACGCCGGAAGAAGAGCTGCCATCCTCGACGGCAAACTTGTCCGGCAGCGAATCCGGGATCAGCCCCTGCAGCGGGTAACGCCGCTGGCTGTTGGTTTTCGAATGGGACAACGACACCGAACCGCTCAGCTCCCAGGACCAATTATCAGTACGTTGGCGATAGTTTACCGGTATCGCCAGCGACATATATTGCTGCGGGCTGTAATAGCCCCCCTGACCGAGAGAATAACCGCTCAAATCCTTCTGGTAGTGCCACAGCATGGTGTTCAGCCCGACGGTGACACGGCGATTATCTTCGTTGATCAACTTATAGTAATAGCCGGCCATAAAGCGCTCACGCTGATTGTCTTCAACGTTTTTGCCGGTTAACTGATGTGCGCTGAGGTCGGCCCAGACACCGTGCGCTTCGCCGCGGTCGTAACTGGCGCTAAGGCTGACCCCAGTCGCGCGCACGCCGCCCCAGGTGGTACCGGTATTTGGGTCCTTGGTGCCGCCGAACGCCAGCAATGAGCTGGAAATGGGACGTCGCGAGGCCGCCAACGTCCAACCAATGTGGTTCCAGTCATTGCTGTAGGCCAGTCCACCGACCCAGTCAACCACCTCAAAGCCCATTGGTGTGGTGCCGATATCCCCCGCCCAGCGATCGTTTTTCCACCCCACGGCCACGCTGGTGCCGGTGGTTTTCTGACGCTCATCGCCGCTGCACCCCTGAGTATTGCAGGTACCGAAGGTTTCGTAATATTTGCCGCTGCCGTCGGTGGAGAAGCTGCCGGCATCCAACTGTACGGTATCGGAACGGAAAAACGCCCGCCCGTCATACAACGGCATATCGACCTGTAACATGGTGTCATGCGCTTTGTAATCGGAGATGCCACCCGTGCCGCTGGAGCTCCAATAATCATGGTCGAGGGTGACATTCACGTCTTGCTGGCGGTACAGATCCGCCGCGTCCGAACGAATGCCCCGTTTAAGCCAGTCATCTGTCGGATTGTTGCGCGTCAGGTAGGTGTAACTGTCGTTATCCTGCGGCACACTCGGGGCAATACCGCTGGCGACCATCGCCTGTTTATAATCCTGCTGGGCCAGCACCGGCTGCTGTTGATCACGTTCGAGCCGTGCCGCATCGCGGTAAATCAGCGCCTTCGCCTGGCTGGGTGGCGCTAGCTGCGCCGTCGTTTTCAGCCGGGTAAAAATCTCGGTCGCTTTTTGCGGCTCGCCAACGGCATACCAGGCGTTAGCCACCCGCCGCCCGCTGTTGTCTGATTCGCTCGGGTCCGGCGCGGCGGTTTGCAGCCGCTGGCGTGCTTCACTCAGCTTGCCCTGCGCTACATAGGCTTCTATTTCACCCAACCTGGCATCCGGGTTGTTCGGCTCACGCGTCCGTACGCGCTGATAGTCAGCCAGTGCGGCGTCATATTCACCGCGCGCCAGCGCCCAGTCGGCCAACTGGAGATCAATGCGGGTATCCGCCGGCTGGCGGCGCAGATAAGCCACCGCCCCCGGCTCATCGCCCGCAGTACGTAACCGATCGGCATGTTCCAGCGTCGCCTGCATCTTCAAGCGCTGCGCCAGTTCGCGCATATTGTCGTTCCACTGCGCGGCGGGCAGGGTATTCAGCTGTGCCAACGCCTGAGTATCACGATCGCTGCCGGAGAGATACAGCGCATAGGCGTATGCCAACTGCGGATTCGCACGCTGTTTTTGCGCCAGTCGACTGAACAGAGCATCTGCCTGTTCCGGCTGCCCGGCCTGACGCAGCGTCTGCGCATAGTGGTAAGTCAGCCAGACGTCATCAGGATCCATCTGCTGAGCACGACGGTATTTCTCCGCCGCCTGATGCCACTGCTTTTGCTGTACGAGCTGGTCGGCCTGCTGCTTGAGCATATCGAGCTGCAAACCTTCCAGCGTGCCACGCAGCTTGTTTTGCTGACCGCGTGGCAGGCTGTTGAGATAGGCCAGCGCCTTTTCCGGCGACTGGCGCTGATAAATATTCACCAGACCGCGTACCGCACTGCCGCTGCCGGGCTCCAACCGCAGCGCCTGCTGGTAGAAACGTTCGGCGGCAGCATCATCTTTACGCGCCACCGCAACGTCGCCCAAGCCAATTACCGCGCTGCTGTCACCGTTGTCTATCTGTCCCGCCTGTTGGTATTTTTGCTGTACCAGCGCCAAATTGCCGGCTTTCAGCGCCTTGTCACCTTCATCCACCGCCAGCCAGTAACTGTTGCTCTTGATCAGGCTCTGCCATTTACTGCTGCCATAGCCGCTTTTATCGGCCTGCAGGGCCTGACGAAACAGGCTCAGCGCCTGTGGACGATTACCGACGCGGGAATAGGCTTGCCCAAGCGCACCCAGCACGTCGGCGTCGTTGGGTGAAGCCGCCAACGCTTTTTTCAACTCTGGAATGGCGGCACGACTGCCGCCCTTGTCCACCTGCGCCAGCCCGCGCACCCGCGCCTGGTAGGCAGGATCCGACAGCAGCGCCTGCTGCCGGGCCAGTTCTTGTCGGGCGCTGACCGCCTGATCGCCGGTTTCAAAAACGCCAAGAAAACGGTTAAGGGCAGCAACGCTCTGCGGACTGACCGGCATCGCTTTGACTTTCTCCAGCCACAGATCGGCGGCATCTCCGCGTCCGGCAGGATCGGCAGCTACTTTCTGCAAAAGATCATAGGCCTGGGCGTCGCGGTCCTGGCTAAATAGCATCCGCGCCAGCGACATGCGCAGCGGCACGTTGCCGGAATATTGCTGATCCAGCGTCTGCAACTGTTTCAGCGCCGCGGCTTCCTGCCCCGGCAATCGCGCGACCAACCGCCAGTATTCCACCGCCAACTCCAACGTCGGCGGATCGCCGTGGAACAGCTCGTCATACTGCGCTTTCGCCTCCGGCAAACGCCCGGCGGTCGCCATCAGCCGCGCCTGCTGCAGCTTTTGGCGGGTTTCCGGCTGGGTAAGCAGCATGTTCATTTCCGCCTGCCGATAGCTACTTGACTGCGGCGCAATCTGTTTCAGCTTATCCAACTGCTGCTGTGCCAATGCCAAATTGCCCTGTCGCAATGCCAAACGCATACGCGCGGAAATCACCTCCGGGTTATTCGGATCCATCAGTTCAAGCCGGTAGAGCGACTGGCGAACCAACTCATCTTTGTTGCCGGCCTCTCCAACCCGCACCTGCTCCAGCAGCCATTGTTCCGGCGCAACGGTTTCTGCTCCTTGCGCCTGTGGCAGCATCGCCAGGCTTAAAGGCACCAGGCCCAGCCAGTTTATTCGGAAGTTACGCATTGGCCGCCCCAGGAGGGTTGAAGTTCACCCTGCCGATTAAAACGATAACGTTGTTGATCCCATCCCTGACCAAACAGCGCCAACGAGGCGCTGAAATAGGCCCGATCGCCAGGCGGGTTTTGTTTGATACGTTGGCGCTGCACCTGCAAGGCCTCTGGCTCGTGCGCCAACATCGACAACATCGACGCCGAGAAACCCACCGGACCATCGCCGTGGGTTTTACCGCTGGCAGTGTCGGTTTTCTCCGGCGGCACGCCTTGCTGAGCCGTTAGCTGCGCCATAGGTTGCAGTTGCTTGAGCAACGCCGCCTTATGTTCATCGTCGTCCGCCAGCATGCCGGCCCACAAATAAACCCGGATGGCGTCATAACTGCCGATATTCGGTTTGACGGTATCCGGTTGCCAGCCTTTGCCGACCTGCCACACCACCCAGTCCGGCGAAAAGCCGTGCGGCGCGGTTTCCAACCACAACCGCTGGTTGGTTTGCTGCATCTTCCGCCATGGGCCATTCAGCACGGCAAAACGTGCCAGCAGTTGCGGGGGTAAATAGCTCGGATTGAGGCGCCAGCGATCTTCCGCCACGAAGCCGACTTTGCCCGGTAACAGCATCAACCCCAGCCCCGGGATATCCGCCACTTCTTCACGAGCGATACGTTGCAACAACAGGGTGCCAAGGGTTTGATAACGGCGACTTTTCCACAACCGACCGGCTTCCAGCAAATTGTAGGCAATCCACAGGTCGGCATCGGATGCCGAATTGCTGTCCAGCACCGTCCACTGTTTTTGTTCGTTTTCGCCCCACAACCAGGCGGGCAAATGCGCACTGAGATCGCCCGCGGCCAGATTGTTTTCCGTCCATGTCAGCAATTGATCGAAAGCAGGCCGATCGTTTGCCACCAGCGCGAAGAACAGTCCGTAACTCTGGCCTTCCGAGGTGGTGATTCGGTTAGGACTGCTCGGATCGATCACTCGCCCCTGCTCACTGATATAAAACTGTTTGTACTGTTGCCAGGCCGGCCATTCACAGGCTGCAGCCGCGCTGAATGCGCACAGCAGCAGCATGCCGATGGTCAGACGCTTCAACCTCGCAGGCATGGCAATCAGTCCCGGTCTTCAGGTGACAGGCGACGGCGGCTGAAGGCCTTCAGGCCACGCCATAACATCAGCGCCAGCACCACCACGACCACCACGGCGATCACCGCCAGCCACACCGGATGGGTCGACAGCGCGTGCCAGATACGCTCCCACCATGGCAGATGGCCAACATAATAAACGTCGCCCACTCGCAGACTGTTCACGCCTGATTCACGGATCACCGCAACCGAGCCAAACACCGCGGCACGCTTGCCGCTGTCCAGCTGCGCCGTGTTCAACAGGTCGTAACCCCGCGCGCTGTCCGCCAGCAATGCCACAATGCTGCGCTGAGCGTTAAACGGCGACTGCACGCCGATAATTGCGGCCATCGCCCCTTCAGAACTGATGGTGGTTTTGCTGTCCGGCTTGGTGTCTTCTGCCAGCACGTCCATGGTCGGCAGCGGCAACTGCCGCGTCGGTTGTTTGACCCAGCTCTGGGTGGCGTCCACCAGCAGGCTGATCTTTTTATCGTCCTTCAGCTCCGGGGGAATAGTGCCGATCATCAAAATATCGGCATCCCGATCCTTGGCCTGCGACCAGTCGTCACTCAGCGTCATCGCCAACGCCGGGTAACCGGTTTGCGCGCCAATGATGCCCATCGCGTTCAGCAAAGCGCTGACCTGCGCCGGTTGCGGCTGCTTGTTCACCAGCACCAGCGTTTGCGACAAATCGGCCAGGCGGCTGAAAGGGAAACCGGCATTGGCAAAGGCCCGCAGGTCCGGCATCGCCATAAAGTGACGGTAACCGGAGAAATCAATGGTCGATGCGCCGTCGATCACTGCATGGTTAGCGGTAAAGGAATAGGTTTCGCAACGCCCTTCCGCGCCGCTGGCCAGCAGCGTGGTGTAGTCAAAGTCGAAACGCAGTTGGTTGGTCGCCCCCAGACGCAGCGCCGGAATATTGACGTTCTTGTCCGAGTCGATCAGCCCCTGGGTCAGTGGCAAGCGCAGCAACTGGGCACCCTGCTCATGCTCCGGCACCAGCGAGTAAGCCTGCACGAACTGGTTGTTCAGGCTGACGCTCAGCCGTGAACCGTCCTGAATGCGCGGGGCGGTATAGCGGTATTTCAGGTGCATATCGATGCCGGTACTGCGGATCAGGAACAGGTCCGGCGGCAAATTCATGGTCAACGAAATGGGGCCCGGCTCGATACCGCTGGTTTGCAATTGCTCAGCGTACTGCTGCAGCTCGGCGAAGGTCATCGGCCGATCGGTGCGCACCCAGTTAGGCGCATCATAGGGCTGACGCGGAGCCAGCTGTTCGACCTTGTCCACCGTGACGTTTTGGCCACGGAACAGAATATTGCCCTGCGCGATACCTTTCACCGCGGTGATCAAATCGTTGTCATCGCGCCCCTGCACCAGCAGCAGTTTGATGTACGGGTTATCCGGATGGCTAATCATCTCCACCGTCGGCCCGTTGACCGCCGGATAATCCCGCAGGAAATCCGGACGCTGCTTGTTGGTGGCGAAGACGATGGCGTGCTGTTCCGGCAGCTTGTTGTATAGCGTCGGGAACGACTGACCGCGCCACTGTGCTTTGCTGCCGAACCACGAAGCCAAAATGCCTGCCGCGCGCTGCTGAGTGATATCCGGCTGGCCGGCAAACACCATCGGCAAGATCAGTGGGCGGTTGTCGCGGCTGTCGAAAAACGGCTCCGGGAAATGCGACAGTTCGTTCTTCACCGGCAAGGTCTGGAAGCGCAGGTTCAACGAGCTGGATTTACTGACTTCCAACCACAAGGTCGTGCTGGCCGGGTTTTCGCAAATGTTTTGGTAATGGCCGACGAACACCAGCCGTACGCGGTTAAAATCGGTGATATAGCGAGGATCTATCGCCATTTGGATGCGATTTGGTTTACCGAGCTGCTCTTTGGCAAGGGTCGTCACCCCCATCAGCTCATCATTAAGGTACACCTTGACGTGCGATTCCACCGGGATCAGCGACGGTGACGGCGTAAACTCCAGATCAAGCATCGCCTGCGATACCACCTCATCGCTGCGCACGCCGAATTCAACCTGGCCATCCGGCCGCGTACCGCGCAGGGTAAAGGTCCCCGGCGGCGGAGCAATAGTGGCGAACGGCAACTGCACATCACGAACCGGCGCATTCGGATCCACCGGCGCGGCCGATCCCATAGGGGTGGTGACCGACGCATCGGCGGGTATCGTCACCGGCGGCTGTCCGGTCGGCGCGGTGGCGGTTTCAGCCTGAGACAAGGTGCTGATGCCTAAGGCCAGGGCGGTAAACCAGGTTATTTTTCTCGTCATCGTATCATCATCAATGTTATAGCCTGGGGGCCAGGCGAGTGAGCGGGCGGTTTGCCTATACCACTGTCTCTTTTTGGCTGAAGGCCGGGGCTCTGCCAACGCCGTGTGGGATAAATGACACTCCCCACGCAATCAGCGTCGTGAACCCGACCAGCAGGCGGCGCACCATCGGCGGTGCATAATCCGCCATACGTACGTAACCCCGGAAGCCCAGCGCCAGAACGTCGCGCAGGCTTTCGATCGGTTTATCTTCAGGGAACCCGTCCTGCCACAACGCCCAGGTATCGGCGCGGGCAAAGGTGCACTGAATAAAATCAATGTGTTCGCGGGTGGTCATGGAAACCATACGGATCCCCACCTTGCTGCCGAAGGCTCGGGTCACCACACACGGAAAGCTGTATTCCTGCTGCCCGCGTTTGAGCAGCAGCGACACCTTGTCGCCATCTTTCAGCGCATCCGCTACGCGCATCTCAATGCCCACCCCTCCATCGGAATAATCGCGCAGCGTACAAGGGAACAGATGGCCGTCGGCACGAGCGATTGCGGCCGGCATCGCGATCTCTACCCGGTGCGCCTGACGCACCTGTTTGGCCTCTACCGCTACCGCCACCGCCCCACCGAGAATGGTCATGTTGTACAGCACCCACACCAGGCTGATGATCACCGTCATGACTTCATCGGCCGGGCCGTAACCCAGCCGCCAAACGCCGAAGAACAGCCCGGCCAGATTCAGGATCACCAGGAACATATAGGGCCGGGTGATCACCCAGTCGACGTGCTCTTCTTCCACCAGCCCGCCTTTGGCGGTGACGTTGAATTTGCCCTTGTGCGGATTGAACAGCGCCACCGTCGTTGGCCGGGCGATATACCAGGCCAATACGGTTTCGTAGATCTCACTCCAGAAAGAGTGCCGGTATTTCCCCTGAATACGCGAGTTGGTCAGACTGGCGTGGATCATATGCGGCAACACATACAGCGCGATCGCCAGCGCCGGGGCGAAAATGATGTAGGCATGCAGCAACAGGAAAGCCAAGGGCGCGGTCAGGAAGATCAGCCGCGGAATACCGGACAAGAAGTGCAGCATGGCGTTGGCATAACATAACCGCTGCGCCAACTTCAGCCCCTTGCCTAACAGCGGGTTATCCAGCCGGAAGATTTGCACCATGCCGCGTGCCCAGCGAATACGCTGGCCAATGTGCGCCGACAGGCTCTCGGTCGCCAGCCCGGCGGCCTGGGGGATACGGATATACGCCGAGGTGTGTCCACGGCGATGCAAACGCAATGAGGTATGGGCATCTTCGGTGACAGTTTCCACCGCGATACCGCCGATTTCATCCAGCGCACTGCGACGCAGAATGGCGCAGGAGCCGCAGAAGAAGGTCGCGTCCCACATGTCGTTGCCGTCCTGCACCAGGCCATAGAACAGCGTTCCTTCGTTCGGCGTCTGACGAAAACGCCCCAGGTTGCGCTCAAAAGGATCCGGCGAGAAGAAGTGATGCGGGGTCTGCAGCATCGCCAGTTTTTTGTCTTTGAAGAACCAACCCATGGTTAGTTGCAGGAACGAGCGCGTGGGTACGTGGTCACAGTCAAAAATCGCGACAAACTCACCGGTGGCCTGTTTCAGCGCGTTGTTGATGTTACCGGCTTTGGCATGCTCATGAGTCGGCCGGGCGATATACTTAACCCCCACCTCTTCGGCGAACGCTTTGAATTCTGGCCGGTTACCGTCATCGAGGATGTAAATACTGACCTTCTCTTTCGGCCAGTCGATGCCCAGCGCGGCGTAGATGGTCGGCTTCACCACCCCCAGATCTTCGTTGTAGGTCGGCACCAGCAAATCGATCGTCGGCCAGGTTGCGCTGTCGGCAGGCATCGGTACCGGCTGGCGATTCAGCGGCCAGACGGTCTGGAAATACCCCAACACCAGCACCACCCAGGCATAGGTTTCCGCTATCAGCAGCAGCAGGCCGCAGGTCAGGCTGAGCGGATCGTCCCAGTTCAAGGTGGCGGTATAGCGCCACCACAGGTAGCGGCAGGAAACGGTCAGCGACAGCACGATCAGCATCAGTCCCGGCAGACGGCCCGGTACCCGGCGCACCACCATGGCAATGGCCCACAACAGCACCACAAACACAAACTGCGCCGGCAGATCGAACGGTTGAGAAATACAGAGTATGGCGAGGATTGCCGCCAATACGCCGACAATAATAAACAGCAGACGACGCATGCGCTGGCTCATCCGGCCAAGGCGCTCAACCGAACGCTGCTCCAGCCCGGCATTTTCCAGCCGCTGTGGCAGGGTTTGCAGCCACTGGGCGTAGCGCAATTGCAACCGCCGCCAGCCGGCGAAACGATGATGGGCCACAGGTGCACGATCGGTGCGGAACACCAGCAGCCACAACCCTTGCACCAGATAGCGCAGCGCGTCCGCCGGCCGCGGACGGCTGGAGGATAGATGGGGGAACCAATAGCTGCGCGCAGCCCGCAACCGTTGCCAGCCGGGGGATTCGAAACGCAGGAAAATCCAGCCCAGTGCCACCAGCAGCGTGGTGAAAAAGGCGGTAAACGCCGACGAACCATGCCGTCGGTAGTTACGGTAACGCGTCTGCACCGCCTGATGGACCGGCGGCACCAGCAGCAGGTTCATCACCCGGCTCATGGCGCCGTCCCCTTCAGGTTAATCAGACACCAGTTAGCCAGCGTCAGCACTTCATCCGCAGCCAGGCTTTCCGGCCGATATTCCCCCAAAGGCTGTTTCACCGCCAGGGCTTCGGCCATCGCCTCATCGCGGTGGATAACCACCGGCAACAATCCCCCCAGCGTTTGCAGCCACAGCTGGTGTAAATCCTGCTGGAGTCGGCTGGCGGCGAAATAGTGATTAATAAGGAAACGGCAGCCTTGCGGCAACGCTTGCTGATGCAGCCGCACCTGGCAGTTTGCGTCCGGAGCAATCAGGGTAAAGACGCAATCTGCTACCGCCAGCGCCTGCTGAGCCAGTGCTTCATCATCCGCCGGCAGATCCAACAGGATCCAGTTGTACTGCGCCGCGGCGTTTAGCTGCGCCAGATTGTCCTGCCAGCGGGCGGGATGCTGCCGACAAGATTGCTGTACATTCAACCGTTCCGCCAGGGTGAGCTGGCCAAAGGGGAGAAAGTCGAGGTTTTCACAGTAGCGCATCGCGCCCTGTTGCCAATCGCCGCCGTCCTGCTCGGCCCGGGCCCAACCCCGTGCCAGCTCGAATGGCATATTAAAATGCAGACGCAGTAGGTTATCCGGCGCAAAATCAATCGCCAATACCGACTCGCCCAGTTGCTGTAATGCCCACGCGAGCGCCGCGGTGACCGACGTCGCCCCCATCCCGCCTCGCAACCCCTGCAGAGCAATCACTGGCATAAACTAACGGCTCCCCGTGGTCTGCGCTAATTCGGCCAGCAGCGGCCAGTTGGCCATCATTTGCGTTAACCGCTCCTGACGTGCGATATCGACATAGCTTAATTTTGGCAGCGAAAATGCCTGACTAAGCGCCAGCAAATCGTCCTGAGTTTCCGATGGCACCACTGCGTGAAAGCGCGTTAATTGATCATTCATTCTGCCGCCTCAAAAAAATAGGCTAATGTTAATTACTATAGCAACGCTAAAAAAAGACATGGCCAATAAGATGATTCTCAACAAATATTAGTACATGGCTGGTTTTAATTTTTTTATTATTGTTCCCAATGACAGGATGGCCGAATAGCTATACTCAGTTGGCCGCGATGACACTTTCAACGAAAGTAGAAAAATATCCTATGGCGCAATCTTTCTCATTAGGTGTTCGGCAGATTTGGGAAGAACTGTCTGTCATGCAAGCCCCGGGGCTGTATTGGGTGAATGTCGACCGTCAAACCGATGCCAACCTGCTCTGCCAGCAAACCTTGGCTGCCCAGGCTGCAACCAGCCAGGTCGCGTTGATATGCAGCGGAGAAAAACCTGACGGGTTGCTGGCGGAACTTGTCTCCCCCGCATTGAAAAAAATCCCGCTGTACCAGCTACCCGAGAAAAAAGCGGCGCTAATGCACTTTAGCGACGACCTGATGCGCGCCCTAAAACCGCAAAATCGCCTATTGATTCTGTTGGCCCATGCCAGCTTATGGCAGACCTTCACCCGCGAAGAGTTGGGTGACTGGACCCGCGCCACCGGCGCCTGGCTGCGCCGACAAGGCTGCACGCTGCTGATCCTCAGCCACGGCGGCGGCGTGAATAAACTCAAAGGGCAACTCAGCACTCAACACCGCATCCTTAACGGGCTGGCCAGCCTGCAGTGGCAGCAGGACAGTGCACAGTATCTGGTTAACTGGTGGAGCACCGAAAACGGCATCAACGCCAACCAATTACTGACGCTGTATGCCGGTGAACACGGCTGGCAGGGTGACGACGACAGCAATAAACCTTCTCCGACCTCCATCCGCAGCGATGAAGGGCGCTACCTGGCCCAGCAGAGCATTCTTGAAGGCGCGCCGCCGCTATCGGCCAACTGGCAACTGCTGCAAACCAATGCGCAACTGGCGCAGCACGGCATGTTGACGCTTTCGGCTACGTTGATCTTCGCCCTGTACCAAAGTGATGAAATTGATGCGCTGGCACATCAAATCCACAGCCTGCGCCGTCAGCGCGGCAACGGGCTGAAAATCGTGGTACGCGAGATGAGCGCCAGCCTGCGTTACAGTGACGAACGCTTGCTGTTGGCCTGCGGCGCCAATCTGATTGTGCCGCACGTGGCACCGTTATCGCGCTTTTTGACCATGCTTGAGGGTATCCAGGGGCAACGCTTCTCACGCCACGTTCCGGCAGATATTGATGCCCTGCTGGCCGGGCTGCGCCCGCTGCAACTGAAAGGTTATATGCGGCCGGACGATTTTAGTCAGGCGGTGATTTCGCTGATGGGCAACACGCTGCTGCCGGAAGACGGTAAAGGTGTGATGGTAGCGCTGCGCCCGGTGCCCGGGTTGCGCGCCGAACAGGCGATGACCCTGTGTTTTCTGCGGCGTTTTGGCGACGTAATGACCGTGGTGCAAGGCCGACTGGTCCTGTTTCTCTCCACCTGCCGGATTAACGATTTGGATACCGCTCTGAAGTTTATTTTTCGTCTGCCGGTAGATGAAGCCTTCAGTAACCGGGTGGTGTGGCACCAGGACGTAGATATTATTTCTGAAATGAAACGGCTGGCGCACAACGCCAATATTCCGTTGCCTGCAGCGACCGCACAGGCCACACCGCGCCAGGCCGCCGCCGAGGCAGACCGCCCGCAGGAGCGCCGTCAACCGGTGGCTTTCACGCTGACTACCGGTGCGCAGGAGAATAAGCATGTTGAATCTTAACGACATTGTGCAACTGATTATTCTGTGCGCCATTATTTTCATCCCGCTGGGTTACGCCTTTCACCGGCGTTTCCCGCACTGGCGTCAGTACTGGCAAAACCTGTTGTTATCACCGCGCTATTTAAAATCCATCGGATTATGGGTGCGCGAAGGTTCTTCATCTCAGATTAAGCGTAAGAAACAGCCATGAAGCCAACAAACAACCCGCAATCCGACAACTCCCTGTGGCGCTACTGGCGTGGGCTGGGTGGCTGGAACTACTACTTCCTGGCCAAATTTGCCCTGCTGTGGGTCGGTTACCTGAACTTCCATGCCTTGCCCAACCTGGTGTTCATGGCATTTCTGTTGATGCCGATACCGGCGATGCGTCTGCACCGCTGGCGTCATTACGTGGCGATCCCGATTGGGATTGCGTTGTTCTATCACGACACCTGGTTGCCCGGCATCAACAGCATCATGAGCCAGGGTTCGCAATTGACCGGCTTCAGCGCCCAGTATCTGTTGGAACTGATAAATCGCTTTATCAATTGGCAGATGATCGGCGCGGCCTTCGTGATGCTGATTGCCTACCTGTTCCTGGCTCAATGGGTACGGGTTACCGTATTCACCGTTGCCGCACTGGTGTGGTTGAACCTGGTCAACATTGCCGGGCCGGCCGTCTCCCTGTTACCGGCCAGTACCAACGCTTCTACCAGTAGCACCCCGGCAACGACGCAGCCGGCCACCGGGGGCGACAGCGCACCGGCGGACAGTGCGCCACCAACCAGCGCCAACCTGACGGCCTATCTGAATCAGTTCTACGACAAGGAAAAAACCCGCGCAACCGCCTTCCCGGCCAGCCTGCCTGCCGATGCTCAGCCGTTTGACCTGCTGGTGATCAATATCTGTTCGTTGGCCTGGGCCGACATGGACGCGGTAAAACTGGAAAACCATCCGCTGTGGTCGAAGATGGACATTATGTTCGACAACTTCAATTCGGCCACCGCCTACAGCGGCCCGGCGGCAATCAGGTTGTTACGCGCCAGCTGTGGTCAGCCTTCGCATCACGATTTGTATCAGCCGGTCAATCAGCAATGCTATCTGTTTGATAATCTTGCCAAGCTGGGCTTCAAAGAGCAGCTGATGCTGGATCACTCCGGCGTGTTCGGCAACTTCCTGAAAGAGCTGCGCGAACAGGGTGATATGCAGGCACCGCTGATGTCTCAGGCCGGTATCAGTAATGAGCTGACCTCGTTCGATGGCGAACCTATTTATAATGCTCTGGAGCTACTCACCCGCTGGCTGGATCACCAGCAGAAAGCCGGTGAGACCCGCAGCGCCACCTTCTTCAATATCATTCCATTGCATGACGGTAACCGTTTCGTCGGTTCGAACAAGAGCGCGGACTATCAACCCCGGGCGCAGAAATTGTTCGACCAATTGAATACTTTCCTGGATCAATTGGAGAAGTCTGGCCGCAAGGTGATGGTGGTGATCGTGCCGGAACACGGCGCGGCACTGGTGGGAGACAAAATGCAGATGTCCGGCCTGCGCGATATTCCCAGCCCGAACATTACCCATACGCCGGTAGGTATCAAACTGATTGGTATGAAAGCACCGCATCAGGGCAGCCCGCTGCAGGTCAAAACGCCAAGCAGCTACCTGGCGCTTTCCGAGCTGGTTTCTCGTTTGGTAGACGGCAAGGCCTTCACCGCGCCGAGCGTAGACTGGCAGGCGCTGACGCAGAACCTGCCGCAGACGGCGGTCATTTCCGAGAATGACAACGCCATCGTGATGCAATACCAGGGCAAGCCTTACATCCGGCTAAACGGCGGCGATTGGGTACCTTATCCCCAGTAATTGCATTACCTGATGACTCAGGGGCACGCCTTCGGGCGTGCTTAGTCTGATGACAAACACCCGAAAAAACGTGGTTTTCGGATGTTTGGGGTAAATCAGAAAACATAATCCTTTGTTTTTATTAGTCCCTAAATCAGAACTTTTAATTGCAAAGGACTTTATCAGCCATCTGGGCACGCCTTCAGGCGTGCTTTTTTTTTGCAGCCATCAAGCTGCGGCGGAACCTTAATCCTTAACATTGGCTTTGGGCATTCCATTCCAATCGGCGTAATAATCCGGATAGAAAAAGCCAAGAGATTAATTATCAGTGGTTTGCGAAGATTCCTAATTCAGCTTATTTCGTCAGGATTTCGTTAAGAAAAATAAGCGCCATTAATACAAATAAAAGATCCACTCAATAAACTAATTAATACGATCATAATTAAAAGCAAAAAAAATGCCGGCGTAAAAACCGGCATTTTTAGTTAATTTTCATGAATAACAAAGTTATGCCGCAGAATTTTCATCCTGATCGACCGCAAAGCAGGCCACCATCTGCTCGCCGTATTGCTTTAACTGGGGTTGCAGTTGGGTACAAGGCCCGAAAGCACGGCGGCAGCGAGCATTGAATGCACAACCTGGCGGCGGGTTCATCGGGCTGGGCAATTCGCCGGTCAGCTTGATGCGCTCGCGACGCATATCCGGATTCAGGCGCGGTGTCGCGGACAGCAACGCCTGGGTATACGGATGACGCGGATTATTGAAGATGGCGTCTTTACTGCCCTTCTCCACGCAGCGGCCGAGATACATCACCATCACTTCGTCGGCAATGTGCTCCACCACCGACAAATCATGGGAGATAAACACGTAAGACAGCCCCAAATCCTGCTGTAAATCCATCATCAGGTTCAACACCTGCGCCCGCACGGACACGTCCAGCGCGGAAACCGGCTCATCGGCAATCACCACGTCCGGGTTAAGCATCAACCCGCGTGCAATAGCGATACGTTGCCGCTGCCCGCCGGAGAACATATGGGGATAACGATCGTAATGCTCGGTTTTCAATCCGACCTTGGCCATCATCTCCAGCGCTTTCTCACGACGTTCTGCGCTGCTTAACGCGGTATTGATCTGCAACGGCTCCTCAAGGATCTGCCCGACCTTCTTGCGTGGGTTGAGCGATCCATAAGGATTCTGGAACACGATCTGGATCTTCTGGCGTCGCAGCTTCTCGGCAGTGACATCCGGCTTCAGCAAATCCTGCCCCTGATAGTACAGCTCGCCGCCGGTCGGAACTTCAATCATCGTCAGCAGGCGACCCAGCGTCGATTTACCGCAGCCGGATTCGCCCACCACCGCCAGCGTTTTGCCACGCTCAAGCGTAAAGGAAACGCCATCCAGCGCTTTGACCAGCCGCTCCGGGGCAAATAGCCCCTTCTTGACCGGGTAGTGTTTCTTCAGGTCAATCGCCTGCAATAAGGGTTGGTTCTGGCTCATACGGTCGGCCTCCCCGCATCATCCAGCGGTGTGTGACATTTAACCTGACGGCCGGGAATGCTGCGCAGTTCCGGCTCTTCAGTACGGCAACGCTCATTGGCGTACGGGCAGCGTGGATTGAGCAAACAGCCGCTTGGTCGGTCATATTTGCCCGGTACCACGCCAGGCAGCGAAGCCAGGCGCGCTTTATCGGCGGCGAATTCCGGCAACGCGCGTAGCAGCGCCTGAGTATAAGGGTGACGCGGTGCGCGGAAGATTTCCGATGCCTTACCGGACTCCACCACCTGCCCGGCATACATCACGATGATGTGATGCGCCGCCTCGGACACCAGCGCCAGATCGTGAGTGATCAGCAACAGGGCCATATTTTCACGCTGCTGCAATTCCAGCAGCAGTTCGATGATTTGCGCCTGAATGGTCACGTCGAGCGCGGTGGTCGGTTCATCGGCAATCAGCAGCTTTGGTCGGCAGGCAATCGCCATGGCGATCATCACGCGCTGGCTCATCCCACCCGAAAGCTGGTGCGGATAAACGTCGAGACGCGAAGCCGGGTCGGGGATACCTACCTGGGTCAGCAAATCAACAGCCCGTTGACGACGAGTGCGGCGGTTGCCGCCCTGGTGCACCTTCAACGCTTCCATGATCTGGAAGCCGACGGTGTAGCACGGGTTAAGGCTGGTCATCGGATCCTGGAAAATCATCGCCACTTCCGAGCCCACCAGTTGGCGACGCTCTTTTTCGGAAATTTTGCGCAGATCCTGGCCGTTAAACTCCAGTTTTTCGGCCATCACCTTACCGGGGAAGTCGATCAGCCCCATAATCGCCAGCGAGCTGACGGACTTGCCGGAGCCGGACTCGCCGACAATGCCCACCACCTGGCCCTGCTCCACGCTGTAACTGATGCGGTCTACCGCGCGGAAGGGAGTGCCTTCGTCACCGAAGTGCACCGAAAGCTTGTCTACATTTAATAACGCCATCTCTCTCGTCCTCTGTTACTGCTTGAGTTTGGGGTCGAGAGCGTCACGCAAACCGTCCCCCATCAGGTTAAATGCAAGCACCGTCAGCAGAATCGCCACGCCGGGGAAGGTCACGACCCACCAGGCGCTTTGAGCGAACTGCAGTACGTCGGAGAGCATGGTGCCCCACTCCGGCGTTGGCGGTTGCGCACCCATGCCCAGGAAGCCGAGAGCGGCCATATCCAGAATGGCGTTCGAGAAGCCAAGAGAGGCCTGGACGATCAGTGGCGCCAGGCAGTTTGGCAAGATGTTGATAAACATTTGGCGCAGCGCACCGGCACCGGCCACGCGTGAAGCGGTGACGTAGTCGCGGTTCACTTCCACCAAGACCGCCGCGCGCGTAAGTCGCACGTAGTGCGGCAAGGCGACGAAGGTTAACGCCAGCGAAGCGTTGACGATGGAGGGGCCGAAGATAGCCACCAGCACCAATGCTAACAGCAGGCTCGGCAACGCCAACATGATGTCGACGATACGCATGATGATTGCATCTACCACGCCGCCGAAATAGCCGGCCAGCAGGCCCAGCACCACGCCCATGATCAGCGAAAGCACCACCACCAGACAGCCGACCAACAGCGACAGCCGCGCGCCGTACATCAGGCGCGACAGTACATCACGGCCCACATCGTCAGTACCGAGGATATATTGCCAGCTGCCGCCTTCCTGCCAGACCGGCGGTTTGAGCAGCGCGTCGCGGAACTGATCCGCTGGCGCATGCGGTGCCAGCACCCCGGCACCGATGGCGATAACGAACATCACAATGATATAAACCAGGCCGACAACGGCCCCTTTATTGCGCTTGAAATAGTGCCAGAACTCCTGAAACGGGGTCATGGGCTTCGGCGCACCTTTAACTACAGACTCAGTGACTTGAGACATTAGAGCGCCCCTTATTTCTTGTGGCGAATACGCGGGTTGACCACGCCGTAGAGCACGTCTACCAGCAGGTTAACCAGAATAATCATACAGGCGACCAGCAATACGCCGCCCTGAACAACCGGATAGTCGCGACGCTGCAACGCATCCATCAGCCAGCGCCCCAGGCCCGGCCAGGAGAAGATGGTTTCGGTCAGGATCGCACCGGCCAGCATGGTGCCGACCTGCAGGCCAATCACCGTTACCACCGGCAGCAAGGCATTGCGCAAAGCATGCACCACGATCACCCGCATGCGGCTCACGCCTTTGGCGCGCGCGGTACGGATGTAATCTTCGCCCAACACTTCCAGCATTGAGGAGCGCGTCATACGCACGATCACCGCCAGCGGAATGGTGCCGAGTACGATAGCCGGCAGGATCATATGCATCACGGCATCAGCGAAGTCGCCCGGTTCGCCCCAAATCAGGGTATCAATCAGCATAAAGCCGGTTAACGGCAAGGTATCGTCGAGGAACACCGTGTCGCTGACCCGCCCCGATACCGGCGTCAGGTTTAGCTGCACCGAGACCAGCATGATCAGCATCATGCCCCACCAGAAAATCGGCATCGAGTAGCCGGTCAGCGAGATGCCCACCGCGGTATGATCGAATATTGAGCCTCGCCTGACTGCCGCCAGCACCCCGACCGGGATACCCACCAGCACGGCAAAAATCATCGCGCAGAACCCTAATTCCAGCGTGGCCTTGAAGCGTGGAACAAACTCATCCCAAACGGAGATGCGGCTTTTGAGGGACGTACCCAAATCACCCTGCAACACGTTGGATACGTAAGAGAAATATTGTTGATAGAGCGGTTTATCCAGCCCCATTTCCGCCATCAACTGCGCATGGCGTTCTGCGGAGATCCCGCGTTCCCCGGCCATGATGGTCACCGGGTCACCGGGGATCATATGGACGAATGCAAAAGTCAGCAAAGTTATGCCGATAAACGTTGGGATAACTAACCCCAAACGTCGGAGTATGAACTGCAACATATCCCGAACTCTCTGTATAAAGTGCCCGGCAGCTCATCGTCCGCCAGGCTTATTAAAGCTCACACACTTTGAACAATCCTGATGCCATACGCCGGAGACTGGTCAGCAGAAGCGCAACCTGTTGCGCCCCTGCCAAGTCCATTCGTGTGTCGCCGGCTTAACGGCCAGAATTAATCTAGAGAGACATTCTCAAAGTGATGCTTACCAAGCGGATCCACAACATAGCCCTTCACTTCTTTACGCACTGGCTCGTAAACGGTGGAGTGGGCGACAATCAGTGCCGGAGCCTGATCGTGCATCACTACCTGAGCCTGTTTGTACAGTTCGATGCGTTTGTCGTGGTTCGATTCAGCGCGTGCCGGTTGGATCAGATCTTCAAACGGCTTGTAGCACCAACGAGAATAGTTGGAACCATCTTTCGCCGCCGCACAGCTAAACAGCGTGGCGAAGAAGTTGTCCGGATCCCCGTTGTCGCCGGTCCAGCCCATCATCACCGTCTGATGCTCGCCCGCTTTGGCGCGCTTGAGGTACTCACCCCACTCATAGGTCACGATTTTGGCTTTCACGCCGATTTTCGCCCAGTCAGACTGGATCATTTCCGCCATGCGGCGCGCGTTCGGGTTGTACGGACGTTGTACCGGCATAGCCCACAGGTCGATGGCGAAGCCGTCTGCCATGCCCGCTTCTTTCAGCAACTCTTTGGCCTTGACCGGATCGTAGGTGTAATCCTTCACCGCGTCGTTATAGCCCCACATGGTTGGCGGGATCAGGTTTTTAGCCGCCTGGCCTGCGCCCTGGTACACCGCGTCGATGATCGCCTGCTTGTTGACCGCCAGGGTCAACGCCTGACGCACCTTCAGGTTATCCAGCGGTTTTTTCTCAACGTTGAACGACAGGTAGCCAACGTTCAGCCCCGGTTGTTCCATCAGGTTGATGGTTTTGTCCTGCTTCATGCGGGCGATGTCAGCCGGGTTCGGGAACGGCATCACCTGACATTCGTTTTTCTGCAGCTTGGCGTAACGCACTGAAGCGTCTGGCGTGATAGAGAACACTAAACGGTCGATCTTCGGCTTGGTGCCCCAGAAACCGTCGAATGCCTTATAAAGGATTTTGGAGTCTTTCTGGTATTGCAGCAGTTGGAACGGACCGGTACCGATTGGGTTCAGGTCAACTTTTTCCGGAGTACCGGCTTTCATCATCACGTCGGCGTATTCGGCAGACAGAATGGATGCGAAGTCCATACCCAGGTCAGCCACAAACGGGGCTTCCGGACGGTTCAGCACGAAACGGACTGTGGAATCGTCCACCTTCTCGATTTTGGCAATCAGTTTCGGCATGTCCATGCCTTCAAAGTACTCATAGCTGCCGCCGGAGACTTTGTGATAGGCATTATTCGCGTCCAGCTGGCGTTCGAAGGAGAACACCACGTCGTCAGCGTTGAAGTCACGGGTCGGTTTGAAATCTTTGCTGCTCTGCCACTTCACGCCTTTACGCAGGTGGAAGGTGTAGACTTTGCCGTCTTCGCTAACGTCCCATTTTTCAGCCAGGCCCGGCTGCAGTTCGGTGGTGCCGATTTTGAATTCGACCAGACGGTTGTAAATCGGCACCGAGCTGGCGTCATAAGTGGTACCCGAGGTAAACAACTGCGGGTTGAACCCTTCCGGGGAACCTTCAGAACAGTAAACCAGAGTCTTGGCTTGCACGCTGGCCGCAACGGTCAACGCAATCAGCCCAATACCGAATTTCAGAATCCCTGTTTTTCCCAAGGAACTTGTCATCGCTAGTGCTCCATTATGTGATGTGATGTGTGTTTTACCGCCAGAGCCTGTATTTTTTATTGCGCGGCCTGTGCAGTGTGCCCGAAGGCTGGGAGGGATAATTGCGCGAGAGAGCCGGGTGGAACGCGTCCCGGTGGGGGCGTCTGAGCGCGTGGAATTCACTCAAACAACTCTCGCTCTTACCCCTGAGGCTACCAAATTGCCAACTGTTTGGGGTGTCGTCAATATAACCAGTAGGGATTTACACAGACTGTGAGAAACAGCAAACAAACATAAAAAAAACCTTTCTTTAACAGTTGCAGCATTAAAAATTATGCTACACGGTCATTTTTAGTTCGTTAGCCTGCACTGAAGAAAGTTACTGGTGTTTAACTCCGATAAAAAACTAAAAAAGTTTGTTGCTGAATGATGAATATCTGAACGGTTATTTTTGTGATCTGCGTTAAATACAGGATGAAATGCTGATCCCCTACCCGAAAGAGTGAGACCTCGGCAACCTTTTTGATCGAGACGACTCCACAATCTATGCGCCGTTAAAAAACTTTCGTCTGTAAAAAGCCGGGGGCGAAAAGATATCCCCCGGCAACGTACTACAACCGATTTAAGGCGTACCGACGCTGTTGCCCAGGCTGCTGTTCATGTTATTCAGAATATCGCCGTTGTCGGCGTCAATTTCCCATGAGAACAACCCGCCCAGCTGCTTATCCAGCACATATTTGCCCTTCGCCTGCACCGAGCGCGCATCGTCGAAGGTGATCAGATCGCCAGTGGAAGGTTTGAAGACATAGGGTGCTTCAGCGGTAGCATCGTAGCTGTACTGCCATTCGCCGCTCATAAACTCATTGGCGATCTGGCGGTAATCCACGATGCCATTTTCCCAGGTGCCTTTCACCGGGCCAGTGGCGGTGCCGGTAAACGGAATGTTGTTCTGGTAACCGTTCACCCCGGTCCAACCGCGACCGTACATGGCGGTGCCCACCACGATTTTGCCCGGCTTCACGCCCTGCGTGAGCAGTGCATTAACGCCATTCACCGTGGTATACGCCGTATCCGGTTTCCAGGCCGGCGCTTTCAGCGCAGTCTGGTGGCCCAGATTTTTCAGATCGAATGCCCCATAGAAGTCGTAACTCATCAGGAAAATGTGATCCATCGAGTTTTGTGCGGTGTTGTAATCCACCTTATCGATTTTATCCTTGCCGGCGCTGATCGCAGAGGTCAGTTCATACTTACGGCCCGTTTCCGCCGAAAGCTGATCCAGCATGGCGCGCAGCTCTTTCATTAGTTGCACATAGGTTGCCCCATCCTGCGCACTGCCCAGTTTCGGGTTAGCACCCTGCCCGCCCGGGAATTCCCAGTCGATATCTACGCCATCAAAGAACTTCCAGGTTTGCAGGAACTCCTTCACCGAGCCGACGAAGCGATCGCGCTTCACCTTATCGCCCATAAAGAAGAACGGATCGGACAACGTCCAGCCACCGATCGACGGCAGGATTTTCAGGTCCGGGCGCGCCTGTTTCAACGCCATCAGCTGACCGAAGTTGCCTTTGTAGGGGTCGTCCCAGGCGGTCACGCCCTTCTGACCTTTCTGCAGCGCAGCGAACGGATCGTGGATCGATACCTTAAAGTCTTCACGCCCCTGACAGGAACGCTGTAACGCCTGGAAGCTGCCTTCGATCTCTTTCAGGCTGTCGTTGATGCCGTCACCGCCACAGATAGGAATAAAGCCGTACAGCAGGTGCGTCAGGTTCTGAGCCGGAAGTTTATCGACGGTGAAATTACGGCCGTAAACGCCCCATTCAACGAAATAAGAGCCGACCACTTTGCCGGAGTCTTGTTTATAAGGCTTATTCTTTTCCAACAAAGGTTCTTTTAAAGGTGCCAAATGGCTACCGTCGGTATCTGCCACCACAATTTCGGTTGCATCGCTGGCGGTACAACCGTCGGCGTTGCATAACGCCACCTGCATTTGATAACGGCCGCCTTTATTCACCTTAAAGTTTGCGGTTCCCGAACCACCGGTTGAGGCACCACTCCAAACTTCTTTGCCATTTAATAATACTTTCGCCGTGGTACCGGTATCGCCATTCCATAAATTCCATGAAACAGAAACGTCGGCGGCATTTTTTACTTTCACCAGATTATTATAAGCCGTCGCCGCTTGATCGACTTCGACAATGGCGAATTTGGTATTGCCCCAAGCCAACGTAGGTTTGCCCGGTGCAGCGGCCTGCGCCGCAGAGCACAGCGTGCTGCCGATCAGCAACGCCAACAGCGGTTTATTAAATTTGCGCATAACTGATTCCTTTATTCCGAGAGGATAAACATAAAATAATTAATCATGGCCACCCATTGTCGGAACAAAATAATCCCGCAATAATCCTGGCCGATTAAAGTTAATAAATAAGCATTCATCTTTCCACGCAACGGAAATCTATCATTCCCATTTCGTGTATTCAGACTATAGATAAAATAATCATTAAAACAAGATGGCTATCAAGCGGGTTTTATTGAGCAGCGATGAATTTATTTAATAATGAATCACCGCTGCCAATAGGAATAAGGAGTGTGAATTAATTTCTGGGCAAGGATCAATATTTTTCATGGGATTGATGTCATTATTGACATCAAATTTAAATTGATGGTAGCGTAAACATCAACAAGGAATGTTCAATGCCAGCGACACTCGTAATGAACAGGCGTATTTGGCTGGATACAAACAGTTTGCTCAGTCTGGTTGTATGGGACGTCACTTCTGCGGTAAGAGGCAGCAACCACAAGTACAAATATCGCTTGGCCTATGTGGTTGAGGATAAATGCGTATTACGCTACGACAACGAGGCAGGCAAAGGTGACCATAAGCATCTGGATACCGTTGAGATCTCGATAAATTTTATCGATATTAATCAGCTGATTGACGACTTTATTGCAGAAGTTAACCAGCTAAGGAGGCCGAAATGCGCACTCTGAGGGTAAGTGTAATGCCTGTCCAACAGGCAATAGACGGGTTGAAGACTGATTTTGCCAAAGCTTTATCCGGTAAGGAGATGGGTAACAGGCTGATATTCCCCGATGTCAAAACGCTGACTTATGTCTTGCTGAACGCTAATCGGATGACTCTGCTGGAAATAATGACCGGTGCAGAAGCTATGTCGATTCGAGAGCTTTCCAGACGACTAAACCGGGATTTCAAAGCCGTACATACGGATGTGCAAGCACTACTGAATGCCGGCGTTTTAGATAAGAAAGGTGCAAAGATTATCTTCTCTTATGACGAAATTCATTTTGACTTCGTAACAGGAAAAGCAGCCTGAAGGGCAAATAACAGGCGAAAAAAAACCTGCTTATAAAGCAGGTTTTTCGAATGTGGTCGGCGAGAGAGGATTACGCGCATCTTTGATGCTTGCCCTGCGGGCCGTTGCTAAAGCAACGTGGTCTCGCTGCGCTCGGCTCAAACCTCCTTCGGAGGTTCTCATCCTATAAATAACAGGCGAAAAAAAACCTGCTTATAAAGCAGGTTTTTCGAATGTGGTCGGCGAGAGAGGATTCGAACCTCCGACCCACTGGTCCCAAACCAGTTGCGCTACCAAGCTGCGCTACTCGCCGATGCGGGGCGCATCTTACTGCTGGGGATAATACGCGTCAATCACTTTTTCAACCCAGCCCGCCAAGTGGCGATAAAAGCGTCATAAAGCGCGGTACGATGCCCTGTACCGCGCTTTTGCATCATGCCTTGGCGGTTTTCAGCGCCGGTGATTGCGCACGCAAGAACGGCAGCAGGAACAGCGCGGACAGGCAGGCGGCGATAGAGATCACCACGAAGAAACCATTCCAGTGCCAGATTTCCATGATGCGGGCAATCGGGTAGCCGGACAGTGCCGCCCCGAGATAGGCAAACAGACCGACGAAACCGGTCGCCGCTCCGGCGGCATCCTTATGCGAACATTCCGCCGCCGCCATGCCGATCAGCATCTGCGGGCCAAAGATAAAGAAGCCGATGGCAAAGAAACAGGCAGCCTGCAGCAGGAAGGTCACGCCCGGCATGAGCCACAGCGCCGCCACCGACAGGAAGATACCGATGGCGAAGATCAGGTTCATTGGCCCACGGTTACCGCGGAACAGCTTGTCGGAGCCCCAACCGGCCACCAGCGAGCCGATAAAGCCACCCACTTCGAACAGGGAAATCGCCGAGTTGGCGGTCATCAGCGAATAGCCTTTTTCCTGCGTCAGGTACAGGTTGCCCCAGTCGTTGATCGCCGTACGTACGATGTATACCAGCACGTAAGACACTGCCAGCAGCCAGATGTACTTGTTGGTCAGCACGTAACGCTTGATGATTTCCCGATTGGTCAGGCCCTGGCCTTCCGATTCCTGCACCAGTTCCATGGCGTCGTTGCGCCATTTACCGACGCTAGGCAACCCCATGGATGACGGCTTGTCACGCAGGCGCCAACACATCAGCAGGCCCAATAACACGCCGATAATGCCCGGAATGATCATGCCGTAGCGCCAGCTGAAGTGCAGCGAGATAAAGCCGACCAGCAGCGGGATAAGCGCACCACCGAAGTTGTGCGAAGTGTTCCAGATAGCCCACCAACTGCCGCGTTCGGAGCGGGAATACCAACTGGTGAGGATTTTTGAACAAGGCGGCCAGCCCCAGCCCTGGAAGAAGGCGTTGAGGATCCACAGCGTACCCAGCATCAGCAACGAAGAGCTAAGCCCGAAGAAGATATTGAGCACGCCGGTCATGATCAGACCCAGGCCCATAAAATAGCGCGGGTTGGAACGATCGCTGATCATGCCCGAGATGAATTTAGAGCAGCCGTAGGTGATGTAGAACAGCGTACCCAGGATGCCGACATCGGACATCGTCAGGCCAAGATCGCTCAGCATAGCCGGCATGATGAAGTTGAAGCTTTTGCGCGTAAAGTAAAACGCGGCATAGCCGATGTACATCGTCCACATCAGCTGGATACGCCAGTATTTATAGCTGGCATCGATCTGTTTTTGATCGGTAACCGGCGGCACATCCTGGCGGCTTTTAAGGAAAGACCACATGTGAAACCTCAGAGAATAGGAAAAGTGCCGCTATCATGCTGCGCGCGCGCGCGAATGGCTTACGCCGGATTCCCGACGCAGTTAGGAGTATTTCCTAGTTTTACGCTTCTACCGTTGAAACTGTGGGTAAGATCACATTCAAACAGGTGCCATGCTCCGACGTCAGCCGCAGTTGGCCTCCCAGTGCGCTAATGCGCTCTTGCATGCCGCGTAGGCCGTAACCCGGCTCATGGTCGGCCAAATCGATACCGATGCCGTTATCGCGAATGGTCAGCAGGATTTGCGGTGGTCGCCCTTTACGGTGACGAAGACGCGCGTCCAGCTCAATGCGGCTGGCAGCAGCATGGCGACAGACGTTGGTCACCCCCTCCTGGCAAACCCGGTACAGGGTAATTTTCAGCGTTTCATCCAGCAGTTCATCCGGCACCTGCCACTGCATCGTGCTCACCAGCGACGTATCCTGCGGTAGCGACTCACGCAACATCGCCGCCACCGCGGCCGACAGCGGCAGGTTATTCAGGGCGGCGGGCCACAGCTGAGTCAGCACGTCGTGAACGCCGTCATACACCCGCAGCGCCAGCGTATCTATCGCTTCTGCACAGCCGATCACCGGCGGCTGTGGTGCCAGACGCTTGATAATACTGGCCTGGGTACGGATAACGGTGATGGTCTGGCCGACTTCATCGTGCAGCTCACGCGCGACCTCCCGCCGGGTTTGCTCTTCGGCCGTCACCAGCGCGCGCGCCAACTGGCGGTTTTCCGTCAATCGCAGCCGTAGCTGCTGGTTCAACTCACGCTGGCGTTGAATGCCGGCACCAAGCAGCAGCCCGGTCAGGCTCTGGGCCAGCAGCGACAACAGCAGGTCGCGATGCGACTCGGGCTGCGGTGGCTCGTTGGCGACCAACACCACGCCGTTGAGCAGCGTCGCCAACAACGCCCCCTGCCAACCGTAACGGTACGACATGAAGACGATCGGGATGGCCAGACAAAACGGCGCAAAGCGGCGCAGTTCGGCGGCATTCACCTGCTGTTGCAGCCAGATACTGAGCGCAAACAGCAGCAGATAGGTAGCCAGATGCCGTAACCGCAGCGTCACCGGTTTATGGATCAGGCCCGGTTCGAGCGGTACCCAGATTTGCCGCGCCAGATAGTGCCATAGCAGCAGGCAGGTCGGGGCGATGGTGAAGCCACCCGCCAGCCCAAGCAACAGCGCCCGTGCGCCCTCGCCGTTCACCACCTGCCACACCAGCGCCTGCAGCAGTGCGGCGACCGCCACCACCGCGCCCTGCATCAGCGGCCATTGCCATTCGCTGTCGTTTTGTTGATGACGCAGCAGCCACGGGGACGCGACCAGGCTAAGCAGCACCGTCAACACCAGCACCACCACCGAAGCCCACAGCGCCGGCCCGTAACCGAACTGATCCGCCAGCAATACCATCAGCAGCAGGTCGGCCAGCAAGATCCCCGGCCAGAAGCGGTAAGGGCTTTGCAGCAGAATGCCCAGGCGCAGGCCAAACGGGAACAGCAGCAGCGCCTGCCAGGGTGGGTCGATCAGCGCGGTGCCGATGCCCCACAGGCAAAACGCACTGGTGGCATAAATGAAAAACAGCGCCAGTTGGGTGATCAGGCGTTGCATCACAGATTCAGCATCCGCTTCGCCAGTTCGACGTTATTGTTAATGCCCAGTTTGGCGAACAGATTGGCGCGATGCACGTGGACCGTTTTCGGCGATAGCCCCAGGGCGACGGCAATCTCCCGTACCTCCAGCCCCTGGGCGAGTAACAGCGCGATTTCGCGTTCGCGACGCGTGAGGGGATCCACCTTCACCCGTGCCAGCTGTTGGGCGATTTCAGGCATCAGGTACACGCCACCGCTGGCGACGGTGCGCACCGCGGTGATCAAATCTTCCGGCTTGCAGCGTTTGGACAAGAAGCCACAGGCGCCACGCTCCAGCGCCATTTCCACCAGCGCCGGGTTGTCATGCATCGACAGCATCACCACCCGAATACCCGAGGGAATGTCCGCCAGCAAATCCAACCCGCTGCCATCCGGCATCGAAATATCGCAGATGCAGATTTCCGCCTCCAAGCCTGGTAACCCAGCGCGCGCCTGAGCAGCACTACTGAACTCCCCCACCACCTGAATATCCGCCTCAAGCGACAGCAGTTGCACAAAGCCCGATCGCACAATGTCATGATCGTCAATAAACGCCACGCGCAAGGTCATGGAAATCTCCGGTTCGAGGGGGAAAGTGCCCAAGTATACCCTATAGCTTTCAAGTTGCAGCTAGGCGCCCAGCTCGTTCATCTCCAGGTACTGTAGGGGCGCCGCATGCTGCGCCCGCATTAATCGGGGCGAATTTATTCGCCCCCTACAGTAACTGGGGTGAACAACAAATCTGTCGGGAACAGATTTGAACGCTGCTTGCAGCAGCCCCGAAGGGGCAAGACCCACGGACGGGTCTTGTAAGCAGGTAACAACGCTGCAAGTTGAAAGATGACGGGTATATACCGCAAGCCTGAGCCGGATTAATTGATGAAGGGAAGGTATTAACAGATTTTACCGGGCGCAGTGCGCCCGGTATTGCAGAGGTTACAACTGTGCCGCCGGCAATTTTTCCTGCGGAATATTACACCAGTTGTTTTTCGCCACGATGCCGCCGTTCGGCGAGGTATATCCGAGGCAGCCGAGAATGGTATCGAACAGCTCTACATGACGGTGGGTTTTACCCACGCGCTGTTGGGCCTGAAGTTGTTCAAACGCCCCGCGATGCTGAGGATCTTCCAGGAATTTATCGGATGCCCATACCATCATCGGTACGCGGAACTGCTCCGGCGGTGCCATTTCACGCGGCGTGCCGTGCAGGTGCGAATTCTCGCCGATAGATTCGCCGTGATCGGACGAATAGAACACAATTGCCTTCTTCTCACGCACCTGATCAATCACGTTGGCGATAAAGCTGTCGGTATACAACACTGAGTTATCGAAGGCGTTAACCAGTTGCTCTTTAGAACAGAAATTGTCGACGCCGGTACACTCCGGTTGGTAGCGCGCGTAGCTGCGTGGATAACGCTGTGAATAGAGGTAATGCGAACCTTTAGTGTGCAGGATCACCATGTGCTTGCCCTGCGGATAGCGGGCCAGCGACTCTTTCATTTCGTCTACCAACAGCATGTCGTCAACCGATTTACCGTCATTGCGTTTCTCGGAGGCGATCATTTCGCGGAACGAATAGTTGTTCACTTCGGTATTGTTATAGAACCAGACCTCGCTCTGCATGGCGAACAGCTCCGAGGTGAAGCCCAGATCCTTCAGCACTGCAAACACGTTCTGCTCTTTCAACGTACGCTGTGGGTTGTCTGAGGTACCGCCTTCACGCACGAACATGCAGCGCAGAGAAAGTTTGGTCGAGGTATCGCAGGATTCACCACGGAACGCCACCAGGTTTTTCTCTTTGGACAGGCGTGGCGTGGTGTCACGGTCGTAACCCAGTATCCCCATGTGATCCCAGCGCGTGGTTTCACCGATAATAAACACCACGTAGGTATCATCGATATCGGCCGGCGGCACATAGGTAAAGTTCTTGGCCGGGTCGAACAAATTGGCCTGATCCTGGCTTTCGTCATACCGGGTATAGGCAAACAGCCCCAGCGCAGACAGCCAGTTGGATGGCAAATAGGAGTGCGCCACTACGCCACCGTAGCTCGGCAAATCCACATTGGTGATTTTTTCCTGCGCGCTCTGTTCGCTGTCCAACATACGCAGCGGCAACCACACCAGCGCCACCACCGCCACCAACACCACCAGCGGTTTCACCCGGTGCCCTGGGGTTTTCAGCTGTTCGATCAGCGTGTAGCGCAGGTTGTTTTTCCAAATGCACAGCAGCGGCAAGGCGCTGAGCACCAGCATCCACAATACAAAGTGCAAGCCGACCACTTCTTTTGACAGGTCGATATCCGTAGTCATGACCGAAACCACAATGCCGTAGCCAATCACCACGTTGAAGAACGTCATGTAATAGCTGGCGGCAACGGAAATCAGCACCAGTAACGAAGCAACAATACGGTAAAACAGCCGGCCACCAAGCGAGACCAGCCGCATGATAAAGAAGGTAAACAGCACGATAGCGATAACCTCGGTTACCGCAGAAATAACCTTAATCCCCTGAATGCCGTGCGAAAACGAATCAAAGCGACGATAGAAAACGGAAAGGTTTAAAAAGATGCCGATATAAATCGCTAACAATAACGATAAATTCTGCTGTGAAAGCGATTTAACTTTGTTCATGTAACGCGGTGGCTCCGGACGGTAACAGTTCTGAATCAGTCAGACATTCAATGCGGCTTCAGGTTCAGCCGATCGGCAATAAGCGCTATTTCGGGGGTAATAATCAAGAGAATTCTCAAGAAACGGATATTTTTTTCATTTTTTGTGAGAAGTGTAAAGGCGGGGCAGAACGAGAAAGGGAGGGATAATAACCCTCCCCTTTTTCCGTGACGTTGGCGAAAGTCTTACTTAACGTTAAGCGTTACATCAATATTGCCGCGGGTAGCATTGGAATAAGGGCAGACCACGTGGGCTTTTTTCACCAGGTCTTCCGCCACGCTGCGCTCGATACCCGGCAGGCTGATATCCAGTTGCACTTCGATACCGAAACCGTTGGGGATTTCACCGATGCCGACGGTGCCATCAATTTTGGCTTCGGCAGGAATTTTCACCTTTTCTTTCGCCGCAACAAACTTCAGCGCGCCGAGGAAACAGGCCGAGTAACCGGCAGCAAACAGCTGCTCCGGGTTAGTGACTTCACCGCCCGCGCCACCCATTTCTTTCGGCACGCCCAGTTTGACATCCAACACGCCGTCGGATGAGGTCGCACGGCCATCGCGGCCACCGGTTGCTGTGGCATGAGCGCGGTAAACAACTTTTTCAATCGACATAAATCATTCCTTCTTTTGGTTGGAGGCATCATATCGGATCCAGTTGGCTGAACCCGATCATAGGTCTATCTTTCACGATTAAATCGCGCACTACTTAAATTACCCACTTATTTCAGTGTAGCGCAGGATCGCCGATCCTGCGTCTGGCAGCCGTTCTTCAAATCTGATCTATCAGCTTGCCGCGCAGCTTTTCGAGCTGCTGCTTGATATTAACGATTTCATCGAGGCTGCAATCGGTGGCGCACATCACGGCTTCCGGCACCGCCTGCGCTTTTTCACGCAGCGCGCGCCCGGCGTCGGTTAAGGCGATAATCACCTGTCGCTCGTCGGTCGTGGCGCGGTAACGCAACAACAGCCCTGCCGTCTCGAGCCGCTTCAACAGCGGCGTCAACGTGGCGGAATCAAGAAACAACCGCTCACCGATGTCCGAAACCGTGATTTCGTCACGCTCCCACAGCACCAGCATCACCAAATATTGCGGATAGGTGAGATCAAGCTGGCTCAGCAGCTTGCGATACACCTTGTGCAACGCCAGATTGGCGGAGTACAGGGCAAAACACATCTGCTGATCGAGCAGCAGCAGGTTTTTCGCAACGGGGTGTTCAGGGTTTTTACTATTCATGTTTTGAATATAGATAGCGCACGATGTAATCGCAAGCTATTTTTTAATCGGTATGCTACCTTTTTTAATGCAGGGGATGCCACAGCAGGGTGCTGTGCCGGAGGAAAAGGATATGACAACCACACTGGTAGAACGCGCACGCCGCTACGCCACCAAGGCGCATGCGGCTATCGATCAGCGCCGCAAATACACCAATGACCCCTACATCGTTCATCCGCAGGCGGTAATGGAAATCGTCAGCAGCGTGCCGCACAGCGAGGAAATGCTGGCTGCCGCCTGGCTGCACGACACGGTGGAAGACACGCCCACCACCCTCGGCGATATCGAGAGCCATTTTGGGCCAAAGGTGGCAGAACTGGTGGCAATGCTGACCAACGTCAGCGGCACCGGCGGCGGTAACCGCTTCGAACGTAAAAACCGCGATCGACGGCACAGCGCCAACGCTTCACCGCAGGCCAAAACCATCAAACTGGCCGATCTGATCGACAACACCCGTTCACTGCTGGAATTCGACAGCCATTTTGCGCGCACTTATTTGATAGAAAAACAGCGGCTGCTGGAAGTGCTGACCGAAGGCGACCCGACACTGTGGCGCCAGGCCAACCATATCGTCGAGCAGGGTCTGGAAAAGCTGCTGTTGCCGCCGCATAACGTCCCGGCAAGCTGGTTCGAACATGCACGCCAGCGTTACCGGGAAAGCGATGCGGCGTAATCCTCAGAAGGTCACCACGGTTTTCAACGCCGTCACCCAGGCATCCTGCGTTTCACTTACGCCCCCCGGATGATGCCAGTATTGTAGGCCCGGCTGCAGCTGCAGCCAGGGGGTGACGTTAAAGCGATAGTAGAGTTCTGCCGTCACGGAATGCCCTGGTACCGGGCGGAAATTGGGATCGTTATACGCGGTGGCGTTGTTGAGTTGATTCAGGTAACGCTGATTGTCCCGGTAATGGTCGCTCAACTTGACCATTGAAACGCCCAGGCCCAGCCAATCGTCCGGCCGCGCGTCAAACAATCCGCGGTAGCGAATACCGGTGGAGGTGGAGTAATGCATATAGTTGGAACGCGGATCGGCCAATCCCAGGCTGTAGAACAGGCTCAGACCCCGATTGGCATCATCCGGATGACGCGTTAGCTGTTGGTTAAAACCACTGTACAGGAACCAGGTGCGGTCATGGCTGCGATAACCGTTTGGATCGCTCGCTCCCGGGCCGCCGGAGACCCCCTCATACAAATCTTGTTGCCGGGCATTGGTGAACAACACTCCCAGGTTATATACCCCCGGCAACTGATTGACCGCATGGGTTTTCAGTTCCAGCTCCATCGGCAGCAACAGGCCTTTACTGCCTTTGGTCGACCAGCTCCAGGCATGGCTGCGGCTTGGGGCGCTTGGGTTCTGCTCCATCAGGCCGGTTTTGAAGGTCAACCCGTCGGTCAGTTTGTATTGCAGCGTGGTACCCCAGTAGTGGACGTTCCAGTTATACCAGGTCAATGAGTTGGCGGACTTGCCGCCGCACAGCGTCAGCGTCTGGAAGTCACAGGGAATGATCTGATCGAAATCCTGCACCTTGTTCATCATGCCGATACGCCATTGCAGCCGACGCTCCAGAAAACTGCGGCTAAAGGTCAGCCACCCCAGCCGAGTGATCGACTGGCCGCCGTAACTTTCCTGGGACAAATCGGTCGGATTAACGCGCGGATCCTGCAGGCGGTCGCGCGTCAGGTTGTTATCATGGTTGCGGTTAACGATATTGCCTTCAAGCGCCGCATCCGGAATGCCGGTCAGCGCCTGCAGGTCCTGGCTGAAGGTCAGCGAGAACTGATCAATATAGGACGCCTGCCTGTCGTGGTTATATCCACCGCCGGCGTTATAGGAAAGCTGGCTGAGATAACCCAGATTATAGTGAAAGCCATGATCTTCCAGGATCGGTCTGATCCCCAGCATGTCGCCCAACAACCCAGGTTGTGGCGGTTCAAACCCGAGCGCGACGCCTTGCCACTGGGCCGTTGGCGCCTCCACGTCTTTGGCGGTTTGCAAAGTTTCCGCTTGTGCGCCAACGCTGATCCACAGTAATCCTGCGCAGGTTATTGAGTGAGGTAATGGGTATTTCATTATTATATTTCTCCGCATATTACGCTGACTGCGGGCAACAGCATTCCCTGGGCGAGAATTCCCCAAACATTGGCAGCAGTAGATAAAGGTCATGACCCGGTGATTGCCACCGGGTTAATGGGTAAAACCTAGGCTTTTTCTTTCAGTGAGTTACCGTTGCTTTTGATCACGTCGCGATACCAGTAAAAACTCTTTTTGCGATGGCGCTCCAGGCTACCGTTACCGGCATCGTCGCGGTCGACATAAATAAAGCCGTAGCGTTTGGACATTTCAGCTTTAGAAGCGCTGACCAGATCGATCGGCCCCCAACTGGTGTAGCCCATCACTTCCACGCCGTCGTCGATTGCTTCCGCCACCTGCACCAGATGATCGTTGAGATAATCGATGCGGTAGTCGTCGTTGATACTGCCGTCGGCTTCGATACGGTCCTTGGCCCCCAACCCGTTCTCGACGATAAACAACGGCTTCTGATAGCGATCGTACAAGACGTTCAGCAAATAACGCAGGCCAACGGGGTCGATCTGCCAGCCCCACTCCGAACTGGCCAAATGCGGGTTAGGCACCATATTGAGAATGTTGGCGCGGGCGGCGTTGTTTTGCTGTTCGTCGGTGGTGACGCAGCCGCTCATGTAATAGCTGAAGGAGATAAAATCGATGGTCTCGCGCAGCGCCAGCCGGTCTTCGGCGGTGATCTCAATCTGAATGCCGTTTTCGCGGAAGTAGCGCTGCATATAGGCCGGATAGTCACCGCGGGCCTGCACGTCCCCAAAGAACAGCCAGTCGCGGTTCTGGCGCTGAGTCTCCAGTACATCCTCCGGTCGGCAGCTCAGCGGGTAAACAATACCGCCCAACAGCATATTGCCGATTTTGCCGTCCGGCACGATTTCGTGGCAGGCTTTGACCGCCCTGGCGCTGGCTACCAGTTGATGATGAATGGCCTGGTAAATTTCGCTCTTGCTGCTGTCCTCCGCCAGGCCAACGCCGGTAAAGGGCGCATGCAGCGACATATTGATCTCATTAAAGGTCAGCCAGTGCTTCACCTTGTGCTTATAGCGCTCGAACACCGTGCGTGCGTAGCGTTCAAAAAAGCCGATGGTCTTGCGGCTGCCCCAGCCGCCGTAGCGTTTCACCAGCCCATACGGCATTTCGTAGTGCGACAGCGTGATCAGCGGTTGAATGCCGTACTTTGCCATTTCGTCGAACAACCGATCATAGAACGCCAACCCCGCCTCGTTCGGCGTGTCCTCATCGCCCTGCGGGAAAATCCGCGTCCAGGCGATGGAGGTTCGCAGGCACTTGAAGCCCATTTCAGCGAACAACGCGATGTCCTGCGGGTAACGATGATAAAAATCGATCGCCACGTCCTTGATGCCGCTGTCGCCGTCAACCCGTGGGACAATCGCGCCGAAAATGCCCTGCGGCTGCAAATCAGAGGTCGATAGGCCTTTGCCGTCGGTCTGATAGGCTCCTTCCACCTGATTGGCCGCTACCGCACCGCCCCACAGAAAATGGTCTGGAAATTTGCTGCTCATGGTTTTCTCCTCGGTTAACGTAATAAAGTCAGCAGCGGCGCCTGCTCCCGCACCCTGCTCTCGCCACTGGCCAACACCTCGACGTAGTCATCGCTGTTGCTGATGATGATCGGCGTAGTGGTGTCAAAACCGGCGGCGCGGATCGCTGCCTGGTCAAACTCAATCAGCAGATCGCCTGGCTTAACCCGATCCCCCTCTCGCACATAGGCGCTGAAATGCAGCCCGTCGAGCTTGACGGTATCTATACCGACGTGAATCAAGATCTCCGCACCGTCGTCCGATTCAATGCCGATGGCATGCCGGGTTTTAAACAATGAGGCCACGTGCCCGGCGACCGGTGACACCACTCGGCCCTGCAATGGGACAATCGCTACCCCCTTGCCCAATAAACCGCTGGCGAAAGTCGCGTCGTTCACCTGCTCCAGCGGCAATACGTCACCGGCAATCGGGCTGACGACGGATTGTTTGCGGTTAAGCGGGGCTGCAGGCGCCTGCTCGGCGACCGCTTCAACGGGGACCACGCCGAACAGATAGCTGGCCACCGCCGCAAAGCAGAACGACAGCAAGGTACCGGCAATCGCACCCCACACCGTGGCGTCAAAGCCACCGGCGGGAATAATCTGCGCAAAGGTGAAAACGTTCACCAGACCAAAGGAATAGGTGGCAGTGTGGAAATAACCGATCACCGCTCCGCCCAGCGCCCCCCCGATACAGCCGAAAATAAACGGCCGCTTGTTCGGCAGGGTCACGCCATAAACGGCGGGCTCGGTGATACCAAAAATCCCTGCGCCGATAGCAGAACCTGTCAGCGCCCGAAGTTTGGCGTCACGGGTACGCAACATCACGCCCAGCGTAGCCCCCACCTGCCCCATCACGGCCGGCAGCAGCAGAGGCACCATGGTGTCGCGGCCAAACACGCTCAGGTTGTTGATCATCAAGGGAACCAGTCCCCAGTGCAGGCCAAAGATCACGCACACTTGCCACATCGCGCCCATAAACGCCCCGGCAATAATCGGGTTAAAGGCGTAAATACTCTGATAGCCATTGGCCAGCAGATGGCTGAGCCAGGTGGCCGCCGGGCCGATCAGCAGGAAAGTCAGCGGGACGGTGATCACCAGGCACAACAGCGGCGTAATAAAGTTGCGGACCGCGCTGTGGATCACCCGGTTAAACAGCGGCTCCAGGCGGCACGAAATCCAGGCGGCAAATATGATCGGAATGACCGACGAGCTGTAGTTGATAAAGGTCAGTGGGATACCGAAGAAATACTCCCGCACCGCATCGGGCTGCTGGGCGGCTTCAAACGCCGCCATCATCAGGGGGTGGGTCAAAGCACCGCCGATCGCCATGCTGATGAAGGGGTTACCGCCAAATTTTTTCCCAGCGGTGTAACCGAGCATGATGGGCAAAAAGTAAAACAGCGCATCACTGGCAGCAAACAGCATTTTAAAGGTGCCGCTGCTCTCCAGCAGCCAGCCGCAGGCCAGGCTCAATGCCAGGAAGCCTTTCAAGATCCCCGAAGCGGCCATCACCCCCAACAGCGGAGTAAAAATGCCGGAGACCACGTCGATAAAGCGGCTGAACAGATTGTCTTTTTTGTCACCATCTTCCGCCACCGCCTCACGCTCGCTCAGGCCGCCCACCTGATTGACCGCGTTGTAGACGTCGGCCACATGGTTGCCTACCACCACCTGAAACTGCCCGCCACTTTCCACCACCATGATCACACCCGGATTTTTTTTCAGGGCGGCGGCGTCGGCACGGCGGCTGTCGCGCAGCTTGAAGCGCAGGCGAGTGGCGCAGTGCACCAGGCTTTTTACGTTGTCGCGGCCACCGACGCCGGCCAAAATCTCACTGGCTAATGCTTCATATTTCATCGCGATATCCTTCAATCCTGCGTTCTGCCAAATCCCACTCAGCGGTGGCCAATCGCCGCCACAGAATTCAGCGCAAAAAAAAACCTAAACCTCATGGCCTCTGCACCCACGAAGGGGACAGAAGCACGAGGTTTAGGTTTTGCCTGCCTGAGCAGTGACAACCCTAAATCGGCTGAGCTATGACGTTACCACCCGACTTTTTGTCGAGGCAAGAGCTTGCGACGGCAAATTACCGAACTGTGATCCGCCGTACAAAACGGCGTCAGTGAGCGAAATAGTGCATGCCGCCGTCTACCGGGATCACCGCACCGGTGATATATCGCGCGAGCGGGGAACAAAGAAACGCGGCCAGATAAGCCATGTCTTCCGGCTCGCCAAAATAGCCGATCGGGATATTCTGTTCGATAAATGCCAGGCGCGCGGCGTCGGTCG
This sequence comes from Serratia sp. Je.1.23.a, assembly GCF_051129805.1. Taxonomy (NCBI): domain Bacteria; kingdom Pseudomonadati; phylum Pseudomonadota; class Gammaproteobacteria; order Enterobacterales; family Yersiniaceae; genus Serratia; species Serratia sp. Je.1.23.a. The sequence goes on along the minus strand of NZ_JBCPSR010000007.1, from coordinate 142,281 downwards.
GGTGCAGTTTTTCACGCACCTGTTTGCTATTAATCCGCCCGGGCTGCAGCGTATTGACGGTAATACCCTGCGCAGCCACCTCTCCCGCCAGCCCCTTGGCCCACAGATGCAATGCACCTTTAGCGGCAGTGGCGGCGTTTAAACTACGCGGCTCCATCGAGCCACTGATGTTGATGATCCGGCCCCATCCCTGCGCCTGCATACCGGGCAACAGTGCGTGGGTGACCCGACGCGCCGGCGTGAAATTCAGGGCAAAAGCCTCTTCCCAACCCGTGTCGCCTTCGTTCAGTGCGGTTGGACGAGCCCCGCCGACGGCATTAATCACAATGTCTATCGTGCCGAAGCGTTGCTGCACCTGAGCAAGCAGGCTGTCGAGTGCTCCTGCATCGGTGATATCCGCCGCAATCACGTAAGGCCGTATGCCACCGCTTTTCGCGATCTCATCTGCCAGGGCCAGCAGGCGATCTTCACGACGGGCGGTAGCCACCACGGTAACGCCCTGCGCTGCAAATACCCTGACCATACCCGCACCGATTCCTTCACTGGCGCCGGTCACCAACGCGACGCGATCCTGCAGTTGCAAATTCATAAGATTACCTTATTGAATAATTCAATTTGGTTTCAAACATAACGGCATTGAATCACACCCCGCTCTGTGTGAATATTCCATAAATTTGCAACGATACTGTGCAGGAATTCACTGATGTTCGATTGGCAGGATTTAAAACACTTTGTGGTGCTGGCGCGTACCGGTTCATTGTCGGCAGCGGCGCGAGAGATGGGCTATGATCACGCCACCGTGGGCCGCCGAGTCGCGGCACTGGAGAAAGCGCTCGGTCTGCGGCTGATCCTCCGCCTGCCGCGCAGCACACCGCTGACACAGGATGGCAAAATGATTGCCGGGCTGGCTGCCGAGATTGAAAACCAAAGCCACGCCATTGTCCGTCATGCGCGCGGCGCCGGCGAAACACCGCAAACCCAGGTGCGCATCAGTGCACCGCCGTCGATAGCCGCACGGGTTATCGCACCGGAGATTGCGAGATTTCATCAGGCTTTTCCGCATATTACGTTGATACTCTCCGGCGAGTCGGCCATCGCCGAACTGAACCGTGGCGATGCCGAAGTGGCGGTGCGGATGGTACGTCCGCAACAACCGGATCTGCTGGTTCAGCGCATCGGCATGATGCGCTACGCGCTGTACGCCACGCCGCAGCACGCAGCCCTGCCGGAAGCCGCACGGGCCTTTATCGCTTATGACCACCACTACCAACACCAGCCCCACCAGCAGTGGCTGCAGCAGCTGTTGCAGGGCCGCCCGGTTGTTTTTGAGGCCAGCGATCTGTTCTCGCTGCAAGAAGCCGCGCGTTCTGGGCTAGGTGCCGTGGTATTGCCGACGTTTGTCGCCGATAGCGACCCAGATCTGGTGGTTTTACCCACCCCCATCGCCGCGCCAACTCGCGAGCTGTGGCTGGTCACTTATCCCGATCTGGCGCGGTCCGTTGCCGTACGCGCAGTGATGACTTTTCTGGCGGATACCATCGAAAAAAAATGCCCATTGGCGACATAAAACATCAGCAAGGCTAATTGATACTGGACAAAAGTCACGCAGGGGATTATTACTGATCACCGCGTAATTCACTTTAGGGACAGCTGAGATCATGACTTTGCGTACTGAGTTTGGACGAATTCTGATTACCGGCGCGGGCGGCCGGGTCGCTACGGCATTACGTCAGTCCGTTGGCAATCGCTATCAGCTGCGGCTGGCGGAAAGAGACGTCAGCCTGTTGCACAATCTGCAGCCGGACGACGAGATCATCAGTTTTGATATCGCCGATATCGAAGCTTGCCGGGCGGCCTGCGCCAATATCGATACCGTACTGCACCTGGCGGCCGATCCTTCCCCCGATGCCGATTTTTGCAATTCACTGATGGACAACAATATCCTCGGCACCTTCAATATCTTCCGTGCGGCGAAGGACGCCGGTTGCAAACGCGTGGTGTTCGCCAGCAGCGCGCAGGCGGTGGAGGGCTATCCGTTGGATTACCAAATTCGACCGCAGGACGCGCCCAAGCCGAAAAATCTGTACGGGGTCAGCAAAGCGTTTGGCGAGGGTATCGCCGCCTACTTTGCCCATCAGGAGGGGCTGTCTTCACTGTCGGTACGCATCGCCAACTTCACCACGTTGGAACGCGGTGAACAACTCAGCGCCCGTGATATGAGCGCCTTCCTCAGCCATCGCGACGCCGCCGATCTGCTCGAACGCTGCCTGCGCATTGAAGGCGTGCACCATGCGGTGGTGCACGGCGTTTCCAACAACCGCTATAAGCGCCTGTCGCTGGAGGAAACCACCCGCCTGCTCGGCTACTACCCGCAGGACGATGCCTTCAGCATCCTCGGTTTCGACTAAAGCTTGCTATCGATGCGCTGCAGCAGATAAGGGAAAAACGGGTTAGAGGCAATGCGCATCAGTGAATCCAGATCGACCACCAGCACCGAACGTTCGCCACGCGCTGCCAGCGTACCCAGGCTGATGCCGAACTCGCCGCGCTGAGCCGGGAAGCGGCCATAAAGCGAATCGCTCACCGGGAATGGCAGTGCCACGTGCGACAGCGAATAGATGTCCGCCGGATAGGTCATGCCCAGTGGCTGTACGCTTTGCGTCGTTTCTCCGGCCGCTGTCACACTGGCAATGGCTTCGCTACTCTCGGGCGAGGCGTTGGCAATCACCGTGGTTTGATAACGGCGCGGCGGTGCAGGCAACAGTTGGCTGACCGCCGCCGCCGCATTGGGTCGCAGCAAGGGCCCAAAGTTTACCGTACGATTGACGTCAAACAGCACCAGTTCGCTGCCGTTAGCCGGCAATTCATTATATAACGCGCGGATCACCGCCCGCGTACTGACGGTCGAATCCATTACCGACTGGAAGGTCAGCACCGGCGCCAATTTGTCCAGCTTGCCATCACGCGCTGCCCGAGCGATTTGCTGTTGCAGACCGTTGCTGAGAAGGTAAGACTGACGCGCGCCGTTCACTGGAAATGAATTGTATTTGAAGGGGTTAAACTCCGGCAGGACGCCGAGCCAGGCCGCTTTGGCAAACGCCGGAAACACCGCCGGCCAGCCGGCAATACCGGCGAAACGGGCAAAACTGGTCACGCCAATCATCGGTGAGATCAACACCAACCGCTGCGGCGCCGCCAACTGCGGATCGTCCAGCGCATCCAACGCATACTTCATCGCCAGCGCACCACCGTTGGAAAAGCCCACGATATGCAGCGGCTTGTCGCCTCCGGCCTTGCTGCGCGCCTCGCGCACGGCTAAACGCGTTGCCGCCAGCCAGTCGCGCCATTCAATATCGGTCAGTGCCCCCGGCACCGTACCGTGCGCCGGCAGGCGAATACCTACCGCCACATACCCCTGCTGCCGGTAGTTCTCAGCGATATGCCGCAGGCTATAAGGCGAATCTGTCAGGCCGTGCAGCAGCACCACCGCACCACGGGGTTCGCCCTGCGGCAGCAATTCGTAGGAGCGGTTCCAGTCGTGGGCAAAATGTTCCGGGTAGACCGGGCTGCCGTCAAAATAACGGTTGAGCGGAATGCGTTCGCTGGCGGAGAGTTTGTCCGTGACGTTAACTTTCACCTCGTCAAACACCAGGCTCTCTGCGGCCAGATAACCTTGCCAGTTGGTTTTATCCAGCTCGGCGGCCGACAACTCGTGCGGCACAAAAGTATGCCACGGCTCCAACGCAGGGCCGCGCTGAGTATCGTAAACCCGCACCGCAAACAGCGTGAGCAAGACGGTGACGCCCACTATCGTCAGTCGTTTGGTCCATTTAATTATCGCCCTGGAAGGCATGCTCACTCCTGAATTCACGGTTATCCAGCAGCGATTATAGAAGCTAAACGCCCGCAGGGGCAGCTCACTGACCGCCAACTTCTACCCGCCTATTTTTAGAGCCTGCTCACAGAACGCGCATTTCCCGACCTTTTTCACGGATAAAAATTGATCTGCCAACCGAATGTTTGTAGGTTTTCTGTAACGATACACTAAAACGTTACAGTTAAAGATTAAGACACAAAGTATCGTCCCGTTCCCCCCTGTCCCTACCGCATTGCCCAGCAGGGGAATCATCTTCACCACCAGCATCGCAGGCTGTCTGCGATCGGGAGCCAGGCTCATGAAATCAATGACATGCCGCTTAACGCCGCGCCTGTTTATCACGTTGTTATTTATGCTGTTTACCCTGCCGTTGCGCGCCAACGCCGCCGAAGTCAACCTGCGGGTTTATTCATCGTTACCCGACGATGGCTACTCCGCACACGCTATCTGGTTCAACCGTTTCAAACAGAATTTGGAGCAGCGTCTGCCGGGTAAAATCGCCCTTAACTATTTCCCGAACGGCATGCTCGGTAAAGAAGCCGATGCGGTGCAGCAGGTGCGCATCGGCGCGATCGACATGATGATCTCCGGGACTTCCATCTGGGCCACGCTGGTGCCGGAGATCGGCGTGTTGGATCTGGGTTATCTGTTTAATGACAACCAACAACTGGGCCGGGCGCTCGACGGCCAGGCAGGCCAACTGCTGAGCGCCATGTTGGCCAAACAGAGCAACATCAAGGTGCTGGGTTACGGTTTCAGCCTGGGGGCACGCAACATTTACAGTAAAAAACCGCTGCAGTCGCCGCAGGATCTTAATCGGATGAAGGTGCGGGTGCTCCCGGCCCCCAATTTCATCGCCACGCTGAAAAGCATGGGCGCTACGGCAATCCCAATGCCCGGCGGTGAGGTTTACTCCGCACTGCAGATGGGAGTGATCGACGGCGTGGAACACGATGCCGCCACGGTGTACACCAGCAAGTATTACGAGATCGCCAAAAACGCCACGCTGACCCGTCATATCTATAACCCGATAGTGGCCACCATCAGCCATGCGGCTTTCCAGCGCATTCCGCAAGACTTGCGTGACGAGGTGCTGGCCGCGGCCAACGAAGCCACCCTTTATGAACGCAAAATTGCGGCGGAAAAAGAAATTCAGGCCATGGAAAAACTGAAAGCCGCCGGCGTGATTTTCAGCGAAACCGACCGCGACTATTTCCGCCAGCAAACCCTGCCGCTGCAGGCGGCATTTACCGCTAAGTATCCACAGGCCAAAGCGGTGCTGGACGCCATTCATGCCGCAGCGCAGCCGTAACGCGCCCCGGCGGAGGATTTGCTATGACCCTTCCTGTAACCCTTGAAATGAGCGTGAAAAAAGTGGCTATTCTGACGCAGTTAAGCCGCGGCCTGACCCGCTTTACCGCCTGGGGCGGCGCACTGGCGCTGCTGGTGAACGTGGTGGTGGTTTTCGCTTCGGTCGTCTGGCGCTACGCGCTGCACAGCCCGATCGAATGGGCTGAAGAGGTGGCGCGTGCGCTGATGGTGACGCTGGTGTTCTTTGGCGTCGCCACCTCCACCGGGCGCGGCAGACACATTGGTGTCGATCTGTTTCTGCGCTGGCTACCGGAAGCCACCCGGCCGTATGTGGTGCATGCCAGCCGCTGGGTGTTGGTGTTGGTGGCATTGGGGCTGACGGTATCCAGCTTTAGCCTGGTCGGCATTTCGCTGCCGCAGACCACCGAGCACGGCCTGCCGCAGGCAATTTTCGTGGTGCCGGTATTTATCGGTGCCGCGGTGATGTTGGTCAGCGCGCTCGACCACGCCTGCCAGGCGCCGCTGAAAGTGGTGTTAACCAGCGCCGCCGTTGTCGCGCTGTTGGGTGGCGCGGGCTACCTTAGCTTGCATACTGCCACCGGGCTCAGCTCGCTGCCCGCCGCATTGATGCTGGCCTGCTTTATTCTTGGCATTATCTCCGGCGTGCCGATCGCCTTTACCCTCGGGATGTCGGCGATGGTGTTTTTCCTCAGCGATCCGTCGCTACCGTTCGTCTTTTTTGCCCAACAGGTCACCGCCGGCGTCGACCATTTCGTGCTGCTGGCGATCCCGTTCTTTCTATTGGCCGGCGCGGTGATGGAAGTCAACGGCATGTCGTCACGGCTGGTTGAGCTGATCGTGCGCGGCATGGGGCGCTATCGCGGCGGCCTGAACATGACGACGATTTTGTCGATGGCGTTTTTCTCCGGCATTTCCGGTTCCAAGCTGGCGGACGTCGCCACGGTCGGCGGCGTGCTGATGCCGGCGGTACGTCGGGCTCGCCAACCTGCCGAAGAGTCTGCCGGGGTATTCGCCGCTTCAGCCATTATGGCGGAGACCATTCCCCCCTGTGTAAACCTGATCGTAATGGGCTTTATCGCCAACATTTCGATTGGCGCGCTGTTTATCGCCGGGCTGATCCCCGCCCTGTGCCTGCTGGTATTGCTGCTGATTGCCGCCGTGATATTCGGCAAACGCATCAACGTCGATGACGCCTACACGGTACGGATGCCGACGCGCCAACTGCTGATCGGCGCCGCCGTCGGTCTGGTCATGATTTTGATGATCGGCAAGGGGGTGGTGGCCGGCATCGCCACCTCCACGGAGATCTCCGCCTTCGCGGTGGTCTACGCCATCGTGGTCGGGCGGTTGGCCTTTGGTGAGCTGACGCTGAAAGCTACCCTGAAGCTGTTTGTCGACACCGCCGCGCTGTCCGGCATGCTGCTGTTTATCGTCGCCTGCGCCACCAGTTTGTCCTTCGCTCTGACCATCGAAATGATCCCGCAGCAGTGCGCACAGCTGCTGGTCGCCATCGGCGCAGAATACGGTCCGTGGCTGTTCCTGCTGCTGTCGATTGTCATCCTGATTATCTTCGGCGCAGTGCTGGAGGGCGCTCCGGCGCTGATTATCTTTGCGCCGATCCTGGTGCCCATCGCCACCCAGCTCGGCTTCAACCCGTTGCACTACGCCATTGTGATGATTCTGGCGATGGGTTTCGGCCTGTTTTCCCCGCCGATCGGCCTGGGGTTGTACACCACCTGCGCCATCTGCGGCGTCCCGATGCAGGACGTGATTAAACCTATGGCCAAATACCTGCTGATCGTGCTGTTCGGCATCATCGTTATCGCGCTATTCCCGGCGCTCTCCACCTGGTTGCCGACGCGGCTGGGCTACTGATTTTCTCAAGCAAGGAGTCACACCATGTTCTCTGATTTAACCGACAAACGCGTATTGATCACCGGTTCCACCGCCGGTATCGGGCTGGCGACCGCCGCCCTGTTCGCCCGGCACGGCGCCAAGGTAGGCATTAACGGCCTGCGCAGTGAGCCACCGGCAGAGATCGCCACCTTCCCCGGTGAATGCGCATTCTTCTCGGCCGATCTGTCGCGCTCCGCCGGCTGCGAGGCATTGGTGGAAGCCTTTGTCGCCCGCTTTGGCGGCATCGATATTTTGATCAACAACGCCGGTGGATTGGGCGGTCGCAACGGGCTGGAAGCGATAGACGACGAGTTTTTTGATCGAGTGATGGATTTGAACTGCCGCTCGGCGCTGATGGTGACCAAATTCGCTATCCCTCACCTGCGCGCTTCGGCTCGCGAGAATGGGACGACCGCCAGCGTCATCAGCACCGGCTCCATTGCGGCACGCGAAGGCGGCGGGATCGGCGCCGGGCTGTATGCCAGCGCCAAAGCCTGGTTGCACAATATCCACCGCAACTGGGTGAAGGAGTTCACCCAGGACAATATCCGTTTCAATATCGTGTCGCCAGGCAGCATCGATACCGCTTTCCATCACGGCAAGAGCGACGAAGTGCTGGGTAAAATGCGCGCTTCCATTCCGATGGGCCGCTTTGGCCGCAGCGAAGAGGTGGCGCCCACCTACCTGTTCCTGGCCTCGCATAACTGTAGCGGATATATCACCGGGCAAATTATCGACGTCAACGGCGGTCAACTCGCGCCCTAAGGGTCTGTGACTCACTTTCGGCCGCGTGATAAAGTCGGGGTAATGGGTTAATGCAAAACGGGAATGTGATGGCGAATATACGTGATGTGGCACGTCATGCCGGGGTGTCGGTCAGTACGGTATCCAACGTGCTGAACGGCCGAGTCGATCAGATGCGCAAGGATACGCTGGCCCGTATTGAACAGGCGATGGCGGCGCTGCAATACCAGCCAAACCGCGCCGCGCAGCAGCTTAAAACCGGGCAGGTCAAAATGCTGGGCCTGCTGGTACCGTCCATCGTCAACCCCAGCTTCGCTGCGCTGGTGCGCGAAATTGAGCTGGCGGCTAAGCAAAACTATGGTTATCAAGTGTTGCTGGGCGATACCCATCGCCAACAGGAAGAAGAGATCCGTTTTCTCGACGATCTGCTGGCGTTAGGCATTCGCGGCGTGGTGGTGGCCTCCACGTTTTACGATCGCCCTCATTTTCGCGATGCCCTGAAACGCGGCCTGGTGATGATTAACTACGACGAGCGCACTCTGGCCGTCCCTGGCGAGGCGGCGCTGCCGATTGACAGCGTGTCGATGGATAATTGCGCCGCTGGCAGCATGGCGGCACAGCATCTGATAGCCCAAGGCTGCCGCCGTATCGCCTTCGCTACCGCTTCCGGCATGACCAGCAGCCGCGCCAACAAAATTGCCGGTTACCGGCAGGCACTGGAGAACGCAGGGCTGCCGGCCTGGGTGATCGAAGGCAAGGCGCAGTTCGCCTACGGTGATGCTGAAATGGCCGAGTTAGGCAAGACGCTGGCCGAACAAATTTGCCAGAGTGAACCCCGGCCGGACGGCATTGTAGCGCTGAACGACATGTTGGCCATCGGCATGATTTCCTCCTTCCAGCGGCTCGGCGTACGGGTGCCCGAGGATATTTCAGTTGTCGGCATCGATAACATGTTCCTGTCCGAGCTGTTTAACCCGGCGCTTAGCTCAGTGGCGCCGCCGCTGCGCGAGATGGCGGTGAAAATCGTCGATCGGCTGATTGGTCGGCTGGAAAACCCTGAATTGCCGGTGGAGGAGTTTTTATTCGCGCCTAGCCTGGTGCGCCGACAGTCGGTCATTAACACGTAACCTCCTGCGGGGCTACGGCTCCGCTCTCTTTCATACTGAATCCATGCTGCGCTAAAGCGCGGCGGGAGCTTCGCTGCGCCCAAAACCGCAGCGGGAGAATAAAAATGAACAATGAATCCTGCGTTTACTGCCATCCAACCAATGAAATCCTGCTGTGGCAAAACCCGCTGTGCCGGGCCATTTTCATTGCCGACAGCCCTTTCCCCGGCTGGTGTCGGGTGGTCTGGCATGAGCATATCGCCGAACTGAGCGATTTGCGTGACGACCAACGCAACAGCATCATGACCGTGGTCGCTCAGGTTGAAGCGCAACTACGGCAATTGCTGACGCCGGCGAAGATCAATATCGCCAGCCTGGGCACCGCACTGCCCCATTTGCATTGGCATATCATCCCGCGCTACCTCGACGACTCACATTTCCCGGAGCCGGTCTGGAGCCAGGCGCTACGCGCGCCAACGGCGAGAACCGTGCCGGAGAATTTTATTGAATTAATGAGGGAACGGCTGGCGATAACGCTGGGGGAATAACAAAACGCCGGGCATGGCCCGGCGTTTACTATTTAATTAAGGCTTTTCGGCGATTTTTCGCAGGTACTCATTATTTTTAAACGCAATGATGATCATTTCGAAACAAACGCGGGTGAACACGCCGCCGATAATGATCGCAAACAGGCCGCGGAAGAACTCACCGTAGAACATCAACCCAATCCCGACAACAATGATGCCCAGCAGGCACAGCCAGTACACGCCGGTGATGATTTTCGGCGTCAGCATCGCATCAAAAAAGAAAATGTTTTTCATTGTAAATCCTTCCTTAGGCCAGTATTTAATTATCCCGGAGGCACCGCATCAGTGCGGCATGCCTTGTTGTCACGCCAGTTATGATAGCGAGTAACGTGACGAAAAGCGCTCAGAAATCAGCAGGCCATTACATAAGGGTTGAGGATGTTTAACAAAATCGGCAACAAAATCCTGGGCGGTTTAGCGGCGCTGCTGCTCAGCCAAAGCGTACTGGCACAGGAAACGCTGATCTTCGTGCGGCACGGGGAAAAACCCGCCAACGACAGCGGGCAGTTAACCTGTAAAGGGCTCAATCGCGCGCTGGCACTGCCGGACGTGCTACTGGACCGCTATGGCAAACCTGACTTTATCTTTGCCGCCGGGCCCAAAGAGAATAAGACCGGCAGTTCGCTGCGAGCACTGTCGACCATTATGCCCACCGCGGTACGTGTCGGACTGCCGATCGGCATTCAATTCCACGCCGATGACATCGCCGGGCTGCAGCAGGAGCTGCTCAGCGATAAGTACCAAAACTCGCGCATCTTCATCGCCTGGGAGCACAAGAATCTCGATAAGGCAGTGAAGAACATCGTTGCCGCGCGCGGCGGCGACGCCAGTTTGGTGCCCGAATGGCCAGGTAGCGACTTCGACAGCATTTTTGTGGTCACGCTGGATCAGGGCAAGGTTTCGTTCCGGCAAGAACGTGAGGGGTTGACTCAGTTGGCGGAGAGCTGCCCTTTCGCGGGGTAATACCATACTGCCTTCTGGCAGCCCTGCAAGAAGGCTGAAGGTTTCACCGCCTGACCTTTCGTTTTATCTGCCCGATGTCGCCACCGGCGTAATAAGTTCCAGCTCAACGCCCCGCCGGATGGCTTGGCGAGCGTTACTGACGCCCAATTTAACCACTGTATTACCCATATAAAATTTCACCGTGCTCACGGAAATACCTGAAATAGCAGCAATTTCCCCATAGGTTTTACCCATACTCGCCCAATACAGCACTTCCTTTTCTCGTGGGGTGAAAATAGACTTCTGTGTGTTCATATTATTTTTCTGCATGCCGGGAATTGCCGATCCGGCTAGACGATACATCTGCTCATTAATATCGATCAGTAACATCTGCATAGTCCCGAGATCGGATGAGATACGTTTTTCCAATTCCCCTTGTACGCGACTGCCTATAACGACAGATAATAGCGCCAGATTGTTCAGATGGTCATGCAACACAAAGGTCAATCCATTAAAAATATTGTACCGTTTAGAGAGAGAAAATATCTTATCTGTCATCAGAGTAATATTCTCGTCCCATACAAAGGGTGAAGTGCGTTTAGACGCAATCAATACTACCGGGTCAGTGAGTTGGAAATTATTGGTTCGATAGAGATCCAGCCACTCACCCGGATAGCTTGAAATAATAAGTGAATCTGATGGATTGTTCTTTCTGAGAGCGAGGTAGGCATATTCCGGGCTACCGAATGGTAACAACTTCCTATCGATATGATCCCGAAGCGTTTCCGTTATTGTTCGATTTTCATTGAAGGCAGAAAACATACAGGCTCCGTGGCGGTCAGACTTTCCCTTTGGTGATCGAACCTGAACTTAAGTCTAGGTATAGATGGGACTTAAGTACAACTTACGGATTTGGAACCGCAACATATAATGAGTCTCGTTAGGCACTGGAAAAAAAACCTGACCTGTACGGTCAGGTAGCCAACACAGCCAACACCAGGGAAAAATTTCCGGTCAGACAGGGTATACGAAAAATCACTGCTGACCGGGATCCTTACTTTAACACTGCTAATTTATCCTTTTAAATTCATCTGCGCTGACGCTGTTGACCAGCCCCTGTTTGACTAGACGATCAGCGTCAGTGCAAAGAATGGTGTTCGCCAGAGATAACGTCTTTGAGCCGAGTCCACTGCGCTATTTTAATTTATTATATATTGGACTATTTTATAAACACCCCAACCATTTAATAATAATCAATTAAGATTACTCATCAACATATATATAAATAAAATAGTGCAATGGAAATGATATAAATTATTTATATATCGAAACAAACAATGGCTAAATATCTTTAAATTTAAAAAATCAACTCCCGCATTCACTAATATCAAACTAATGTCTTGTATTTCACTTATGGGATTGAATATCTACAGGAACCTGTAAATATCTTTATTAGCGGTGCTAGGGTAGCGCCGCACTGATTAAGGAAAGATCATGATGACCAGATCCCCCCTTGGTACTACTGCTTCAACAGGGCAAAAATGCCCGGAAAGCGGCGTTTGGAAGGTAGTGGGCACACCATCAACCACCGCCCCCATCGCGAAAGGTAATACCATGCCGCCCTACAATAATAAGGCGGCTACCTGGAAGTTAACCCAGTACGCCTAAGCCTTAAGTTATAAGCCGCCGCTTCGGGGCGGCTTTATTGCTGACGTTCAAGCCAACAAAGAAAGTCCATCATTCGCTCGGTAAACTCAGCATCATTAGCATTATTGATAGCATGTGCCAGCAGATAATCTATTTCTGTAGCCTTATCAGGATGCCGCGCTAATAATTGCTCGGCATAATCATCAAGCGCTATCGGCCAAAACAGGCTATCAGGATCACGCAGCATATTAGTTGCTCTGATCAGCTTTCTGGCCGCTTCGCGTTTGAGTCGTTGCAGCTCAGCAACCCGAGACCCGCCCGAGATTTTCACACCATAATCTTCCAGCACGGTGCGCAGATCGGCATTTACCGCCCGCGCAATGCGACGATCTGGCCGGAACAGTGGCAATGCGTTGCTAACGTCATTTCCCCAAAGACAGCGGCAATGGTGTTTCAACCAATAGCCCCAGCTATAGCGATTGGCGGGATTTAGCGCTTCATCGAGGGTGCCAATATCAAAATCCACCTTGCTGACTATCGTCTGATATTGCTGGAAATCCTCACGCCATTGCTCAATAAGCGCCAATTCAGCGTCAGAAGCCCGCCGACTCAGCAACAAGGTGATATCCAAATCGGACTCCCCCGGTGTCGCTTGTCCGCGTGCCACACTGCCATAGAGATAAATACAGTGGATCAAGTCGGGGAAATGGCTCGGCAAGCCTGCGACCAACGCTGTCAGCACAGGCGTGAACGCATCCTGCAATGAGAAGTCGGTTACCGTGGGGATAAAGCCATCGCGGCAGAAGGTCATTGGCTGCTCCGAAGGGGTTTACGCTGGAGAGTGGCGGAAGATCACAGGAGTCGAACCTGCCCAGGACCGCTGGCGGCCCCAACCGGATTTGAAGTCCGGCCGCCCCACCGGGGACGAGGATCTTCCTTCGGGAGTCAGAAGCAAGAGCCTGATTATAGCGCAGTTTATCCTTAGCGCTAAGAGGGAAATAGCGGCGGCCCCCGGCAACAATGCCGGAGGCCGGCAGAATTACGGCTTCAACAGATCTTTGACGTCCAGCAGGATAAATTCATTGTCATCCGCCACATTCGGCTGGCGGCTGGAGGAGAACGGGAAGTTATTGTCGTTACCGACAATAATATGACTGCCGTCCACCACGTCGACGTTTTCAATGGTGAAGAACGGGAAGGTCAGCACACCGTTGTTCAGCGGTTTGCGCGCCAACTTGTTCGGGTCCTGAATGTTCAACAGGTCGATATAAGCCAGTTTATCGACCGGTTTGCCGACGTTGGCATCAGAAAAAGCGATTTTATATACCCGCTTGAACTTCGCCACCTGGCTGAAGCAGTTGTCGGTTGGCGCACCCGCCGCGCAAGCTTTGTCCGGCGTACCTTCACCATTATCACGCTCAATCACCAGGCCATGGGTAGCGTCGATCATATTGAAATCGCCGATGGCGTTCTGGTTGTCTTCCAGCACGTACTGCCAGCTGCGGCCAGTCCAGGCCTGCTGTTTCACGTCAAATTCCAGCACCCGCAGGTAACGTTTTCCATCGCGGTTTTCAAACTTTTCGCCATCCCACAGCGCGCCCTCAAGCAACGGGTACAGCTTGCTGCCGTCCGGCGATGCCGCCATGCCCTCAAAACCCTTGGAACGCGCCACCTGGAAGTTCTGTTTGCCATCCGGAGCACCCGGCAGAGTCAGCGTCGGGTTATCCGGCGATTTGACTACCTTGCCGTCCACCTTGGTGTCGAACACCGCCAACACCTTACCGTCCAGATCGGCCTTGATCAGGTAAGGGCCGAATTCATCGCCGATCCACAGGGCATTGTCGGCAAACTGGAAGCTTTCCGGGTCGAAGTCGCTACCGGTCAGGTAACGCTGGTCGGTGCTCTCATTGACGATATGGAACGGCACTTTCAGGTCAGGATCGTGCAGGAATACCGTTTTCAGCGGCGTCACCGTGCCGTTGTCAAAGTCGATTTTGTAGTGATTGAGGTACAGCATCGCATCCGGTGAGTTGGCTTTGCTGCCGAAGCCGTTGTCGGTCAACACCCAGTAGGTGCCGTCAGGCATGTGCTTGATACCGGAATGGCCCTGAAGGGGTTGGCCCGCGATCGGCAGGCCGATACCGGTCATGCGATCGGCGGATTTTCCCGCCACGCTGCCCAGTTCCGTCACGCGTTTGCCGCTGGTGTACTTACCGCTTTGTTGCAAATCGGTGGGAGCATCCTGTGGCGCCGCAACACTGGATTTTACCGCCAGTATCGCATGCCCGGCCAGCGTCGCAGACACCGGTTGGGCGTCAGCCCACAGGTTACCGCTCAGCGCCATACAGCCAGCCAACAGCGCCAGACGAGTTTTGGTGATGTGCATGTCATGGTTCCCTTTTTGTTGTTATCGCCCAGAAGTAAAAGCAACGTCACTATAGGGAGCCGCAATGACAGAAATATTATTCGGCGAACGCTCGCCGGTAGCTGTGCGGATGGAAGCACCAGGTGATGGCGATAAGCACCACCACCAGCAGTGCGTGAATTTGCCAATCGAGCACAAAGCCACCGCTGTAATCACGCAACAGGCCGGAAATGTACGGCGTCGTACCCGCCAGCAGGAAGCCGATACCCTGCATAAATGCCACCAGTCGCCCCGCCGCCGCCGGGTGCGGAATATGGTCGAGCGCCAGCACCAGGCACAGCGGGAATGCACCGCCCAGCCCCAGGCCGGATAGCAGTACCCACAGCCAAGGCAGCGTTTGCGGCAGGTAGATAAGGCCGATGAAACCTGCCAACTGCATGATCAGCGCCAGCAACAACAGCGGACGGCGGTCCGTAGCGCGCGCCAAGGCGGGCAACAGCAGCGCCCCCACGACCTGGCCGAAGGTCATCAGCGCCAATAGCGATCCGCTGGCCTGCGGCTGCCAGCCGAGCTGCATGTAATAAGGGGGGAGCCAGGCGATCAGGCTGGTGTAGCCGCCATTAATCAAACCGAAATAGGCACCGAGCAACCAGGCGCGACGGCTGCACCATAAGCTCGGTCCGCGAGCAGTACCGGATGGCGTCAGGCGTGCCAAACCTCGGCTGACGGGCCACCAGGCGATCAACGCCACCAGCGCCGGCGCTGCCCACCAGGCCAGCGCGCTATGCCAGTCATGGCCAACACTCATCAGCCAAGGAGTAATCGCCGCCCCCAGCCCACCGCCGCCCATCAGCGCCGCCGACCACAGCCCGGCCACCAACGCCATCTGCTTGAGAAAATGATGCTTGATAATACCGGGCATCACCGCCTGGATAACGCCAATTCCCAGCCCGCCCAGCACTGCACTCAGCATCAACTGCGTGCTGCCCGGGGCCAGCTCGCGCCAGGCAGCACCCAGGCCAATGGCCAGCAAACTCAGGACAACGCTGGTGCGTTCACTGAACAAACGGTTGATGGCACCGCCAGCCAACGCCATCAGCCCCATCATCAACACCGGCAAGGTGGTCAGCAGGGCCGCGCCGCCAAAACTCAGCCCGGTAGCCTGGCGCAGCGTCGGCAACAGCGGGCCAATAGACGTCAGCAACGGCCGCATATTCAAGCCAATCAGCACCAGTGCCCACAGCAGGGGATTGAACCAGCGGCGTAAGAAAGGGGGAGCAATAAAATGATTTAACACGGTCTACTCCTGAACTTCCGGGGTGAAGAGTGCGACGTCACAACCTGTACGCCGCAGCGTTGCATTACTCTAGGCAACGCCGCTAGTATTGGGAAATTAAATAATAAAATAGCCAGCAGTGGGAAAATGAATCGCTACCCGATGTTCAATCCGCAGTTATTGCTCAGCTTTGTCGCCGTGTGCGACAGCGGTAGCTTCACCCGCGCCGCGGACCGGGTATTTTTATCGCAGTCCACCGTCAGCCAGCAGGTGCGTCGGTTGGAGGAGATGCTCGGTAAACCGCTATTTGAGCGCTCCTCTCATCAGGTATTACTGACCGAGGAAGGCGTCAAACTGTTGAGCTATGCGCGGCGGATCATCGCGCTGAATGAAGAGGCACATGACGCCCTGACCGGTATCTGGCGCGACGGCGTACTGCGGTTGGGGATGCCGGAGGATTTCGCGGCACCGACTACGGAACTGCTGGCGGAATTCAGCCGGGCGCACCCGCACCTGCGGCTGGACGTCACCAGCGGCCTGAGCGCCGATCTGCACAGCGCCTATGCCCGTGAAGAACTGGACCTGATCCTGGTGAAACAGCGTCGTAGTCAACCTCCGCGCGCCGCCAGGCCGGAGCCGCTACTGTGGCTGGATAGCCTGGCCTTTCCGGCCATCGAACAATCCCCGGTACCGCTGGCGGTGTTCCCGCTCAATGGCCTGTACCGCGATGACCTGTGCCAGGCGTTGGATAACCTTGGCAAGCGCTGGCGCATCGGCTACAGCAGTGCCAGTCTGGCGGCTCTCACCGCCGCATCCGCCGCCGGGTTAGGCGTCACGCTGTTGCCAGCTAGCTGTCGCTTGCCCAGCCACCGGGTGCTCGGCATCGCCGAAGGGTTACCGCCGATCGACAGCATCGAACTGGCGCTGTATTACCGCGACGGTGCCCCCGCCGCCACCCCGGCACTGGCCGAACAGCTGAAGGCGTTTTGCGGGTTGGTGTAAAGACAGCTGTGTGGCCATCGCGAATGCACCCGGCCTAATACCCGACCTCACCGTAACGCTCACGGTAATCTTTCGGCGTCATGTCGTAACCCTTCTTGAATACCGAGTAAAAATACTGCAGTGAGGGGTAGCCGCACATCTGCGAAATTTCAGCAATAGGTAGCGACGTCGCCGTGAGTAAATTACGGGAACGATCGAGCTTCTCTTCGTGGATTACATGGTGAATTGTCTGGTTCAGTTCATCCTTGAAACGTTTTTCCAGGTTAGAACGCGATATACCCACAGCATCCAATACTTGCTCTACCTTAATACCTTGGCAAGCATGGTGGCGTATATAATGCATAGCATGAATCACTGCGGGATCGCGCAAAGAGCGAAAGTCTGTAGAACGCCGTTCAATGACTTTTATTGGGGGAACCAAAATGCGCTGTAATGGCAGTACCTGCCCATTGAGCAGTTGATGCAGCAATTTCGCGGCACGATAGCCCATCTGGCGGGTACCCTGTGCGACCGAAGACAATGCCACCCGCGAAAGATAACGCGTAAGTTCCTCATTATCGATACCAATCACGCACAGTTTTTCTGGCACAGCGATATCCAGATGTTCGCAAACCTGCAGCAGATGGCGTGCCCGGGCATCAGTCACGGCGATGATGCCGGTCTGCTGCGGCAGCGTCTGTACCCAGTCCGCCAACCGGTTTTGTGCGTATTGCCAATTGTCTGGCGACGTGGCCATTCCCTGATAGATAACTCCTTGATATTTTTCGGCAGCCACCAACGCCTTGAAGGCGTATTCACGCTCCTTCGCCCATTGTTTTCCACCTTCGCTTGGCAATCCGTAGAAAGCAAAACGATTAATGCCCTTTTCTTTCAAGTGAGTGAAGGCCGCCGCGACCAAGGAGTGGTTGTCGGTAGCAATGTAGTGCACCGGTGGGTATTCATCATCGCGATGGTAAGAACCCCCCACGCCGACGATAGGCACAGTGACATTTTGCAGTAGTCGCTCAATCTCTACATCGTCAAAATCAGCAATGACGCCATCACCCAGCCAGTCTTTAATATTGTCGATACGGCAGCGAAAATCCTCTTCAATAAAAATATCCCAGTCACACTGCGACGCCTGCAAATACTCGCCCACACCTTCTACCACCTGACGGTCGTACACTTTGTTAGCGTTGAATAGCAGCGTAATCCGATAGCGCTTATCGAACATATCTACCCCACTCCACGTTTGAGCTCTTTGCGTCCATATACAACACGAATGGCCATTTCGACGTTAATCCTTTGCTTTACTTGTGAGCAATATCACGTAAGTCATTTTTCATAACAGCAAAAGTAAAACCCGGAATAAACACCCTGATGCATTAGCGCTATCGTAGCACCACAATAATGACAAACGTCAAGGTGAGGTCGTGTGATGGATAACTATAACTTTAATAATAAAATATCACGCAAAGGAACTCATAGCGCCAAGTGGGAAAGCACAAGCGATGCATTACCCATGCCATTAATTCCCCTTTCCGTTGCCGACATGGATATTCCACTACCGAATAAAACAATCAGTTTACTTAATGAATTCACAAACAAAGGGATTTATGGCTATACATTACTGAGCGAAAATTGGGGAGAAACCGTCACGCAATGGATGCAACGTCATTGCCACTGGCATATCAATGCTGAGCACGTGGTCTTTTGCCCGCGAGTCATACAGGCCGTATCTCTGTACATCCAGAATTTTACTGCGCCGGGAGATAGCATCGTCAGCCTGGCGCCGGCATATCATCCCATCAGCCACAGTGTCGTACTTAATCAGCGTAAACTGTTGGAAAGCGAGCTGCGCTATCATCATGGGTGCTATACCATCGACTTCGATGACCTTGAGAATAAATTTAAACATGCGCGCTGTTTTATTTTATTATCACCCCATAATCCAACGGGCACCGTTTGGGAAAAAGAATCATTAATAAAAATCGCACAGTTGGCCGAGAAATATCACGTCTTTATTATTTCAGATGATGTTCATTCTGATTTCATTTTTAGTCATCACCAGCACCAGGTAATTTCATCCGTTAGCTCCTACGTTGAGCAAAATTCTTTTATCTGCACCTCTCCGGCAAAAACATTTAACATGGCTGGTCTTGAAGTTGCCAACATTATTATTGCCAATAAACAACACCGTCAAAAATTTATACATTGTCTCGAAGCTGCGGGGATTCACAACCCCGGATACTACGCCGTCCCAGCCTTTTTAAGCGTTTACCGCGACTGTGATGACTGGCTATTCGCCTTAAAAAACTACCTTGCCGATAACCGCGCATGGGTAATCAACATGCTAAGTAAACATTTTCCTGACTGGGTGGTTACCCGCAGCACGGGAACATACATGCTCTGGGTGAATTACCAAGCAAGTCACCTCAGCGAAGATCAACTAAAGCACTGGTTCCTTAACCTTGCCGGCGTCGAAATGAGCTGGGGCTCGGGGTTTGGCGAGTCGGGAATAGGCTTTTTCAGAATCAATATTGCCACGCCACGAGATACGCTGGCTGAAGCATTAGAACGAATCATCAGTACTTCCCCCTACGCACACCAGGAGTAGTACCCCATGAATAATATAATAAAACCACGCGCACCGACGCTGACTGAATCCCTGCTGCCGATCGTTACCATGGTGCTGTTGTTGGGTATTGGCTACGCCGCTTTTGACCTACCGCCAGAACCTCTGATGGTACTGTCTACTGTGATTGCTGCACTATTGGTTAAACGCCTCGGTCACAGCTACAACGATATTCTCGTATCTATCTCGCAAAAAATAGCCAAAACAATGCCCGCCTTGCTGATTCTCATCAGCGTAGGTTTGCTGATTGGTACGTGGATGGCGGGTGGCACGATTCCGCTGATGATTTATTACGGCCTAAAACTGATCAACCCGGCGATGCTGTACGTCACCGCACTGCTGGTCACTTCAGTTGTGTCCGTTTGCACTGGCACTTCCTGGGGTTCAGCAGGTACCGTGGGCGTCGCGTTTATGGGCGTCGCCATAGGTATGGATGCAAACCTGGCCGCTACTGCAGGAGCCGTGGTTGCAGGCGCATACTTTGGCGATAAACTCTCACCGCTGTCTGGCGATACTAACCTCGCGGCCATGGCGGCACAGGTCGATTTGTACGAACATATTGGCCATCTGCTGTACACCACCCTGCCATCACTCATTCTTTCCGCCGCTGTGATGTTCTTTTATGGCATGTCAGGCGATCTCGCAGGCGCCGCCATTCCAGACAAGGTCTTGTTGATTACCTCTGGCCTGGCCGGGATCTACCATTTTAATCTGTTGTTGTTGTTACCCGTAGCCATTGTGCTCTATGGCTCAATCACCAAAAAACCGACTATCCCTATCATGCTGGTTTCAGCGCTGGTAGCCATGGCCAATGCCTCATTTATTCAAGGATTTGCCTTTCATGATGTCGTCAAAAGCGCAGTCGACGGCTTTAACGTGTCGATGGTGGGTAATCAAGATATCAACCCTGTACTGAGTAATCTGCTGAACCGTGGTGGCATGAATTCCATGATGAGCACGCTGCTGATCTGCTTTTGTGCCCTTTCTTTTGCAGGCACGCTGGCACTGAGTGGTGCACTGGAAGTGATTGTCCACGCACTGCTTAAATTGGTGCACTCCACTGGCACCATGATCCTGGCAACACTGGCCTGTGGCCTGACCATGATCAGCGTCACCTGCAACGGGCAAATATCCATTCTGATCCCTATTGAGATGCTGCGTAATGCCTATATCGAGCGCGGTCTGCACCCGAAGAATCTGAGCCGCACGGTGGAAGACTCCGCAACAATCTTTGAACCTATTCTGCCCTGGACCGCCGCAGGCGCATACATGGCAGGCACGCTCGGTGTCGCCACACTCAGCTATCTGCCGTGGGCAGTGCTGTGCTGGAGCGGGATATTTTTTGCCACGCTGTGGGGATTTACCGGATTCGGTATCGCCCGGCTGAAAAAAGAAGAACAGCAGCAGTTGCTGGCCCAAACCGCCGATAACCTCAAATAAGGAAGCCCCGAATGTCATATTTTGATCAGCTTGAGCAAGTGCGCTACGAAGGCCCAGCCAGCAATAACCCCCTGGCCTTTCATCACTACAATCCGGATGAACTGGTGCTTGGCAAGCGCATGGCGGAACATCTGCGTTTCGCCGCCTGTTATTGGCATACCTTCTGCTGGAACGGCGCGGACATGTTCGGCGTCGGTGCCTTCGATCGTCCCTGGCAGCAGCCGGGCGACGCGCTGGCGCTGGCCAAACGCAAAGCCGACGTGGCGTTCGAGTTCTTCCACAAGCTGAACGTACCTTACTACTGCTTCCATGACGTAGACGTCTCACCGGAAGGTGCCTCGCTGAAAGAGTATCTGCACAACTTTGCGGTAATGACCGACGTGCTGGAAGAAAAGCAGCACAGCAGCGGCGTGAAACTGCTGTGGGGCACCGCCAACTGTTTTACCCATCCGCGTTATGGCGCCGGGGCCGCCACCAACCCGGATCCGGAAATCTTCAGTTGGGCAGCCACCCAGGTATTCACCGCCATGAACGCCACCCAGCGCCTGGGCGGTGAAAACTACGTGCTGTGGGGCGGGCGTGAAGGCTATGAGACCTTGCTCAATACCGATTTGCGCCAGGAACGTGAGCAAATTGGCCGCTTTATGCAGATGGTGGTGGAGCATAAACACAAAACCGGTTTCCAGGGCACCCTGCTGATTGAGCCCAAACCGCAGGAACCGACCAAACATCAGTACGACTACGACGTCGCCACCGTCTATGGTTTCCTTAAGCAGTTCGGCCTGGAAAAAGAGATCAAGGTGAATATCGAAGCCAACCACGCCACGCTGGCAGGCCATTCGTTCCACCATGAAATCGCCACCGCCATTGCGCTGGGCATTTTCGGCTCTGTCGATGCCAACCGGGGTGACCCACAGCTGGGCTGGGATACCGACCAATTCCCGATCAGCGTAGAAGAGAACGCGCTGGTGATGTTCGAAATTCTCAACGCCGGGGGATTCACCACCGGTGGGTTGAACTTCGATGCCAAAGTCCGCCGTCAAAGTACCGACAAGTACGATCTGTTCTATGGTCATATTGGCGCCATGGATACTATGGCACTGGCACTGAAGGTCGCGGCAAAAATGGTGACTGACGGCCAGTTGCATCAGCAGGTAGCAAAACGCTATGCCGGCTGGAATGGTGAATTGGGCCAGCAAATTTTGCAGGGCAAACTGTCGCTCGAAGCCTTGGCGCAGTACGCTGAAGGCCATGCACTGGCGCCGCAGCACGTCAGCGGCCGTCAGGAACAGCTCGAAAACCTGATGAACCGCTATCTGTTCGGCTAACCGATCGCGCGGCACACGCCGCGCCTTTAAGGATCCTCAACCATGTATATCGGCATCGATCTCGGCACTTCCGGCGTAAAAGTTATTTTGCTCAGCGAGCAGGGCCAATTGCTCGCCAGCCACGGTGAATCGCTGCCCATTTCCCGTCCTCATCCCCTATGGTCAGAGCAGGCCCCGCAGGACTGGTGGCACGCCACCGACCGCGCGATGCTGGCGCTGGGCAAGCAACACAGCCTGCAGCAGGTAAAAGCCATTGGGCTCAGCGGTCAGATGCACGGTGCCACGCTGTTGGATGCACGTCAGCAGGTGCTGCGCCCGGCGATTTTGTGGAACGACGGCAGAAGCGCCGCACAGTGTCTGGCGCTGGAACAGGCGGTGCCGCAGTCGCGGCAAATCACTGGCAACCTGATGATGCCGGGCTTTACCGCCCCTAAACTGCTGTGGGTACGCCAGCATGAGCCCGAGCTGTTCAAACGTATAGATAAAGTCCTGCTGCCCAAGGATTACCTGCGCTGGTGCCTCACCGGCGAATTCGCCAGCGACATGTCGGACGCCGCAGGAACCGGCTGGCTGAACGTGGCGCGGCGCGACTGGAGCGAGGAGATGCTGGCGGCATGCAGCCTGACTCGCCGCCAGATGCCACAGCTGTTCGAAGGCAATCAGATCACCGGCCAGACCCATATTGAACTGGCCAAACGTTGGGGCATGTCGCCAGTGCCGGTGGTGGCCGGCGGCGGTGATAATGCCGCCGGGGCGATCGGCGTAGGCCTGTATCAGCCGGGGCAGGCGATGTTGTCACTCGGCACCTCCGGCGTTTATTTTGCCGTCAGCGACGGTTTTCTCAGTAACCCGGCCAGCGCGGTACACAGTTTCTGCCATGCGTTGCCCGACACCTGGCACCTGATGTCGGTCACGCTCAGCGCCGCATCCTGCCTGGACTGGGTGTGCAAACTTACCAACGTCGAGGACGTCGCTACCCTACTGCGCAATGTCGAACAGGCGCCGCCGGCGGCAGCGCCGCTGTGGTTCCTGCCCTATCTGTCCGGCGAGCGTACGCCGCACAACAATCCTAACGCCAAAGGCGCATTCTGGGGCCTGACTCACCAACATGGGCCAACCGACCTGGCGCGCGCCGTGCTGGAAGGGGTTGGTTTCGCCCTGGCTGATGGCATGGACGTACTGCACGCCAGCGGTCTGCAGCCGTCCAGTATCACCCTGATTGGCGGCGGCGCGCGCAGCCCCTTCTGGCGACAAATGCTGGCGGATATCAGCGGCCAGCGGCTGGAATACCGCACCGGCGGCGATGTTGGCCCGGCGCTGGGGGCGGCTCGCTTGGCTCAGATTGCCCTGAACCCGCAGCGCCCACTGGCTGAATTGTTGCCTGAATTGCCGCTGGAACAGGTACATACACCGGATGCCGAGCGCCACCAGCAGTACACCGCGCTGCGCAGCACCTTCCGCGAGCTCTATTCCCGTCTGTTACCGTTGATGTAAAATCAAAGGGGGCCAAACAGCGCCCCCTTATTATTGCCAAATCGAATAGTCGCCAGTGGCAAATGTCACTGCCAACCCACGCGCTCCTCTCCTAAATTGGTGGCTGTCTTTTGACGCACCTCACCTCTGGATTAAGGAATTGAACGTGGAAAAAAACCAACAACAAAGCCGCAGAGCTTTCCTAAGCCAAACCGGCAAGCTCACCACCGCCTGTGCAGTCATTGGCCTGACGGGGGGCGTGGCGCAAGCCGCCGCGCCAGCGAGCAGCGCATGTATACCAGAGAGCACACCTATGACCCTGACCGACAGCCACTACTGGCTGAGCGACGTTCGACTGGAAGACGGTTTTGAGTACGATGGCGAGACGGTGATCGGCACCCGCACCGCGCTGTATCAACTTGAAATCAAAGACGGAAAAATTGCCGCCGTTCACCCGAAAGAAGCAACGCCTCCCGCCGGGGTAGCGCGCTATCAGGCGCAGGGCCAACTGCTGTTGCCGGCATTTCGCGACATGCATATCCATCTGGATAAAACCTTCTACAGCGGCCCATGGCAGGCACCACGCCCACGTCAGGGCAAAACCATCATGGACATGATCGCGCTCGAACAGACCTTGATCCCCAAGCTGTTGCCCACCTCGCAGCAGCGTGCGGAAAACCTGATCGCCTTGCTGCAATCGAAAGGCAGCACCGTGGCACGCAGCCACTGCAATATCGATCCGGTCAGCGGGCTGAAAAGCCTGGAACACCTGCAGCGTGCGCTGGAAAACCACCGGGCGGACTTCAGCTGTGAAATCGTCGCCTTCCCGCAGCATGGCCTGCTGCATTCCAAAGTCGACGGCTTGATGCGCGAGGCCATGCAGATGGGGGTGCAATACGTCGGCGGACTGGATCCGACCAACGTTGACGGCGCCATGGAGAAGTCGCTGGATGCGATGTTCCAGATTGCACTCGACACCGGCAAAGGCGTCGATATCCACCTGCATGAAACCAGCCCCGCCGGCGTAGCGGCAATCAACTACATGATCGCCACCGTAGAAAAGAACCCGGCGCTGCGCGGTAAAGTCACCATCAGCCATGCGTTTGCCCTAACCGTGCTGAACCCGAATGAGCTGGAGGAAACCGCTAGCCAGCTGGCGGCGCAGCAAATCACCATCGCCTCTACGGTGCCGATTGGCGGGCTGATGATGCCGCTGCCGCAGCTCAGTGAAAAAGGGGTATTTGTGATGACCGGAACCGACAGCGTGATCGACCATTGGTCACCGTTCGGCAGCGGTGACATTCTGGAAAAAGCCAACCTTTACGCCCAACTTTACCGCGGCTCCGACGAATTCCACCTCTCCCGTGCTATGGCAATCTCGACCGGTGGCGTGCTGCCGCTGAACGACAAGGGCCAACGCGTCTGGCCGCAGGCCGGGGACAACGCAGAGTTTGTACTGGTCAACGCCAGTTGCTCCGCCGAGGCGGTGGCCCGCCTGCCGGCGCGCACGGCCACTTTCCATCAGGGGCAGCTGGTCGCTGGCCAGGTCGGCAAAGCCTGATGCTGGTCCGTTGATGCCACCATGATGGCCGTTTTTGGCCTTCTGCCAGACAAGGTAACGGCGCAGTATGGCGTAATACCCATTGGCGGAGGGCCGAAAATGTCACAGAGCGCGTTATTGATCATCGATGTTCAACAATCATTCCAGCATCGTCCATTCTGGCAGGAAGAAGATCTGCCCGCTTTCCAGCAGGCACTGACACGGCTGATCGAAGGCTGTCGCCGGCAGGGCATAGCCCTGGTTGATGTTTTCCACGTATCACCGGAGGGGCCGTTTTCGCTGGCATCCGGCTGGGTAAAACCACTGCCGTTCCTCAACCATCAGGCAGACGTCACCGTTCATAAACAGGTGCACAATGCACTGACCGAATCCGGTCTGGACGCCTGGCTGCGCCAACGGGATATCGATCACTTGATTATCTCCGGCATCCGCACCGAACAGTGCTGCGAAACCACCACCCGGGTGGCGTCCGATCTCGGTTATCGGGTGACTTTCGTCACCGAGGCCACGATGACTTTCCCGATGCAGCATCCCAATGGAGAAGTCTTTACCACCGAACAACTCAAGCGGCATACTGAGACGGTGCTGGTCGACCGCTTCGCCCAGCTCGCCAGCGTGGATGAAGTACTGGCGCAACTCTCACAGGAGTAATCATGCCGCAGGCCGTCTATTTTTTGATGTTGCCCAACGCGCTGTCGCTGGACGTCAGCGGCCCGGCCGAAACCCTGCGTTTGGCTGGGGCATTCAGCCTGCGCTACATCAGCCCACTGCCGCAGATCACCTGCTCGATTGGCATGACGTTGAGCCAGCTGCAGCCGCTGCCCGCCCGACTGGAAGACGGCGCTATTGTGGTGGTACCCGGCGCACGCGATTCACGCAGCGATTTCGACCATCAGGCGGCCGAACAGGCCCGCCACTGGCTGGCGGCGCTGCAACCCGATTTGCGGCAGCAGCGCATCACGCTGGTCTGTATCTGCTCCGGCGCCCTGCTGGCGGCGCAGGCCGGGCTACTCGACGGCTATCAGTGCACCACCCACCATGATGTGATCGAACGCATGCGTCAGCAGGCCCCGGCCGCGCAGGTGAAAGAGAACCGTATCTTTGTTGAAGACCGCAACCTGTACACCAGCGCCGGCATTACCGCCGGTATCGATCTGGCGCTGCATTTGATTAACCGCCAATGCGGTGCAATACGGGCAATGGAGATTGCCCGCGAAATGGTGGTGTATTTTCGCCGTTCCGGCGATGATCCGCAGCTCTCTCCCTGGCTGCGTTACCGCAACCATCTGCACCCGGCGGTGCACCGTGCGCAAGACGTGATGGCCGCCGAACCCGAGGCCGAATGGTCGGTGCCGCAGGTGGCGGAAAAGGCCCATGTCAGCAGCCGCCATTTGGCCAGGCTGTTCCGTAGCCATGTCGGCATCAGCGTGCGTGAATACCATGAACAGCTGCGGCTGGCAGTGGCGCAGCAGCGGCTGCAACAGGGTTATGGGCTGGAAAAAGCGGCGCTGGCGGCGGGGTTTTCCTCCGGTCGTCAACTGCGGCGTGCCCAGCAGCGCGGCTCGACCGCGTTATGACACCAGCCGCCGAGAGTCTATTTTCTGCAGCCCCATCGACAACAGCAGGCTGAGCGCCAACGCCACGCCAAATACCCAGAAGATATCCAGTAACGGATGGGCGGTCAGCGTCAGGTGACGGCTGCGCATAAAATTGACGATAATGGCGTGAAAACCGTAGATTGCCAGCGAATGTCGGGAAAAAATGCCCAACCAGCTAATAGGCTCGGGCAGACAATTTTTAAACCATACCACCAGGGATACCGCCGCGATAAACACCAGCGGCCCACAGTAGATGTAATAAGTATCGGCAAAGTTACCGTTGATGAACATCTGGCTTTTGGTGCCCTGAACGATCAACGCCACGCTAGCCACAAACCCCAATATCGCCAGCCAACTGATACCTCGCCCCTGGGTGTCCATCATGCCAATCGCCCGGCCGGCCAACGCGTACAGCAGGTAGTAAAAGGTGTCCCCATAGATATACAGATTGACCGGCAGCAGATGAACGTTACCCAGGGTCATTGAGCTGGTATTGGGATTGGCAACCACCGCCAGGATCACCAGCACGCCGGCCAGATAGCGGCGTGATACCGGCTTGACGTTGATCAGCGGCGACAGCAGATAAATCACCGCGATCGCATAGAAGAACCACAGATGGTAGAACACCGGCTTTAACAATATGCCGCGCAGCGACGGCCAGAAACCGATTTTGGTAAACGCCGCGATATAAATCAGCGCGACCGCGCTGTAAAACGCAATACAGCAACCAATGCGGATGAAATGCTTTTTGCCGGCGCTTTTCTCGCCGAAAAACAGGTAGCCGGAAATCATGAAAAACAGGGGTACCGAAACGCGCGACAGTGAGTTCAGTACGTTAGCGATGTCCCAGTTATGTTCGCCCACCGCCACCCCGCTGATGACGTAGTAGGTGGTGGCGTGGATCATCACCACCATCATGCACGCCACTGCGCGCAAGTTATCTATCCAGCCAATTTTATTGCTCAAAAGATCGCCCGCAATATTGTCATCTTGATTTGTTAAAATAAGGTTATAGAGCGAAAGTGTGGGTGGCAACCCTGACGGCGAATATCAGAATGTGCTGAAACAACACCTTATCGTTGCTAAGGTGAACAATTGGCGGCAAAATAGCCGCCACAACTCGCTCAGATTGCGCTTCCCGCCCTGGCAGTTCCTTATTTCTTCTTTACTTTCAGTACGATAAATATGAAAACTACTTTACCACCTGCGGCTCGCTTGGGTCGACAGGCGCTTTTATTCCCGCTTTGTCTGGTGCTGTTCGAATTTGCCACCTATATCGGCAACGATATGATCCAACCTGGCATGTTGGCGGTAGTGGCCGATTTCAACGCCGGTGAAGAGTGGGTGCCAACCTCAATGACCGCCTATCTGGCGGGCGGTATTTTCCTGCAATGGCTGCTGGGGCCGTTGTCGGATCGGCGCGGGCGTCGCCCGGTCATGCTGGCCGGCGTGGCGTTTTTTATCGTCGCCTGTCTGGCTATTTTGCTGGTGACCAGCATCGAACAGTTTATCTTTATGCGTTTCCTGCAGGGGATTGGCCTGTGCTTTATCGGCGCAGTGGGTTACGCCACCATCCAGGAGTCGTTTGAAGAGTCGGTGTGCATCAAAATCACCGCGCTGATGGCCAACGTGGCGCTGATTGCCCCGCTGCTAGGGCCATTGGCCGGTGCCGCGCTGATCCACGTCGCGCCGTGGCAGAGCATGTTCGTACTGTTCGCCGCACTGGCTGCGTTTGCCTTTTACGGCCTGTGGAAAGCCATGCCGGAGACGGCTTCGCTGCAGGGTGAGACATTCTCGGCCGCCAACCTGTGGCGCGACTATCGTCAGGTATTGTCCAACCGCCGCTTTATCTGCGGCGCGCTGGCCATCGGTTTCGCCAGCCTGCCGCTGCTGGCCTGGATTGCCCAATCGCCGGTGATCCTGATCAGCGGCGAGTCGCTGTCGACGCTGGATTACGGTCTGCTGCAAATTCCGGTGTTCGGCGCGCTGATCCTCGGCAACCTGACGCTGGCACGTCTCACCGGCAAGAACAGCGTACCGCGCCTGATCAAGCTGGGTGCGGGGCCGATGATGCTGGGTTTGCTGATCGCGGCGCTGGCGACGATATTCTCCAGCCATGCCTATCTGTGGATGACTGCGGGTCTCAGCCTGTACGCTTTCGGCATCGGGCTGGCCAACGCCGGGCTGTATCGTTTGACGCTGTTCTCAAGCAACGTCAGCAAAGGCACGGTCTCCGCCACCATGGGCATGTTGAGCATGATGGTGTTCACCGTCGGTATCGAGCTGGCTAAAGTGGCTTACGTGTGGGGCGGCAGCGGGCTGTTCAATCTGTTCAACCTGCTCAGTGGCCTGTGCTGGCTGGCACTGGTGGCGCTGTTCCTCAGCAAACGCCGCAGCGGCGATGCAACACCGACGCCTAACGCTGCGTTATAACAAGCGCCGAGCTAACGACACGGGAAGAGACGATATCTCTTTCCGTGTTTCAAGATTTACACTGGATTTAACTCTATCAGTCAGATGAATCAGTTCTCAAACTTATAGCCCATGCCAGTACCGCCTCATGGCTGATAAAATTCATCTGTTCAACGTCACTCTGTTCTTTCTCTCGCACAAACCCGGCATACTTTTCATCATCTTTCTTATGGGCAGTGGTGAAAAACCTTCAGTATTCATCCTGATGACCTCGCGACTTAATCAAAACACACGGCTATACCCAAAATAATTGGAGTTGCATCACAACAAAGCCGCGGCTTTGTTGAACAGCGCTTGCGCTGGCCCTAACGGGGCGAAGCTTTGCCGAGTAACGCGGCAAGAGCATGAGTCCCCAGGAGCTTACTCAAGTAAGTGACTGGGGTGAGTGCTGGCAGCCAACGCAGAGGCAGCTTCAGGTATGACGGGTATAGAGTCCGCTGTCGCGCAACAGGTGTTGGTTGCCCTTGCGGCGGGTAAATCCGCTGCGGTCGAAAAACTCCAGCACCTGAATGGCCAGTTTACGCCCCACGCCGAGCCGGTCACGAAAATCGGCGGCGTTGGCGCTGCCCTGCGTTTCATCCAGTTCACGGATCAACGCGGCGAATTGTTCTATCCGTTGGCTTAGATAGTAACGATCCACCACCACTGCCGTGACATGGCCCAACTGAGCGGCTTTACGCAGCGTGGTCCGCACCCATGCCTCATCCTCGCCCAATTCGGCAGCCAGATCGCGCACCCACCAGGCTTCGTCGCCGAACAGCGGTTCAATACGGGCCCACAGGATTTGCTCTTCAGCGCTGAACGCCAAACCGTGCTCCGGCAGGTGCAGCCACCCGCGCGTATTGCTAAGCAAACCGGCAGCCAGCAGCCGATCGATCATCATAAATGCCAGCGCCTCAGACAGTTGCGGCACGGCCATGCGCCGCAGGCGCGCACGCCCCAGGCCGAGCTGATCGGCATGCTGCTGATGATACTCGGCCAACACCTGCAACAGGCGCTGTTGATCCAGCTGTGCATTCTCCTGCGCCAATGCCCTATCGCCGGCAATCAGCAACTCATGACTCGCCAACAACTTCGCCAACGGTTTCTCGGTCAGTTGTCGCGCCCAGGCAAAGGCCGCCAGATCCAGCGCGCCCTTGGGCAAATGCAGCGCCAGCACCTGACAGTCATCGTCGGCCTGTGCCAGCGCCGCCAGCCAGGCCAAATACTCGGGTTGGCGCTTACCCCGTTTGGGCGTCGTCAAGCTCAGCACCCTTGCGCCGCCCAGGGTTTGGCGTGCGCCAATATCGCGCAGCACCAGCCGATCGTTTTCGGCCAGCCATAGCGGACGGTCAAGGATCAGTTCCGCCAGCCCATCACTGAGCAACGAAACTCGCCCGGTAATATGGCTGGCGGCATGATGTAAATGCAGCGGCTGCCAGTGCTTTATCGGCAAATCCTTATCTAACGCCACCAGAATTCGCTCGGCGGCGATCGGGGGCTTTTGCGCCAGCAACCAATCGCCGCGTGCGACCTGATCTTTGCTGACGTCACCGCTAATATTCAACGCAATACGCTGTCCAGCCTGCGCCTGCTCAGCCGGTTGGTTTTGCGCGTGCAAACCGCGAACCCGCACCGGCGCGTCGGCACCGGTCAGCCACAGCGTATCGCCTACCGCCACCTGGCCACCCAGTGCGGTACCGGTCACCACCAAACCAGCGCCTTTCACGCTGAACGCGCGATCCACCGCCAGGCGGAAGCGGCGCGTTACCGCATGTTCGTCAGGCCGCAGCGCCAGCAAATGCGCGCGCAGTGCGTCGATTCCCTGCGACTGCGGCGCGGCGGTGACAAACACCGGTGCCTGTTGCCAACCCTGGCGCGTCAGCTCCTCGTCAAGCTGCTGTCGAACCTCTTCGACACGCGCTTCATCCACCCGATCGGCTTTGGTCAAGGCCACCGTCAGCGCCGGACGCCCGCTCAATCGCAGTATCGCCAGGTGCTCGCGCGTTTGCGCCATCACGCCATCGTCGCAGGCCACCACCAGCAAGGCATGGTCGATGCCACCAACGCCCGCCAGCATATTGGCGAGGAATTTCTCGTGTCCCGGCACGTCGATAAAGCCCAACACCCGGCTATCGGGCTGCGGCCAGTAGGCATAACCCAGATCTATGGTCATGCCACGGCGTTTTTCTTCCGGCAGGCGATCCGCATTGATCCCGGAGATCGCTTGCAGCAGGGTGGTTTTGCCATGATCGACATGGCCGGCGGTAGCAATAATCATTCTCTCAGGGCCTCAATCAGCGCGTCTTCCTGCTCCAGACAGCGCAGATCGAGCCACAGCCTGCCGTCGTTAATTCGGCCGATCACCGGCTGCGGCAGCCGACGCCAGCGTTCTGCCAACGCTTCCAACGTTGCGCCACGGCCATCGCGCGGCGCAAAGGTCAGCGCATAGCTGGGCAGCCGATCGACCGGCAACGAACCGCTGCCAATCTGCGACCAGCAGGGTTCGGCACGCAGTTGGAAATACCCGGCAAACTGCGGCGCCAGCACCTGCAACAGACGTTCGGCAGAACCCTGCATCGCCCGCTGCGGACGGGTCAATAGCCGTAGCGTCGGCAGCTGTTGTGCCAACAGTTCGGGCTGTTGATAGAGTCGTAAAGTCGCTTCCAGCGCCGCCAGCGTCAGTTTGCCAACGCGTAGCGCACGCTTCAGAGGGTGTTGCTGCAGCTTGGCGATCAGCGCCTTTTTGCCGACGATGATGCCGGCCTGCGGGCCGCCGAGCAGCTTGTCGCCGGAGAACGTCACCAAATCGACTCCGGCGGCGAGCAACCGCTGCGGCATGGGTTCCGCCGGCAGACCGTATTGCGCCATATCAATCAATGAGCCGCTGCCCAGATCGGTGGCGGTCGGCAGGCCATGCTCTGCGCCGAGCTGCGCCAGTTCGGCTTCTTCCACCGCGGCGGTAAAGCCCTGGATGCTGTAATTGCTGGTATGCACCTTCATCAGCAGCCCGGTCTGTTCGTTAATCGCGCTGCGGTAATCTTTCAGGTGGGTGCGGTTGGTCGTGCCGACCTCAACCAGCTGGCAACCGGCCTGGCGCATCACGTCGGGGATGCGGAACGCACCGCCAATTTCCACCAGTTCGCCACGCGATACCACCACCTGCTTGCCGGGGGCGATCGCCGCCAGCATCAGCAGCACCGCAGCCGCATTGTTGTTGACGATGCAGGCGTCTTCCGCGCCGGTCAATTGGCATAATAAATCCGCCACCGCGCGATCGCGGTGACCACGACCGGCACCGTCCAGATCGTATTCCAGCGTTACCGCCGCGCCCATGGAACTCGTCACCGCCTCTATTACCGGCTGCGCCAACAGGGCCCGGCCAAGGTTGGTGTGCAGCACGGTGCCGCTGAGGTTGAATACCGGTGCTAAAGCCGGACGCTGCCATTGCTCCAGCTCCGCGCTGAGCGCCTGTGCCCAGTCACCGCACCAGTCGGGTAACCTTTGGTGGTGTTTAATGGTTTCACGCGCCTGCAGTTGCAATTGACGCAGTAACTCGCCAATCAGCGTTTGTCCGTGCTGCGTAACCAGCGGTTCGATAGCGGGATCGCGCAACAGGCGATCGATGGCGGGTAACTGGCTGTAAAGAAGCTGGGATTCAGTGCTCATGGTCGCTCGGTTTCAGTGTAGAGGTCTCGCATCAAGTAAAACCCCGCCGCAGCGGGGTGAGCGAAATCAGGGGGGCAAGGTGCGGGCAAAGCTTTCACGGGCAAACAGCCGCTCGGCCAGTTTGATCAGCGCCGGTCGCTCGACGCACCAGTTGGGCATGATGCGGCGGAAATTCAGGTAGCCCAGCGCACAACCGGTAGCAATATCCGCCAGCGTCAGCGCTTCGGCATTGAGCAACGTTTTTTCCTGCGCCAGTTTTTCCAGCGCATCCAGCCCGTGCGTCAGCTTGTCTCGCTGGCGCAAGATCCAGTTTTCGTCCTGTTTTTCCGACGCCCGTTTGCTCTCGCGAAACAACGTGGCGGCAGCTTCCGTCACGCCATCGGCCAAGGCTTCCACCTGGCGTATGCGCAACGCGGCGGCGCGTTCGACAGGCAAAAACGCCGGGGCCACGGACAACATTTCGAGGTATTCGGCAATCACCCGCGAGTCGTAAAATACGGCGCCATCATCGGCCACCAGCACCGGCACTTTGGCCAAGGGGTTCAGCTCAACCACCCGGCTGCCCGGTTCATACGGCGGATCGTTAACGAATTCGAACGCCATCCCCTTTTCCAGCAGCATCACGGAAATCTTGCGGACAAAAGGGCTGGTGTAACTGCCAATAAGCTTCATCAGTCTTCCCCTCGCTTGCAAACCACAACGTTGTTATTGCACCGCCAGCGTGTCGATAATCCTCTGGACCAGCGCCTGGTGCGCCTCCGGCGTTTTGGCCGGCGACAGCATTTGCAACGTCACCACCCGCTTGTTGAACACCGTCAACATGATGGTAGACACCACCTTCTGCCCGCTGACGCTCTGCTCGGTATCCAGCCGATGGAACTTCTGCTTGCCGACGGTGAAATTCTCTTCTTTGGTGGTCCGAATATTTTGATAGCGATCGGCCAGTTCGGTGAGCATGCTCTGCGT
Organism: Serratia sp. Je.1.23.a; assembly: GCF_051129805.1. Taxonomy (NCBI): domain Bacteria; kingdom Pseudomonadati; phylum Pseudomonadota; class Gammaproteobacteria; order Enterobacterales; family Yersiniaceae; genus Serratia; species Serratia sp. Je.1.23.a. The sequence continues at coordinate 108,407 of NZ_JBCPSR010000007.1, read as the reverse complement.
CAGGTCCTTGAGCATTTTATCGCTGCCGTTGAGCTTCATGCCGTCAGGCGGGATCACTTCGGAAGAGACGGTGCTCTGGCGTGATTTCCCGTCGAGGAAGCGCTGAATGGTGGACTGGCTGTCGTTGACGATGCCGCTGTTCTCAGTCTGATCGCTAAAGCCCGGCGGCAATTCAAAGGTGATCTTGCCCTTTTGCATCGAGACTTTCAGCCCCGGGGGCGTCGCTGGCGGAGTTTCGACCGCCGGCGGTGGCGGTGCAGGCTGCGTGACGGTCGGTTTGGGATCCGGCTTCGGTATCTCCGGCTTGGTATCGTCCTTGTTGTCACAGGCTGCCAGCCCTGCCGCTAAAACAGCAACCGCAGTGAATTTCGCAATGGTCTTCAACATCGTCTGTCCCTTTTCCTTTCGCTTCGCGCGTCATTGCGTAAACGTAGCAACTCGCCCGGGCGAATGCCAGAATCCCCGTCCGAAATTAATGGTATTTACGGCCTTAAAGGCGTAGCGGGCAAGGACAGTTTGAGTGCGGACAGCGCGCAGGCCCCGGAGCGTACACGCAGTACGTGAGGAGGCCGAGCACTGCCCAAGGTTAAAATGTCGCAGCCCGGTAGCCGATCATCATTCCCCCGGGAACAGGAATGGATTGATGCTGCTGCGGGCAAAGCCTTCGTCTTCCATTTTGGCGTCGAGCACCAGCGTGGCCAAATCATCAGCGACGGCCTCAACCTGCGGGTCTTTTTCCTGATACAAAATCTTCAGGTAGGTACCGCAGTCACCGCAGCTCTCCGCTTTAACCGATGCCAGCTCGGTGTCCAGCGACCAATAGTTGAGATCGCGGGTCTGCTCACAGTTGCTGCATTTGATCCGCACCACGTGCCACTCGCTTTCGCACAGGTTGCAGTGCAAATAGCGCAGGCCGCTGACGGTGCCGATATGCACCACGCTGGAAACCGGGATGCTGCCGCACACCGGGCAGAATTGACGGTGTTCGCCGTATTCGGCGCGCGCCTTGCCGGGGATAAGGCTGGCCATCTGCGCCCAATAGAGCGACAGCGCGGCCCAGATGAACGGCGCTTTTTCGCTGCCGATCTTGGCGAAATCCTGGTTAAGCAACGCATCAGCCAACAATTCCAGCTCGTGCGCCGAGGCTTTTTCCAGGTTATCCAGCACCGCCAGAATGTGCTCCGGCGCCTGCGGGCGCAGCTCGGCAATCAGCGATGTCAGCAACCGGTGCCAGTGTTGGCTACGCGGAAAAACGCTCAGATCCAGCGGCGGCTTGCCACTGTCGGCACCCTGCTGCAGGACTTCGGTAAGATCAAGCGTCAGCGGGTTGTCGTGCAACGCATGGTGCTGCGCTTCGGCCAGTTGGGCAGCAAAATTCAGGTAGTCGCCCAGCGGGTTGTCGGTCGCCAGCTTACGCAGGCGTTCAGCGCGGCGGCTGTACAGGCTTTTCAGATTAGCGAAAAGTAACGGCGGGATGGTCTCCGCCGTTGTGGACTTCTCGCGCTGTGCCCCTAACTGCTCTTTAGGAACGATGCGGATGCTCATCAGGGTTTGTCTTCCTGTTGTTTCTCGCGGACCTCTCGGTACCAGCGCGGGTGATGTTTTTTAGCCCAGGCCGCCGGCACCCAGCCTTCCACCATCGCGGTAATGGTGCCTTTTACCCACAGCGCGGCGTAAATGTGCACCATAATCACGATAATCAGACCGACCGCAGCCAGCGAATGCACCAGCAGCGCAATGCGGATCAGCGGTATCGGGAACGACGGCGCAAAGTAAGGCCGCCAAATCACCACACCGCTGGCCAACAGCAACACCAGGCTAATGATTGCCGCCCAGAATACGCACTTCTGACCGAAATTATAACGCCCGGTGTCACCCACTTCCTCGTTCATGGCGATTTTATGGATGTTTTTGGCCCAGACGATGTCCTCGCGATTGATCAGATTATGCTTCCAATAACGCAGGAACATCAGCAGGAAAGCCGCAAACATAATCACGCCGACAAAGGGGTGCAGAATGCGCGCCAGTTGCGGCGTACCGAAAATGTTCATCAACCAGTTGAAGGAGGGGAAAAAGAACCCCAGCCCGCTGATGGCGGCGAACACAAAGCAGAACGCCACAATCCAGTGGTTAATCCGCTCCGGCGCGCTGTAGCGCTGAATACGCTTTTCCTTTTTCATTTGCGCGTCTCCTCATCATGCAGCTCGTCGTTATCTTCCTCTTCGACGCGGTTTGGTCCGACGCCGACGTAGTGGAACACGCTCGCTGCAAAGGTGGCGGCAAAGCCGATGGCCGCCAGGGGTTTCCACACGCCTTTCCAGAACGTGACCGCCGGGCTGATGCTCGGGTTATCCGGCAGACCGTGATACAGCTGCGGTTTGTCCGCATGGTGCAACACGTACATAACGTGCGTGCCGCCCACGCCCGCCGGATCGTACAGACCGGCGTTCTGATAGCCACGGGTGTTCAGCTCGCTGACGCGATCGGCGGCGACCTGCTTCATCGCTTCCTTGGTGCCGAAGTGAATGGCGCCGGTCGGGCAGGTTTTCACGCAGGCCGGTTCCTGGCCAACATCAACGCGGTCGACGCACAGGGTACATTTGTACACCCGGTTGTCGTCCTTGTTCATGCGCGGCACGTCGAACGGGCACCCGGCGATGCAGTAACCGCAGCCGATACAGTGCTCAGACTGGAAGTCGACGATACCGTTGGCGTACTGGATGATCGCACCTTCCGATGGGCAGGCCTTCAGGCAGCCCGGGTCGGCGCAGTGCATGCAGCCGTCCTTGCGGATCAGCCACTCCAGCTTGCCGTTTTCCTCCACTTCGGAGAAGCGCATCACCGTCCACGACTTGGCGGTCAGATCGGCGGGGTTATCGTACACCCCGACGTTGTGCCCGACTTCGTCGCGAATGTCGTTCCATTCGGAACAGGCCACCTGACAGGCTTTGCAGCCGATACAGGTAGTGACATCGATCAGCTTGGCCACTTCTTCCTGGTGGTCACGGGCGCGCGGCGCCGGCGTGAAACCATTGGTGGCGGATTTACGAATGATGTCCTGAGATTGCATTGCCATAATTCGTCTCCGTTACACCTTTTCCACGTTAACCAGGAACGCCTTGAACTCTGGCGTTTGCGTGTTGGCGTCGCCGACAAACGGCGTCAGCGTGTTGGCGATAAAGCCTTTCTTGGCCACCCCTTCGTAACCCCAGTGAATCGGGATGCCGATAGTGTCGACCTCTTGGCCGTGCACCTGCAGGGTACGGATACGCTTGGTCACCACCGCCTTGGCCTTGATGTAGCCACGGTTGGAGCTGACCTTGACGGTATCGCCATGCTGGATGCCCTTTTTCTCCGCCAGTTTTTCGCCGATTTCCACGAACTGCTCCGGCTGCGCGATCGCATTGAGCAACGCGTGCTTGGTCCAGTAGTGGAAGTGCTCGGTCAAACGATAGGTGGTGCCGACGTAAGGGAACTTGTCGGATTTACCCATCGCTGCCAGGTCGTCCTTGAACACGCGCGCCGCCGGGTTGGACACCACGTTCGGGTGCAACGGGTTGGTGCCGAGCGGCGTTTCGAACGGCTCGTAGTGTTCCGGGAACGGCCCTTCGGCCATTTTATCGGTGGCGAACAGGCGCCCCATGCCTTCCGGCTGCATGATGAACGGCCCGACGTCACTGCCAGGTGCGGCGGCGCTGTAGTCCGGGATATCCACCCCGCCCCACTTGGCACCGTCCCACTCCAGCAACTGACGTTTTGGATCCCAAGGCTTGCCCTGCGGATCCGCCGAAGCACGGTTGTACAGGATGCGGCGGTTAAGCGGCCATGCCCAGGCCCAACCCAACGTATTGCCGAGGCCGGACGGATCGGCGTTATCGCGCCGCGCCATCTGGTTGCCGGCCGGCGTCCAGCTACCGGCGAAGATCCAGCAACCGCTGGCGGTAGTGCCGTCGTCGCGCAGGTGAGCAAAGGTGCTGAGCTGCTCACCCTTTTTCGCCAACACTTTGCCGTCGGCGTCGAGAATGTCCGCCAGTGCCTTACCGTTGCTCTCCATCGCCACTTCTTCGGCCGCAGGATTATCCGGCGTCAGGTAGTCCCAGGTCATGTTCAACACCTGTTCCGGCACCGCACCGCCGTCACGCGCGTACATCTCACGCAGACGGGTGAAGATGCCCGCCAGGATTTCGCCGTCGTTCAGCGCTTCGCCAGGGGCATCGGCGCCCTTCCAGTGCCACTGCAGCCAGCGGCCGGAGTTGACGATAGAGCCGTTTTCTTCGGCAAAGCAGGTGGACGGCAGGCGGAACACCTCGGTCTGAATCTTCGACGAATCGACGTCGTTAAACTCGCCGTGGTTCTGCCAGAAGTTCGAGGTCTCGGTGTTAAGCGGATCTATGGTCACCAGGAACTTCAGTTTGGACAGGGAAGCCACGACCTTGTTCTTGTTCGGGAACGACGCCACCGGGTTGAAGCCCTGGCAGAAGTAGCCGTTGACCTTGCCTTTCGACATCATTTCGAAGTACTGCAGCACGTCGTAGCCTTTGTCCCACTTCGGCAACCAGTCAAAGCCCCAGTTGTTATCCTTCTGCGCCTTGTCACCGTAGAAGCTCTTCATCAGGCTGACGAAGAATTTCGGGTAGTTGCCCCAGTAGTTCACCTGGCCCGGCAGCAGCGCCTTCGGCGTGTTGGCTTTCAGGTAAGTCTCGAGATCCGGTTGCTTATCCGACGGCAACGTCATGTAGCCCGGCAGGCTCTGCGACAGCAGACCCAGATCGGTCAGGCCCTGAATATTGGAGTGGCCGCGCAGCGCGTTAACGCCGCCGCCCGCCATGCCCATGTTGCCGAGCAGCAGCTGGATCATCGCCATGGTACGAATGTTCTGTGCGCCGACCGAGTGCTGAGTCCAGCCCAGGGCGTACAGGAACGATGCGGTTTTATCCGCCACGCAGGTTTCGGCGATGTATTCACACACCTGGAGGAAGTCTTCCTTCGGCGTGCCGCAGATGTTGGTCACCACCTCTGGCGTATAACGGCTGACGTGTTCCTTGAGCAGGTTCCATACGCAGCGTGGATCTTGCAGCGTGACGTCGCGCTTGGCGAAGCCGTTCTCGTCGAACTGGTAGTTCCAGGTGGTTTTGTCGTATTTGCGGTTTTCCGCGTCATAGCCACTGAACAGGCCGTCGTCGAAGGCAAAGTCTTCCCGCACCAGCAGGCTGGCGTTGGTGTAGGCCTCAACGTATTCGCGGTTAATTTTGTTGTTGGTCATCAGGTACAGCAACACGCCCGACAGGAAAGCAATGTCGGTCCCGGAACGGATTGGCGTATAGAAATCCGCTACCGATGCAGTACGGGTAAAGCGCGGATCGATAACGATCAGCTTGGCTTTATTGTGAATTTTGGCTTCCATCGCCCAGCGGAACCCCACCGGATGCGCTTCCGCCGCATTACCGCCCATGACGATAATCAGATTCGCGTTCTTGATATCAACCCAGTGGTTGGTCATCGCACCGCGACCAAATGTTGGAGCAAGACTTGCTACCGTTGGTCCGTGTCAGACACGCGCCTGGTTGTCTACGGCAAGCATGCCGAGAGCGCGACTAAATTTTTGCGACAAATAACCGGTTTCGTTGCTGGCGGCAGAGGCGCACAGCATGCCGGTGCTCAGCCAACGGTTGACGGTAACGCCCTGTTCGTTGGTTTTAATGAAATTGGCGTCACGATCTTCTTTCATCAGCTTGGCGATGCGGGTGAAGGCGTCGTCCCAGCTGATGCGTTGCCATTTGTCCGAACCTGGCGCCCGGTATTCCGGGAACTTGAGGCGGCTTTCGCTGTGGATGAAGTCGACCAGGCCGGCGCCTTTCGGGCAAAGCGCACCGCGGTTGACCGGGTGATCCGGATCCCCTTCAATGTGGAAAATGCTTTCTTTGGCGTTTTTGGCGCCATCACCAAGGCTGTACATCAACAGCCCACAGCCGACGGAACAATACGTACAGGTATTACGGGTTTCGCGCGCGCGCAGCAGTTTGTACTGCCGGGTTTCCGCCAACGCCACTTCCGGGGCAAAGCCCAGCGCAGCTACCGTCGTTCCTGCCATACCGCCAGCGCAGATCTTAAAGAACTGCCTTCTGCTGACCTGCATGGGGGTCTCCTTTCACTCTCGATTGTCACATTGTTTCAAATGGCGCTTTCCCCCTTGAAGCGGGAAGCGCTAAAATTACTGTTGTTTTTGCGGTGGCAATATTACCACAGCGTGTATGTGGTTGTTACAAACAGGTGCCAGTTAAGTGAACAATATAAACTCAGACCAACACATAAATGAGACCTCGCTCACAGGGGTGACCCAAGCTCAGGTTTATCAACGCGGGCAACTCGCCACCGCACAGCCGGATTGGCTGGCGGAAGAGGTTCCGGTCGCGCTGGTCTATAACGGCATCTCTCACGTGGTGATGATGTGCACGCCCAAAGATCTTGAGGCGTTCGCCCTGGGCTTTTCCCTGTCGGAAGGCATCATCGAATCGCCACGCGATATCTACAGTATAGAGATTAACCAAACCTGTAACGGACTGGAGGTGCAAATAGAGCTCTCCAGCCGTCGGTTTGCCGGTTTGAAGGAGCGCCGTCGTGCCATGGCAGGCCGCACCGGCTGCGGCGTATGCGGTATTGAACAGCTGGCAGACATTTTCCGTCCGCTGCCTGCACTGCCGTTCACCCAAACTTTTTCCCTGGATAATCTCGACTCCGCATTGAAACAGCTGCGAGAAGTACAGGAAGTTGGGCAACTGACCGGTTGCACCCATGCCGCCGCCTGGTTATCTCCACAGGGTGAAGTACTTGGCGGATGCGAAGACGTGGGCCGACATGTCGCCCTGGACAAGCTGCTCGGCGTACGCGCCAAACAGGGCTGGTCTCAGGGAGCAGTATTAACTTCCAGCCGTGCCAGTTATGAAATGGTGCAGAAGGCCGCGATGTGTGGCGTGGAAATTTTGTTCGTGGTGTCTGCGGCAACCTCGCTGGCCGTGGAAATCGCCGAGCGCAGCAATCTGACGCTGGTCGGCTTCAGCAAACCCGGCCGCGCCACGGTGTTTACCCACCCGCAGCGCCTGGTTGATCAGATTAAACCCACACTGTAAGTAGGGCATTGATAATCATTTTCAATATCATTTAAATAACTATAATGATCCGACTGCTTACGCGGTGCTCACAACATTGCGCCGCCCATACACCACTGGAGATGATGATTATGAGTTATTCACTGCCATCCCTGCCGTACGCCTACGACGCACTGGAACCGCATTTCGACAAGCAGACGATGGAAATCCATCACACCAAACATCACCAGACCTACGTTAACAACGCCAACACCGTACTGGAAGCCTACCCAGAGCTGGCGCAATACAGCGTTGAAGAACTGATCCAGGATCTGGATAAAGTGCCTGCTGACAAGCGCACCTTCATGCGTAACAACGCCGGCGGTCACGCTAACCACAGCCTGTTCTGGAAAGGCCTGAAAACCGGCACCACGCTGGGTGGGGATCTGAAAGCCGCTATCGAGCGTGATTTCGGCAGCGTAGAGAAATTCCAGGAAGAGTTCGAGAAAGCCGCAGCGACCCGCTTCGGTTCTGGTTGGGCCTGGCTGGTGCTGAAAGGCGACAAACTGGCCGTGGTATCTACCGCTAACCAAGACAGCCCACTGATGGGCGAAGCCGTTGCCGGCGCTTCAGGTTTCCCAATCGTGGGCCTGGACGTGTGGGAACACGCTTACTACCTGAAATATCAAAACAAACGTCCAGATTACATCAAGGCATTCTGGAACGTGGTTAACTGGGATGAAGCGGCAGCACGCTTCGCTGCGAAGAAGTAATTCACTCCCGGTACTGAAGATGCCCGCGTAATGCGGGCATTTTTTTGCCTAAAATCCGCTAAAGTTTAACCGCCCTTTGCCGATGATTTGTTCAATTGACGTTCGCCCGGAAAGGAAAATCATTATGGCGGCATTGCAAACACTGGCAGGAAAGTTCGTTCATCTCACCGTGGGTAAAAAGCTCGGTCTCGGTTTTGGCCTGATGCTGTTACTGACGGCCATTATCGCCGGAACCGGCGCACAGTATCTGCATACCATCGAGTCCCGCGCCGATCGCATCGACTTCAGCAACAAGCTGAATGACGAGATCAATCAAGCCAAATACAACCGCGCGCTGTTCGGCCAAACCTATAAGCCTGAATACCTGAAAAATAACCGCACCAGCATCGAGAACGCGGTGAAGATGATTAACCAGGGTCAGGACCTGGACTGGGATCCCCAAAGCCGCAAAGACCTGCAGCGTTTGATGGAGCTGATCGGCCACTACCAGCAGCAGCAAAACGCTTTCGAGAAGGCGGTAGCGGCAAAGGATGCCGTGCGCCAAAGCTGGAACATGTCGGAAGTGCAAGACAGCCTGAATCAGGTAGAGCGTCAGCTTACCAATGGCGACCTGCAGCTGGCCTTCATTCAGTTGAACCAAAAACTGACCCTGGTGCGCTACGGCGCGCGCGGCCTGCTGTTGAGCCTGAGCAGCGAGTCCGAAGCCCCGCTGGTCGCGGCGATAGATGATGCCCGTAGCGCGGCCAACGCGCTCAGCCGGCGGCTCAACGACGCTCAGCGTCCTCTGCTCCAACCGCTGCTGACCGCGCTTGATGATTACAAGAACCGTATCCAGGCCTACCTGCCGGCTTATCAGAAGGAGCAAAACATCAGCCAGCAGTTGGGCAACAGCGCGCAGGAAGTCGGTACGCTGGTCAACGCCTTTATGCAGGATGAACTGACGCAAACCCATAACGATATCAACGCCGCGCAGCTGCAAATGGGCATCACCACGCTGGTTGCCATCATTGCCGGGCTGCTGATCGCCTGGCGCATCACGCTGCAAATCACCCGACCGCTGCAAAGTACGCTGGCGCTGGCGGAACGCATTGCCAGTGGCGATCTGCGGCAGGCGCAGACCAGCACCCGTCGCGATGAACTGGGGCAATTGCTGAATGCCGTGGCGGCGATGAGCCAGAACCTGCGCGACATGATTGAGAAAATCCAGATGGGCGTCAGCCAGGTGTCCACCGCCGCTGCGGAGATTGCCGCAGGCAATACCGATTTGTCCTCCCGTACCGAGCAACAGGCCGCCGCGGTGGAAGAAACCGCCGCCAGCATGGAACAGCTCACCGCCACGGTGAAACAGAACGCCGAAAACGCCCATCACGCCAATCAGCTGGCCACGGACGCCTCACAAACCGCCCAGCAAGGGGGCAAACTGGTGGAAAGCGTCGTCAGCACCATGCGCGACATTTCCAGCAGTTCGCAGCGAATCGCCGAAATTACCACCCTGATCAACGGTATTGCCTTCCAGACTAATATCTTGGCGCTCAACGCGGCAGTGGAAGCAGCGCGTGCCGGTGAACAGGGCCGAGGCTTCTCGGTGGTGGCCAGCGAAGTACGCAACCTGGCGCAGCGCAGCGCCCAGGCGGCAAAGGAGATCGAAGGGTTGATTACCGAGTCGGTCAGCCGGGTACAGACCGGCACCACTTTGGTGGAAAACACCGGCAACACCATGGAGCAGATCGTCCTGTCGGTCACCCATGTGCGCGACATCATGGCGGAGATCGCCGCCGCCTCCGACGAGCAGACCCGCGGTATTGCCCAAATTGGCCAGGCGATTGTGGAAATGGATCATACCACTCAGCAGAACGCCGCGTTGGTGGAGGAGTCTGCCGCAGCAGCCGACTCGCTGGAAGAACAGGCGGAAATGCTACTGCAAAGCGTCTCGGTATTCCGTTTGGCGGAACTTTCTGCACCGGCTGCCGTGAAAGGGACGGTGGTCAAGGCACCGACGATGAAAAAGCCCGCAGCCAGCACCGAAGCAGAAGATAACTGGACCACCTTCTAACGTTTACCCGCCCGAACCTTTCGGGCGGTTATTGTTCCCCCCGGCTAACTCAGGCTATGCTGAACCTTCGAAGCGAGACATGGAGGCGCATATGCATCACCCTGAGGTCTATATCGGTACCGTTCAACCCTACGAGGGCGGGCGGCCAAGCGGCATCGCCAAGCGCCTGGTGGACGGAATCATCAAGCTGACGCCCCTCGGCCTGGAAGGCGATGAGCAGGCGGAGAAAAGCTATCACGGCGGGCCGGACCGCGCGCTGTGTCACTATCCCCGAGAACATTATCAACACTGGCGCGAACAGTTCCCGACGCAGGCGGAACAGTTCAGCGCGCCGGCCTTTGGCGAAAATATTTCCACCCTGGGGCTGACCGAACACAACGTCTTTATGGGCGACATCTTCCGTTGGGGCGACGCGCTGATCCAGGTCACCCAACCGCGCTCTCCCTGCTTCAAGCTCAACTACCATTTTGATATCGACGACATCTCGGTGCTGATGCAACAAAGCGGCCGCTGCGGCTGGCTGTACCGCGTGATCTCCGCCGGTAAAGTCAGCGGCGAGCGCTCGTTGGAACTGGTAACACGCAGCAGCGATATCTCGGTCGCCGAGGCGATTGGCATCGCCTGGCATATGCCGTTTGATGAAGAGCAATATCGCCGTCTGCTGGCGGTGGCCGGGCTGTCCGCCAGCTGGAGTAAAACCATGCTGACGCGTATCAGTGAACACCGTATTGAAGACTTTAATCGCCGCTTGCTGGGCCGCTGAGAAACAGCGGCCGCGAAGGTAAAACGTGGCGCAGAATACTGCGTTAAGCCTTTTTACCGACCTATACTGTGATGCAACCCAACCGGCAACCTCTTTCAGGCAGGAGCAAAGTTATGACCTCCCCATCTCATTCGATCCACCATGCCGCAGCCGCTGGCTATCAGGCCAATTCCGATCGCTACGTTAAAGGGCGACCGGATTACCCACCGGAAGTTGCCGCTTGGCTGCGCGACACCCTCGGCCTGCATGCCGGTATGACGGTGATCGATCTCGGGGCCGGCACCGGCAAATTCACGCCCCGCCTGCTGGAAACCGGCGCTCAGGTGATCGCCGTTGAACCGGTGGCGCAGATGTTGGAAAAGCTGTCGATTGCGCTGCCGCAGGTGAAAACATTGGCGGGCACCGCGGAGTCGATCCCGCTGCCGGATGAATCAGTGGACGCCGTGGTCTGCGCACAGTCCTTCCACTGGTTCGCCACGCCGCAGGCGTTGGCCGAGATAAAGCGTATTCTCAAACCCGGCGGCAAGCTTGGCCTGGTGTGGAACATGCGCGATGCGCGCGTAAGTTGGGTGCGTAAGCTGAACCAGATTGTCGACCGTCACGAAGGCGACGCCCCGCGTTTTTACACCGGAGAATGGCGTAAACTTTTCCCGTTCAAAGGGCTGGATGCGCTGCAGGAGCAGGTATTTATGCTCGCCCACCAGGGTGCGGCAGAAGATGTGATTTATAACCGGGTGCGTTCCACCAGCTTTATCGCTGCCTTGCCGCCCCAGCAGCAGGAAGAAGTGATCGATGAGATCCGCCAACTGGTGGCAGAAGAAGAGGAATTGCAGGGCAAAGAAAACCTGACCGTGCCCTATCAGACCAAGGCGTATTTCACCACCAAGCTATGAAAACGGGGCGCCATCGACGGCGCCCCTGGCGATCAGAAAGCTTTTCTGGCGTAGCCGGTGACCACTTTCAGGCCCATTTCACGGCCCAGAGCGGTCATTGGGTGCACCACGATCAGGCCGCGCACGTTTTTCTTCAACGAGCCCATATCCGCCTGTTCTTTCTTGGTGATTTCACGGCTGAACGGCAGTTGGCTCAGCTTTTGCGCTTCTGCGCTCAGCTTTTCAACACGTACGCCTTTCAGGCGCTCGATTTCTGCCGCCAGCTTTTCTTTTTCTTTGGTGTGCTGGGCAATCAGATCGGGATTGCCCTGTTGGATCACCAGGGTGTCTTTGTGGTTCAGTGCGTCCAGCAGGTCGCTAAGGCGCTTAATCTCTGCCTTTTCTATCTCTTTCATGGTTTCTGGCCTGTTGTGCCTGTCGGCACGCTAATCAATGATGCCCACATTGTAGCAAAATGCGCGCGTCGTTACCCGTCTTGCGCAATGCCCGGCGGCAAGCCACTCATCTCGCAGGCTTTAGCCCCCACGCGTGCCAGCGCCTGGCTGTAGCGCGCATTAAACGGATAACAACAGGAGAGCCGCAACGCATTACGATAGCGGCCGCTGGGAGAATACAGCGTGCCAGGCGTCAGGCAGATCTGCTCCTCCAACAGCTGGTGGAACAGCGCTACGCTGTCGACCCCGTCCGGAAACTCCACCCAGAACACAAATCCCCCCGCCGGTTGCGTGGCTCGCGTACCGCGTGGAAAGTGACGTGCAATCAACCCTCGCGCCTCATCCACCTGGGCGGCATAGCGCTTGCGCAGGTTACGCAGATGATGATCGTAGCCACCGGTTTCCAGGAACATCGCCAGAGTTTCCGACAGCAACTGTGACTCGGACATTGACGACACCGCCTTCAGCTTGCGCAACGCATCGTTGAAACGTCCGCCGCTGATCCAACCGATGCGAAAATCCGGCGCCAACGTCTTGGTAAAGCTGGAACAAAACAGCACCCAACCGTCGCGGTCGAATGATTTCACCGCCGGGGAGAGTGCGCCACCGAACTGGATCTCCGCGTACAACCCGTCCTCAATTAGCGGCACCTGATGATCGTTCATCAGCCGCGCCAGGCGTTTTTTCGCCGCCAGCGGCATGGTGCAACCCAACGGATTTTGCACCGTCGGCATGGCGATCACCGCGTTCAGTCGTTTCTCGTTCAGCAACAGTTCCAGCGCGTCCAATGACAGCCCGTGTTGCGGATCGGTGGGGATTTCCAGCGCTTTCAGCCCCAGACTGGCCAGCAGCGGCAGCAGGTAAAAATAGGTCGGCGACTCCAGCCCGATACAGTCGCCCGGTTTGGTGGTTACCCGCAGCGCCAGTTGCAATGCTTCCATGCAGCCGTGCGTCAGCGTGATATCGCCCGGTTCCAGCAGCATACCCAGCGTCATCGAACGACGCGTGATCTGCTGACGCAGCCGCAGGCTACCGGGCGGCAGCGCGTACTGACCGATCAGGTTCGGCTGGCGACGCAGCTGCGATGAAAGCATCCGCCCCAATTTCCCACCGGGGTAAAAATCCGAGGTCTGTGGGCAGGCCAGCGAAAGGTTGGTGAATGCCGGGTTCTGCTGGGCGGCAAACACGGTGTCGATCAAGGCCAGCACATCGTCCGCCGGTGGCTCTATTCGGCTGCTGGTCGGCAAAGCGGCCTTCAACGCTGGCAGAGTGTTGCACACATAAAACCCCGACTGTGGCCGCGCCTCTATCAATCCGCGATCTTCCAGCGTGCGGTAAGCCGCGACCACGGTATTGATGCTGACGCTGTGGGTTTGCGCGCAGCGACGCACCGAGGGTAAACGGCTGCCGGGCAGCAGCGTACCGCGGCGAATGGCTTCCGCCAGCGTATCCGCCAGCTGTTGGTAGCGCGTTTCCGGCATTTCATCGAGCAGGGTCACAGTTTGTCTCCAGGCAATGGGTACAGTTTAACATTGGTATAACTGTATCCATAACAATAACTGGTTTTTGGTTCTGTCACCATCTATCAGCAGGTTTTATGCTGGTTCCCTTGCTCCCCCAGCCCTGTGAGGAACCCATTATGCTGGACTCCGCTTTTATCAGTTATGTCACTGTCATGTCGATCACCCCAGGTCCCAACAACCTGCTGCTGGCGTCGTCCGGCGTCAATTTTGGCCTGCGCCGTACTCTGCCGATGGTTTTTGGCATCAGCGTCGGCTGCGCAGTGCAGCTCGCCCTGACCACCACCCTGCTGGCGTTGATTTTGAGCTGGGCCGGTATGATCCGTTTTCCGTTGGCGGTGATCGGTTGTACCTATCTGCTGTGGCTATCCTGGAAGCTGTTCAAAGCGGCATCTCCGGACGGCAAACAGCAGGCGCAGCCGATGCGCTTAATCAACGGGGCGTTGTTCCAGGCTGTCAATCCCAAAGCCTGGCTGATGGCCATTAACGTCGCCATTCTGTTCACCCCGCGGGAAGGCGCCAGCCTCAGTCATACGTTGATGATTATTGCTGCCTTTACCGCGCTGAACATTCCCTGCGTCTTGGTCTGGGCGATATTGGGCGATCGCCTGCGTGATGCGCTGCGAGTGACCTGGAAACTGCGGTTGTTTAACGGCGTGATGGCGGGATTGATGGCAGCCACGGCACTGTGGCTGCTGTTCGACGAGTGGCGCGCGGCCTTTGCCTAACTGCGGCCGAGGGGAGAGAGCCGGGACGGTTGTTTGGCGCCGATACCGGCTATCAGATCGGTGACGGAAAGCACCATAGTGGAACGCAACACCTGTTGATAGCGCTGGCGCTGCATGGCGATCAGCGACTCTTCCGCTTCGCCGGGCTGCAGGAAAGTCGGCACCGGCGGCAACGCGGTCACGCAGTGCAACTCGCCGAACGGCCCGAGGATTTCATCATCGACAAAGCGGTATTCTGTCCCGTCGTGATTCAACTCTTCGCGCATCGCCATCAGCAACTCGGCATCTTCGTATTCGTGGCGGGAGATCACTCCCAGCCCGTACATCAGCTTCAGGCGCACCGACAACTCCCCCAGCGGACCGGCACCGGACAATAGCGGTTCGACGGCATACTTCACCGCATAATCGTCCTTGCGAAACACCTGCACCACCAGTACGTTGAGCGCTTCAGCCAGCAGCTCTACCGCCGCTATCAGGAAACTGCGCACCGTCTTGCCTGCGTTCAGCCTTTCCAGAACCTTATTTTCAAATGCCTGTGCTTCTTCCATCGTCGCTTTTCGAATGGCGTGGGAGGGGTATGCTGTATCGGCCACTAATTTAATACCATAGGCGTTATTGTCGCAGCCAGTTTGCGGGCGGACAGCGCGCAGAATCCGGAGCGTACACGTAGTACGTGAGGAATTCGAGCACTGCCCAACCGTAAAATGGCAAGTAAAATAGCCTATTGGCGCTGCATGGCGTTATACACAGCAATGGCCTGTTCTACAACCTCGCTTTCCGCCGGCAGGCCGGAAATTTGCGCCAGCGCCGCTTTTGGCCCCAGTTCAGCCAGCAGTTCCACCAGCTCTTTGGCCTGCGGATCCTGCTCGCTGCGGTAGCTCATGGCAGCGGCGATGCCCTGAATCAGGTTCGCGTGCGGCAGGCCGTATTCCAAAGTGCCCAACAGGGGTTTGATCAGACGATCGCCCGCGCTCAGCTTGCGCAGCGGTTGGCGCCCCACACGCTCAACGTCGTCGTGCAGATACGGATTCTCAAAACGACTGAGGATTTTGTCGATATAAGCGGCATGCTTGGCGGCGTCAAAGCCATAACGTTTGATCAATACCGCTCCGCTCTCTTCCATCGCCCCTTTCACTACGCGGCGGATCGCCGGGTCCAGAATGGCATCGCGAATGGTCTGCAGACCGGCCTGCTGGCCAAGATAAGCGGTGATGGCATGACCGGTATTGAGCGTGAACAACTTGCGTTCGACAAACGCCATCAGGTTATCGGTCAGCTCCATGCCGGCGATCGCCGGTGGCTGGCCCTTGAACTGGGTCTGGTCGACAATCCACTCGCTGAAGGTTTCCACCGTCACTTCCAGCGGATCGCTGCTGCCCGCTTCCGCCGGCGGCACAATGCGGTCAACCGCCGAGTCAACAAAGCCGACATGCTGCTCGACCCACGCCTGCTCGTCCTGCGGCAACGCATCGAACACATGTTGTTTTAACTGGCTGGTGCCGCGCACCATGTTTTCGCAGGCAATGATGTTCAGCGGTTGGTTGTTGCCCTGTTGATGACGCTTGATCAGCCCTTTGGCAATAGTACCGGCAATTTTACCCAGGATCTGCGGGCCCACGGCGGTCGTCACGATATCCGCTTCGGCGATCAGCGCTACCGCCTCTTCACTGCCACTGTTCACTGCGCTGACGTTGTTGACCGGCTCGACCCGCTCCTGTTCGCCGACCACGTGAACCTGGTAGCTTTTACGGCTGTTCAACAGATCCAACACCGTCTGGTTAACATCGGCAAAAGTCAGTTCGGCCTGCGCGTCCGCCAGCAGCTTGCCGATAAAACCACGCCCAATATTTCCCGCACCGAAATGTAATGCTTTCATATTCCTACCTTTCTAATGTCGAAGGGTGCAGCAAGCTGCACCCCTTAAAATGATTCTGTTATCCGGCTTTTTTGCCACTAAGCAGGTCCAGCACTTCCTGTACGCTGGTGGTATTCGCCAGCCGCTCGATGACGCCGTCGTCGTCCAGAGCATTGGTCAGGCTGGTGATCACCTGGATATGTTCGTTGTTGCGTGCGGCGATACCGATAACCAGTCGTGCCACCTCGTCCTCTTCATCGCCAAAGCGCACGCCTTGCGGGTACTGGCAGAACACCACGCCGGTGCGCAACACCCGGTCCTTGGCTTCGATGGTGCCGTGCGGCACGGCGATTGACTCGCCCAGGTAGGTTGAGGTGAGTTTTTCACGCTCCAGCATCGCCGCGACGTATTCCGGCTCAACGTAACCGCCTTTGACCAACTGCTCGCCGGCGAAGCGGATCGCCTGCTCCTTGTCGCTGGCCTGCAGATTAAGGAACACGTTGCTTTCGCTCAGTTTGAACAGGTTTTGCTCGGTGGCCTCAAAGCTGTCGTCCAGCGTGCTGATGACTTTCTGCTGGTTATCGGTGGTTTTATTGGCCGCCACCAGGCGCTCGGTCAGATCGTTGTACAGCTTGCTGTCGAGGAAATTGGTCAGCGAGATGTGTTGTGCCTGCGGCGCATGACGCATCGCGCGCTCAGTCAGGTCACGGTGAGTGATCACCAGATCCACATCATCCGGCAGGTTGTTGATGGCACTGTTGGTCACGGAGATATTTTTCAGCCCGGCGTCCGCCACTTTTTTGCGCAGTACCCCGGCCCCCATAGCGCTGGAACCCATGCCCGCATCGCAGGCAACGATGATTTTACGCACCGTGGTCAGGTCACCATCCACCGCTGCATGAGCCGCAGCACCGCCTTTAGACTGGGATTTCATCGCCTGTACGCGGCGAGTGGCCTCTTCCAGGTCATCCTCTTCTTTGGCTTTCGAAGTTTTCAGCAGGAACCCGGCAACCACAAAGGACACCACGAACGCTGCGGCTATCGCCGCCAGGTTGGCGAAGTAAGCGCCCTTAGGAGTCATCGCCAATACCGCCAGAATCGAACCCGGAGAAGCCGGAGACACCAGACCGCCGTTCAGCAGGGTCAGTGTGAACACGCCGGTCATACCGCCCAGGATCACCGCCAGCAGCAGGCGTGGATTCATCAGCACGTACGGGAAGTAAATTTCGTGGATACCACCGAAGAAGTGGATGATCGCGGCACCGCCGGCAGACTGCTTGGCACTGCCGCGGCCAAAGAACATGTAGGCCATCAGCACGCCCATACCCGGGCCTGGGTTGGCTTCAATCAGGAAGAAGATGGATTTACCGGTTTCGGTCGCCTGCTGAATGCCCAACGGCGAGAAGATACCGTGGTTGATGGCGTTGTTCAGGAACAGGATTTTCGCCGGCTCCACGAAGATTGACGCCAGCGGCAGCAGGTTGTTGGTCACCATGATGTTCACGCCGGTCGCCAGGATATGTGACAACCCTTCAACCAACGGGCCAATGGCCAAAAATGCCAGAATAGCCAGCAGCATACCGATAATGCCGGCGGAGAAGTTGTTCACCAACATCTCAAAGCCGCTTTTGATTTTGCCGTCTACCCAGCGGTCAAAATGCTTGATGGCCCAGCCGCCCAGCGGACCGGCAATCATGGCGCCGAGGAACATCGGCATATCGGCCCCGACAATCACGCCCATGGTGGTGATAGCGCCCACCACCCCACCGCGATCGCCTCCCACCAGACGGCCACCGGTAAAACCGATCAGCAGCGGCAGCAGGTAAGTGATCATTGGGCCAACCAGTTTGGCTAAGGTTTCGTTCGGCAGCCAACCGGTAGGAATGAATAACGCGGTGATGATACCCCAGGCGATAAAGGCGCCAATGTTAGGCATCACCATGTTGCTTAAGAAGCGGCCAAAGTTTTGAACTTTGACTTTGATGTCTGGTGAAAACATAAAACACACCCCTATTGTTACGCGCTGACAATAAGAGCGCGTGATTATTGTTGTTACGATCCAGCCGTGTTGTTGCTGTATGCGAAATGGACTCTATCACGCAGTTTTTACCGTGCGAACTTCACGGAATTTTTGTGACAAACATCACACTAACACCCCCATTATCGGGGCACTTATAGTGATCATGATCACAGTTACTCAGTGTAAAAAAGCCACAACGAGAACAAAATTCGCCTAAAATCCAATTAAATGTGATTTGAGTCACATTTAATTGATGCGCGTTTGTTTTTAAATTGTGATGGTGATCACAATCTATTTTTCAGTGGCTACCGAATCCTGGCTTGAAGAAGGTCTTCCCTGTGAGCATTCATCCCGTCGGGAAATAGCGGTGCGATGAATGAAAGAAAACTACATGTCGGAAATAGATGATTAATTGAAGTGTAGTACAGATGCGTGGTGCAAGAAGTGAGCAAGCCGTTGGAAAGTCAGAAGGGAATGGCAGAAGCCGGACTGCCGGCTTCTGCGTTTGGAGATTACTGAGTAACGCTGGAGACGATTTTCTGTGCGTTAAGTAAATCCTGCTGCTTGGCCACCAGATTCGACATCATGGTGTTGTACTGCGTTGCCTGCTGGGAAGTACGGAACTGCACGCCGTTATTATTAAAGGCCACCTGATTGCCCTGGGCACGCAGGAAATCCCCCACCTGAACCAGATCCTGAACGAAGCTGGCCGTGGTCGGAATCACCGGCATCAGCGCATTGGCCGGCCCGGTAACAATCTTGTCGTACGCCTGGTTATACACGGCTTTCAGATCGTCAGGTTGCTTCAGCGCTGTCCGGGCAGTATCCGCCTGCGACTTGGCTGACTGGATTTGCTGCCCCAGCAGGTTCAGCGCCCCAACGGACTGTTGCAGCGTATCGCGCTTGCTCATGTAGTCCTGTGCGGTGCGGATCTGGTTAATCTGATCCAACGCCGGCGTCAGGCTGGCATCCAGTGATTTGGACAACTGCTGAGAAAAACCGACCAGGATGGCGTAATCACCGGCATAGTTGCCGAACTTCTGTTTCTGATCTTCGCTCAGCGTCGGGATTTTCGCGCCGCTGCGCATCACCGTATTCTGGATGTAATCAATAAACGCCTTGCGTTGTTCCGGCTCTTTATCGCCGCAGGCAGTCAATTGCATGACCACCAACAATGCCAATACCGGGGCCAACCAACGCGCGAAAACTCTGCTCTTGATCCCTACCGCCATGTGACATAACTCCTGTTATAAACCTGCTTTTTCATCGGACTCCGTCCCTTTTGCTGCACTCCTTGCGCCTATAAGAATAGATCAACTGAATGCGATCCGATACGCGATTCACCTTTTGGTGGTTATTCTTGGGCGAAAGGCCAACATGCAAGACGCTATACGCGCTGGCAAGGGGCTACTGTACCGACTCAGGGGCATGATACACTTTTGTATCATTTATCACCGGGCCAAGCTGCGCATGTCATCCTATCAGCCACCGTTGACCATCAGCTCACGCATGCTGCATCTGGTAACCGATGTTGGCGATCGGCTTGCGCGTTTAAAAATGCAGGCTGAGCAAGAACATGCCTTACGGCTACGCCGCATCAACCGCATCCGTACCATTCAGGGCTCTTTGGCTATCGAAGGCAATACTTTAAGTGAAGAGCAGATCACCGCCATCATCGAAGGTAAACGTATCATTGCGCCACCTCGCGATATTCAGGAGGCGCTTAATGCCATTCGTTGCTATGGAAACTTGAACAACTGGCGTCCCATGCAGGAGGAGGATTTACTCGCTGCACACCGGCTGCTAATGGCTGGCCTATTGCCAGATGCCGGACATTACCGCCATGGCGGTGTCGGGGTGATGAACGGTAAAACCGTCATTCATATGGCGCCACCTGCGGAAAGGGTTTGCCAGTTAATTCGGCAACTGCTGCTCTGGTTAAAAGAGACCGACCTACCGCCGCTGATCGCAAGCTGTGTATTTCATTACGAATTTGAGTTTATCCACCCTTTCGCCGATGGTAACGGACGAATGGGCAGACTGTGGCAAACGCTGATCCTGTCACGTTGGGAGCCCTTGTTTGCCAACGTGCCGGTTGAAAGCCTGGTACATGACAATCAGTCCGGTTATTACCAGGCGCTGAACACCAGTAACCAACAGAGTGACTGCGCTCCCTTTGTCGAATTTATGCTGGGCATGATCTTGCGAGCGTTAGAACATAGCCTTACCCCCCAAGTCACCCCCCAAGTCACCCCCCAAGTCGCCGAACTTTTGGCGATACTGAAAGACGAGATGTCACGCGAGGAAATTCAGCATGCGCTGCAACTGCAGGATCGAAAATCTTTCAGTGAGCGTTATTTACGTCCTGCGCTAAACGCGCGGCTAATTGAAATGACCCTGCCCGAAAAACCCAACAGTCGCCTGCAAAAATACCGACTAACCGCTCAAGGTGTTTCGCTGCACCGACGGTAATAAAAAAGGCGCCCTAAGGCGCCTTTTCACGACAGAACCGCTTATTGCAGTACGGAGATATCCGCAACCTGCAGGAACAGCTCACGCAGCTTGCTCAGCAACGTCAGACGGTTTACACGCACCGCTTCGTCATCGGCCATCACCATCACGTTGTCGAAGAACGCATCGACCGGCTCACGCAGCTCCGCCAATTCCACCAGCGCATCCTGGTAGCGGCCTTCAGCAAAGAAAGGCTCCAGCTTATCGCGCAGCACCACCAGGTGGGTCGCCAGTTGGATCTCAGCCGCCTCTTTCAACACCGAAGCGTGAACGCGATCGTTCAGCGTATCGGTAGATTTGGCCAGGATGTTGGAGACGCGCTTGTTGGCCGCCGCCAGCGTCGTAGCCGCTTCCAGCGTACGGAAGTGAGTGACCGCCTTAACGCGTGCGTCGAAGTCCGCAGGCTTGGTCGGACGACGTGCCAGCACCGCTTGAATGGTGTCGACGGCGTGACCTTCTTCCTGATACCAGGCGCGGAAACGGCCCAGCATGAATTCGACAACTTCGTCGACGACCTTGGCGTTGGTCAGCTTGCTGCCGTACAGGCGCACGGCCTCTTCGGTCAGAGTCTGCAGATCCAGCGGCAGGTTTTTCTCAACGATGATGCGCAGCACGCCCAGCGCGGCACGGCGCAGTGCGAACGGGTCTTTATCACCTTTCGGATGTTGCCCAATGCCGAAGATACCGGCCAGGGTGTCCATCTTGTCGGCGATCGCCAGCGAACAGGCCACCAGCGATTCCGGCAGCGCATCGCCGGCAAAACGCGGCTGATACTGCTCGTTCAGCGCAACGGCAACGTCTTCCGCTTCGCCGTCATGACGCGCATAGTGCATGCCCATCACGCCCTGAGTGTCGGTGAATTCGAAGACCATATTGGTCATCAGATCGCACTTCGACAGCAGGCCCGCGCGGGTGGCGTGGTTAACGTCGGCACCAATTTGGCCGGCAACCCAGCCCGCCAGCGCCTGGATGCGATCGGTCTTGTCGCGCAAGGTTCCCAGTTGCTGTTGGAACAGCACGGTTTCCAGACGCGGCAGATTGTCTTCCAGGCGTTTTTTACGGTCGGTATTGAAGAAGAACTCGGCATCGGCCAGACGCGGGCGCACCACCTTCTCGTTACCGGAGATGATTTGCTGCGGATCTTTGGATTCGATATTGGCCACGAAGATAAAATTCGGCATCAGGTTGCCCGCGGCGTCATACACCGGGAAATACTTCTGATCGCCCTTCATGGTGTAGACCAGCGCTTCCGCCGGCACCGCCAGGAATTTCTCTTCGAATTTGGCCGTCAGTACCACCGGCCATTCCACCAGCGAGGCCACTTCTTCCAACAGGCTTTCGCTCAGATCGGCCTTGCCGCCAAGCTGCTGCGCTGCCAGCTCCGCATCGCGCTTGATCAGCGCCTTGCGGGTTTCATAATCGGCCACCACTTTACCGCGTTCCAGCAGGATCTGCGGATATTGGTCAGCGTTGTCGAGGGTGAGTTCGGCTTCACCCATAAAGCGGTGACCGCGAATAGTGCGGCCAGAATCGATGCCCAACACGGTGCCCGGGATCAGTTCTTCACCCAGCAACAGGGTCACGGTGTGTACCGGACGCACGAACTGCACGTCAGAATTACCCCAACGCATCAGTTTCGGGATCGGCAGCTTGGCCAACGAATTGCTGACCATGCCCGCCAGCAGCGCTTGCGCAGGCTGGCCTTTAACATGGGCGCGATACAGCAGCCATTCACCTTTATCGGTCACCAGGCGTTCGGCCTGATCGACGGTGATGCCACAACCGCGTGCCCAGCCTTCGGCCGCTTTGCTTGGCTTGCCTTCGGCGTCAAACGCCTGGGCAATGGCCGGGCCGCGCTTTTCGACTTCGCGATCGGCCTGCGCAGCGCGCAAGTCGGCCACTTTCAGCGCCAGACGGCGCGGTGCGGCAAACCAGCTCACTTCGCCATGTTCGAGATTGGCACTGTCGAGCTCAGCGGTAAAATTCGCGGCAAAGGATTCTGCCAGTGAACGAAGAGCCTTCGGCGGCAGCTCTTCCGTGCCGATTTCCACCAGGAAAGTCTGTTGAGTCATGGCTGCCTCTTAGTTCTCGTTCTTTTTGCACATTGGGAAGCCCAGCGCTTCGCGGGAAGCATAGTAGGCCTCGGCAACGGCTTTGGTCAGCGTGCGGATACGCAGAATATAACGCTGACGCTCGGTCACCGAGATCGCCTTGCGCGCATCCAGCAGGTTGAAGGTGTGGCCGGCCTTCAGAATACGTTCGTAAGCCGGCAGCGGCAGCGGTTTCTCCAGCGCCAGCAGCGATTGGGCTTCTTTCTCGTACTGCTCAAAGCAGGAGAACAGGAAGTCCACGTCGGCGTATTCGAAGTTATAAGTGGACTGCTCCACTTCGTTCTGGTGGAACACGTCTCCATAGGTGGTCACACCCAGCGGGCCGTTGCTCCACACCAGATCGTATACGCTGTCCACGCCCTGGATATACATCGCCAGACGTTCCAGACCGTAGGTGATCTCGCCGGTGACCGGTTTGCACTCCAGGCCGCCAACCTGCTGGAAGTAAGTGAACTGCGTCACTTCCATGCCGTTGAGCCAAACTTCCCAGCCCAGGCCCCAGGCGCCGAGCGTCGGGTTTTCCCAGTTATCTTCCACGAAGCGGATGTCGTGAATGGTCGGATCCAGACCCAGCTCTTTCAGCGAGCCCAGGTACAGTTCCTGAATGTTGTCCGGCGATGGCTTAATCACCACCTGGAACTGATAGTAGTGTTGCAAACGGTTCGGGTTTTCACCGTAGCGGCCGTCAGTCGGACGGCGGGACGGCTGCACGTAGGCGGTAGCCATTGGCTCCGGCCCCAGCGCGCGCAGGCACGTCATCGGGTGAGAGGTTCCCGCGCCGACTTCCATGTCCAGTGGTTGAACGATGGTGCAGCCTTGGCGCGCCCAATAGTCCTGCAGTGTCAGGATCAGGCCCTGAAAGGTCTTGGTATCAAACTTTTGCATGTTGAATTCGCACGCGATACAAGTGGATTTAAATGGGATGGGCCAGTATACCCGTTGACCGTAAGATATACAGCCAGAATCCCGCAACAAGTGTGAATCATCAAAGAAGCGCGGTCTTTTCGCGCACTAAAACGGGGCAAATGCCCCTCTGTAGCGCCTTTTCAGCGTCATAATCCCCCCAACTCCCCGGCCAGAAGACGTCACTCAGGCTGGCACCAACCTTGCTAGCGTCCTGATATCCCCCATTTCAGGAGATTCGCTGATGACAACCGCCTTAACCGACAGCCGCTATCGTTACCGCATTTTCGCCATGGTGTTCTTCATTGCACTGATCAACTACGTCGATCGCGGCGCACTGTCCTTCGCCGCCAACGATATCTCCCATGAATTCAACTTCAACAAGGCGCAGCTGGGCGCCGTGCTGGGCTATTTTGGCTTTGGCTATTTGTTCGGTTCGCTGTGCGGCGGTTTTCTGGCCGACCGTATCGGCACCAAAAAAGTCTGGCTGATCGCCGGGGCGCTGTGGTCGCTGCTGGAGATTGCGACCGCCTGGGCCGGCGAACTGGGCGTGGCGCTGTTCGGCGGTTCCGCCATTATGGGGTTTGCCGCACTGCGGATCATGTTCGGCTTTGCCGAAGGTCCGGCCTACGCGCTGATGAATAAAACCATCGCCAACTGGGCGCCGCGCAAAGAACGTGGCTTTTCGCTGGGTATCGGGTTACTGAGCACCCAGGTGGGTTCGCTGCTGACCGCGCCGCTGGCCGTGGGGTTACTGCTATTGACCGATGACTGGCGCAGCATGTTCATGCTGCTGGGCCTGTTTTCGCTGATCGCCATTTTGCTGTTTGCCCGTTTCTTCACCGACACGCCGCAGGAGCATCCTGAAGTCAACGCCGCCGAATTGGCCATCATCAGCGCCGATCAGGAAGCCGATAACGCACAAGCACCTCTGCCATGGTGGGCGTTTTTCACCAACCGCACGCTGGTATTTAACGCGCTGGGTTACTTCTCATTCCTTTACGTCACCTTTGTATTGGTGACCTGGGGCCCCAAATACCTGCAGGATACTTTTAACTACGATCTGCATTCGCTGTGGTACGTGGCGATGATCCCGTGGAGCGGTGCCTGCTTCACCGTGCTGCTCGGCGGCCGCATCGCCGATGCGCTGTTGAAACGCTTTGGCAACTTGCGGCTGGCGCGCAACCTGTTTGCGGCAGTCACCTTGTTGCTGACCGCCACCTGCTTCGTCTTGATCCCCTTTATGAGCACGCCGACCGAAATCATTTTGTTGATGACGCTGGGCAATGCGCTGAATGCGCTGGTCAATAACGTGTATTGGTCGGTGGTGATAGACGTCACGCCGAAAGCTTCGGTGGGGGCTTACAGCGGCATGACGCTGGCGATCGCCAATATTGCCTCGATCACCGCGCCGATGCTGAGTGGTTGGCTGGCACAGCATCACGGCTATGGCGCCATGTTCTTCGCCACCGCCGTGGTGTCTTTCTGCAGCATGCTGTGCATGACGCTACTACAGCCGGAAAAAAAGATTATGGCAGATATCACGCTGCCCAACCGCCCAGGTATGCAGCAAACGGCCCCCTAAGCGATCGGGCATCGACACTCAAAAACGGGCGCTGACCCCGACGTTATACATAAACTGTTCGCCACTGCTCAGGCCGCCGGTCTGAGAAACGGTGGCGAACGCCGCCACCTGATCGGTCAACGGCATATTCGCCCCCAGCGTCACATCCACCCAGTTTTTATCCTGGCTGGCGCTGTCGCGAGTGAACGAAGTCTGCGTGGACTTCAGGCCACCGCCGGCACGGTAAACGTCATCACCAAACTGATGCTGATAGCTCACCTCAGCATAGGGATTAAACAGGCCGAACTTGCTGTCCAACCGCCAACCTAACGCACCGATCTGCGAATGGTAGGTCTGATCGTTAAAGCGCATGGCGGTGCTGTCATTGCCGTCTTCGCTGTAACCGGAGACGTTGCTGTAATCCCAGGCAAACTGTGCCATCGGTCCGGTGGTCAGGTAAGAGGTGACGGGGAAATCGTAACCGGCGGTGATCCGCGCCCCCCACTGCTTGCCGTCGGTGCTGCCGGTTTCTGTACGGGTTAACGCCCCAAGCTGCATGCTGCGGCGAATATCATCGTAATTCATCGTCGCATAGTGCAGATCGGCATTCACCCAACCGTTTTCAAACAGCTCAAGGGCGGTAAAGGCGGAAAATAACAGGCCACGCGCTTTGTAGTCGTAGCGGCTGGAGGGCTGTTGATCGTCATTGGAGCCGGAAATCAGCGCGCCGATCAGCCAGCCGTCGGTCAACTGGTAATCCACCCCTACCGTCAGATTATGAGTAGTGGCATTGCCGTCGCCCGCCGCCAGATTGGAAGAATAATCATAGTGCTGCCCGGCATAGCCTCCGAACACGCCCAGCGATCCTTGCGGGTTTTCGCCACTGCGCAACTGTTGAAAACGGCTGTCGAGGGTAGCACGGCTGTCACGC
The DNA here is from genome assembly GCF_051129805.1 of Serratia sp. Je.1.23.a. Taxonomy (NCBI): domain Bacteria; kingdom Pseudomonadati; phylum Pseudomonadota; class Gammaproteobacteria; order Enterobacterales; family Yersiniaceae; genus Serratia; species Serratia sp. Je.1.23.a. Next base: position 82,263 of record NZ_JBCPSR010000007.1, on the reverse strand, counting down.
GCCATGGCCGCCGTCGCCTGATTCAGCGCCACCACCTGCGCAGGACCGTCGAGCACCGCCTGAATGTAATCGGCAATCAACAGATGCGCCTGCGGGCTGGGGTGGAAATGGTCGGCGAACAGGTAGGCCTGGCTGCTATCAAAACCCGGCATGGTAGAACGGCACACCGCAGAGGAGACGCCCGGCGGACAGGCCATGCCTGCGGTATTGGTGAAGCCAAACTGCGCCGGGTTGGCAATCGCCTCGCCAAACAGTTTGTTCACGTCAACCCGGACGATGTTCCCGCCCCCCTGCGCCAGCAGGTGGTCTTCGCTTTGGTTATAGAAATCGGTCAGTTGTGCCGCCTGCGCGCTGAGGCTGTCATAGGCTGCAATCAGCTGTGCGGCAATCGCCTGCTGCACCTGGGGGATCGCGCTGCCCTGCGCCGCTGCCGCCGTCAGGGCCTGATGGATAGCCTCGGCACGTGAAGCGTTATCCGGCGTGGCCAGCGAATTCAGGGTGGCGTAGGCCGCCTGAACCGCTGCGTTTTGCACCGCCGTCAACGCCTGCTGGATGATCAGTTCCATCAACTGCGGCGTGGAACCAATATTCGGCACCGTCGGCACGATCACCGTACCGGCACCGGCATTCAGCAATGAATGAACCTGCGCGGCCGCCGCCGCTGCGCTGTTGTAGGCTACGCCCGGCGCGGTCGTCGGGTTTAATGCCGCCGCCGCCAGGTCGTTGCCGCCAATCCAGTGTATATACAGGCCATCGCCGTCAGCCCGTCCATTGACCTGACCGAGGTAGCTCTGCACCTGATCCTGCGTATTGTCCGCCGGGTTGAGCGCCGGCACCGCCACGCCCCCGCCGGCGGCGTAGTTATTGCCGCCATCGTCCGAAGCCACTAACGCCGCGCCGATGCGTTGCGCCAGTACTTCGTCGTATAACAGATGTTTATTGCTGTCATAGGTAAAGCGGCCATTGTTACCGGTATCGCTCAGACTGTCGCCGAAGACGTAGAGTTGGTCATAAGCCAGCACCGGGGTCGTCATACTGCATAATATCGCCACTGCAAGCACCGCCGGGCGGGGCAGACAGGTTATTTTAAGAGGCATGAATAGACTCCTGAGAGCCAGCAAATGAAGGAAAATACGTTTTTATCATTGGCCTTTTTACCTGCCGGCCATCTAGTAAATATTGCTGGCTTTTCCCCCACGTCAAGCCGACTGATGATAAAACAATCAGGGGCTTGCCAAGTTCACCACTTCAGGTAATGATTACTGTAAATAAACACAGCACAAGGACAGTCAGTATGGCCAATGAACGTTGCGGTTGGGTGACGGCGGATCCGTTATATCTCGAGTATCACGACAAGGAATGGGGCGCACCAACCACCGATGCGCGCGAGCTGTTTGAAATGCTATGCCTTGAAGGCCAGCAGGCCGGGCTGTCCTGGATCACCGTGCTGAAAAAGCGTGAGAATTACCGGCGCGCCTTCCACAATTTTGATCCGCAGCGCGTGGCCGCTATCGATGAACAAGAGATAGCCGCGCTGTTGCAAGACAGCGGCATTATCCGCCACCGGGGCAAAATTGAAGCCATCATCGCCAATGCCAAAGCCTATCTGGCCATGGAAGCGGCCGGGGAAGATTTTGTCACTTTCATCTGGTCATTTGTCGACGGCGAACCGCAGCTCAACAGTTGGCAGCAACTGAACCAGGTGCCGGCGAAAACCGAACGCTCGGACGCGATGTCCAAGGCACTGAAAAAACGCGGCTTCAAATTTATCGGCTCCACCACCTGTTACGCCTTTATGCAGGCCAGCGGGTTGGTGAACGATCATCTCACAGGATGCCTCTGCTACCCAAAGCCGCAGTGATCCGCCCCTGCCACCCGGCAGATATGGAACGGTTAATGGCCTTGTGGTTGCCCAGCACCATTGCTGCGCACCCGTTCGTCAAGGAAAGCTACTGGCAAGAAAGCGCGACGCTGGTGCGGGAAAACTATCTGCCGCGAGCGCAAAGCTGGGCCTATTGGCATCAAGGGGAAATCGTCGGGTTTATCAGCGTGTTGGATCAACGCTTTATTGGCGCACTGTTCGTTGAACAGGCTTTTCACGGCCATGGCGTAGGACAGGCGCTGATGGCGCACGTACAACAGCGCTATCCCCAGCTAAGCCTGGAGGTGTATGAGCAAAACCTGCGCGCCTGCGCGTTCTACCACAAGCTGGGTTTTCAGGTGACGCAGCGTCTGTTTAACGAAGAAACTCAGGCCTATACCTTAATCATGAACTGGCCGTCCGCAGTTTAAATCTTGTCACTTCCGGCTAAAAAAGGCGCATCCCGCACCGGGATGCGTTCAATTCAGAATCCGCTGCATGGTATTCCCTCGCTTTTTGCCGGATAACAGGCTCAAGCCCGTTATCCGCTTATATTTTGTCACGTTTTTTTCCGGAACTGCCGGAAAGTATCCGCGTCATAGTAGCGCCTCGGCACGTCTTGGCATGCCGACAACGGTTTTTTAGCGCCCCCAAATTGGATTGGCGCACCCAGATTCTGATGCCACAAAGGAAAAAAGATGAAAAAACGCATTGCGATTATTGCCGGCGCGGTGAGCGTGGCGCTCACGCTGTCAGCCTGTACCACTAACCCGTACACCGGGGAATCCGAAGCCGGTAAATCCGGTATTGGCGCAGGCCTGGGCGCCGCGCTGGGTGCCGGCGTTGGCGTGCTGTCCTCGTCGAAAAAAGACCGCGGCAAAGGCGCACTGATCGGCGCAGCGGCAGGTGCAGCATTGGGCGGCGGTGCCGGCTATTACATGGATGTGCAGGAAGCCAAGCTGCGCGACAAAATGAAAGGCACCGGCGTCAGCGTTACCCGTCAGGGCGACAATATCGTGCTGAACATGCCGAACAATGTCACCTTTGACAGCAGCAGCGCCACCCTGAAACCGGCGGGTGCCAACACCCTGACCGGCGTTGCCATGGTACTGAAGGAATACCCGAAAACGGCGGTTAACGTGGTCGGCTACACCGACAGCACCGGCTCCCGTTCACTGAACATGACCCTGTCGCAGCAACGTGCCGACGGCGTTGGCAGCGCGTTAATCACCCAGGGCGTGGCGGCTAACCGCATTCGCACCACCGGGGCAGGCCCGGATAATCCGATCGCCTCCAACAGCACGGCAGAAGGCAAGGCGCAAAACCGTCGCGTCGAGATCACCCTCAGCCCGCTGCAATAATCCCGAGCGGGGCACAATGCCCCGCCATTTTTATCCTGTCGATCCCCTTCCCGTATCCCATTCAACATTCCCGGCTATACATTCTGTGTGATAGTCTCCTTGGCAATTAACCTCAGGGGAGATCGGTTGTGAGCAGTGTTAAGGCAATACGCGCCTCGGGGCGGGCCACCATCAGCGATGTGGCGAAAACCGCCAAGACCGGTAAAACCAGCGTATCGCGCTACTTGAATGGTGAGCAGCACCTGCTTTCTGACGATCTCAAACAGCGCATCGAGCAGGCTATCCTCCAGCTCGACTACCGTCCAAGCCAGATGGCGCGGAGCCTGAAAGGGGGACAGACGCGGCTGATTGGCCTGATCATCGCCGATATAACCAACCCCTATTCGGTGGACGTGATGCGCGGCATCGAAGCCGCCTGCCGTCAGCACGGCTTTACCCTGCTGGTGTGTAACACCAACAACGAAGTCAATCAGGAACAGCACTACCTGCAACTGCTCAGCAGCTACCGGGTAGAGGGCATTGTGGTCAACGCCGTCGGTATGCGCGAAGAGGCGTTATCGACGCTGCAACAATCCATGCTGCCGATGGTACTGATCGACCGAAAAATTCATGATTTCGCCTGCGATGTGGTGGGCCTCAACAACCACGAGGCCGCGACGACCGCCACGGAACACCTGCTGCAACAGGGTTTCGAAGCCATTTTGTTTCTCAGCGAGCCCATTGGCACGGTCAATACCCGCCTGGAGCGGCTGCACGCGTTTAACCAAACCATGGCGCAACATGCCGGGCTGTTGGCCGAACAGGCCGAAGTTCCGCTGAACGACGTCAAGCTGCTGGAAGGGGTGCTCGGCGACTTCAATACTCGCCATCGCGGCATGCGCAAAGCGGTGATTTCCGCCAACGGTGCCCTGACCCTGCAGGTAGCACGCGCCATGCGTCGACTGGGTATCCAATGGGGCAGCGATATCGGCCTGCTGGGCTTTGACGAACTGGAATGGGCCGAACTGGCCGGCGTGGGCATCACCACGCTGAAACAGCCGACCTATCAGATGGGCCACGCCGCGCTAGAGCAACTGGTGCAACGCATTCAGGGTCTGGATACCCCCATCACCGAGCAGATGTTCCCTGGTGAACTGATCGTGCGCGGCTCCACCACCCGATAATCCCCTTCTTTCCTGCTCAGGGCGCGACATACGGCGCCCCAGCCACATCCTCCTCAGACTATTTTTTGCTCATGTTCGTGATTGCGATCATATTTTTACACTCTGTCGCTTTCGCATGGAACCGGTACCATTTAACGTATGGTTAACAGCAGCGGTGGGATAACGCCACCACAGGAGCAAAAAATGACAAGAGAAATTATCGTGGTGACCGGTGCCTACGGCACCGATACCGTCCAACAGCTCGGCGGCCAGACCGCATTATTGCCGATCATTGCCGATGCCGGCGCCGACGGTGTAGAGATCCGCCGCGAACTGTTTTCTGCCCAGGAGCTGGAAAACCTGCCGGCACTGGCTCAGGCCATCGAACAACAGCAGCTGTTTGCCGTTTACTCTGCGCCTGAGGCTCTGTTCACTCCACAACATACGCTCAACCCGAACCTGCCGGCACTACTGGCGGAAGCCCAAACGCTGAACGCGCGTCAGTTGAAACTCTCGCTTGGACATTACCAGCCGGGCTTCGACTTTACCGAACTGAAAGTGGCACTGGAGCAACATCCGGTCAGCCTGGTGGTCGAGAACGATCAAACGCCTGACTGCGGGATTTTGTCGCTGCTCAACGCCTTTTTCCACGCCGCAGAAGATAACCGTCTGCCGGTCAGCATGACGTTCGACATGGCCAACTGGCACTGGGTGGGGCAAGACGCCTTCGCCGCCGCCGATCGCCTGGCCCGCCACGTCAGCTACGTTCACGTTAAAGCCGCAACTCATAGCCTGAAAGGCTGGCGTGCCGTGGCGCTGGATGACAGCGACGGCAAATGGCGCGATCTGCTGACTCGCCTGCCGCTGGACGCACCACGCGGCATTGAATTCCCACTGCAAGGTGACAGTCTGGAAGACGTGACCCGCTACTACGTTAACCTTTTGCGCGCGGAGTAAACATCATGACAACGCTGACTACCGCGCATCGCGCGCAACTGGACGTCGTCACTCTGGGTGAAGCCATGGCGATGTTCGTGGCAACCCAAACCGGCGATCTGGCGGAAGTGGACAACTTCACCAAACGCATTGCCGGCGCCGAGCTGAACGTCGCAATCGGCCTGGCTCGTCTGGGGCTGAACGTCGGCTGGGTCAGCCGCGTCGGCAACGACACTTTCGGCCGCTTCACCCTGCAGCAGTTGAAAAAAGAAGGCATCAACGCCCAGCAAGTGACGGTGGATGCTAATTATCCGACCGGTTTTCAGATCAAATCTAAAACCTCCGATGGTACCGATCCCAGTGTGGAGTATTTCCGCAAAGGCTCGGCGGCCAGCCACCTGTCGGTCGACGACTTCAACCGCGATTACTTTGGTTCCGCACGCCACCTGCACCTGAGCGGCGTGGCGGCAGCGCTGTCCGGTCAATCGCTGGCGCTGTGCAACCACGCGGCGCGCGAGATGCGAGCGATGGGCAAAACCATTTCATTTGACCCCAATCTGCGCCCGGTGTTGTGGTCCAGCCAACAGGTGATGATCGAGCAGCTGAACAAGCTGGCGTTTGCCGCCGACTGGGTGCTGCCGGGGCTGAAAGAAGGGCAAATTCTTACCGGCCAGTCGACACCGGAAGGGATTGCCGATTTTTATCTGGAGCGCGGCGTACAGGCGGTGATCATTAAAACCGGCCCGGACGGCGCCTGGTTTAAAACCGCAGCGGGCGATCAGGCGGCGGTAGCCGCAATCAAAGTCAGCAATGTGGTGGATACCGTAGGTGCAGGAGACGGCTTTGCCGTCGGGACCATCAGCGCCCTGCTGGAAGGCAAAACGCTGAAACAGGCGGTGCAACGCGGCAATAAAATCGGCTCGCTGGCCATTCAGGCCATCGGTGACAGCGAAGGGTTGCCGACCCGCGCGGCACTGGCTGAATAAATATAACAAAACAATATCAGTTAATAGCCTTCTCCGAACGGCTGATGTCTCTGGCCCTACAACCAGATCCGCCGGGAGAGCACCACGACACCACTGAAGGAATCTGAACATGACCAAAGCGACTATCGCGGCTAAACGCTGGTGGTACATCATGCCCATCGTGTTTATCACCTACAGCCTGGCCTATCTCGACCGAGCCAACTTCAGCTTTGCCTCGGCGGCTGGCATCAATGACGATCTGGGCATCACCAAAGGCATGTCATCGCTGCTGGGCGCGCTGTTTTTCCTCGGCTATTTCTTTTTCCAAATCCCGGGGGCGATCTATGCCGAACGCCGCAGCGTTAAAAAACTGATTTTCTGGTGCCTGATCCTGTGGGGCGCCTGCGCCTCGCTGACCGGCATGGTCAGCAATATCCCGATGCTGGCGGCCATCCGTTTTATCCTCGGCGTGGTGGAAGCCGCGGTGATGCCGGCAATGCTGATTTACATCAGCAACTGGTTCACCAAGTCCGAACGTTCGCGTGCCAATACCTTCCTGATCCTCGGTAACCCCGTCACCGTGCTGTGGATGTCGGTGGTTTCCGGCTACCTGATCCATGCCTACGGCTGGCGTGAAATGTTCATCTTTGAAGGCATTCCGGCGGTGATCTGGGCCTTCTGTTGGTGGGTGCTGGTCAAAGACAAACCGGCGCAGGCCAAATGGTTGAGCGATGAAGAAAAGCTAGCCCTGCAGCAGCAGTTGGAAGAAGAGCAGAAGGGCATCAAAGCGGTGCGTAACTACAGCGAAGCCTTCCGCTCACGCAACGTGATCCTGCTTTGCGTCCAGTACTTCGCCTGGAGCATTGGCGTGTATGGCTTCGTGCTGTGGTTGCCTTCTATCCTGCGCAGCGGCATGGAAATGGGCATGGTGGAGGCCGGCTGGCTGTCGGCGGTGCCTTACCTGGCGGCGACCATCGCCATGATCCTGGTGTCCTGGGCTTCGGACAAAATGCAAAACCGTAAGCTGTTCGTCTGGCCACTGCTGCTGATTGGCGCGCTGGCGTTCTTTGGTTCTTATGCCGTAGGCGCCAACCATTTCTGGATCTCTTATGCCCTGCTGGTGATTGCCGGTGCGGCAATGTACGCCCCTTATGGGCCGTTCTTCGCCATCATTCCCGAGATGCTGCCGAAAAACGTCGCCGGCGGTGCCATGGCATTGATCAACAGCATGGGCGCGCTGGGTTCCTTCTTCGGTTCCTGGTTCGTCGGTTACCTCAACGGCGCAACCGGCAGCCCGGCAGCTTCGTATATGTTTATGGCCATTGCGCTGCTGGTGGCCGTGGTGGTGACGCTGATCGTCAAGCCCGCTCGCAACGAGGCTCACCCACAACTGGCTTAGTCTCGTTATAATTTATTTTCTGTTGAATATACCCAATGGATTTCAGGCTGCAGCCAGGCGACAAACGAACTTCCCCCAGGCGCTGACTTAAGTAAGTCACTGGGGGAAGTTCGAGCAGTTAACAACGCTGCAGTCTGAAAGACGAAGGGTATTGCTGGAGTAAGTGATGAAGCCTTCTATCGTGTTATACAAAAGCATTCCCACCGATCTGCGTGAACGACTGGAACAACACTTCACCGTGCACGCCTTCAACGGGCTAAACCCGGAAAACCGCGATGAGTTGCGCCAGGCGCTGCAACAGGCAGAAGGGATCATCGGTTCCGGCGGCAAAATTGATGAGGCTTTCTTGCAGCAGGCCCCCAAACTGCGCGCGGCTTCAACCATTTCCGTCGGTTACGATAATTTCGACGTTGACGCGCTTAATGCCCATAACGTGCTGCTGATGCACACCCCAACCGTGCTGACTGAAACCGTCGCCGACACCATCATGAGCCTGGTTTTGGCGACAGCTCGTCGAGTGGTAGAAGTGGCCGATCGAGTGAAGGCCGGCGAATGGCAAGGCAGCATCGGGGCAGACTGGTTTGGCGTTGACGTGCACCACAAAACTATCGGCATCCTCGGAATGGGCCGTATTGGTCTGGCGCTGGCGCAACGCGCTCATTTCGGCTTCGGCATGCCGGTGCTGTATAACGCCCGCCGCACTCATGAAGAAGCAGAGCAGCGTTTTAATGCCCGCCGCTGTGACCTGGATACCCTGTTGGCCGAATCCGATTTCATCTGCATTACGCTGCCGCTGACCGACGAAACTTTCCATATGATCAGCCGTGACCAACTGGCGAAGATGAAAAAGAGCGGTATTCTGATCAACGCCGGCCGTGGTCCGGTGGTGGATGAAGCGGCACTGGTTGAGGCGCTGCAAAACGGCACTATTCATGCCGCCGGGCTAGACGTGTTCGAACAGGAACCGCTGCCGGTATCTTCACCGCTGTTGACGTTGCCAAATGTGGTAGCGCTGCCGCATATCGGTTCTGCGACCCATGAAACCCGTTATGGCATGGCCGCCTGCGCCGTGGACAACCTGATCGCCGCGCTGACCGGCAAGGTCACAGAAAACTGCGTTAACCCGCAGCTGCTGAAGAAGTAACTTTCATGGGCGGGAGTTTTCCCGCCCTATCTCTTGCCCTTCACCTCCCCCTGCCTTCTCCTCCCTGAAAATCTCGCGCCAGGATGAGGCTATTTTTTCATCGTTCGTCACACTGGGCGTTACCCTACGATAAAAACGCTTCCTGCCACGTGTAAGGAGAGCCATGAAACGCCTGACCCTTCCCCTGCTGATGCTGCTGTCGCCTGCGGCAATGGCAAGCTGGACGCTGCAAAGCTTCCCAGCCTTTGACGGTACTTCCGCCGACGGCTTGTTCACCAGCCACGCCACGCTGCCCAAAGGCGAACTGCCGCTGAAAATTTACCAAGACCAGCAATGCTGGCAGCCAACTGCGCCGGTCAAACTGAACCAAACGTTGTCACTACAACCCTGCGGCGATAACCCGCCGGTTAACTGGCGGCTGTTCCGCACCGGGGAATACCAGGTGCGCATCGACACGCGCAGCGGCACGCCGACGTTACAACTCAGTCTGAAAACCGCAGCGGAAATCGCCACTGCCGCCGCCACGCGCACCTGCCAACGCTGGGACGGTAAACCGGTCACCCTTGACGTCGCGGCAACCTTTGACGAAGGCGAATTGGTACGCGATTTCTATTCAGGCCAAACGGCAAAGGTCAGCCAGGGAAAAATCACCCTGCAACCCGCCACCGGTAGCGGTGGATTGCTGTTGTTGGAATCTGCCGGTAGCGAAAAACCGGCGCCCTTCAATTGGCACAACGCCACGGTGTATTTTGCCCTTACCGATCGCTTTGAGAACGGCAACCCGGCCAATGACCACAGCTACGGACGCCGCAGCGACGGCATGCAGGAGATCGGCACCTTCCACGGTGGCGATCTGGCTGGCCTGACGAACAAACTGGATTATTTGCAACAGCTTGGCGTCAATGCGCTGTGGATCAGTTCGCCGCTGGAGCAAATCCACGGTTGGGTCGGCGGCGGCACCAAAGGAGACTTCCCGCATTACGCTTACCACGGCTATTACGCGCTGGACTGGACCCGACTCGATGCCAATATGGGCAGCGAGCAAGACCTGCGCACGCTGGTCGATCAGGCGCACCAACGCGGTATCCGCATTCTGTTTGACGTGGTAGTGAATCACGTCGGCTACGCCACGCTGGCAGATATGCAGACCTTCCAATTCGGTTCGCTGTATCTGAAGGAGGAAGAAATCGAAAAAACGTTGGGTAAACATTGGGGCGACTGGCGACCAGGCCCAGGTCAAAACTGGCACAATTTCAACGATTACATCAACTTCAGCAATAAAGCGGGCTGGAGTTCATGGTGGGGCAAAAACTGGATCCGTACCGATATCGGTGACTACGATCCACCCGGCTATAACGATCTCACCATGTCGCTGGCTTTCCTTCCGGACATCAAAACTGAAGCGCCCGGAGCCAGTGGTCTGCCCCTGTTTTACCGCCATAAACCCGATACCGCCGCGCGGGAGATTCCCGGCGCCACCACACGCGACTACCTGACCACCTGGCTTAGCCAGTGGGTACGTGACTATGGCATTGACGGTTTTCGCGTCGACACCGCCAAGCACGTAGAAAAACCAACGCTGGCGCTATTGAAACAGCGCGCCACCGCAGCTCTGGCAGAGTGGAAAACCGCCCATCCACAACAGGCGCTGGATGATGCTCCTTTCTGGATGACCGGCGAAGCCTGGGGCCATGGCGTGATGAAAAGCGACTATTACCAGAACGGCTTCGACGCGATGATCAATTTTGACTTCCAGGATCAGGCTTCCCAGGCCTTGGCTTGCTTCTCCAACATCGATGCCACCTACCGACAGATGGCTGATAAGCTGCAGGATTTCAACGTGTTGAGCTACATCTCCTCGCACGATACCCGGCTGTTCTTTGCCAGCGATGCTAAAGGGTCGCTAACGCTGCAGCAGCGCGCTGCCGATCTATTGCTGTTGGCACCCGGTGCGGTGCAGATTTACTACGGCGATGAAAGTGGCCGTGATCTAGGCCCTACCGGCTCAGATCCGTTGCAGGGTACCCGTTCCGATATGAACTGGGCCGAGTTGCAGGGTAGCAAAGCTCCTCTGTTGGCACACTGGCAGCGGCTGGGTCAATTCCGCGCTCGTCACCCGGCGATCGGTGCCGGCACACAGCAGTCGCAGCAAACGGCACACTACTATGCTTTCAGCCGTCGGCTCGGCGACGATAAAGTGATGGTGGCCTGGGTCGGCGATCGGTCACAATAATTCAGAGAGATATGCTGCTAAAAAACCATCGGGTGAAGTTTACTCCCGGTGGTTGTTTTATGAACCGCATTGCACCGGAAATTGTCTGGCGGTATGGTGGGGTATTACCTGCTAAAAACAATACAGTTGCACCTATGACTTTTTCACTTTTCGGCGACAAATTTACCCGTTACGCGGGCATTACCCGTTTAATGGATGACCTGAACGAAGGCCTGCGCACCCCCGGTGCCATCATGCTCGGCGGCGGTAATCCGGCGCAAATTCCAGAGATGGAAAGCTACTTCAAACAACTGTGCCAGGACATGCTCGATCAGGGCAAACTGACCGAGGCGCTGTGTAACTATGACGGCCCGCAGGGCAAAGACGCCCTGCTGAAAGCGCTGGCTAATTTGCTGCGCGATGAGCTGGGCTGGCAGATCTCGCCACAGAACATTGCACTGACAAATGGCAGCCAGAGCGCGTTTTTCTACTTGTTTAACCTGTTTGCCGGGCGCTATGCCGACGGCAGCCGTCGCCGCGTGCTGTTTCCGTTGGCGCCGGAGTATATCGGCTATGCCGATGCCGGGTTGGACGAGGGGCTGTTTGTTTCGGCCAAGCCCAACATTGAGCTGCTGCCGGAAGGTCAGTTCAAGTATCACGTTGACTTCGAACATCTGAATATTGGCGACGATATCGGCATGATCTGCGTGTCGCGCCCAACCAACCCGACCGGTAACGTGATCACCGACGAAGAGCTGATGAAACTCGATCGGCTGGCGCAGCAGCGCAATATCCCGCTGGTGATCGATAACGCTTACGGCGTGCCCTTCCCCGGCATTATCTTCAGCGACGCTACGCCGCTGTGGAACCCGAACATTATCCTGTGCATGAGCCTGTCGAAACTTGGCCTGCCCGGCTCGCGCTGCGGCATCGTGATTGCCGATGAGAAAACCATCGGCGCCCTGACCAATATGAACGGCATTATCAGCTTGTCGCCAGGCAGCATGGGGCCGGCCATGGCAACGGAAATGATCGAACGTGGCGACCTGTTGCGACTGTCAAACGAGGTGATCCGCCCGTTCTACAAGCAGCGCGTCGAGCAAACTATCGGCATTATCCGCCGCTATCTGTCGCCGGAACGCTGCCTGATCCATAAACCGGAAGGGGCGATTTTCCTGTGGTTATGGTTCAAGGATCTGCCGATCACCACCGAGCTGCTGTATCAGCGCCTGAAAAAGCGCGGCGTGCTAATGGTGCCAGGCCACTACTTCTTCCCGGGGCTGGAGCATGAATGGCCGCATACTCATCAGTGCATGCGGATGAACTACGTGCCGGATCCGGAGAAAATTGAACGTGGCGTGGCGATACTGGCGGAAGAGATCGAGCGTGCTCACCAGGAAGCTGGCTGATTTGAATAAGGGGCGCTCAGACAGCGCCCCAAAGCCTTACATTGCCCAGAACAGCACCGCCAGCAGCTGCGGCGACATGATGCGCAGGAACATCGCCAACGGATATACCGTGGCGTAAGACAGCGCGGCAGCGCCGCTGGTCGGGTGCAGGCCGTTAGCAAAGGCCAGCGCCGGCGGATCGGTCATTGAACCTGCCAGCATGCCGGACAGCGTCAAATAATTCATCTTGCCCACCATCCGCGCCAATACGCCAACGCTGAGCAACGGAATTGCGGTGATCAGTGCACCGTAACCAATCCACGCCAACCCTTCGCCATTAATCAGGGTATCGACAAAGTTGCCGCCCGACTTCAGCCCCACCACCGCCAGAAATAGCACGATACCCAGTTCACGCAACGCCAGGTTAGCGCTGGGCGGCATAAACCAATACAGCTTGCCAATGCTACCGATACGCCCGAGTATCAAGGCCGCAACCAGCGGCCCACCGGCCAGGCCCAAGCGCAACGCAGCAGGGAAACCCGGTATAAACAGCGGCACAGATCCCAACAGTACCCCCAAACCGATACCGATAAACACCGGCAGCATTTGCACCTGCTGTAACTTCTGTTGGGCATTGCCGACAATGGCCGCCACCGCCTCGATGGACTCCGGGCGGCCAACCAGATTGAGGATGTCGCCGAATTGCAGCGTTACATTGCTGCCTGCCACCAGTTCAACCCCCGCGCGGTTGAGGCGCGAGATCACCACGTCGTACTTTTGCTTCAGGTTCAGATCGCGGATTTTGCTGCCCAAAACTTTCTCATTGGTCACCACCGCCCTCACCACCTGCAGTTCCGTCCCCCGCGTTGACAGCGAGACGTCGACCTCTTCGCCAATCACCAACCGCGCATTTTCCAGACTTTCGCGTTTGCCCACCAGATGCAGATAGTCGCCCAGCTCCAGCCTCTCGAGCGGCGCCGGTACCATCAGCAACTCACCGCGTTTCAGGCGTGAACAGATAATATCCTCACCGTTCAGCAGCGGCACATTCTTGATCGCCATCCCTTGCAGGTTCGGGTTACGCACCGCGATATTCATGGTTTGCAGCAGCTCGCGCTGGTTGCCCAGGCTGCTTTCAAAAGCCTGAGCCTCCCGTTCGATATTGATGCGGAAAAACAGGCGTATCAGCCACATCACCAGCAGAATGCCGCAGATACCGAACGGATAGGCCATGGCATAGCCCATCCCCATGCGATCGACCATTGCCGGATCTGAGCCCAAATCGGTAAGAATTTGCTGCCCGGCGCCGAGTGCGGGGGTATTGGTGACGGCACCGGAGAACACGCCAAGAATGATCGGTAGCGGGACGTCAAACAGCTTGTGAACCACCGCCGCGACCACCCCGCCTACCAGCACCAGCAAAATGGCGAAGCCGTTGAGCCGCAACCCGGACACCCGCAAAGAAGAGAAGAAACCAGGGCCGACCTGAATACCTATGGTGTAAACGAACAGGATCAGGCCAAACTCCTGAATGAAGTGCAGCATGTCGCCATTCAGACTGAGCTGCCAACTCTGGGCGAAATGCCCGACGATAATGCCGCCAAACAGCACCCCGCCAATCCCCAACCCAACCCCATACAGCTTCCAGTTACCCATCCACAGCCCGAGAACGGCCACCAACGCCAACATACTGACGGTCAGGGCGATTTCGCTCATAGGTCACATCCTTGCCAGAAGTTTAACAACCGGTTTGCGGTCAAAGTCACACAATTAACAGGGATTTTGGCATAGGTAGGAAAACGCGACTGTGGGTTAAGCCACATAATGCAACGGGGGAAGCCCGTTTGGACTTCCCCCGTCGATACCTTTCCTCTTTCAGGCCGCCGTACGAACCTCTGCGGCCTGAAATGCATAGGTAAAACTATGAATTTTTCAAAGCGTTATTTTGATTCCAACCCCGGCGTGGTGCCGATGGCGATACGCTGTGGCTGCAGAGCTTCTGGGACATGACGCACCAGATCGATATGCAGCAGGCCGTTTTCAAACTTGGCCTCAGAGACCTGCAGGTGTTCAGCCAGCGTGAAGGTCAGGTTGAAGTCTTTGAACACCAGCCCCTGATGCAGGTATTCCACCTGTTTTTCTGGCGGTGTCGGCTTGCCACGTACGGTCAGGCGTGGGCCTTCTACTTCAATATCCAGTTCACTTTGTTTAAACCCGGCTAACGCCAGAGAAATGCGGTAATGGTTGTCGTCGCTTTTCTCTATGTTGTAAGGCGGGAACCCCTGTGGCTCCTGGCCGCCCATTGAACTGGCCAATTTGTCGAAACCAATCCACTGACGAAGCAAAGGTGAAAGATCGTAATTACGCATGATGTAAACTCCTTCTATGAAGCGAGATTTTACCCGTAGCTTGAAATTTATAGGGTAAATTAAGGTATGCCCCCTGTCGGCAGGCATTAACATTTCACCAGCGAGACGTTTCGCCGATGAAATATGAATTATTTAATTTCTATACGACGCGGTTTTAATGTTTCCGGTACCAGGCGTTCCATATCGATATACAGCAACCCGTTTTCCAGTTTGGCGCCTTTAATTTGGATATGCTCGGCCAACTGGAATTTACGTTCAAAGTTTCGCTCGGCAATACCTTGATATAAGTAGGTTCTTTCCGCTGGATCGTTATTATGAGCGCCTCGGATTATCAGCAGATTATCCTGGGTAGTGATTTCCAGCTCCTGTTCGGCAAATCCGGCCACCGCGATCGCAATGCGGTAATGATTTTCATCGACCAGCTCAACGTTATAGGGTGGATAACCGCCATTGCTTTGGCTCTGACCTGCCTCCAACGCGTTAAACAAACGGTCAAACCCAATAGCGGAACGGTAAAGCGGTGAAAGATCAAAGTTACGCATAAAACAGCCTCCTAAGGCACTTCAGCGAGGTTGAATAATTAAGCCTTCCATCATGGACAGACTAAATAGCCAGAATTCCCTTACGGCAAATTCTTAATTTGGCCTTGATAAGAAAATGGGGGTCGCTTTCACCATTTCAACCGCTCACGATCAAAAAAATGACAATCAGTTCGGCGAAAGTTTTTTTATCCCTTACAATAAAGTGAGACAACCGCCACAGAGCGGGTCCTTGCTCCTTTTAAAACATCCAGAGGATGTTATAGATCAGCAGATTTTGGGGAACAGCACCCTGCAGGATGGAAAATGAAAACGATAAGAGTCATAGCAACCAGTTGCATGCTGTTAGCGACCAACGGCTGCTCCAGCGTAATGAGTCATACCGGCCCTAATCAGGGTTACTATCCTGGCACCCGTGCCAGCGTGGATATGCTGAAGGACGACAATACCAGCTGGGCAATGATGCCGCTGGTGGCGTTGGACCTGCCATTCTCGGCGGTGATGGATACCGTATTACTGCCTTACGACTACATGCGCTCCGGCAGCGACAGTACCGCAGACTCACCTAAAGCGCGTATTTTGCGCGGCGAAGAGCAGAACCTGGCCGCCAGCGGCGATCCGGCCCATGCCGCTACGACCACACCCCAGTAAAATATTCTGATGCGGGCTTCTCGCCCGCACCCTCGATCAGACTTCAACCACAAAAATCTGGCTGAATCCGTTTACCTCGCGCATAAAGGCCACTTTGTTTCCATCCGGTGAAAATACGATAGCATCGCCCGATGGGGGTAGCGCCGTCCGCTGAGTCAGGCGCTGCATGCGGCCGCTGGCCACCTCGCACAGCATCAGGCTGTTGTCACACACCAGCGCAATTCGCCCACCCTGTGGGTGCCAACTGAACGCCGATTGGATCCCCTGTTCACCACGAGTGACCTGCCGCGGTTCACCGCCGTTTGGCGAAACCGTCCACAGCTGTACCACACCCGCATCATCCTTCATTAAACAGGCAATCATGCTGCCATCGGGCGAGCTGCGCAGCCAGTGACGAGGGGCGGTTACCACGCCTGGATAACGACGCTCGCCGGTAAAGGTCAACCGCCGTTGGTGCACGCCCCGCGGTGGCGCAGGCAAGCTGTTTGCGGTCCCCTGCAGCGGCCGGGAACCTGCCCTGGCGTAATCCGCGTCATCCTGCGGCAAATCCACAATGAATACTTCCGGCAACTTTTCACCGTGATGAGAAAGAGTGTCGCCGATAAATGCCAACGCCCAGCGCTGCTGACGCCCATCGGGCCGTACATAGCCCCTTTGCCCGACCCAGCCCTCTTCATAGGCGCGGTTAATCTGATCGCTGCCGGGTTGGGGTTGTGGCGTGGTCTCGCTCACCAGCACGCAGTAATGGCTGCCGTCATATTCACGAGGATGCTGCTTCGGCGGGTTCACTCCCTGTAACGGTACGGCCACGCCAACGTTACGCAGGTCCTGCGCCCGATCCAGTTCGTGCATGACGTGGTCGTTATAAGTAAAGCTCAGGCGGCTGCCGTCCGGGCTGAACACGTGTACGTGAGTGCCGCCACGCAGTGCACCCGGCGTATAAGGGGGAGTGATGTCCATCGCATCAAGGGTAATAGCCAGCTCACGGTCGGGTTCGCTGACGATCACCCCGCGGCGATGGTGAAAATCGTAATGCCAGACGCTGTCCGGGTGTTCAGGCCCATGAATGAAAGCATAGCGGGCGGGTTCATCCGGGCTGACGGTCACTACACCAACGTGGGCGCCCTGTTGGGCGCGATACACGACTTCGACTACGCCGGTATCGACATTCACCCGCTCGATGCTCAGACCGGTGAAGGAG
This sequence comes from Serratia sp. Je.1.23.a, assembly GCF_051129805.1. Taxonomy (NCBI): domain Bacteria; kingdom Pseudomonadati; phylum Pseudomonadota; class Gammaproteobacteria; order Enterobacterales; family Yersiniaceae; genus Serratia; species Serratia sp. Je.1.23.a. Next base: position 65,095 of record NZ_JBCPSR010000007.1, on the reverse strand, counting down.
GCACCGTTCGGGCGTACGTCGTAAGCCAGCCACTGGCTGTCCGGCGTCCAGACATTAATATTGGTTAACTGATGCCCACGTGGGTCAAAAGTCAGCTGTTTTTCCCGATGGCTCATGGCGGCTCCCCTGCGCATGCTGGCACTGAGCCGCCATCTTACCGGATCACCCGACGCGTTTCACATCACCCACCAACAGCAGGTACGACAGCGCACCAATCAATGCCACGACGGAGATATAAATCAGCGAAGGAGCAAAACCATAATCCTGCGCCAAATATCCCACCACCAGTGGTACGGTGATGCCACCCAGCCCGCCGACAAAGTTGAAAACCCCGCCGGTCAGGCCAATCAAGCGGGTAGGCGCCAGCGATGACACCAGCGACCAGGTGATGGAAGCGAAACCGTTGCCAAAGAACGCCAGTGCCATCAGCACCATAATCCACAGCGGATCATTGGTGTAATTTGCCCCCATGATGCAGGTGGAAAGCAGCAATCCGCAGATAATCGGCGTTTTCCGCGCAAAACCGATAGAGCGGCCGCTGCGTAGCAAACGATCGGCCACGAAGCCGGATAGCAAGACGCCACAAAATGCGGCCAGAAATGGCACCGTAGTCATAAAGCCTGCGGTCAGTGCGGCGATATGCTTTTCCTGGGTCAGGTAGTTAGGGAACCAGGTGAGGAAAAACCACAGCGTAGAGGTAATGGCAAACTGGCCGATATAAACCCCCACCAACTTGCGGTGGAACACCAGTTTCCAATCGGCGGCGGTGAGCGCCACGCGGCTTTTCTTTTCCGATGCAACGTCGCCGTCGACCATGCCGCCACCGGCTTGAATATATGCCAGTTCGGCAGCGTTCACCCCTTTGCTGTTGCGCGGTGATTGGTACACCCGCTGCCATATCAGCGCCCAAACGATGCCGATACCGCCAGTGATAATAAATACCCAGTGCCAGCTCAAAATTTCCTGCACCCATATCAGCAGCGGCGTCAGAAACGCCAGCCCGACAAACTGACCGGATGTATAAAACCCAACCGCCGATGCACGCTCCTGCTCGGGGAACCAACTGGTGACTATCCGGTTATTGGTGGGAAACGCGGGCGCTTCAAATAAGCCGGTCACTGCGCGCAGACCGATCAGGGATGCCAGACCGCCAGCAAATCCCTGCAGCAGCGTGGCGATCGACCAACCCATGATGGCAATAAAATAGGTTAGTTTTGACCCGACGCGATCCAGAAACCAACCGCCGGGGATCTGACACAGAGTATAGGTCCAGGCAAAAGCCGAGAAAATATAGCCCATCTGCGCCTTGCTGATGCCAAATTCCTGTTGAATATGCGCCGAAGCTACCGCCAGGTTGGCGCGGTCGACATAACAAATGACTACGGTGACAAATATCATTAATAGCGTCAGGTAGCGGCGTTTACTTCGTGGTGTTGAGGTCAAGGTTGTGTCCATTCTTGTTATTCCGTTATTTTTCGGATTTTAATAATGGTGAGAAGAAACTGTAGGGCAACTCACCAGCTGAAATTACAAATGATGATTAATGGTTTTTATATTCTCAGGCGAGACTGTACTTTTTCTTTGCCTACCCAGTTTTATGCCCATCACGCCGCCGATAATTAATGCTATAGCGACAATAATCAGCGCTGCCGTATAACTGTCGGTTACGTCCTTAATTCGCCCCATCACCGGTGGAAAAATAAGTCCGGCAATATTGGCCACCGCATTAATCAAGGCGATCGATGCCGCACCGGCAACCCCCGCCACCGTTTCTGTCGTCACGGCCCAGAATATGGGAGTGATCGCCCAATTCAGACCCACGGTCAGCACCAGCAGACCGTAGGCCAGGATCAGGTTATGGCTGTAAATCGCCAATAGCAGCAATCCCCCGGCGACCATCAGTGGAAGCCCAAGGTGCCAAGAGCGCTCCTTGGTAAGATCGGAATGCCTTCCGTTCAAATACATAAAGAGACAGGCGAAAAGGAAGGGGACCGCGGAAAGCAGACTAACAATAAAATTGCTCTGCTCGGCCACCACGCCCTTAACTATCAGAGGTAAAAACAGCGTGATGCCTATGGTGCCGAATGCCTGCAACAACCACAGTAAACTCAACGCCCACACGCGTTGGCTTTTCAGCGCCGCCTTCCAGCCATGGTGGTGGCCCAGAGTCGCCTGCCCAGATTCATTCGTCAGGGTTTCGGCTAACCATGCACGCTGTTGTGGCGTCAGCCAGCGCGCTTTCTCCGGCGCATCGTCAAGGTAGAAATACACCATGATACCCAGTGCCATCGCCGGAATGCCTTCCAGCAGGAATAACCAGCGCCAGCCTTCAATTCCGAAAAAACCATGCATGCCGAGGATGGATCCGGATATCGGCAACCCAATCACCGAAGCCAATGCAGCACCTATATAAAACAATGACATCGCACGTGCACGATCGCTGCGGGGATACCAGCAGGAGAGATAATAGATAATCCCAGGGGTAAACCCGGCCTCCGCAATACCCAGCAAGAAACGCATCGCATACAGCTGATTCGCGGTTTGCACCAGGCTCATGCCGGCGGCGACAACCCCCCAGGTGATCATAATGCGCGCGATCCACAGTTTGGCGCCCACGCGGGTTAATATGACGTTGCTCGGCACCTCGAAAATAATATAAGAAATATAAAATATACCGGCCGCAATGCCGTACATTTCCGCCGTCATGGCCAAATCGGCATTCATCTGCAATGCAGCCACGGAAATATTTGAGCGATCTATATAAGCAACCAGGTAAAGAATCATAATGAAAGGTATGATTCTTATATTCATTTTTTTAATTATTGAGGAGTACAGATCGTTATTCATCGCCTACCCTCACATTCTATTTTGCAGGTGTGCATCTCGCCTGACAGCAATGACAGGCGAGACCTGATCGAGGTATCTTTTCAGCGTTAATTTACAATGTGTTATTTAATAAAGAATTACCACTCGGCAATGGCACCGTCCGGGTGACGCCATACCGGATTACGCCAGTCAGGCGCCTGTTTACTGCGTTCGATCACCAGTTCTTCGTTGATCTCTACGCCAAGACCCGGCTTGGTCAGTGGATAAAAATGACCATCGGTCATTTTGAAATCCTCTTTATTCACAACATAATCCAGCAACTCGGCACCCTGGTTATAGTGAATGCCCATGCTTTGTTCCTGGAACACCGCGTTGCGCGCTACAAAATCCACATGCAGACAAGAGGCCAGCGCGATCGGCCCCAGTGGGCAATGCGGTGCCAACGCGACGTCATAAGATTCCGCCATGGCAGCAATCTTAAAGCATTCGGTAATGCCGCCGGCGTGGGACAGGTCAGGCTGAATAATTGCCAGGCCACCGTCCGCCAACACCCTTTTAAAATCAAAACGCGAGTACATACGTTCACCGGCGGCAATCGGGATATGGGTCTGCGCAGCCAGTCGTGGATAGTATTCCGCCTGCTCCGCCAACACCGGCTCTTCTATAAACAGCGGGCGATAAGGCTCCAGCTCTTTGATCAGGATTTTCGCCATCGGTGCATCAACACGCCCATGGAAGTCCAAGCCAAACTCGATCCTGTTGCCAAAAGCTTCGCGGATCTGCGCAACCACCGCCACCGCAGCATCCACCTTGCGCGCGCTGTCGATAATGCCCATTTCTTCACAGCCGTTCAGCTTAAAGGTATCGAAGCCGATTTCCGTCAGCTTGTTGATTCCCGCTATCACATCGGAGGGACGGTCGCCACCTACCCAGCTATAGGCCTTGATTTTGTCACGCACCAGACCACCCAGCAGCTGATAGACCGGCACACCCAACGTCTTACCCTTGATATCCCACAACGCCTGGTCGATACCGGCTATCGCGCTCATCAGTATCGGCCCGCCACGATAGAAACCGCCGCGATACAGCGTTTGCCAGATATCGTTTATCCGCGCCGGATCCTGGCCGACCACATATTCCGACAGCTCATGTACCGCCGCTTCTACACTACGCGCGCGCCCTTCAATAACCGGCTCGCCCCAGCCGACAATGCCCTCGTCGGTTTCAATTTTCAGGAACATCCAGCGCGGCGGCAGCCGATAGGTGGTCAGTTTGGTTATTTTCATTGAGTCGCTTCCTTATAGGCCCGAACAAATGCAGCAGCCTGCTGTGCCGTGCGCTCAACCGATTGACCGGCGCGATAGAGATCGCCCCCCAACCCGGCACCCGCACAGCCTGCGGCCAGATATTGATGCAGGTTTTCCGGCGTAATACCGCCGACGGCAAACACCGGCACCTGCGGTGGCAATACTGCCTTCAATGCCTTTATGTAATCTGGGCCAAAGGACACCGACGGAAAAATCTTCAGCGCCTGGGCGCCGGCTTCCAGCGCGTTGAACGCTTCCGAGGCGGTGGCGCACCCGGCACAGACCGTCATGCCGAGCTCAACCGCCCGGCGGATCACCGTCGGCTGGGTGTTGGGCGTCACTACCAGTTTGCCCCCCAACCTGGCCAACTCATCGACCTGTGTCGATTGCAGCACGGTGCCGGCGCCAATCAACGCACGATCGCCGTATTTTTTTACCATATCGCCAATGCTTTGCTGCCAGTCCGGCGAGTTCATCGGTATTTCGATCGCGTCGAACCCTTCACGTAATAGTGCCTGGACGTGTTCGCCTACATCCTGCGGCGTAATACCGCGCAAGATGGCGATCAACGGCAACTCAGTATTCCAGCTCATGCACAATGCTCCTTATCCCCGATTGAAAAGCCCGATCGCCGTCCAGTATCTGGTGGCATATCCCGGCCATATTCAGCGCCTGAGCGTAACGTTCACCCAGTTGCGGATTACCGATTACCGTGAGCTCCGCTCCCGGCGGCAGCGGATACTCACGCTGCATCTGCGCGACCTCGTTGCCAATCAGCAACCCCGAAAGCCAGTCGCTGACCGCGCTTTTTTCCAGTTTTCCAAGCACATGAGCGGCACGGGTTTCAAACAGGCTGCGCACAATATGAGTTTCATGCATGCCGGTCTCCAACCCACGCACAAATGCCTGCGGATCAGGATGCTGCCTGCCCAGCCCTGCACCAATCAGCGAATGCTGGAGCAGCAGATGATGCAACTCACCGGTCATGACCGTGCGGAAATCGGCCAAAGTATCCCCCTCCATCCGCACCCATTTGCTGTGGGTGCCGGGCATCACATACACCGCCGAGGGCCGTTCCGCATAAGCGCCAATCAGTTGGGTTTCTTCACCGCGCATGACATTGCAATTATCTGCACGTTCGACGCATATTCCCGGGATGATCCATGCGGAATAAGGTAAAGCCTGCTCTACCACGGTTAACTGCTGCGCCACATCGTTCAGACGGGTTGGACATTGCAGATAAGGTGCCTGCAACCAACCGGCATTGCTGCCGATCATCCCCGCCATCACCACCGGCAGCGGTTCCGCCCAGCGAGCCATCAGCTCACTGAAAACCTGCTGCGGCGAACGGTCGCCAAGGCGGGTAACACCGGCCTCCGACTGCAGGCTGTCGACACAGACACCCTGTTCGTAGCGCCAGACACGCAAGTTAGTGGAACCCCAGTCAATCGCGATAAAGCTGTCACTCATGTAATGTCCTTTAACCTTTTGGTAGAGCTGGCAATCATTGCCAGTGCCGCCTGTTCGGCAGCATCTGGATCCTGATGACGGATAGCGTCATACAATTCCCGATGCTCACGCAGGGTACGCGGCATATTGCCCTCATCCGGCATATAGGTACGCTCAAACACCGCGCGCTGGAGCGAACTAATCGCTACGCTAAGTTGTTGCAATACCGGGTTATGCACCGCCGCCAGCACCGCTTCGTGGTAGCGGATATCAGCTTCATTGAAGCGTTCACGATCCTGGTGATGGGTCATCATGTCGTTCAGCGCCGACTCAATCACCGCCAGTTCGCTGGACGTCGCCCGTTCCGCTGCCCAGCGGGCTATAGAAGGCTCCACCAGGTTACGAACCTCGCTCATCGCAGCAATCAGCCGTGGGTCGTAATCCTGGGCCAACACCCAGTTCAGTACGTCGGTATCCAGGTAATTCCACTGATTGCGCAGGGTGACAAAGGCGCCGCGATAGCGTTTAACCTCGACCAAACGCTTTGCCATCAACGCGCGGAGCACTTCGCGGATAATGTTGCGCGAGGTCTGAAACTCTTCGCACAACTCGGCCTCGGCCGGCAGTGGTGAACCCGGCATATACTTTCCGCCGACGATCTGCCGGCCAATCTCAATAATGATTCGGTCTGTTTTCCCGATCTGCTGCTTATTCATAATGACTCCGTGGCGTTCGCCATGCTGTGGTGACGGATTCACTTTACCCGTAGCGCCTGCTGGCGTCCTGCGGTTGCAGCACAATCTTCATAACTCACTCACCTACCGACGCCTGATTGTAGTACTAATTATTAATATCGTACTACAATCAAGATCACAAAACAGACAATAAGATAAACGCCTTCTGGTTGTGTAACTTCGGGGTTTACATAAAAGACTAAAAAGTACAAACTGGATTCTAAAGTCTACATCACCTTCTTTACTGGAGCCGTCATGAGCCACTTATTCGATGCAATTGTTTCCGCCCACCAACAATTGCGCCCACAGGTTCGCGTCACCCCACTGGAACGCAGCGTACTGTTGTCGCAACGCTTGGGTTGCGAACTGTTCCTGAAATGCGACCACCTGCAGCCTACCGGCTCTTTTAAGTTTCGCGGCGCCAGTAATAAACTGCGGCTACTGAGTGAAGAGCAACGCCAACGCGGAGTGATCGCCGCCTCCAGCGGCAATCATGGCCAGGCGATGGCGCTGGCGGGAAAGTTGATGGGCGTTGAGGTCAAGGTTTATGCGCCGGAAACAGCAGCGGCGATAAAACTCGACACCATTCGCGCTCTGGGCGCCCAGGTAGAGCTGGTGGCGGGCGATGCGCTAAATGCCGAGCAGGCGGGGGAAAAGGCGGCGCAGGAACAAGGGAAGGTTTATGTCTCTCCCTATAATGACGAGCAGGTCATCGCCGGTCAGGGGACCTGCGGCATGGAGCTGGTCGAACAACAGCCGGATTTGGATGCGGTGTTTGTCTCGGTGGGAGGTGGCGGCTATATTTCGGGCATTGGCAGCGTTTTGCAGCAACTATCGCCGAAAACGCAGCTAATTGCCTGTTGGCCGGAAAACGCCACCAGCATGTACAGCGCATTGGAAGCCGGCCACATTTTCCCGGTGGAAGAGCAAGATACCCTGTCCGACGGCACTGCCGGGGGCGTGGAGCCCGGTGCTATTACCTTCCCTCTGTGTCAGCAGCTGATCGACCGAAAAGTCTTGGTCAGTGAAACTGAAATCAAGCAGGCTATGCGCCAAATTGCCGTCAGCGATCGCTGGATTATCGAAGGGGCGGCCGGGGTAGCCTTAGCCGCCGCCATTAAGCTGGCACCGGAATTTCAGGGGAAAAAAGTGGCCGTCGTCCTGTGCGGAAAAAACATCGTGCTGGAGAAATACCTCAAGGCGATCGCCGATGAAAATCCTTAACAAAAGGCAGATACTTGGATCTTTCGACGCAGATGCCACCACATTACTGCTAAAAGAAGGGTTTATTGCCTATTCAAAACGGCAGGTACAGCAACCGCCGGTACAACATTTCCTGTTTGAGCAGGCAGCCGGCGACTGCTGTATTAAATCGGCGTGGCTGGAAGGAGACGAGCAGTTTGTCCTCAAGGTTTCCTCCGGTTTTTACCGTAATCCAGCGCAGGGGTTGGCCAGCAATCAAGGGCTGATGATGGCTTTCTCAGCACAAACCGGTGAACCGCAGGCGTTGTTGCTGGACGAAGGCTGGTTAACCGCATTACGCACCGCTCTGGCCGGGCGCATCGTCGCCGAACTGTGCGCACCGACGGAGATCCCGGCCATAGGTATCGTCGGCTGCGGCATGCAGGCCCTGCTGCAGTTGCAACAGCTAAAACCTCTGACCGCCTGCCGTGAAGTCTGGGTATGGGGCCGCACCGAGTCGGCGCTGCAAGCCTACCGCCACAGTGCCGAGGCCGAAGGATTTCGGGTGCATACAACCCAGGATGCTACAGAACTGGCGGCACACTGCCGGTTGATTATCACCACCACGCCCAGCCGAGAGCCGATTCTGCGGGCGACGGATATTCGGCCCGGCACCCACATCACCGCGGTAGGCGCCGATTCCCATGGCAAGCAGGAACTGGAGAGCGGTCTGGTGGCCAGGGCGGATGTGTTGCTGGCAGACTCTGTGTCTCAATGTACAGAATACGGCGAAATCGCCACGGCTTACCGGCAGGGATTGTTGGCTTCGATACCCCTCGTCGAATTAGGTACCGCCCTGGCGCAAGGAAAGAAGGTGCGCAGCGATCCGGAGCAAATCACCCTGGCCGATCTGACCGGCTTGGCGATTCAGGATGTGCAGATTGTGAAGGGAATTTTAGCGCGGTTATAACGGGATTAAGGGGCGCAACTGCGCCCCCTGATGCAAAACAACGTTAGGCATTCAGCACAAATTTCTCGATGGCGCGTGCCACGCCGTCTTCGGTATTGGTGGTGGTCACAAACTGCGCCACCGCCTTCAGTTCCTCAATGGCATTGCCCATGGCCACGCCAACGCCGGCATACTCGATCATTGCGGTGTCGTTGGCTTGATCGCCCAACGTCATCACGTTTTGCTGTGCAATACCAAGATGATCGGCCAGCATTTTCACGCCGGTCCCTTTATCCACGTTCTTATGCAGGATCTCCAGGAAATACGGCGCGCTTTTCAGGATGGTATAACGCTCCCGCGTTTCAGCCGGGATGCGGGCGATGGCACGATCCAACAGCTCAGGCTCGTCAACCATCATCAACTTAGGGAAACGGATCGCCGGATCCATCTCTTCCACGCTGCGGTACTTGAGCGGAATGCCGGTCATCTCCGATTCATGCACGGTGTATTTGCCGATATCTTTGTTCGGTGTATACAACGTATCGAAATCAAACGCCTGATAGTGAACGCCGAATTCGCGCGCCATCTGCTCGAAGTAGAGATAATCCTCAAAGCCCAGCGTTTCCTGCAGGATGCAGGCACCATCTACCGCCTTCAAAACCAGCGCACCGTTATAGGTAATACAAAAATCACCAGGTCCCTGAATGTCCAACTGACGCAGATAGTCTTGCACGCCGACGTAAGGCCGCCCGGTGGCCAGCACCACATGCACCCCTTTGCGGCGCGCCTCGGTGATTGCCTGCTTTACTGCCGGCGTAATTTGGTGCTGCGGGTTGAGCAGCGTGCCGTCCATATCAATCGCAATCAGTTCAATAGCCATTCGATCCTCTCCCAGTGGTTTTTTTCCATGCTAACGCGTTTCAGCCCGCCGTGTCAGCGTCAAAAACGGCGTAAAAAAATCCGCGCGGGTTGCCCGGCGCGGATTTTCACAGCCATCAATGCGTTAGATATCGATATTTGCCGCTTTCAGGGCATTCTCTTCGATAAAGGCACGACGAGGTTCGACCGCATCACCCATCAGGGTGGTGAACAATTGGTCTGCAGCAATGGCGTCCTTCACGGTCACGCGCAGCATACGGCGGCTTTCCGGATCCATGGTGGTTTCCCACAGCTGCTCTGGGTTCATCTCGCCCAGACCTTTATAGCGTTGTACCGCCAGGCCGCGACGTGACTCTTTCACCAGCCACTCCAATGCCTGCTCGAAACTTTCAATCGGCTGACGGCGCTCACCACGTTCGATGAAGGCACCCTCTTCGATCAGGCCGCGCAGTTTCTCGCCCAGCACGCAGATTTTGCGGTACTCGCCACCGTGGATGAAGTCGAAGTCCAGCGCGTAATCGGTATCCACACCGTGGGTACGAATGCGCAGCACCGGCTCAAACATCTGGCGCTCGCGGTTCTCGAAGATCACCGAGTCATAGCTGCTGCCGTGCTGCTCTTTGTCGTTCAGCAGTTTCACCAGAGAATCAATCCAGGTCTTAACCTTGGCCTGATCGCTCAGATCTTCTTCCTGCAGAGTCGGCTGGTAGATCAGGTTGTTCAGCAGCGCGCGCGGGTAGCGACGCTCCATACGACCGATCAGCTTCTGCACGCTGTAGTGTTCGGCAACCAGTTTTTCCAGTTGCTCACCGCCCAGTGCCGGGGCGCTGGCGTTGGTGTGCAGGGTTGCGCCGTCCATCGCGATGGCGATTTGGTATTGATCCATCGCCTCGTCATCTTTGATGTACTGTTCCTGCTTGCCTTTTTTCACCTTGTACAAAGGCGGCTGAGCAATGAACACGTGGCCACGCTCGATGATTTCCGGCATCTGACGGTAGAAGAAGGTCAACAGCAGCGTACGGATGTGCGAGCCATCGACGTCGGCATCGGTCATGATGATGATGCTGTGATAGCGCAGTTTGTCCGGGTTGTACTCGTCACGGCCAATGCCGCAGCCCAGCGCGGTGATCAACGTCGCCACTTCCTGCGAAGACAGCATCTTGTCGAAGCGCGCCTTCTCTACGTTGAGGATTTTACCTTTCAACGGCAGGATTGCCTGGTTCTTACGGTTACGTCCCTGCTTGGCAGAGCCGCCCGCTGAGTCCCCTTCCACCAGGTACAGTTCAGACAGCGCAGGGTCACGTTCCTGGCAGTCCGCCAGTTTGCCCGGCAGGCCGGCCAGATCCAGCGCGCCCTTACGGCGGGTCATTTCACGCGCTTTACGCGCCGCTTCACGAGCACGCGCTGCGTCGATGATTTTACCGACGACGATTTTCGCATCGCCCGGGTTTTCCATCAGATAATCGACCAGCTTCTCGTTCATCAGCGTTTCAACCGCGGTTTTCACCTCGGAAGACACCAGCTTGTCTTTGGTCTGAGAAGAGAACTTCGGATCAGGCACCTTCACCGAAACCACGGCAATCAGACCTTCACGCGCATCGTCGCCGGTGGCGCTGATTTTGGCCTTTTTGCTGTAGCCTTCTTTATCCATGTAGCTGTTCAGGGTACGGGTCATCGCGGTACGGAAACCGACCAGATGGGTACCGCCGTCACGCTGCGGGATGTTGTTGGTGAAGCAGTAGATGTTTTCCTGGAAACCGTCGTTCCACTGCAGCGCCACTTCCACACCGATGTCGTCTTTGACGGTCGAGAAGTAGAACACGTTCGGGTGGATCGGGGTTTTGTTCTTGTTCAGGTATTCAACAAACGCCTTGATACCGCCTTCGTAGTGGAAGTGGTCTTCTTTGTCGGTACGTTTGTCTTTCAGGCGGATAGACACGCCGGAGTTCAGGAAAGAGAGTTCGCGCAGGCGCTTGGCCAGAATGTCGTACTCAAATTCGGTATTGTTGGTGAAGGTTTCATAGCTCGGCCAGAAACGGACCGTGGTGCCGGTCTGATCGGTTTCACCGACCACTTTCAGCGGCGACAATGGCTCGCCCATGGCATAGGTTTGCTCATGCACCTTGCCTTCACGACGGATCACCAGTTCCAGCTTCTCAGACAGGGCGTTAACAACGGAGACGCCCACGCCGTGCAGACCGCCGGAGACCTTGTAGGAGTTGTCATCAAATTTGCCGCCAGCATGCAGCACGGTCATGATCACCTGTGCTGCGGAAACCCCTTCCTCTTCGTGAATACCGGTTGGGATACCGCGGCCATCATCCTGTACCGAAACGGAATTGTCGGCATGGATGGTCACCTGAATGTCACTACAGTGGCCAGCGAGTGCTTCGTCGATAGCGTTGTCCACAACCTCGAATACCATGTGGTGCAGACCGGTGCCATCATCGGTGTCGCCGATATACATGCCCGGGCGCTTACGCACCGCGTCCAGCCCTTTTAATACCTTGATACTTGAGGAGTCATAAGAATTCGACATCAACGTTTCTCGCTCATTTTAGTCCTGTGGTTGAACCTCTATTTTACCTTGTTCCACGCGGAACATCTTGCCCTTTTCACCGGCCATATCGGTCACTTGTTCAGCGCTCACGGCACTGACAAAGACCTGGGCCTGGGTGGCTTTCAGGCGATCGGCCAGCAACCGGCGACGGCCGGTGTCCAGCTCGGAGGCAAAATCATCAATCAGATACAGGCAACGCCGCCCGCTCTGCCGGGTGAGAAACTCACCCTGCGCTAAGCGCAATGCGCACATCAGCAATTTAAGCTGACCGCGCGATAACAAATCCTCTACCGGCGTGCCGTCGGCACGAATGCGGAAGTCCGCCTTATGCGGCCCCACCGCGGTATAGGTTAACGCCCTGTCGCGCTCAAACTGGCGCTCCAGCAGCTCTCCGTAGTCGCTCTCTTTGTCCCAGCCGCGCTGGAAAGAGAAACTCAGGGCAAATTCGGGCAAAAACTGCGCGCACGTCGCGGTAATATCCGCGGCAATCGCGTCGCTGTAAGCTGCCCGCCACTCGCTGATGCGCTCTGCCAACGGGATCAGTTCCTGATCCCAGGCGCGGATTTGCGCATAGCGACTGACCTGGCGCAGCGCGGCATTGCGCTGCTTCAGTAACCGTTTCAGGTTGCTCCAGGCGGTGAAAAAACCGGGTTCGTTATGAAAACAGCCCCAGTCCAGGAAGGCGCGCCGGAATTTCGGCCCGCCGTTTAGCAGGGTAAAACCTTCGGGGGTGATCAGTTGCATCGGCAATAACTGCGCCAGTTCAGCCACTTTGTGGCCGTCGCTGCCATCGATGCGTACCTTGCTGTCACCCTGACGGCTCTTGCTTAATCCTACGGATATTTCACGTTCTGCACCGTCAATACGGCCGTGCAAAATGAACTCCGGCTGGTCGTGGCGGATCACCCGGCCGGCCTGCAGGCTGCGAAACGCACGCCCGTGCCCAAGGGTATACACCGCCTCAAGCACGCTGGTTTTCCCGCTGCCGTTGGCGCCAACCAGGAAGTTGAATCCCGGCGCCAGCGACAAATCCGCCGCTTCTATATTGCGGAAGTCTTTAATCAGTAAACGCGTTAATGCCATGCTGCAGTTATCTTAATCATCGAACAGCCCAGGGCGTTATTGTCGCAGACCCTTTGCTTGCGGCCAGCACACAGCAACCGGAGCGTACACAGAGTACGTGAGGATTGCGAGCACTGCCCAATCGCAAAGGGGCAAGTAAGATAGCCCGATAAATTCTACAGCCGCATTGGCATGACGACGTAAGCAGCAGACTTACTGGCACCGTCTTCGATCTGCACGCTGGAAACCGAGTCGGTCAGCAGCAGACGCACATCTTCACACTTGAGCGCGTTCAAAACGTCCAGCACGTAACTGACGTTAAAACCAATTTCCATCTCGGTGCCGTCGTAGCTGACATCGAGGATCTCTTCCGCTTCTTCCTGTTCCGGGTTGTTGGCGGTGATCTTGAGCTGGTTCTGGCTAACGTACAGGCGCACACCGCGGAACTTTTCGTTCGACAAAATGGCCGCGCGGGCAAACGCCTGCTTGAGCAAGTCGCAGCCGGCTTCCAGCGTTTTGTCCGGGTTCTTCGGCAATACGCGGCGATAATCTGGGAAACGGCCGTCAACCAGCTTGGAGGTGAAGATAAAGTCACCGACGTGAGCGCGAATGTTGTTGCTGCCGATCTGCAGTTGCAACAAGGTCTCGCCACCGTCCAGCAGACGCACCAGCTCCATCACGCCTTTACGCGGCACGATCACCGAATGCGACGGCAATTCCTGGCCGATCGGCATCGAACACACCGCCAGGCGGTGACCGTCGGTCGCCACGGTACGCAGCTCTTCCCCTTCGGTTTCGAACAGCATGCCGTTTAAGTAGTAACGCACGTCCTGATGAGCCATCGAGAACTGCGTAGCTTCAATCAGGCGCTTCAGCGTTGCCTGTGGCAGCGAAAATTCAACTTCGCTCTGCCAGTCGTCCAGGTTCGGGAAATCCGCCGCCGGCAACGTAGAAAGTGAGAAGCGGCTGCGGCCGGAACGCACCAGCATGCGCTCGCTTTCAAGCGTTACGGTGATCTCGGCCCCTTCAGGCAGACCACGGCAGATATCAAAGAATTTACGCGCGGGGACGGTAGTCGCGCCCGCTTCATGGGGCTGGGACAGGGCAACGCGCGCCACCATCTCCATCTCCAGATCGGTGCCGGTCAGCAGCAGGGAGCCTTCCGTCACCTGCAACAGCAGGTTACCCAGAATTGGCAAGGTTGGGCGGCCGCCCAGCGGGCTGCTCACCTGTTGCAGCGGTTTTAGCAGATGCTCACGTTCAACGATAAATTTCATAGCGCTAGGAAGATAATGTTCTGATTAAATTGGAGAAATCTTCTTTGATGTCGTGACTTTCCTCACGCAGCTGCTCAATCTTCCGGCAGGCGTGCAACACCGTGGTATGGTCGCGGCCACCAAACGCATCGCCGATTTCAGGCAGGCTGTGGTTGGTGAGTTCTTTTGCCAATGCCATCGCCATTTGGCGCGGGCGGGCAACGGAACGCGAACGCCGCTTGGACAACAAATCCGCGACTTTAATTTTATAGTATTCCGCCACCGTCTTTTGAATATTATCGATGGTGACCAGCTTTTCCTGCAGAGCCAGCAGATCGCGCAGCGCTTCACGCACGAAATCAATGGTAATGGCACGGCCGGTAAAGTTTGCGTTGGCAATCACGCGGTTCAGCGCCCCTTCGAGCTCACGCACGTTGGAACGCAGGCGCTTGGCGATAAAGAACGCCACTTCGCCCGGCAGACGGATATCGTTCTCGTCGGCCTTTTTCATCAGGATCGCCACGCGGGTTTCCAGCTCAGGCGGCTCGATCGCCACCGTCAGCCCCCAACCGAAGCGAGACTTCAGGCGATCTTCCACGCCGTTAATCTCTTTCGGGTAGCGGTCTGAAGTCAGGATAATCTGCTGATTGCCTTCCAACAGGGCGTTAAAGGTATGGAAGAACTCTTCCTGCGAACGCTCCTTATTGGCAAAAAATTGGATGTCATCGATCAGCAGCGCATCGACCGAGCGGTAATAACGCTTAAATTCTTCAATGGCATTGTTCTGCAAGGCTTTGACCATGTCCTGAACAAAGCGTTCAGAGTGCATATAGACCACTTTGGCGTTGGCCTTGCGGGCCATGATGCCGTTGCCTACCGCGTGCAACAGGTGAGTTTTACCCAGGCCGGTGCCGCCATACAGGAACAACGGGTTATAGGCGCCGCCCGGGTTATCCGCCACCTGGCGGGCCGCCGCGCGCGCCAACTGGTTGGATTTACCCTCAACAAAGTTATCAAAGGTATGCTTTGGGTTAACGTTGGAGCGGTAGGAAAGTTCAGGCTGAGGAGCTGCGTTGTCCCAACTGGGGCGGGACGGCGCCACGGCGCGCGCTACCGGTGCGCTGGGTGCGCTTGCACTCACGCTGGCGGTAACGGTCTGGCTGATGATTTGGGAGATCGGTTTGCTGCCCACTTCAAAACGCAGCAAGGGGGCATCCGTACCGCAGAAATCATTCAACAGGCCATTGATATTGTTTAAGTACTTATCGCGAACCCAATCCAGCACAAAACGATTGGGCGCATAAAGCGCCAGGGTGTTGTCACTCAGTTCCGCCTGCAATGGGCGTATCCACATACTAAATTCTGTGGCAGGTAACTCATCCTGCAATCGGGCAAGACACTGCTGCCAAAGCGAAAGTGACACGGCGGACTCCACTCGAACAAGATCAATAAAAGAAAAGAATCAGGCTAATTTTTTATAACTCATGATTTTTGACACATACCCGGCATCGGCTGTTTGCCTGTGGGGGATGCGAACCGCCTTTCACGGTTTATGTCCCTCACGATCCCCGCTTGAGAGATCGCGATCGGAATGACGGATCATAGCGCAATCCGCGCAAGAGATCCTCCCCTTCATCACAGATTAGATCCATTTTATCCACAGGCCCCGGCCTGCGGCGATCTTTTCGCCAGCCACGCCAAATTGCAGGCGAAATCCCGCCTGATGAACGGTATTTTTTACATTGTCAACCGGTTATACCCTGTTATCCACGTGGGATCCTTGGCTTAAACCACAAGGATCGCGTCGGGATCCTTGCGATTTACCCCCGAGTCCGTATAATCTTCGCCCTACGTGTGTACCTGGTTCCTTAATGGTGTGTCATTAACCAGACAGGATTCTGCGGTGACCACGGGCCAAGACCGGATTTTACTCCGTATTGGCAGACAACCAGGTAGGCTAGCGCGATGTGAATTGACTCAGGACTGTACAATTATTACAATCCCGCTTCTTTATATATTGCGATTGAGGCGTCGGTCGTCTTCACGCCGAATAGCCAAACGCGTTTACTGATCAGTAATTATTTAAGTTTAGGTAGAAATCGCCATGAAACGCACTTTCCAACCGTCCGTATTGAAGCGCAACCGTAGCCACGGTTTCCGTGCTCGTATGGCCACCAAAAATGGTCGTCAAGTTCTGGCCCGCCGTCGTGCGAAAGGCCGTTCTCGTCTGACTGTTTCTAAGTAATAAAAGCTAACCCGCTGAGTGGTTAAGCTAGCTTTTCCCAGGGAGTTACGTTTGTTAACTCCCACTCATTTCACTTTCGTCTTCCAGCAGCCACAACGGGCTGGCACGCCGCAAATCACCATCCTCGGCCGCCTGAACCAGCTGGGGCATCCCCGCATCGGTCTTACCGTCGCCAAAAAACACGTCAAACGCGCGCATGAACGCAATCGGATCAAACGCCTAACCCGCGAAAGCTTCCGTTTACGTCAGCACGAGTTACCGGCGATGGATTTTGTCGTGGTGGCCAAAAAAGGGATAGCGGATTTGGATAACCGCGCGCTGACGGAAGCTTTGGAAAAATTATGGCGTCGCCACTGTCGCCAGGCTCCCGCATCCTGATCGGGCTGGTGCGGGCTTACCAGCTCGTCATCAGTCCGCTGCTTGGGCCTCGTTGTCGCTTCCAGCCGACATGCTCTCATTACGCAATTGAGGCATTAAGCAGGTTTGGCATGATAAAAGGCAGTTGGTTAGCATTGAAACGCGTATTAAAATGCCACCCCTTGAACCCAGGTGGCGATGATCCCGTGCCGCCGAAACCCGACGATAACAGAGAACACTAACGATGGATTCGCAACGCAATCTTCTCCTCATCGCTCTGCTGTTCGTGTCTTTCATGATCTGGCAAGCCTGGCAAACGGACAACGCTCCGCAACCAGTCGCCCAGACCACGCAACAGACTTCGAACACTGCTACCGGTGATGCCGCAAGCTCAGCAGTTCCAGCCAGTGGTCAGGGTAAACTGATTACCGTTAATACTGACGTGCTGTCGCTGACCATCAACACCCGTGGTGGTGATATCGAGCAGGCTAAACTGTTGGCTTACCCGGACACTCTGGGTTCATCGACGCCATTCCAACTGCTGGAAACCACACCGTCATTTGTTTATCAGGCGCAAAGCGGCCTGACCGGCAGAAACGGCCCGGATAACCCGGCAAACGGCGAACGTCCTCTGTTCCAGGCGGCGCAGGACAGCTACACCCTGCCGGAAGGCCAGGAAGAGCTGCGCATTCCGCTGACCTTTACCGGTAAAGACGGCGCTATCTACACCAAGACTTTCGTGCTCAAGCGTAATCATTACGCGGTTGCTGTTGACTACAACGTCGACAACAAAGGCACCACCCCGCTGGAACTGACCCTGTTCGGCCAACTGAAGCAGACGACCGAGCTGCCTAAGCACCGTGACACCGGCAGCAACAACTTCGCTCTGCACACCTTCCGTGGCGCGGCGTACTCTTCCAGCGAAGACAAATATCAGAAGTATGCGTTCGATAAGGACGAAAACCTGAGTGTCACCACGCAGGGCGGTTGGGTTGCCATGCTGCAACAGTACTTCGCCACCGCATGGGTGCCGGCAACGCAAGGCAGCAACACCTTCTATACCGCCAAACCTGGCGATAACCTGTCCACCATTGGCTTCAAATCTACTCCGGTAGTGGTGCAGCCTGGTGCGCAGCAGCAGCTGAATGCCACCCTGTGGGTGGGGCCGGAACTGCAAGACCAGATGGCCCAACTGGCGCCGCACCTGGATCTGACCGTGGATTACGGTTGGTTGTGGTTCATCTCTCAGCCGCTGTTCAAATTGCTGAAGTTTATCCACGGCTTTATCGGTAACTGGGGCTTCTCAATTATCATCATCACCTTCATCGTGCGTGGCATCATGTACCCGCTGACCAAAGCGCAGTACACCTCGATGGCCAAAATGCGCATGCTGCAGCCAAAACTGCAGGCGATGCGTGAGCGTATCGGTGATGACAAACAGCGCATGAGCCAGGAAATGATGGCGCTGTACAAGTCTGAGAAAGTGAACCCGTTGGGTGGGTGTTTGCCGCTGGTTATCCAGATGCCAATCTTCCTGGCGCTGTACTACATGTTGATGGGCTCGGTTGAGCTGCGCCATGCGCCGTTCGCCCTGTGGATCCATGACCTGTCGGCGCAAGACCCGTACTACATCTTGCCAATCCTGATGGGCGTGACGATGTTCTTCATCCAGAAGATGTCACCAACCACCGTCACTGACCCGATGCAGCAGAAAATCATGACCTTTATGCCGGTGATCTTCACAGTGTTCTTCCTGTGGTTCCCGTCAGGTCTGGTGCTGTACTACATCGTCAGTAACCTGGTGACCATCCTCCAGCAGCAGCTGATTTACCGCGGCCTGGAAAAACGTGGCCTGCACAGCCGCGACAAGAAAAAGACCTAAGCGTATTGTAGGGGTTCGGCGCGCTGAACCCTTGCAGCAAAAGATAAGAGGCGGTCATTAAGACCGCCTTTTTGCATATTGAATCGTCAGAGAGAATCACTATGAGCACCACCGATACCATCGTAGCCCAAGCCACCCCGCCGGGACGCGGCGGCGTCGGCATTTTGCGTATTTCCGGCCGTGGCGCCAAAGACGTAGCCCAGGCCCTGCTCGGCAAACTGCCGAAGCCGCGTTACGCCGATTACCTGCCGTTCCGTGATGCCGAAGGCGCCACTCTGGACCAGGGCATCGCGCTGTGGTTTCCTGGCCCGAACTCGTTTACCGGCGAAGACGTGCTGGAACTGCAAGGCCACGGCGGGCCGGTTATCCTCGATTTGCTGCTCAAACGCGTACTGGCGCTGCCCGGCGTGCGTATCGCCCGTCCCGGCGAATTTTCCGAGCGTGCCTTCCTTAATGACAAGCTGGACCTGGCGCAGGCCGAAGCGATTGCCGACCTGATCGACGCCAGTTCCGAGCAGGCGGCACGTTCTGCCATGAACTCGCTGCAGGGGGCGTTCTCCACCCGCATCAACCAGCTTGTGGAAGCACTTACTCACCTGCGAATCTATGTAGAAGCAGCGATAGACTTCCCGGATGAGGAAATCGACTTCCTGTCTGACGGTAAAATCGAGGCGCAGCTCAACGGAGTCATGGCCTCTCTTTCCAACGTACGCGCAGAAGCGCGTCAGGGCAGCCTGCTGCGCGAAGGGATGAAAGTGGTGATCGCCGGGCGTCCTAACGCCGGTAAATCCAGCCTGTTGAACGAACTGGCCGGTCGCGAAGCGGCTATCGTCACCGATATCGCCGGCACCACTCGCGACGTGCTGCGCGAGCATATTCACATCGACGGCATGCCTTTACACATCATCGACACCGCCGGCCTGCGCGAAGCCAGCGACGAAGTGGAGCGTATCGGTATCGAACGTGCGTGGAACGAGATCGAACAGGCCGACCGCGTGCTGTTTATGGTCGATGGCACCACCACCGCGGCAACCGAACCGGCAGAGATTTGGCCGGAGTTTATGGCACGTCTGCCGCATCGTCTGCCGATCACCGTAGTACGTAACAAAGCCGACATCACCGGTGAACCCTTGGGCATGACAGAAGTAAATGGTCACTCACTTATTCGCCTGTCGGCGCGCACCGGTGAAGGTATCGACCTGCTGCGGGACCACCTGAAGCAGAGTATGGGCTTCACCAGCAATATGGAAGGCGGTTTCCTGGCACGTCGCCGCCACCTGCAGGCGCTTGAGCAAGCAGCCCAGCATCTGGTCGAGGGCAAAGAACAGTTAGTGAGTGCTTACGCGGGGGAGCTGCTGGCCGAAGAATTGCGACTGGCGCAGCAAGCACTGAGTGAAATCACCGGCGAATTCACCTCAGATGACCTGCTGGGACGCATTTTCTCCAGCTTCTGCATTGGTAAATAAGCGGCGGTAACGTAACAAGCGACCTATTCACGGCCAGGATAAACCTTTGTTCTGGCCGTTTTTCTTTGCCCCGCTCTGCGCCTTGGCTCACAGAGCCGTCATAACTCCCTAGATATACTGGTGGGTCAGGGATCCTTCTCAGGAACGAGCAAAGATGGCATTAACCTTCAAGGTGCTGCTGGAAAACCGCCGCGCCGCCAGCGCCAATCCGTCACTGCTGGCCAAGGCAGGCTTAAGCCTGCTGCTTCAGGATGAAACTGCCAGCGTTTTATTTGATACCGGCCCTGACGGCAGTTTCCTGCACAATGCGCGGCTGATGGGCGTAGATCTCTCCAGAATAACCGCAACCGTGCTCTCTCATGGCCACTATGACCACTGCGGCGGCGTCACCTGGCTGCCTGACGGCAGCCGCATTATCTGCCATCCGCAGATCGGCGACGAACGCTATGCGGCGCTGAAGGTACTGGGCCACACCCGCAAAATCAAAAAGCTCTCTTTGGATATCGATTACTCACGCCACCGCATGGAGTACAGCCGCAAACCACTGTCTATCAGCGATCGTTTTATGTGGTCAGGCGAAATCGCAGTACCCGCACCGCGCGCCTATGGAGTGATTGTCGGGGAAAATGCAGGAGTGGACTATGTCATCGACGAAGGCGTGCTGATTTATAAATCCGATCGCGGGTTGGTGATTATTACCGGTTGCGGGCATCGCGGGATCATTCACATCGTGCGTCACTGCCAGAAAATCACTGGGATCGATCGGATCCACGCTTTGATCGGCGGTTTTCATCTGCGCTGCGCGTCGCCGCGCACCCTATGGCGGGTAAGACATTTTCTTCATCAGCAAAAACCGGAGAAATTAATGGGATGCCATTGCACCGGAACCTGGGGGCGCCTGTGGTTACCGGAGGTGGTGTCACCCGCGACCGGAGACACTTTCGTGCTGGAATAAGACGTTAACAAGCCAGCTGGTTTTCGCTTCCTGCTACAGAATCTGGCAGGAAGAACCCCCGACAAACGCCTGCTTTCTCCTCCTTCTTGCTAAAACTCACCTAAGCTTATCTCAGCAATTTCCATCAAAGAGATAAGAAAAAATGAATGAACCACTGGATTTACTCGGCGTCGGCCTTGGCCCTTTCAACCTCAGCCTGGCGGCGTTGGCCTATGAAAGTGGTGCACTGAATTATGCCTTTCTCGATCGCAACGCCAGCTTCCGTTGGCATCCCGGCATGCTGCTCCCTTCCGCCTATATGCAGACCTATGTGTTGCAGGACCTGGTTACGGCGGTAACGCCTCGCAGCCAATTCTCCTTTATCAATTACCTGGTCGAGCAGAAAAAAATTTATCGTTTTCTGATTACCGAACAGCAAATTATCAGCCGCGAAGAGTTCTCCGACTATTTGAGCTGGGCCTGTAATAGATTAGAAGGGTTACAGTTTTCACAGTCGGTTGAGAGCATTGATTTTGACGATGACAAACAGCTGTTCAAAGTACGCACCCTCGACCAAACCCTGTGGGCGAAGAATATCTGTCTGGGCACCGGCCACGACCCCTGGCTGCCTGAGGAGTTTTACCCGGCGCTGGGGGAAAACTGCCTGCATGCCGCCGAAATCGGCCTGCGTAATCCGGATCTGACCGGTAAGCGGGTGGCGGTGATTGGCGGCGGCCAAAGCGGTGCCGATATTTTTCTGAACGCGCTGCGGGGGCACTGGGGCGAACCGGCACAGCTCGACTGGATTTCCCGTCGGCCCAATTTTCAGCCGCTGGACGAGTCTGCCTTCACCAATGAATATTTCACCCCGGAGTACGTCGATTATTTCTATACGCTGCCGCAGGATATCCGCGAGCGCGAACTCAAGACTCAGAAACTGCCGTCCGACGGTATTAGTAACCATACGCTACGTACTTTGTACCGGGAGCTTTATATGCGTTTCGATGTGATGCACCAGCCGCGCAACGTGCGCCTTTTGCCGCATCGCACTCTGCTGGCGATCGAGCCGACAGGCAAAGGGTTCCAATTGCGAACCCGACACGGCCTTGAAAATCGCCAGGAAGGATTCAATGCCGATGTCGTCATTTTAGCAACCGGTTATCGCCCTTCACTCCCTGCCTATTTAAAACCCCTGTTGCCACGCATTCCTTTCGACGAACAACAGCACTTGCCGTTACTGCCCGATTTTAACCTCGAATGGCAGGGGCCTGAGCAGAATCGCATTTATGCGGTGAATGCCGGTATCCACAGCCACGGCAGCGCGGAAGGCGGGCTTAGCCTGATGGCCTGGCGCTCAGCACGCATTCTGAATCATCTGCTCGGTAAACCCCATTTTGATCTGGCACCAAACGCCTCGCTGATCCAATGGTGGAGCGGCGCTGCCCCGGACGATGATATTACTCAAACAGATAAATAGGATAAAACGCATACTGTTTTTTGATGATAAATCCTCGACTTATGCTTAATCTAACTCCCCTGCGTTTTCAGCGACCCCTCTGGTATGGAGTGAATAATGGCGTGTCATTTTGCCCGATGGATCCCCACGTCCACCGCACTGGATACCCGGAGGCTCTCCGCCGAGGTCGTTGCTGCTACCACCGCTTTTTCCATTAAACGCCGCCAACGCTTTCTGCAGGGGCGTATCCTGCTCGCCGAAATGATGTTTTATCTCTACGGTCTGCCGACATTGCCCCCCATCGCTACCACACCTACCGGCCGTCCCTGTTTTGTCGATAACCACCTGCCCGATTTCAGCCTGGCCTACGCCAGCGATACGGTAGGGGTTTTGTTAAGCGATGAAGGCAAGGTGGGGCTGGATATTGAAGTCATGCGCGCCCGGGGCGGGCAACAGAAAAGGCTGCAAGACCAATTTCAAACGCCGGTAGAAAGTGCCTGGATCAGTGCACAATACGATCGGCTGGAGGCGGAAACGCAGCTGTGGAGCATCCGTCAAAGCGTGTTGAAAATTTCCGGCCTGGGTAACAGCGGGCAATCGTCGCTGCTGCTGCACCCTTTTTCCGGCCACCTGCGATCCAGCATCACCCCCCAGGTTCAGGTGATGAGCGATGCCGACGAATATCTGAGCTGGGCTTGCGCGCGCGAACCCAGCCTGGAACGTCTGGTATGCTGGCAGTATGAAGCCAATAAAGGCCTGCAGAAAAACGGCGAGATCTCTCCACGAGCACCGGCCAGTTCCACCCGCTTTATCAAACTGACCAGCCTGGCACTTCACCGCTGACATCGGCCGCTTACACTGCGACGAACCCCTGAGATAAAACTTTCTTTAACGCATAAATTCCTGCATAAAACTGTAAAGTCAGCTAAATATTCAGCAATCATCTATTCTCTCCTGCAGCTTTGCCCTACTATCCCCTGATGTTCTAAGCTGAATCTGTTCATTCGAAAGGGAGAATCACCATGTCAGACCAAGCATTAAAAATCGTTACCCTGCTCGGCAGCCTGCGTAAAGGCTCGTACAACGCCATGGTCGCCAATGCCCTACCGGGCCTTGCGCCACAAGGCGTCACCATCGAAGCGCTTCCTTCAATCCGTGATATCCCGCTGTATGATGCCGATGTGCAACAGGAAGAAGGTTTCCCTGCTGCAGTGGAAGCGATCGCAGAGCAAATCCGACAGGCGGACGGCGTTATCATCGTTACCCCGGAATATAACTACTCGGTGCCGGGCGGGTTAAAAAATGCCATCGACTGGCTGTCCCGCCTGCCAAACCAGCCGTTAGCCGGTAAACCCGTAGCCATTCAGACCAGCTCTATGGGGCCGATTGGCGGCGCGCGCTGCCAGTATCACCTGCGCCAGATCCTGGTGTTTCTCGATGCCATGGTGATGAACAAACCGGAATTTATGGGCGGCGTGATCCAGAATAAAGTGGATGCTCAGGCTGGGGAGTTGATTGATCAGGGCACGCTGGACTTCCTCACCGGCCAGTTGTCCGCATTCAGTGATTATATTCGTCGACTGAAGTAAGATTATTTTACAGACGCCTTCGGCAGAAAATTGACTGAAGGCGTCATTCTTATGAGAGATCGCTTTATAACCCATTAAAATTAAAGTCATAAAATTATGTATTTTCTCATTTTAGCCATATTACTGGCTTTCATCACCAGACCATTATCAGCCGCAGAAATGCGTTATCCCGCCGGAGAAGAGCCGATCGAGCTGCCGGTACATAGCCCTTTGAATGCCCAATACCCGCGCACCGCCCAGGGCCAGGAAGACAAAAAGATCGCGGCCATGTCGCTGTACCTGACGCTGATGCGCGAAGACGGGCGGAACATATGGGCCCCCTATCAACTGGCGGCCTCTTCGGCGGAAAAGGGCCAAACCGAACTGGCGGAGCGCTATCTGCAGCTGAGTGCCGATCGCGGGTTGTGGTATTACTACAACCTGTTGGAGGACGACGCCTTCAATAGCATTCAGCACAGCAGGACCTATCAATCAATATTGGCGGTCACCAAAGCCCGCTACCTGCAACATGCGCATTGGTACGAAGGCAAAGCCAGCTACGCCATTCCTGAAGGCACACCGCCTGCCGGCGGCTGGCCAACGGTGGTGTACCTGCATACCTACGGCAAGAGCGCCGGCATCACACCCGAAGAGCGTTTGTTGTTTAGCGAGATGGGCGTGGCCTATGTTGAGATCAACGGTACCCAGATGCTGTCGGAGAACAGCTTCCGCTGGTCGAATTACAGTGACGAAAGTACCCAAAGCGCGATCCGGCGGGCTTTGCAACCGGCCGCAGAACTAAAACTCAACCCGCAGCAGGTCTACCTCACCGCCCGTGGGCAAGGAGCGCTGCACGCGGCCAATCTGCTGGCCAAATATCCCCAGCTATATGCCGGCGCGATGCTGATCGCCCCCAATGGTGAGATCAAGCAGGCTCAGCAATCGCTGGCGACCAATAAGCGCTTGGTGGTGGCGTATTACGATCGGCAAAACTTCAGCGATCAGGCGCTGGCGATGCATTTCGCCAATTTGTTCAGTGAGAATAACCAGGTAGAAACGCTGCATTTTTCTCAGGGAGAGAACCCTGACGGCGGCTGGCAGGCCCGTTTTAAACGGCCTTTACAGTGGATGTTGCAGCAGGCGCCCGACGCAACGCCGGGTGCCTAAAAGATAACAGGGCCGACCAGCGTCGGCCCTTGCCGTATTAATGGCCGTCTACAAACACAATTTTCAGCACAAACAGCAGCGCCACCACCACCACGCATGGGCTGATTTCGCGCCAGCGACCGGTCCCCAACTTCATCACGCAGTAGGAAATAAAACCGAGCGCAATACCTTCGGTGATCGAGAAGCTGAATGGCATCATCACTGCCGTGACGAACGCAGGAACGGCTTCGGTCAGGTCATCCCACTTCACCCGCGCCAAACTGGATGTCATCAGCACGCCAACGTAGATCAGCGCGCCGGCTGCGGCATAAGCCGGCACCATACCCGCCAACGGCGACAGGAAAATCACCAACAGGAACAGGATACCGGTTACCACGGCGGTCAGGCCGGTACGGCCGCCGACAGACACCCCGGCGGAGCTTTCAATGTAGGCGGTAACCGAAGAAGTGCCGACAAAGGAACCGGCTACCGAGCTGATGCTGTCGACATACAGCGCCTGCTTCATGCGCGGGAACTTACCCTTGTCGTCAGTCAGCCCGGCCTTGTCGGTTACGCCAATCAAGGTACCAGAGGAGTCGAACAGGTTGACCAGCATAAAGGAGAAAATCACCCCGGCCAGGCCAATATTCAGCGCCCCGGCCAGATCAACCTGACCCACTACCGACGTGATGTTAGGAGGCATCGAGAATACGCCGCCGTATTTCACATCGCCCAGCGCCCAGCCGATCAGCGTAGTCACCACGATAGAAATCAGCACTGCCGCATGGAAGTTGCGTGAAGACAATACCGCGATGATAAAGAAGCCCAGCGCACCCAGCAGCACGTTGTGCGAAGTCAGGCTGCCGATGGTCACCAGCGTGTCCGGGTTAGCCACCACGATACCGGCATTTTTCAGCCCCATCATGCCGATAAACAGACCGATACCGCTGGTAATGCCCACCCGCAGGCTCATCGGAATATTGGCAATCATCCAGTAGCGTACGCGGAAAATGGTCAGCAGCAATAAACCGACTGCCCCCCAGAAAATGGCACCCATGCCGATCTGCCATGAGATGCCCATTGCGCCGACCACCACAAACGCGAAGAACGCATTGAGGCCCATCGCCGGTGCCAGCGCTACTGGCAGGTTCGCCAGCAGGCCCATGAAAATGCTGCCGAAAGCGGCAATCAGACAGGTTGTCACGAACACCGCCTGCGTATCCATGCCCGCCGCGCCCAGGATTTGGGGGTTAACGAACACGATATACACCATGGTCAAAAAGGTGGTAATACCGGCAATCGTTTCCGTACGCGCCGTAGTGCCATGTTGCTTGAGTTTAAACACGCGCCCAAGCAAGCCTTGCTCGACGTCAAGGCCAGATACTGGTTTGCTCATTATCAGAATTCCGAAGAGGGGAATGGACAGTCGCCGGCTATCCTATACCCAAAATAATTGGAGTCGCATCACGGCGGCAAGAACGCGAATCCCCAAGAGCTTACTCAAGTAAGTGACTGGGGTGAGCGTTCGCAGCCAACACAGATGCGGCTTCAAGTATGCCGGGTATATAACAAAAAGTCAGGGTTTTGATGCTGATCACAGGTTTTTTTCGCCGTCTTTACGGCCATAAACCCCAACAGGTTGTATTTGCTGATATTCATCGGAAAACCAGGATTCAGGAGTCGCAATCCTGCCTGATGCGGTTAAAGTGGCATTATCGCTGTTGACTCGAAGGACACTGACGCTGATGAACCAGATTGACTGTATTTTGTTTGATTGCGACGGCACGCTGGTGGACAGCGAAGTGCTGTGCAGTAAAGCCTATGTGCACATGTTTGCCCACTTCGGCATCCACCTGTCGCTGGACGACGTGTTCAGAAAATTCAAAGGAGTGAAGCTGTACGAAATTATCGAACAGGTTAATGCAGAACAGGGCACCACGCTGGCAAAGGAAGAGCTTGAACCGCTGTACCGCCAGGAAGTGGCCCGCTTGTTCGATAGCGAGCTGCAACAAATCGCCGGGGCGCGTGAACTGTTGGCGCAGGTGAAGGTGCCAATGTGCACGGTTTCCAACGGCCCGGTCAGCAAAATGCAACACTCGCTCGGCCTGACCGATATGCTGCACTATTTTGATGACCGGTTGTTCAGCGGCTATGACATCCAACGCTGGAAGCCGGATCCGGCCATTGTGTTCCACGCCGCTGAAAAAATGCAGGTGCCGTTGGAGCGCTGCATCCTGGTGGATGATTCCGCCGCCGGTGCACAGGCAGGGATCGCCGCCGGGATCCCGGTGTTTTACTTCTGCGCCGATCCGCACAATAAACCTATCGATCACCCCTTGGTCACCGTATTCGACAATCTGGCGCAATTGCCGGCGCTCTGGCGTGAACGCGGCTGGCAGCTGACTAACTAGCCGGCAACGGCGGTTTGTTGCGCCACCAGCGCCATGACCGTTTTACAGCCCGGGTCTGCGGGCTGTAGCGGCGATTGATCGCATTGGCCAGCAGATCCAACGCCAGGCAGAACACGAAGTACACCAACGCGATAAACAGGAATACCTCCATCGGATACACCATGCTGCGGTTGTTGACCTGTGTCGCCAGAAAGGTCAGCTCACTGACACCAACGATATAGGCCAGGGAGGTGTCCTTGATCAGCGAAATCCACTGGTTGATAAACGACGGCACCATCATGCGCAGCGCCTGCGGCAGCACTATCAACCACAGCGTTTGCCAGCGGGTCAGCCCCAACGATAACCCGGCCTGCCACTGCCCCGGCCCGATGGCGGCAATGCCGGCTTTCACCGCATGCGCCAGATAGGCGGAGGCGATCAACGCCAGAGCGCAAACCACCGTGGTAATTTCAGGAATATCTACGCCAAAAACGATGGGCAGCAGGAAATAGGTCCAGAAAATCAGCATGATCACCGGAATTGCGCGGAAAAAGCCCAAAATCGCCGCCAACAGCCCGGCCACCACGCCGCGTGACATCGCCAATGCCACCCCCAGCAGCGTGCCGAGAATAGCCGAAGCCACCCCCGCCATCAGGCTGATAGCCAGTGTCAGCGCCGCGCCCCCCAGCGGCCCATCCGGCCAGGTGCCCCACAGCAGATATCCCAGGTTGTCGTAAATGATGCTGAAATCCATCTTAATGTCCTCCCAGCGGTTTACGCTGCTGCCGCCACATGCCCCAGCCTTCCAATAGCGCAATGATGGCGATATACAACACCGTCGCCACGCCAAAGGCCTGGAAGGTGCGTAGCGTCTCGGTTTCTACCTGACGCGAAGCATAGGAAAGTTCAGCGACGCCGATCGCCATGGTCAGCGAGGAGTTTTTTATTACGTTCATGTATTGGCCCAGTAGCGGCGGCATGGCAATTTTCAGCGCCTGCGGCAGGACCACATAACGCATGGCCTGCCATCCGGTCAGCCCCAGCGCGTTGGCGGCGTACTTTTGTCCGCTGGCGACACCACGGATGCCGGAGCGGATCTCTTCAGCGATAAAAGCGGTGGAGTAAAGCGTCAGGCCAAAGAAACCGGCCAGAAATTCAAATGAGGGCCACTCAAACGGGCCGATGTGGTGTGGCGTATTCAGCCACTGCATGGCGGCAGACGGCAAAATCTGCCCGGCGGCGAAATACCAGAAGAACAGCTGCACCAGCAGCGGCGTATTGCGAAACAGTGAACTGTAACCGACCGCCAGCCAGCGCAGCACCCTCAGGCGGCTGTCACGCATCGCTGTCAGTAAAAATCCCAACAGCGTGGCTGCCAGGCTCGCACAGGCGGAAAGCCACAGCGTCAGCAGGAAGCCATCCCATAACCAGCTCAGATACTGCGGCGCCAGCAGCCAGTCTGAGAGTTGTTGCAGATTCATGCCTAATCCTTGTTTTGCACCATGCGCCAAGGGCGCAGCAAGCTGCGCCCCTCCGTTCTGACTTCACGACCCCGCAGAATCAGGCCTTAGGCTGCTGATCCAGGGGGGCGATGGTGAAATCGCCGCGCGGTTGAGCCGTTTTGGTTTCCGGCCCGAACCAGCGATTGTAGATTTTCACCGCTTCGCCGTCCTTTTCCAGTTTGATCAGCGTGTCGTTAACGCTGGCGGTCAGGCGATCTTCGCCTTTGGGAATGCCGACTCCCTGGTACTCTTTGGTAATGCTGAACGGCGAGATCTCGAAGTCAGCTTTCTGGGCGGCTGGCAGGTTGCCGAGCAGGCCCACCAGCTTGGCGTCATCCTGGGTGATCGCCTGCACGTTACCGTTACGCAGCGCCACGAACGCCAGCGGGGTGTCGTCGTAAGAGATCACTTTCGCCGTCGGATAATGTTCGCGCAGGGTAATTTCCTGCACCGTGCCTTTGTCCGCGCCAATGCGCAGCTTTTTGATGTCTTCCGGGGTTTTCAGTACGCCTTTATGGGCGATAAATTTCTGGCCGGTGGCGAAATACGGCACGCTGAAGTTCACTTCCTTGGCGCGCTCGTCGGTAATGGTGAAGTTAGCGGCTATCAGGTCGACCTTTTTCGAGACCAGCAAAGGAATACGGTTGGCCGGGTTGGTGGCTCGCAGCTCAACCTTCACGCCCAGCGCTTTGCCGATCGCATCGGCGACATCCACATCGTAACCCACCAGCTTTTTGCTTTGCGGGTCGATATAACCGAACGGCGGATTGCTGTCGAACACCGCGATACGCACTACGCCGGCTTTCTTGATGTCATCGAGTTTGTCCGCATGCGCGGCACCGGTGGCGAGGCTGGTCAGGCTGGCTAATAAGGTTAAGGCCAAAGCGCGATGTTTCATGGGGAGCTCCTAAGGGTTGATGTCCTGCTGGCTGCTAAGCTAGCAAGACCCACTTAGGTCAGGAAATAATATAAAAAGCTATATTTATAACCTTTTTGTCTTTAAGGGTTTTAAACAGCATAAAGGCGCAGTTTTCTGCGCCTTCAGGGGTAACTCTCGGGGGAAATTACTCTTTTTTATCGTCTTTTCCGTCGGATGACAGCAGCTTTTCCAGCGCGTCGCCACCGATATGACGGAAGTCCTGACCTTTGACGAAATAGAAGATAAATTCGCAAATGTTCTGGCAGCGGTCACCGATACGCTCGATCGAACGGGCACAGAATAACGCGGTCAGCACGCTTGGGATGGTACGCGTATCTTCCATCATGTAGGTCATCAACTGGCGTACGATGCCCTCATATTCCTGATCGACCTTCCGGTCTTCGCGGTAAATGCGGATAGCTTCATCCAAATCCATGCGCGCGAAGGCGTCCAGCACGTCGTGCAGCATCTGCACGGTATGGCGACCAAGCGACTCCAGGCTGACCAGCAGTGGCTGATGCTGGTGCGAGAATTTCTCCAGCGCGGTGCGGCAAATCTTGTCCGCCACGTCGCCGATGCGTTCCAGCTCGGAAATGGTTTTGATAATCGCCATCACCAGACGCAGGTCGCTGGCGGTCGGCTGGCGTTTGGCGATGATCCGCACGCAGGCTTCGTCAATCGCCACTTCCATCATATTGACCTTGGCGTCGCCTTCAATCACGCGCTTGGCCAATTCACCGTCCTGATTGTGCATCGCGGTGATAGCGTCGGTCAGTTGCTGTTCCACCAGCCCGCCCATGGTCAATACCTGGGTGCGGATATGCTCCAGTTCTGCGTTGAACTGGCCGGAAATGTGCTTATTTAAATTCAGGTTATCCATGATGCATCCTATCAACCATAACGGCCGGTGATGTAGTCTTCGGTCTGTTTTTTCTGTGGCGCGGTGAACAGGTTATCAGTATCACTGAACTCGATCAGTTCGCCCAGATACATAAATGCCGTGGAGTCGGAGCAACGCGCGGCCTGCTGCATGTTGTGGGTTACGATCACCACGGTGTAGTCAGACTTCAGTTCGCTGATCAGCTCTTCAATCTTACCGGTGGAAATCGGATCCAGCGCCGAGCAAGGTTCGTCCAGCAATAACACGTCCGGACGAATGGCAATGCCGCGGGCGATGCACAGACGTTGCTGCTGGCCACCCGACAGGCTGTAACCGCTCTGGTGCAGCTTGTCCTTGGTTTCGTTCCACAGCGCCGCCTTGGTCAAGGCCCACTGCACACGCTCATCCATGTCGGCACGTGACAGCTTTTCAAACAGGCGCACGCCGAAGGCGATATTGTCGTAAATCGACATCGGGAACGGCGTCGGCTTCTGGAACACCATGCCGACCTTGGCACGCAGCAGTGCGATATCCGAGTTGTCGGTCAGAATGTTCTGCCCATCCAGCAGAATGCCACCTTCGGCACGCTGCTCGGGGTAAAGCTGATACATTTTGTTGAAGGTGCGCAGCAGGGTAGATTTGCCGCAGCCGGACGGGCCGATAAACGCGGTGACCTTGTTCTTGGCGATATCCAGCGTGATGTTTTTCAGCGCATGGAATTTGCCATAGTAGAAGTTCAGATCGCGTACCTGAATTTTGCTGCTGGAAGCGTCAGTAACCATACTCATCAAGACTTCTCTCTTTTCATCAGCGCCGCCACGGCAGCGCTCAAAATTTTATGAATGCTTTTTCTTGGCGAAAACCACACGCGCCAGGATATTCAGTAGCAGTACGCACAGGGTTATCAACAGCACCCCGGCCCAGGCCAGCTCTTGCCATTCGGCGAACGGGCTCATGGCGAATTTGAAAATGGTCACCGGCAGGTTGGCGATCGGCTGCATCAGGTCGGTGCTCCAGAACTGATTCGACAGCGAGGTAAACAGCAACGGTGCGGTTTCCCCTGCGATACGCGCAATCGCCAGCAGCACGCCGGTGATGATGCCGGAGACCGAGGCTTTCAACGTGATGGCGGAAATCATGCGCCATTTCGGCGTGCCCAGCGCATAAGCGGCTTCGCGCAGCGTATCCGGCACCAGCTTCAGCATATTCTCGGTGGTACGGATCACGATCGGTACCTGCAACAGCGCCAACGCGATGATCCCGGCCCAACCGGAGAAGTGTTCCATCTTCGCCACCACGATGGTGTACACGAACAGGCCCACAACAATCGACGGTGCCGATAACAGAATGTCGTTAATAAAACGGATGACTTCCGCCAGCCAGGATTTACGGCCATATTCCGCCAGGTAAATCCCCGCCATGATGCCCAGCGGCGTACCGAACACGGTAGCCCACAGGATCAACAGGCCGCTACCGGCGATGGCGTTTGCCAGGCCACCGCCCGCGGTATTCGGCGGAGGAGTCATTTCGGTGAACAGCGCCAGCGACATGCCGTCGATGCCCTTGGTCACGGTGGAGAACAGGATCCACACCAGCCAGAACAGGCCAAACACCATGGTCGCCATCGACAGGAACAGCGCCAGTCGGTTCTTCTGGCGGCGCCAGGCCTGCATTTTGCGGCGGCTTTCCAGCAGCGCTACGCTATTTTGCATATCCATAGTCGTCACGTTAGCGTCCCTCACTCTTTGCCAGGCGCATCACCATCAGCTTCGACAGCGCCAGCACGATAAAGGTGATAACAAACAGAATCAGCCCCAACTCCATCAACGCGGCGGTGTGCACGCCCGACTCCGCCTCGGCGAATTCGTTGGCCAGTGCAGAGGTGATGCTGTTGCCCGGCATATACAGTGAAGCGCTGTCGAGCTGGTAGGTGTTACCGATGATGAAGGTCACCGCCATGGTTTCCCCCAGCGCACGGCCCAAGCCGAGCATTACACCGCCAATCACGCCATTCTTGGTAAACGGCAATACGATGCGCCAAATCACTTCCCAGGTGGTGCAGCCGATGCCATAGGCCGACTCTTTCATCATCACCGGGGTTTGTTCGAATACATCGCGCATTACGGCGGCGATATAAGGAATAATCATAATCGCCAGGATCACCCCGGCAGCCAGAATACCGATACCGAACGCCGGGCCAGAGAAAAGCTCACCGACAATCGGAATGCCTGACAGCACGTCGCCGACCGGGGTCTGGAAATATTCGGCAAACAGCGGGGCGAACACGAACAGGCCCCACATGCCATAAACGATACTCGGGATCGCCGCCAGCAATTCAATGGCGATACCCAGCGGGCGCCTCAGCCAGTTTGGTGCCAGCTCGGTCAGGAACAGCGCAATGCCGAAGCTGACGGGTACGGCGATAATCAATGCGATCAGCGAGGTGACGACGGTGCCGTAGATCGGTACCAGGGCGCCGAACTGCTCAGCAGGCGCGTCCCATTCTTTGGTCCACAGGAAGGAGAAACCGAATTTCTGTATGCTCGGCCAGGAGGCGAAGATCAGCGAAACAATAATGCCGCCCAGCAACAATAGGGTAATCAGCGCCGCCAGTTTAACCAGCGCGCTGAAGATGACGTCACCATTTTTACTCGGTGCTTTAATGGTCGGCTTGTACTCAGCCATAGATCACTCTCTGTGTTAACCCTGGCAGGCCCAACCTGAATTGAGCCCTGAAAAACTGAGTGGGGCGCGCCGAATCACGCGCCCCTGCGTTGTTAGTACAGCGCTTTACCGGAACTGTCTTTTACGTTGGTTTTCCATGCTGCACGCACCTGCTCGATAACTTCGTTCGGCAGCGTGGCGTAATCCAGGTCGTTAGCCTGCTTAGCGCCAGTTTTATACGCCCAGTCAAAGAACTTCAGAACTTCAGTGCCCTGAGCCGGGTTTTTCTGCTCTTTGTGCACCAGGATGAAGGTGGTGGAGGTAATTGGCCAGGCGTTGTCACCTTTCTGGTTAGTCAGGTCCTGGGCGAAGGTTTTGCTCCAGTCAACGCCTTTAGCGGCGGCGCTGAAGCTCTCTTCTGTTGGGCTAACCGCTTTGCCGTCGGCAGAAATCAGCTTGGTGTAAGCCAGGTTGTTTTGTTTGGCATACGCGTATTCAACGTAACCGATGGAGCCTGGCAGACGCTGTACGAATGCGGCGATGCCGTCATTGCCCTTGCCGCCCAGACCGGTTGGCCAGTTAACGGTAGAACCTGCACCGATTTTCTCTTTCCACTGCGCGTTGGCTTTAGACAGATAGCTGGTGAACACGAAAGAGGTGCCTGAACCGTCTGCGCGACGAACAACCGCAATGTTCTGATCCGGCAGCTTGACGCCTGGGTTCAGCTTGGTGATCGCCGGGTCGTTCCATTTTTTCACGTTGCCCAGGTAGATATCACCCAGGGTTTTCCCATCCAGGGTCAGCTCACCGGATTTGATGCCCGGGATGTTAACGGCCAGCACCACGCCACCGATCACGGTAGGGAACTGGAACAGGCCATCGGCCGCCAGCTTGTCATCACTCAAAGGTGCATCGGAGGCACCAAAGTCAACGGTATTGGCGACGATTTGCTTCACGCCACCAGAAGAGCCGATGCCCTGATAGTTAACTTTGTTACCGGTTTCTTTCTGATAAGAATCTGCCCACTTGGCATAAACCGGAGCGGGGAATGTCGCACCTGCACCGGTCAGGCTAGCAGCAGCGAACGCGGACACGGCGGTCAGGGAGAAAGTCGCTGCCACAATACTGGCGACGGTGGTACGCATCAGTTTCATAATCCCTCCTAATGGGATATTCAAAAATCGACTTTGAGTCGTTTTCATCAGAGTAAGTATTGCTGCAGGAGGGAAAATAGGACAGTTTGGTGACAGTAAAATGTACGAAATATGACAGTTATATTACAGTGAGAGCACAGATATGATTACTCTATAAAAATCAAACCATTAAACATAAAACCACTCAGTAATTAATCAATAAAAAAACCCTTTCCAACGCCGCTATCCGTTTGAATATGACAACTTTTATCTCCGCTGTAGCACTCTTGTCATATTTGATCCCGTTATGAAAAAAGCCGGCACAGTGGCCGGCTTTTAGAGATTAACAGCAGCGGATTACTCTACGGTGACAGACTTAGCCAGGTTACGCGGCTGGTCAACATCGGTGCCTTTGATCAACGCCACATGGTAAGACAGCAGCTGCAACGGCACGGTGTAGAAGATAGGGGCCACGATTTCTTCTACGTGCGGCAATGGAATGATGGTCATCCCTTCGCTGCTGACGAAACCGGCATCCTGATCGGCGAACACATACAGCTGGCCGCCACGCGCGCGAACTTCTTCGATGTTGGATTTCAGTTTTTCCAACAGTTCGTTGTTCGGCGCCACCACGATCACCGGCATATCGGCATCGATCAACGCCAGTGGGCCGTGCTTCAATTCACCGGCCGCATAGGCTTCCGCGTGAATGTAGGAGATCTCTTTCAGCTTCAGCGCACCTTCCATGGCAATCGGATACTGATCGCCACGGCCGAGGAACAGCGCGTGATGCTTGTCGGAGAACCCCTCCGCCAGCGCTTCAATGCTTTTGTCCAGCGACAGCATCTGTTCTATACGCGCCGGCAACGCCTGCAGGCCGTGTACGATTTCATGCTCAACGCTTTCCGCCATGCCTTTCAGTCGGCCCAAACGCGCCACCAGCATCAACAACACCGCCAACTGGGTGGTGAAGGCCTTGGTAGAGGCCACGCCAATTTCGGTCCCGGCCTTGGTCATCAGCGCCAAATCGGATTCACGCACCAGCGAAGAACCGGCTACGTTACACACCGCCAACGAACCGAGGTAGCCCAATTCCTTCGACAGGCGCAGCGCCGCCAGGGTATCGGCGGTTTCGCCGGACTGCGACAGCGTGATGATCAAGCTGCCCGGACGCACGGCAGATTTGCGGTAACGGAATTCAGACGCGATCTCGACGTCGCAAGGCACACCGGCCAGAGATTCGAACCAATAGCGAGCAACCATGCCAGAGTGGTATGACGTACCGCAGGCAATGATCTGCACATGCTGCACCTTCGCCAGCAGCTCATCGGCGCGCGGGCCCAGCTCGCTCAGGTTGATTTGGCCATGGCTGAAACGCCCTTCCAGGGTGTTTTTCAGCGCCAGCGGCTGTTCGTAAATCTCTTTTTGCATGTAATGGCGGTAAGCGCCTTTATCACCGGCGTCGTATTGCACCTGAGATTCAATCTCAGGGCGTTCAACGGCGTTACCCTGTTTGTCGAAAATGTTGACGGTGCGGCGGGTCATTTCCACCACGTCGCCTTCTTCCAGGAAGATAAAGCGACGGGTCACCGGCAGCAGCGCCAGTTGGTCGGATGCCAAGAAGTTTTCACCCACGCCGCGGCCGATCACCAGCGGGCTGCCGGAACGCGCTGCCACCAGCACGCTCGGGTCGCGGCTATCCATTACCACGGTGCCGTAGGCGCCACGCAGCTGTGGGATCACGCGCTGCACCACTTCCAGCAAGCTGCCGCCCTGGCGCTGTTCCCAATGCACCAGGTGAGCAATCACCTCGGTATCGGTCTCGGAGCTGAAGTGATAGCCCCGTTCGATCAGCAATTCACGCAGCGGTTCGTGGTTTTCGATGATGCCGTTATGCACCACGGTAATGTAATCAGAAACATGCGGGTGCGCATTCGCTTCGGTAGGTTCACCGTGCGTTGCCCAGCGGGTGTGAGCAATACCGGTGCCGCCGTGCAAGGGATGTTGTTCCGCGGCTTCGGCCAGTTTATTGACCTTGCCCACGCGGCGTAAACGGTTCACGTTGCCTTCCGCATCCACCACTGCCAAACCGGCTGAGTCATAGCCACGGTACTCAAGGCGGCGTAAACCTTCCAACAGGATCTCTGCAATATCACGTTGCGCTACTGCGCCTACAATTCCACACATCAGTTGTATTCCTAATTAAACGCCTTTCGGGGCGCTTTCGATGTCTTGACCTGATTTTGCCGGTTTTTACCGTGCGTCCCCGAGCCTGTAGAGAATGGGGATTATTATGTTTTGTATTGGGCTCTACATTGGAGCGCAATACAAAACATATTCTTTCTACTACATGCTGCCGCCCAATAGATTTCGAG
Source organism: Serratia sp. Je.1.23.a (assembly GCF_051129805.1). NCBI lineage: Bacteria > Pseudomonadati > Pseudomonadota > Gammaproteobacteria > Enterobacterales > Yersiniaceae > Serratia > Serratia sp. Je.1.23.a. The sequence goes on along the minus strand of NZ_JBCPSR010000007.1, from coordinate 27,974 downwards.
TTGCAGCTAGGCGGCAAATGTCAGGATCCCCAGGAGCTTACTCAAGTAAGTGACTGGGGTTCTGGCATGAAGCCAACAACGCTGCAGCTCGAAAGATGAAGGGCTATCTCTTTTTCACCGGACGCTGCCAACCCTGGATGTGCACCTGCTTAACGCGGCTTAGCACCAGTTCGTCCTCGCCGATATCACGGGTAACCGTAGTGCCAGCGGCGATGGTAGAGCCTTTGCCGACGGAGACCGGTGCCACCAGTTGGGTATCGGAACCAACAAACACGCCGTCGCCAATAATGGTTTTATGCTTGTTGGCGCCATCATAGTTACAGGTGATAGTACCGGCGCCGATATTCACATCGTCACCAATCTCGGCATCGCCCAGATAGCTCAGATGGCCCGCCTTGGAACCTTTGCCCAAGCGTGCTTTTTTCATTTCGACGAAGTTGCCGACATGGGCGCCCACCGCCAGCTCTGCCCCCGGACGAAGACGGGCGAATGGCCCCACGGTGCATTCCGCTGCCAGCACCGCATCTTCCAATACGCTATACGGGCTGATCTCGCAGTCGTCGCCAATTACGCAGTTTTTCAGCACGCAGCCGGCACCGATTTTCACGCGGTCGCCCAGCTTGACCGAACCTTCAATAATTACGTTGGCATCAATAGAGATGTCGCGACCGTGCACAAGTTCCCCGCGCAGATCAAAACGCGCCGGATCCAACAGCATTACGCCGGCCAGCAGCAACTTTTCAGATTGTTCTGCCTGATAAATGCGCTCAAGTCGCGACAGCTGCAGGCGGTTATTCACGCCTTCCACTTCACTCAGGCGAGATGGATGGACCGCCTCAATTTTCTTGCCGTCGGCATGTGCCAACGCGATGATATCGGTGATATAGAACTCACCCTGCGCGTTGTCGTTGTTCAGCATCCCCAGCCAGCGCTTCAGATCGCGCCCGTTGGCCACCAGGATGCCGGTATTGATTTCAGTGATCTGACGCTGGGCTTCGCCGGCATCCTTGTGCTCAACAATTCCCACCACCGTATCCTGCTCGCGCACGATACGACCGTAACCGCTCGGATCAGCCAGTTTTACGGTCAGCAGACCAATGCCGCCCTGTGGCTTCGCCGCCAGCAGGCGCTGCAGGGTATCGACAGAGATCAGCGGAACGTCACCGTACAGCATCAGCACGTCTTCATCATCGGCAAAATGCGGTGCAGCCTGCTGCATGGCGTGGCCGGTCCCCAACTGCTCGGCCTGCAGCACCCAGTTCAGCGCACTGTCGGTCAGGGTCTTTTTCAGCAACTCACCGCCGTGGCCGTAGACCAAATGGACGTTTTTCGCGCCCAGTTTCATCGCGGCATCAATGACGTGCTGCACCATCGGCTTACCGGCCAATGGATGTAACACCTTGGGAAGATCGGAATACATGCGTGTTCCCTTGCCCGCGGCGAGGATCACCACACTCATTGCGCTGTTCGACATAAGCAACCTGATAACTCCATTTTGATAGACGAAAGTAGAACTCTTTAGTGACGATATTACTACATATTTCTCTTCACGAACCCGGCGCAGGCCATGGGGCACTAGGCGCGCCGCAGTTAACATTCAGATAACCCCAGTCTGGCTGGAACTGTCGGCGATCGGAGACATTTTTAGCCTCTCTCGAGGGTTATACATCACAATGCCCACTGGGTTGAAACGCTTATTTTAAAGCAAAAAAAAAGCGACCAAATAGGCCGCTTTCTTAATTTTGGTTGCGTTATGCACGCGCCAAAATGTTACATCGCTCTTCTGGTGAGCTCGATAACGCGCAGTTTTGCGATCGCTTTCGCCAGTTCCGCAGATGCCTGAGCATAGTCGACATCGCCATGAGAGCTACGGATGTGCTCTTCAGCTTTACGCTTAGCTTCCAGCGCTCTCGCTTCGTCGAGGTCCGTTCCACGGATGGCAGTGTCCGCCAACACGGTGACCACGCTCGGCTGTACCTCAAGGATACCGCCGGACAGGTAGATGAACTCTTCTTCACCGTGCTGTTTAACAATACGCACCATGCCAGGCTTGATGGCAGTCAGCAGCGGCGCATGGCCAGGGAAAATCCCCAGTTCGCCTTCGCTACCTGTCACCTGGATCTTTTGCACCAGGCCGGAAAACATATGTTTTTCCGCGCTGACTACATCCAGATGGTAAGTCATAGCCATATCACCCTCCTCTCAAGGCGTTACAGTTTCTTGGCTTTTTCCACTGCTTCTTCAATGGCGCCAACCATGTAGAACGCTTGTTCAGGCAGGTGGTCATAGTCGCCGTCCATAATGCCTTTGAAACCACGAATGGTGTCTTTCAGCGATACGAACTTGCCCGGAGAACCGGTGAAGACTTCTGCCACGAAGAACGGCTGAGACAGGAAGCGTTGGATTTTACGCGCACGGGATACGACCAGTTTGTCATCTTCTGACAGCTCGTCCATACCCAGGATTGCGATGATATCTTTCAGTTCCTGGTAGCGTTGCAGAATAGACTGCACGCCACGCGCTACATCGTAGTGCTCCTGGCCAACTACCAGCGGATCCAGCTGACGGCTGGTGGAATCCAGCGGGTCAACGGCCGGGTAGATACCCAGAGAAGCGATATTACGGCTCAGTACCACGGTTGCATCCAAGTGAGCAAAGGTGGTGGCTGGTGACGGGTCAGTCAAGTCATCCGCAGGAACGTAAACGGCCTGTACGGAAGTGATAGAACCGGTCTTGGTAGAGGTGATACGTTCTTGCAGAACGCCCATCTCTTCCGCCAGCGTTGGCTGATAACCTACCGCAGATGGCATACGGCCCAGAAGTGCGGACACTTCGGTACCGGCCAGGGTATAACGGTAAATGTTATCAACGAACAGCAGAACGTCGCGGCCTTCGTCACGGAATTTCTCCGCCATGGTCAGACCGGTCAGAGCAACGCGCAGACGGTTACCCGGTGGCTCGTTCATCTGGCCGTAAACCAGGGATACTTTGTCCAGTACGTTGGAGTCGTTCATTTCGTGGTAGAAGTCGTTACCCTCACGAGTACGCTCACCCACGCCTGCAAACACGGAATAACCGGAGTGCTCGATCGCGATGTTACGGATCAGCTCCATCATGTTTACGGTTTTACCAACACCAGCACCACCGAACAGACCAACTTTACCGCCCTTAGCGAACGGACAAATCAGGTCCATAACCTTGATACCGGTTTCCAGCAGATCCTGGGAGTTTGACAAATCTTCGTAGCTTGGCGCTGGACGGTGAATCGCCCAACGTTCTTCTTCGCCGATGTCGCCTTTCATGTCGATTGGTTCACCCAATACGTTCATGATACGGCCCAGGGTAGCTTTACCTACCGGTACTTCAATTGGGTGTTCCAGATCGTTCACTTTCAGACCGCGGCGCAGACCATCTGAGGTCCCCATCGCGATACAGCGAACTACGCCACCGCCCAACTGCTGCTGAACTTCCAGCACCAGCTTCTCGGTACCGTTTTCTACCTCAAGAGCATTGTACACTTTTGGTACGGCATCCTGAGGGAACTCGACGTCCACTACGGCGCCGATTACCTGGATAATCTTTCCAGTAGCCATCTTGAATCCTCTACGTAATTCGTAAACCTAGCTTAAACCGCGGAGGCTCCCGAAACGATCTCGGTGAGTTCCTGAGTGATGCTGGCCTGACGAGCCTTGTTGTATACCAACTGCAGCTCTTTGATCAGGCTACCGCCGTTATCGGTTGCGGCTTTCATCGCTACCATTCGTGCGGCCTGCTCGCTGGCCAGGTTTTCCACGACGCCCTGATAAACTTGCGATTCCACATAGCGGCGCAGCAAGGTATCAAGCAGCACTTTTGGATCGGGTTCATACAGGTAATCCCAAGATTTTTTCTTCAGCTCACCGTCATCGGAAGGCGGCAACGGCAGCAGCTGAATAATCTGTGGTTCCTGGGACATCGTATTGATAAATTTGTTGCTGACAATGTACAGCTTGTCCAAACGACCTTCGTCGTAGGCTTGCAGCATCACTTTCACCGGACCGATCAGTTCCGACAGGGAAGGTTTATCCCCCATGCCGGTAACCTGGGCAACCACGTTGCCGCCCACGGAACCAAAGAAAGAGGCCGCTTTAGAGCCAATCAGCGCCAAATCAACTTCAACGCCTTTTTCGGACCAGCCTTTCATCTCTGCCAACAGACGCTTGAACAGGTTGATGTTCAAGCCGCCACAGAGACCACGGTCAGTAGACACCACCAGATACCCGACGCGCTTAACGTCACGCTCATCCAGGTACGGGTGCTTATATTCCAGATTACCCAACGCAAGGTGACCAATCACTTTGCGCATGGTCTCTGCATAAGGACGGCTGGCCGCCATGCGTTCCTGCGATTTACGCATTTTGGAGGCGGCGACCATTTCCATCGCTTTAGTGATCTTTTGCGTGTTTTGCACGCTCGCGATCTTACTACGTATCTCTTTTGCGCCGGCCATCTCTGCTTCTCCTCATTGCCAGACGGCCTGCTGTCTTTCAACTGCAGGCCGCTGAGCGTTACCAGGACTGGGTTTTCTTGAAGGTCTCGAGGACGGCTTTCAGTTTGCCCTCGATCTCATCGTTGAAATTGCCAGTTTGGTTGATGTGGTTCAGCAACTCAGCATGCTCGCGGTCTGCGTAAGCAACCAGCGCGGCTTCGAAGCTCACGACTTTCGCGACTTCAACGTCGTTCAGGTAGCCACGTTCTGCGGCAAACAGCACCAGAGACTGTTGTGCGACGGACATCGGCGCATACTGTTTCTGTTTCAGCAGCTCGGTCACTTTCTGACCGTGGCTCAGCTGTTTGCGGGTCGCATCATCCAGATCGGAAGCGAACTGAGAGAACGCAGCCAGTTCACGGTACTGTGCCAGCGCGGTACGAATACCACCGGACAGTTTTTTCATGATCTTGGTTTGCGCTGCACCGCCCACACGGGATACGGAGATACCCGGGTTAACCGCCGGACGAATACCGGAGTTAAACAGGTTGGATTCCAGGAAGATCTGACCATCGGTAATCGAGATTACGTTGGTCGGAACGAACGCGGAAACGTCACCTGCCTGGGTTTCAATGATCGGCAGAGCGGTCAGTGAACCGGTTTGGCCTTTGACTTCACCTTTGGTGAAGGCTTCAACGTAGTCGGCGTTAACACGCGCAGCACGCTCCAGCAAACGGGAGTGGAGGTAGAATACGTCGCCTGGGTAAGCTTCACGACCTGGTGGACGACGAAGCAGCAGGGAAATCTGACGGTAAGCAACGGCCTGTTTGGACAGGTCATCATAAACGATCAGTGCATCTTCACCGCGGTCACGGAAGTATTCGCCCATCGCACAACCGGCATAAGGCGCCAGGTATTGCAGTGCAGCGGATTCAGACGCGGTAGCAACCACAACGATGGTGTTTGCCAGTGCGCCGTGCTCTTCCAGCTTGCGCACCACGTTAGCGATGGTAGACGCTTTCTGGCCGATAGCCACGTAAACACATTTGATGCCGGAGTCGCGTTGGTTGATGATCGCATCGATAGCCAGAGCGGTTTTACCGGTCTGACGGTCACCGATCACCAGCTCACGCTGGCCACGGCCGATTGGGATCATGGCGTCGACAGATTTGTAGCCAGTTTGAACCGGCTGATCTACGGACTGACGCTCGATAACACCAGGGGCGATAGCTTCAACCGGGGAGAAACCGTCGTTATCAACCGGGCCTTTACCGTCGATAGGTGCACCCAGGGTGTTAACTACACGGCCCAGCAGGCCACGGCCAACCGGAACTTCCAGAATACGGCCGGTACATTTTACCTTCATGCCTTCGGCCAGATCCGAGTACGGACCCATAACCACGGCACCTACGGAGTCACGCTCCAGGTTCAATGCGATTGCGTAACGGTTGCCTGGCAGTGCGATCATTTCGCCCTGCATAACTTCGGCCAGACCGTGTACGCGGATGATCCCGTCGCTGACGGAAACAATAGTACCTTCATTGTGAGCTTCGCTCACCACATTGAACTGAGCAATGCGCTGCTTGATCAGTTCGCTGATTTCGGTGGAATTCAGTTGCATGCTCCAGTCCCCTTAAGACTGCAAGACGTCTGTCAGGCGTTCAAGACGACCGCGAACGCTGCCATCAATCACCATATCGCCAGCACGGATAATTACGCCGGCCAGTACAGACTTGTCAATTTTGCAATTCAGCTTAACTTTGCGTGACAGACGTTTTTCCATCGCAGCGGCAATATTAGCCTGCTGTTTGTCGCTCAGTGCGCTCGCAGAGAGCACGTCGACTTCGACGGTGGATTCCAGCAAGGCGCGCAGTTCGTTGAACTGCTGCAGCACGGCAGGAAGAACCAGTAAACGTCCATTTTCGGCCATTACACGGATAAAGTTCTGGCCATGTTCGTCGAGTTGATCGCCACATACCGCGATGAACGTCTTGGACAGCGTCTCTGGCGCCATAGCGCCAGACAGCAGTTCAGAAATCTGTTCATTGCGAGTGACATCAGCAGCAAACGCCAGCATATCTTGCCAGCGCTCTACGCTTTGATGCTCAACGGCAAAGTCAAAAGCTGCTTTGGCGTAGGGGCGAGCTACAGTTACAAATTCAGACATCAGCCCCTCCCTCCTTACAGTTCAGCGACCAGTTTATCAACGATGTCGCTGTTAGCAGCTTCATCCACGGAACGTTCGATGATCTTCTCGGCGCCGGCAATTGCCAGCATCGCGACTTGCTTACGCAACTCTTCACGAGCGCGCTTACGTTCGGCTTCGATCTCAGCCTGAGCCTGCGCCACGATTTTGTTACGTTCCTGCTCGGCTTCGGCTTTCGCTTCATCCATGATCTGAGCTTTGCGTTTGTTTGCTTGCTCGATGATCACCTGAGCTTCTGCTTTAGCAGTTTTCAGCTGGTCGGTCGCATTGGCTTGCGCTAAGTCCAAATCTTTTTTGGCACGTTCTGCAGAAGCGAGACCGTCAGCAATTTCTCCCTGACGCTTCTCGATGGCTGCCATAATCGGCGGCCATACATACTTCATGCAGAACCAGACAAACAGAACGAACGCGATGGCCTGGCCGAGGATTGTTGCGTTAAGATTCACAGCACAATGCCTCTTTAAAAGTTAATAGTGTGGTTTCAGTGTAGAGAAATTCTCTACTTACGCGACAGCGAACATCACGTACAGACCCAGACCAACAGCGATCATCGGGATGGCGTCAACCAGACCCATAACGATAAAGAACTGTGTACGCAGCAGAGGAATCAGGTCAGGCTGACGAGCAGCGCCTTCCAAGAATTTACCACCCAGGATGCCGATACCGATCGCAGCACCGATTGCCGCTAAACCCATCATCACAGCGGCAGCCATGTACAGCAGATCCATACTCAGGTTTTCCATGACAGTCTCCAGTTTGTTTCAGTTTAAAAGTGCAAGTGTTTTAAGAAAATCAGTGCTCTTCAGATGCCATCGAGAGATAGACAATCGTCAGAACCATGAAAATAAAGGCTTGAAGCGTAATGATCAGGATGTGGAAAATAGCCCAAGGCAAGCTCAGGACCCACTGTGACCACCACGGCAACAGGCCGGCAATCAGGATGAAGATCAACTCACCCGCATACATGTTGCCGAACAGTCGCAGGCCCAGTGAAACAGGCTTGGACAGCAGGCTGACACCTTCAAGGATCAGGTTGATAGGAATGAATACAGGGTGGTTGAACGGCTGCATGGTTAACTCTTTAACGAACCCACCAACGCCTTTCATTTTAATGCTATAGAACAGAATCAGGATAAATACGCCCAACGCCATCGACAGGGTGACGTTCACGTCAGCCGTAGGCACCACACGCAGTGCCGGCAGACCGAGCTGAGCACCGATGAATGGCAGGAAGTCGACCGGGATCAGGTCCATCATGTTCATCAGGAATACCCAGACAAACACCGTCAGCGCCAGCGGAGCAATTACCTTGCTCTTGCCGTGGTACATATCGCGTACGCTGCTGTCGACAAACCCGACGACCAGTTCCACTGCGGTTTGCAGCTTACCCGGTACGCCGCTGGTGGCGTTTTTGGCAACCCGGCGGAAAATCACCAGGAACAGAACCCCGAGGACAACGGAGAAAAACATCGAGTCGAGGTTAATCGACCAAAAACCAGTCCCGACCTGAAGTTGCGTCAGGTGGTGACCGATATACTCCTGTGGACTGTTGTATCCCTCTGCAGACATGATGCCTCTACCCTTATTTAGTTAATTTCGGTAACTGTTAATCACGGCGGGTGCGATAATTTGCACCGCTAACACCGCTAAATAGGTCAGGCCAAGCGGTATAAACTCCGCTTTGAACACCCCAAGCGCCACGATCAACAAAACTATGGTGATCAAGACCTTTAACCCCTCGCCGATGGCGAATGACCAGGCGACCCGACCGGGTGCCTGCGTCTGCGTCTGATGACGCAAGGCAAACAGCATAAACATGGTACTCGGCAACCAGGCTGCGAGACCGCCCGCCAGTGCCGAACCGCTCCATTCCAGGCTTTTCAGACCGAAGGCAGCGCTGATCAAAACAAAAGTCATTAACTGCAGAAACAGCAATTTACGAGCAACTTTTCCGCTGTAAAGGGACACAGACATGACGTTTGTTCTCTCCGTACCCCAGAGGGGGTATGCTGAGTGACGTATAAAACTGTTTTTACTGATCTGAGTCAAGCAGCAAAAAACGAGCAAATTATACGGGGCATACCAACGAATTCAATCGATAAGTAGCGAAAAGGTGAACAATTATTTAAATTCCCCTATTTCAGGCTATTTTCACAAGAAAACGGTCGGAATATAGGGCGCATTAAATTGTCTGATTATTCCAGCGTTACAGTACGAAACGTCGAACCGCTCACAATAATGCCTCTTTCTGATTTATAACTCACCGACGTGTAAACCGTCTTTAGCAAATTGAGTGATCAAAAAACATTATAAATCAAAATATTACAAGTTAACCGTTCAAAAACAATCCATCTACTCGGTAAAAACCTTTTATTGACAGCTTGTCGCGTAATATTACAACAGCCAATTAACATTAGCGCCAAAGCAGAATCGTTAACTTATCGTTGCTAACGTGACTATTTCGAATTGCAATTACTCTATTGTCGCTAATTGGCGGCTATTTTTGTGTTAATAAAAAGTAAATTAACTAAAAAAACCGCCATTTGATTAGCCTGCTTACATTTACTCTGGGCACTATCTTTTAATTCACGCTTATTTGATCAAAAACAAACTCAGTTTGCTTTAAGTATCACCAAATGACGTTCGCCTTCGAGTTCCGGCACCTGCAAGCGCACCACCGACTCGAGTTCGATACCTTCCGGCAGCTGCGTCAGCTCTTCATCAGGACGAACCCCTTTCAGCGCGTAGAAACGCCCCTGCCCTTTCGCCGGCAAGTGATGGCACCAGGACAGCATGTCCTGCAGCGAAGCAAAAGCACGGCTGATGACGCCGTCAAACGGCGGTTCGGCCGGGAACTCCTCAACGCGGCTCTGTACCGGCTCAACGTTGGTCAGGCCCAGTTCGTGCTGCACCTGACGCAGGAAGCGCACGCGCTTGCCCAGGCTGTCCAGCAAGGTGAAATGGGAATCAGGACGAACGATCGCCAACGGAATGCCCGGCAGACCGGGGCCGGTGCCTACGTCGATAAAACGGGAGCCCTGCAAATGCGGGTTTACCACGATGCTGTCGAGAATATGGCGTACCAGCATTTGCTGAGGATCGCGCACCGAGGTGAGGTTATAAGCCTTGTTCCACTTGTCCAGCATGCCGACATAGCCCAGCAATTGCTGTTTTTGCTGATCGGGAAGCGTAATGCCTGCTGCACTGAGCAGCGAGTCTAATTTTTTCTGCACAACGGGTCCTCTGACTGGCGTGGAACGACTAGCCAAATTGGGGCTGGCCAAGAAGCCAAGCATGATAATTCAGGCACGGGACGATGTCAGCGACCGTTTGTCTACTTGATAGACAAACGGTCGCACAAAAACAAGATTTATGCGCTGCGGCGCAGCAAACCCTGCTTTTTCAGCCAGATCAGCAAAATTGAGATCGCCGCCGGTGTGATGCCGGAGATGCGTGAAGCCTGGCCGATCGAGTTCGGCTTGTGGTCATTCAATTTGGCAATCACTTCATTCGACAAGCCGGAAACTTGCTGATAATCGAGATCCAACGGCAGCACGGTGTTTTCGTTACGCTGTTGTTTTTCGATCTCTTCCTGCTGACGAGCGATGTAGCCTTCGTATTTTACCTGGATCTCAACCTGCTCTGCAGCCTGGGTATCGGCCAACGGCGGCGCAAATGCGGCTACGGAGGTCAGCTGTTGGTAATCCATTTCAGGGCGACGCAGCAACTCTTCGCCATTCGCTTCACGCGACAGCGGCGCTTTCAGCAGTACGTTGACCTGATCGACATTCTCCGCATGCGGGTGCATCCAGATGTCGCGCAGGCGCTGACGTTCTTGTTCTATGTGTTCCAGCTTTTCGCTAAAGCGCGCCCAGCGGGCATCGTCCACCAGACCCAGTTCGCGGCCTTTTTCGGTCAGGCGCAGATCGGCATTGTCTTCGCGCAGCATCAGGCGGTATTCGGCGCGTGAAGTGAACATGCGATACGGTTCTTTGGTACCCAGGGTACTGAGATCGTCCACCAGCACGCCGAGGTAAGCCTGATCGCGACGTGGTGACCAGCCTTCATCTTCGTTGGCATAACGTCCGGCATTCAGACCGGCCAGCAGGCCCTGTGCAGCGGCTTCTTCGTAGCCGGTGGTGCCGTTAATCTGACCGGCGAAGAACAAGCCTTGGATAAATTTGCTTTCCAGCGTCGGTTTTAAATCGCGCGGATCGAAGAAATCATACTCGATGGCATAACCCGGACGAACGATACGGGCATTCTGCATCCCTTCCATCGAACGCACGATCTGCATCTGTACGTCAAACGGCAGGCTGGTGGAAATGCCGTTAGGATAAATTTCGTTGCTGGTCAGGCCTTCCGGTTCAAGGAAGATCTGGTGAGCGTTACGATCGGCAAAGCGCATGACTTTGTCTTCGATCGATGGGCAATAGCGTGGGCCGATCCCTTCGATGATCCCGGCATACATCGGGCTGCGATCGAGGTTATTGCGGATCACGTCATGGGTTTTTTCGTTGGTATGGGTGATGTAGCACGCCATTTGCTCCGGGTGTTGCCCGGCATTGCCCATAAACGAGAACACCGGGATCGGTGTATCACCGTGTTGCGGCGTCAGAACGCTGAAATCGATAGTGCGTGCATCGATACGCGGTGGCGTACCTGTTTTCAAGCGATTAACGCGCAAAGGCAATTCACGCAGACGCTGTGACAACGAGATCGACGGAGGATCCCCAGCGCGGCCTCCGCTGTAGTTTTCCAGACCGATATGGATCTTGCCATCCAGGAAGGTGCCAACGGTCAGTACCACCGCTTTGGCACGGAACTTCAGCCCCATTTGGGTTACCGCACCGACAACGCGATCGTTTTCCACAATCAGATCTTCAACCGGCTGCTGGAAGATCATCAGGTTCGGCTGGTTCTCCAGGGCGGTGCGTACAGCCTGGCGATACAGTACGCGGTCAGCCTGGGCACGAGTGGCTCGCACCGCCGGGCCTTTGCTGGCGTTTAGTATCCTAAACTGGATGCCGGCATGGTCAATCGCCGTGGCCATCAGGCCGCCAAGTGCATCAATTTCCTTAACCAGATGCCCTTTACCAATACCGCCAATCGCCGGGTTGCAAGACATCTGCCCCAGCGTATCGATATTGTGTGTCAATAATAAAGTCTGACGCCCCATGCGTGCCGCAGCCATTGCGGCTTCGGTACCGGCATGGCCACCACCGATGATGATGACGTCAAATTGCTCTGGATAAAACATGGAACTGCACCTCGCCGTATTGCGAACGATCGTTGTTTGCCCTGGGGAGGGCGATTCTACTCAAGTTTAGTCGATCGACCAAGTGGTCAGGATCGTCGGTAATTAAAAGAAGATCTTTTTTATTTAAAGATCTCTTTATTAGATCTCTTATTAGGATCGCGATCTTCTGTGGATAAGTGACTATTCGTGATTGAGATCAGCGGATTAAGGAGGATCGTTAGCTGTGAATGATCGGTGATCCTATAGCTGATAAGCTGGGATCTAAATGGCATGTTATGCACAGGACAAAAAGCGACCTAAGGTTGTTATTGGGATAACTACCGCTTTTACCCTGCTTTTAAGCATAGTTATCCACAATCGTTCGGGTGAACTTTGAACAAATTAGAGTAAATTAATCCAATTTTTCACCCATTCCTCTGCCGGATCCTCAGGAATTTCGTGTTCAGTCACGTCGATCTCGAGCCGATCGCCGATCCTTTTCGCCCCGCGAGCGATCAGAAGATCGTCGATCCGTTGGATCGCACCACAGAAAGTGTCGTATTCCGAGCTACCCAAACCGACTGCGCCGAACTGCACCTGGGATAAGTCAGGAAGCTGTTCTTCTATTTGTTCCAGCAGCGGTTGCAGGTTATCCGGTAAATCGCCAGCACCGTGGGTAGAAGACACCACCAGCCAGCGCCCGGACAGGGTCAGTTCATCCAATTCAGGGCCGTGCAGGGTTTCGGTCGTAAAACCCGCAGCTTCCAGTTTTTCAGCCAAGTGCTCGGCTACGTACTCGGCGCTGCCAAGCGTACTGCCACTGATCAGAGTAATGTCTGCCATGAAATGAATGATCCCAGCCTTCTCAAAGTGGCAGCATTGTACGCTGTGAATCGGCTGGGATCTACCTGTGGATAATATGGGTATAGTAATTAATTGGCTAAGGCGTGATGGTACGCATGATGGGGTTCTGCAGCGAGATCAGCGTTTCGGTGGACTGGATCTCGTCAATGGTCTGGATCTTGTTGATAAGTACCTGTTGCAACGCATCTATTGAGCGGCACATCACTTTGATAAACACGCTGTAGTGGCCGGTGGTGTAGTAAGCCTCAACCACTTCCTCCAGGCTTTCGAGCTTTTTCAGTGCCGAAGGATAGTCTTTAGCACTCTTTAATATAATGCCGATAAAACAGCAGACATCGTAACCCAGGCGTTTAGGGTTCACGTCAACCCGTGCGCCGGTGATGATACCGGCCTGCTTCATCTTTTCTACTCGCACATGAATGGTACCGGGACTGACGGCAAAGTTCTTGGCCAGTTCGGCGTAAGGCGTGCGGGCATTTTCCATCAAAGCGTTAAGAATGCCGCGATCGAGATTATCGATCTGATAATTTTCAGCCATTTAATCCCCCACTAATTGCTGATTGTTGAATTATTGCCGCATCAAAATGAACGATTAAAAGTGAAAAGGCAATATTGATTAGCGGATATTGAATTACGGTGCCGTTCTGTTGCTTAATCGTTGGCAACAGAGACAGGTTTATAAGAGATACGGCAATGAAAAAACAGTTTATTCAAAAACAACAACAAATCAGCCTGGTTAAATCCTTCTTCTCACGCCAGCTGGAACAGCAGCTTGGCCTGATCGAAGTGCAGGCGCCGATCCTCAGCCGCCTGGGTGACGGTACCCAGGATAACCTGTCAGGCAGTGAGAAAGCGGTGCAGGTAAAGGTCAAAACCCTGCCGGAAGCCACCTTCGAAGTGGTGCACTCACTGGCGAAATGGAAACGTAAAACGCTGGGCAGCTACGATTTTGGCGTCGGTGAAGGCCTGTATACCCATATGAAAGCATTGCGTCCTGATGAAGATCGTCTGAGCGCGATCCATTCGGTCTACGTCGATCAATGGGACTGGGAGCGGGTGATGGGGGATGGTGAGCGCAGCCTGGATTACCTGAAAAGCACCGTGAGCAGTATTTATGCGGCGATTAAGGCCACTGAAGTCGAAGTGAGCCGCGAATATGGCTTAACGCCGTTCCTGCCAGAGCAGATTCATTTTGTTCACAGTGAAACCCTGTTGCAACGCTACCCGGAACTGGATGCCAAAGGCCGTGAGCGGGCGATTACCAAAGAGCTGGGCGCGGTATTTCTGATCGGGATCGGCGGTAAGCTGTCGCACGGCAAATCACACGATGTCCGTGCGCCGGATTATGATGACTGGACGACACCGGCGGCAGAAGGGCTGGCAGGTTTGAACGGCGATATTCTGGTCTGGAACCCGGTATTGCAGGATGCCTTCGAGCTTTCTTCTATGGGGATTCGCGTTGACGCCAGTGCGCTGAAGCGCCAGTTGGCGCAAACCGGCGATGAAGATCGTCTGGCGCTGGAGTGGCATCAGTCATTGCTGCGTGGCGATATGCCGCAGACTATCGGTGGCGGTATCGGCCAGTCACGCCTGGTGATGCTGTTGCTGCAACTGTCGCACATTGGTCAGGTGCAGTGTGGCGTGTGGTCACCGCAAGTGCGTGACGCGGTCGAAGGGCTTCTGTAACAATCAGCGCCGCCAGCGGCGCATCAAGCGGCTTTTTAACCCGGTATCAAAGCGCCAGATATGATCGAAGATGCGCATGATGCCGGGTTTGCCATAGCTGGACATCGCCACCGCGTGAAAGCGTTGCTGGTGGTTCTGCTGCTGCTGTTTGACCTTCTTTATGACCTCCTCCGGCAACCGCTGGGCAATAAAGTCAGAAATGATCACCGCATCCGCGTCGAACCAGCCGCTCTCCGCCATTTTACTCACCGTGGCGTTCAGGCAGGCTGCCAGATCTGTGCCGCCGCGAAACTGCTGACCGAGAAAACGCACTGCCTGTTCAATTCCGCTGGCGGCCGTAAGCTCGTAATGCACTATCTGGTTGGCGAACAGCATGATGTAGCAGCGGCGGTTATCCGCCAGCGCAATGCGCAGCAGCGCCAGACAAAACGCCTTGGCGCACTGCTCATTGAACCCACCCATGGAGCCTGAGGTATCGACACAGACGATAAACGGGCCGCGTGGCTGCTGATCCTGCTGCTGGTGGGTGACCTGCCGGATCGTTATCTGTTCCTGCCAGACATCGCCCTGCAGGCGGTAGCTCAATAACTGCTTTTCCAGCAGGCGCCGGTAAAACTCAAATTCCAATTCTTCGATACCCAGCGTGACCAACTCAGGCGGCAGCAGGCGCAGAATATCGTCGCTCTGATGAATACCGCTGACCTCTTCCGGCAGCGTGGCGGGTACCTGCACCATGACGCGAAACGGCTCTGGCAAAGCATCCTGTTGCTGTACCGCTTTGGCCTGATAGCTGCGCCCAAGCTGCTGCGCCAGCTTTTTCAGTTCCGGCTGCTGCTGCAGGAAGTTGCCGTATTCCACCAGCCGTTGATAATCGCCGCGCTGAAGATGGCCTTTGCTCATGTCCCACAGTCGCCCGGCGGCGGTGTCGTTTTCCGACAGCAGCGGTTCCAGCGCCCCACTCAGTGCCAGGCGCTCCTGCAGCTCTGCCATCAGCTGTTCGCGTTCCTGTTCCAGCAACTGATGATGCATCATGGTGGCCTGCAGCGTCAGGCTGATACGCCAGCGTTGTAAAAACAGGGTCTGGAAACTGTCGTCCAGCGGATGATTGGGCAGATCGGCGGCATCCACCAGCGAGCGAGCCTGCTCATAGAAAGGAGAAACCAGCTGGCGCAGCAGGTCCAGAGTGTCATTGAGGTTATGAAAGAACTGGGTATTGTTCTCTAACTGGCACTGTTGATAGCGGTAAAATTCTTGCGCCAGCGCAGGTGGCACCATGGCTTCATGCAGACGCTGTTTCAACTGCAGCTTCCAGCGCGGCAGGTCGCGATCCAGCGCCCGGCGGATCGCCGGAAACTTCTTGAAGAAAATCGACAGCTGCGGGGCCGCCAGCATACCGATGATCATCTCCTCGATCAGTTCACCTTCGGTGATCGCCAGCAGCAGATCGAGCGTTTCCAGGCTGAGCATGCTTACTGACCGCGCATCTGCTGGTGCTGCTGTTTGATTTGTTCCGCCACCTGCAACAGGCTGGCCTCAATTTTTGCCAGCCTGGCGGCCGGGGTAAACAGGCAGGGCTGATGCTGACTGAACAACCGACGCTGTTCCGCCAGACGCTGAGCCAACTGGTCCATTTCGTCGAGCATTGCCTGAGGCGTTCCCCCGGTCTTTATACCGGGCAGGGCCAGCAGCGAAGGCTGACGACTGACGTCCAGTACCGTCAGATGCAGTTTTTCGTCCACTTCCAGATCGATCTGCTGGGCAAAGCCGATGCCGTTCAGTTTGGCGCGTACGTCGCCGCCTTTTTGCAGCCAGTTTTCCAGTACGCTGTTTTCAATACTCAGATGGTTAACCTGAATATCATGCAGCTGCAGCGGTTTTTGCAGCAACAGTGTCAGGGGGCCGGTGCCGAGCGGCGTGGCCAGGGCAAACTGCGGCTTTCGGCTGAACATGCCGCCTTTTTTTACCAGTGTGATCGCCTGACTGTCGCTCTGCTGTTGTTGGTGCTGCAGCCAGCGGGTGAGGATCTGTTGCAGCTGGATCAGCAGCGTTTGCTGTTGGTAGGCCGACTCGTTTAGCAACTGCTCTACTTGCTGCTGCAGCAGTTTTAGCGAGGTGAGATCGTGCCACAGGCAGTCTTTCAGCAGCAGCAGGTCGATCGGGGCCACGGCGTCGCGACCACTGAAAAAGGCGCAGGCCTGCAACAGGCGCAATGCCTTCTTCCATCGGCGATCGGAAACGTAAGGAGCATGGTCCAGCGCATCCAGCCGCTGACGCAGTTGGAATATCAGTTCGAAGCAGCTTTCAGGCAGCTTGATTTTGTCGATCTGCGATTGCCACTGATGATACTCCTCGTCGGTGATGCTCAGGGCTTCCGGCACCGGGTTTTCATTCTCGTTCTGGCGACTGACCAGCAACGAGCGAAAGTTCTGCTTGTCCTGCACTTTGTCCAGCCACAGGCGTATCAGCATGCGGTCGTACAGCGCTTCCAGGCTGCTGTCGGCTTCCGGCAGTTCGTTGGAGGCGGTGACCAGCAACCGCAGGGGGATCGGTTCCTCCGCGTTGCCGTTACGGAAGCGACGTTCGTTGATCGCGGTCAGCAGGGTATTGAGGATTGCCGGGCCGGCTTTCCAGATCTCATCCAGAAATACGATTTCCGCTTCGGGCAGGTAGCCGGCGGTCAGGCGCTGATAGCGGCCTTCGTCTTTTAACGCCTGGATGGATAACGGGCCGAACACCTCTTCTGGCGTCGAGAAGCGCGTCATCAGGTATTCAAAGGAGCGCGCATGGCGAAAGGCGAATTTTAACCGGCGTGCAATCAGGCTTTTGGCAATGCCCGGTGGACCGAGCAGGAACACGCTTTCACCGCTGAGCGCCGCCAGCAGACACAGGCGAATGGCTTCCTGACGTTCATAAAGACCGCTCTCCAGCGCGCTGCTGAGGCGGGAAATCCGTTCTGCAAGAAGTGATGATGGCGCCATATTATTGTCGTGTTGTCCGAGAGTTAGCCAATCTTGGTGGATAATCCGATGATAAACCACCATTATTTTTAATGGTATAGCTTGTTGATTAGTAAAATCTTTCTATTATCAAAAGAGCGGCCGGTTCACATTTTGTTTATTTTTTGGGTCTGATATAAGAGTAGGCAAGCAGTATAAATCGTGCATACTGTGCGCCTTTTAGTGGGCGTAACGGATCTTAGAGCCCGTATCTCTGGCTGATGCGGATGCATCGCTAACGGATGTTCTAATAAAGAAACGAATTATGAGCACAGAGCATAAACAGTCCTTATCGGCGGTAACCCTGGCGGCAATTGGGGTGGTTTACGGTGATATCGGCACCAGTCCTCTCTATACTCTCAGAGAGTGTTTCTCCGGCCATTACGGCTTCGATGTTCGTCCAGACGTAGTTTTCGGCTTCCTGTCGCTGATTTTCTGGATGCTGATCATCATTGTTTCCCTTAAATACCTCACTTATGTCATGCGGGCAGATAACGCCGGCGAAGGCGGGATCCTGACGCTGATGTCGTTGGCCGGGCGTAATACTTCAGCGCGCACTACCGCAGTGTTGGTGATCCTGGGCCTGATTGGCGGCAGCTTCTTCTATGGCGAGGTGGTGATCACCCCGGCGATATCGGTGATGTCCGCGATAGAAGGGTTGGAAATCGCCGCTCCGTCGCTCGATGGCTATATCGTTCCGCTGTCGATTCTGGTGCTGACGCTGCTGTTCGCCATCCAGAAACACGGTACCGGCAGCGTCGGTAAGCTCTTTGCACCGGTGATGCTACTGTGGTTTATCGTCCTGGCGGTACTGGGGGCGCGCAGCATTATGGCTAACCCGGAAGTGTTGCAGGCGTTGAACCCGAAATGGGCGCTGAACTTCTTTATTGAATATAAGAAGGTTTCGTTCTTTGCGCTGGGTGCGGTGGTGCTGTCGATTACCGGCGTTGAGGCGTTGTACGCCGATATGGGCCACTTCGGCAAATTCCCTATTCGCCTGGCCTGGTTCACCGTGGTGTTGCCTTCACTGGTGCTGAACTATTTTGGCCAGGGCGCTCTGTTGCTGAAAAATCCCGAGGCGATCAAGAACCCGTTCTTCCTGTTGGCGCCGGACTGGGCGCTGATCCCGCTATTAATTCTGGCGACGCTGGCCACGGTTATCGCCTCGCAGGCGGTGATCTCCGGCGTGTTCTCCCTGACCCGTCAGGCGGTGCGCCTGGGTTACCTGTCGCCAATGCGCATCATCCATACGTCTGAAATGGAATCTGGCCAAATCTACATTCCGGTGATCAACTGGACGCTGTATATCGCGGTGGTGCTGGTGATTGTCGGTTTCGAACACTCCAGTAATCTGGCGGCGGCCTACGGCATCGCCGTGACCGGCACTATGGTGCTGACCAGTATTCTGGTGACGTCGGTGGCGATTAAAAACTGGCACTGGAATCGCTTCTTGGCCGTCGGCATTCTGGTTGTCCTGCTGATTATCGACATCCCGATGTTTTCCGCCAACGCCCTGAAACTGTTCTCGGGGGGTTGGCTGCCGCTGATGTTGGCGCTGGTGATGTTCATCATCATGACCACCTGGAAGAGCGAACGTTTCCGACTGCTGCGCCGCATGCACGAGCACGGCAATTCTCTGGAGGCGATGATCGCCTCACTGGAAAAATCGCCACCGGTGCGGGTGCCTGGCACCGCGGTCTTTATGTCACGCGCCATCAACGTGATCCCTTTTGCGCTGCTGCATAACCTAAAGCACAACAAGGTGCTGCACGAACGCGTGGTGCTGTTGACGTTGCGTACCGAGGATGCACCTTACGTTCACAACGTGCGGCGAGTGACCATCGAACAGCTGTCACCGACCTTCTGGCGGGTGGTGGCCAGCTATGGTTGGCGTGAAACGCCGAACGTTGAAGAAGTGTTCCACCGCTGCGGGCTGGAAGGGCTGCCGTGCCGGATGACGGAAACCTCGTTCTTTATGTCGCACGAGTCGTTGATCCTGACCAAACGGCCGTGGTACCTGTTCCTGCGCGGCAAGCTGTTTATTGCATTGAGCCGCAATGCGCTACGTGCGCCGGACCAGTTTGAGATCCCGCCTAATAGGGTGATCGAGCTGGGAACCCAGGTCGAGATTTAACTCCCCCTCAAGGGCTCAGCCACCGCTGGGCCCTTTCTGTTTAACCCCGTCATACTTGAAGCTGCCTCTTTGTTGGCTGCACCAGCTCATTCCGGTCACATAGTGGACTATGCTCCCGGGAATTCGCAGGCTTGCCGCCGCGATGCAACGTCAATTATTTAAGGTATCTGTTCTCGGTAACACGAGCGAAACGTTTCGATGACGATCACACTTCTGCATTATCCCGGTTGCCTTCTACTGACGTTTTTTTAAACTCCAGACACAAGCGAAACGTTTCGCTGGCGGAATGAGAAGAACAAGATGAAAAAAGGCGTGTTGCTGAATGCTGATGTCTCTGCCGTGGTTTCCCGTCTCGGTCATACCGATCAGATAGCTATCGGCGATGCCGGGCTGCCTATTCCGGCGGCCACACAGCGCATCGATTTGGCGCTGACTCAGGGGGTGCCGACTTTTCTACAGGTACTCGAGGTCGTGACGCAGGAGATGCAGGTCGAAAGCGCGATTCTGGCGGAAGAGATCGTTAAGCAAAATCCACAGCTTCATAGCGCGTTATTGGCTCAGCTGACCGAACTTGGCCAACGCCAGGGGAAGAGCATCAGCCTGAGCTATATCAGCCACCAGGCTTTTAAAGCACAAACGGAACACTGCCGTGCGGTGATCCGCAGCGGGGAATGTTCGCCCTACGCGAACGTGATCCTTTGCGCCGGCGTAACTTTCTGAGGCACCTATGCAACCTTTACTGCAACTGAAAGGGATCGATAAAGCCTTTCCCGGCGTGAAGGCGCTTTCCGGCGCTGCGCTCAGCGTGTACCCGGGCAAGGTGATGGCGCTGGTGGGTGAAAACGGCGCCGGGAAATCCACCATGATGAAGGTGCTGACCGGCATTTATAACAAAGACGCCGGCAGTCAGTACTTTCTCGGAGAAGAGGTGGCGTTCAACGGCCCAAAGGATTCGCAGGAAGCGGGCATCGGCATCATCCATCAGGAACTGAACCTGATCCCGCAATTGACCATTGCGGAGAACATCTTCCTCGGGCGTGAGTTCGTTAACCGTATCGGCCGCATCGACTGGAAGCGCATGTATGCCGAAGCAGACAAACTGCTCGCACGACTGAACCTGAGTTACAGCAGCCACCGGCTGGTGGGGGAACTGTCGATCGGCGATCAGCAAATGGTGGAAATCGCCAAGGTGCTGAGCTTCGAATCGAAAGTCATCATTATGGATGAGCCGACGGATGCGTTGACCGATACCGAGACGGCCTCTTTATTTAAAGTGATCAATGAACTGAAGGCCGAAGGGCGAGGGATTGTTTACATCTCCCACCGGCTGAAAGAGATTTTTGAAATTTGCGATGACGTCACGGTGTTTCGTGACGGGCAGTTTATCGCCGAGCGTCCGGTCAGTGAGCTGCAGGAAGATTCGCTGATAGAAATGATGGTCGGCCGCAAGCTGGAAGAACAATACCCGCGCCTCAACCAGCCGCGCGGTGAAAAACGGCTGGAGGTCAGTCAGGTTTCCGGTCCGGGTGTGCATGACGTCAGCTTTACGCTGTACCGTGGCGAAATTCTTGGCGTCGCCGGGTTGATGGGCGCCGGACGTACCGAGCTGATGAAAATTCTCTACGGGGCAGCACCGCGCAAGGCCGGCACGGTCAGCCTCGATGGCCGCCAGGTGGTCACTCATTCTCCACAGGACGGTTTGGCGAACGGCATTGTGTATATCTCCGAAGACCGCAAGCGCGATGGTCTGGTGTTGGGGATGTCGGTGAAGGAAAACATGTCGTTGACCGCGCTGCGCTATTTCAGCCGTGCCGGCGGCAGCCTGAAACAGGCCGAAGAACAGCAGGCGGTGGGGGATTTCATCCGCTTGTTCAATATCAAGACGCCGTCGATGGAACAGCCCATTGGCCTGCTCTCCGGCGGCAATCAGCAAAAAGTGGCAATCGCCCGCGGCCTGATGACGCGGCCAAAGGTGTTGATCCTCGATGAACCGACACGCGGTGTTGATGTCGGTGCCAAAAAAGAAATCTATCAGTTAATTAACCAGTTCAAGCAGGAAGGTCTGAGCATCATTCTGGTGTCGTCGGAAATGCCGGAGGTCATGGGCATGAGCGACCGCATTCTGGTGATGCACGAAGGACTCCTTAGCGGCGAGTTCCCGATTGAACAGGCCACCCAGGAAGCGTTGATGGCTGCGGCCGTTGGCAAGCAATACGGCGTAAAGCAGGAGTAATCAGATATGAGTTCCCAGAGTGTGGCAAAGCGCTGGTTCAGTAAAGAGTGGCTGTTAGAGCAAAAATCACTGATTGCTCTGCTGGTGCTGATCGCCGTGGTCTCTTC
Source organism: Serratia sp. Je.1.23.a (assembly GCF_051129805.1). Lineage (NCBI taxonomy): Bacteria > Pseudomonadati > Pseudomonadota > Gammaproteobacteria > Enterobacterales > Yersiniaceae > Serratia > Serratia sp. Je.1.23.a. Next base: position 6,041 of record NZ_JBCPSR010000007.1, on the reverse strand, counting down.
AATGAGCCCAAATTTCTTCACCCTAAATAACCTGTTCAATATTCTGCAGCAAACCTCTGTTAACGCCATTATGGCGGTGGGGATGACGCTGGTGATCCTCACTTCCGGCATCGATTTGTCGGTGGGATCGCTACTGGCGTTAACTGGTGCGGTAGCGGCATCGATCGTGGGCTTTGAAGTTAACGCGGTGGTGGCCGTGGCGGCGGCACTGGCATTGGGGGCCGCGGTCGGCGCCTGTACCGGGGTGATTGTTGCCAAAGGCAAGGTGCAGGCATTTATTGCGACCCTGGTGATGATGCTGCTGTTGCGCGGCGTCACCATGGTGTACACCAACGGCAGCCCGGTGAACACCGGCTTTACCGACGTGGCCGATACTTTCGGCTGGTTCGGCATCGGCCGGCCGCTGGGCGTGCCAACCCCGATCTGGATCATGGCGATCGTCTTTATCGCTGCGTGGTACATGCTGCACCATACCCGTCTGGGCCGCTATATTTATGCTCTGGGCGGCAACGAGGCGGCGACCCGCCTGTCCGGTATCAGCGTCGATAAAGTAAAGATTATCGTTTATTCGCTTTGTGGTTTGTTGGCGGCGTTGGCGGGCGTGATCGAAGTGGCGCGCCTGTCTTCCGCGCAGCCGACCGCCGGCACCGGCTATGAGTTGGACGCCATTGCCGCAGTGGTGCTGGGCGGTACCAGCCTGGCCGGCGGCAAGGGCCGCATCGTTGGTACCTTGATCGGGGCGCTGATCCTTGGCTTCCTGAACAACGGATTGAATTTACTGGGTGTTTCTTCTTACTACCAAATGATCGTGAAGGCAGTGGTGATACTGCTGGCGGTTCTGGTAGAGAACAAAAGCAACAAATAACCTCCCCCTACAGGAATCACGATGATGAAAATGAAAAAACTGGCAATTTTGGCTTCAGCCTTCGCACTGAGCGCCACCCTGAGCGCTAACGCGCTGGCGAAAGACACCATTGCGCTGGTGGTTTCCACGCTGAACAACCCGTTCTTTGTCTCAATGAAAGAGGGGGCGCAGCAGGAAGCCAACAAGCTGGGTTACAACCTGGTGGTGCTGGATTCGCAGAATAACCCGGCGAAAGAGCTGGCTAACGTGCAGGATCTGATGGTGCAGGCGCCTAAGCTGCTGCTGATTAACCCAACCGATTCCGATGCGGTCGGTAACGCCATCAAGATGGCCAATCAGGCCAAGATCCCGGTCATCACCCTGGACCGCGTGGCGAGCAAGGGCGAAGTGGTCAGCCATATCGCTTCGGATAACCGCGTTGGCGGCAAAATGGCCGGTGATTTCATTGCCAAAAAAGTGGGCGCAGACGCTAAAGTGATCCAACTGGAAGGGATCGCCGGTACCTCCGCTGCCCGTGAGCGTGGCGAAGGCTTTAAACAATCACTGGATCAGAACAAATTCAAACTGTTGGCCAGCCAACCGGCAGATTTCGACCGTACCAAAGGCCTGAACGTGATGCAGAACCTGCTGACCGCTCACCCAGATGTGCAGGCGGTGTTTGCCCAGAACGATGAAATGGCGCTGGGCGCCCTACGTGCGCTGCAAACCGCCGGTAAAACCGACGTGGTCGTGGTAGGCTTCGACGGCACTGCCGACGGCGTGAAAGCGGTTGAGGGCGGCAAGCTGGCGGCTACCGTCGCGCAGCGTCCGGATCAGATCGGCGTGATCGGCGTAGAAACCGCCGATAAAGTGCTGAAAGGCGAGAAAGTGTCGGCTACCATTCCGGTGGATTTGAAACTGGTCACCCAATAAGTCATACCAGCGCCATCAAAACGGGGCGTTTATGATGGCGCGTAATTCAGGAATCAATGCGATGGCAACAGGTAAGATGGTGGTTCTGGGCAGTATCAATGCCGACCATATCCTTAATATTGAGCAGTTTCCTCGCCCGGGCGAAACGGTGATCGGGAAACAGTATAAAGTGGCGTTTGGCGGCAAAGGCGCAAACCAGGCGGTGGCGGCTGGGCGCAGCGGTGCAGATATCGCTTTTATCGCCTGCGTGGGTGCCGATGACATCGGTGAACGCGTGCGTCAGCAGCTGGCGAGCGATCGCATTGATACCCAACCGATAGAAGCTATTGCCGACAGCACCACGGGCGTCGCGCTGATTTTCGTTAATGCGGAAGGCGAGAACGTGATCGGCATCGATGCGGGTGCCAATGCCGCAGTGACCCCCGATTATCTTGCACGTTATCAGCAAAAGGTTATCGACGCCGACGCGTTGCTGATGCAGCTCGAGTCTCCGTTGGAAACCGTTATCGCAGCCGCCAGCCTGGCGAAACAGCATCAGACGCAGGTTATCCTTAACCCGGCACCTGCTCGTGAGCTGCCGGACGATCTACTGGCGACTATCGATATGATTACGCCAAACGAAACCGAAGCTCAGCGCCTGACCGGTATTGCGGTCAATGACGATAATGATGCCGCGCGCGCCGCTCAGGCGTTGCACGATAAAGGTATCGCAACGGTGATCATCACCCTTGGTAGCCGTGGCGTGTGGCTGAGTGAGAACGGCAACGGCAAATTGGTACCAGGTTTCAAGGTTAAAGCGGTCGATACTATCGCCGCTGGCGATACCTTCAACGGGGCGCTGGTCACGGCGTTGCTGGAAGGCAAAATCATGGCGGATGCGGTGCGCTTTGCTCATGCAGCAGCGGCAATTGCGGTGACCCGTCCCGGCGCCCAACCTTCCGTGCCCTGGCGCGAAGAGATTGACGCCTTCTTGCAGCAGCAGGAGTAACCCCCTTGGCCACCATGAAAGATGTCGCCCGCCTGGCGGGTGTTTCAACCTCGACGGTTTCGCACGTTATTAATAACAATCGCTTTGTCAGCGACAGCGTGCGAGCCAAAATCATGGCGGCTATAGAACAACTGAACTATGCGCCTTCCGCCCTGGCGCGCAGTCTCAAACTGAATCAGACGCGAACCATCGGCATGCTGGTCACTTCCAGCAACAACCCCTTTTATGCTGAGGTGGTGCGTGGCGTCGAGCGCAGTTGTTATGAACGTGGCTACAGTTTGATCCTGTGCAATACCGAAGAAGATGCTGCGCGCATGAACCGCAATATGGAGACGCTGCTGCAAAAACGCGTCGACGGTTTGCTGTTGATGTGTACCGAAAACCATCGGCCATCGCAGGATGCGTTGAGTCGCTACCCGTCTCTACCGATAGTGATGATGGACTGGGCACCGTTCGAAGGGGCTAACGACATCATCCAGGACAACTCTTTGTTGGGCGGCGAGATGGCGACCGATCATCTGATCGCTCGCGGGTATCGCAAAATCGCCTGCATCGCCGGCCCGCAGGATAAAACCACGGCACGCCACCGACTGGAAGGTTACCGCAGTGCCATGCAGCGTGCTGGGCTGGCGATCCTGCCGGGGTATGAAGTGCACTGCGATTTTGAATTTGAAGGCGGTGTCATGGCCATGAAACAGCTGTTGGCCTTGGCTGAGCCACCCCACGCGGTGTTCGCCGGCAACGACGCGGTCGCGGTGGGGGCTTACCAGGCGTTGTATCAGGCTGGGTTATCGGTACCACAGGACATGGCGGTGATGGGTTACGACGATATCGAACTGGCCAAATACCTTGCGCCGCCGCTAAGCACCATTCATCAACCTAAAGATTCGCTGGGCGAATTGGCGATCGATGCGTTGATCAACCGCCTGCAGAATCCGGAACGTGAAGCTCAGGTTCTGGTACTGACCCCTGAGCTGGTGGAACGCGCTTCTGTTGGCCGCCGCTAGCGAGTAGCTTCGGCTTCTTTCTTGCTGTCACGGCCGCTGATCAGGTTACGGCCGTCCTTCCTTTTTAACAGCATAAAGACAAACGCTGAGGCCAGGGTGACAATCCCCATGGTGATAAAGGTGTAGTGGAAGTGATCGACCATGGTGCCGAGCGACATAGATTCATAGAAACGCAGCACCGCTGCGCTGATCGCCACGCCGAAGCTGATGGAAAGCTGCTGAGTAACCGCCAGCACGCTGTTGCCGGAGCTGGCATTGGCATCGTTTAAATCCGCCAGGCTGATGGTATTCATGGCGGTGAACTGTGTAGACATCGCCATCCCCAGCACGAACAGCGGCAGGATCATCAACCACAGCGGCATTCCCGGGCTTTGTAATGCAAACTGGGCGATCAGCACGCCGATAATCAACGTGATGCCAACCAGCGTTTTGCGATAGCCGAACCAGCGCAGCACTTGAGTCACGGTGGATTTCGCCATCAGTGAGCCGATGGCCGTCGGTGCCATCATGCAGCCCGCAATAATCGCCGAGTAACCGAAACCGACCTGCAGCATCAGCGGCATCAGGAACGGCACGCAGCCGGTACCCAGGCGTGAAGCGACATTGCCGGCGATCCCCACGGAGAAGGTGCGAGTCTGGAATAAATCCAAACCAATCAGTGGCTGAGGGTGCCTGCGGGCATGAGCGATATAGCCGAACAGCATCACCACGCCGCTGAGCAGAATACCCAGTGAGATATAGCTGGCCAGCACCTGTTCCCCAAACAGCTCAAGCCCGGTAGAAACCAGCACCAGACTCAGGCCAAACAGCATAAAGCCGAGGAAATCGAACCGACGCTTGGGCGTGGTGAAGTCCGGCATATATTTGCGTGCATAGAAGATGCCGAGCAGGCCAATCGGGATGTTGATAAGGAAAATCCAGTGCCAGGTGGCGTAGGTGACCAGCCATCCCCCCAGCATCGGCCCCATGATCGGGCCAACCAGCCCGGGCATGGTCACGAAGTTCAGAACCGGCAACAGCTCGCTGCGCGGGTAGGCGCGCAACAGGGCCAAACGTGCTACCGGCATCATCATCGCACCACCAACGCCCTGAATGACGCGTGAGGTCACCAACACGCTTAGCGTTGGGGAAAGCGCACACAGCAGCGAACCGAGAGTAAATAGCGAAACCGCAAAGATAAATACCCGCCGGGTACCGAAACGGTCTGCCAGCCAGCCACTGACCGGGATCAGCATGGCAACCGTCAACGTATAGCTGATTACGGCAGACTGCATCGCCAGTGGCGAGCGCTCCAGGCTTTGCGCTATCGCAGGCAACGCCGTGTTGAGGATGGTGGCGTCCAGCGCCTGCATAAAGAATGCCATTGCGGCGATCCAGGGGAGCCCTGCCATACTGCGCGCGGATTTAGTCATTATGATTCCCGGTTAACTGTCGTATTCGTCCCTTCATTGTTCTTCTATATATAAGTAGGGCATGAGTTAGTCTTTCTCTCTGAGCAAGACTTGGCAGGCGGCTAATGCCCCTGCGCCGTCGCCGGCGAGTATCGCATCGACAATGGCCTGATGGTTCTGGAGCTTAATCACTTCGTTACCGGTGATGGCGCGGAAGTAACTTTGATACACCGAACTGAACAGGTTGGCGAATGATGTGAGAAACGGATTACCGCTGGCCTCATAGATAAGCTGGTGGAACTGGGTATCAACCTGGATCCAGTGCTCGCGGTCAAACTGAACATGCAGTGCCCGCATTTCCGCCATCAGTTCAGCCAACCGCGCAGTTTGCTGCGTGCTGGCGTTGGCAGCCGCCAATGAGCAGGCCTGAGGTTCCAGCGAGGTTCGCAGGATAAGGAAATGCTGCATCACCTGATCGAAGTTCTCTTTGGTCATCCACCAGGTCAGTAAATCCTGATCGAGAAAGTTCCACTGGCTTTGCGGCATGACCCGAGTGCCGATGCGCGGACGGGGGAGCAGCATGCCTTTGGCGGCCAGCATCTTCACCGCTTCACGTACCGCGGTGCGGCTCACGCCAAATTGTTCCCCGAGTTCCATCTCCCCGGGCAGGATACTGCCGGCCTGATAATCGCCTGCCAGAATTTGTTGGCCGAGTTTTTCTGCAAGTAGATAAGAAAGATTGCGTTGGGCGGCCTGTTGTTGAGCATTAAATTGCATGGCTGCGAGTCCTTACTGACATTGTTACTCTTATTTTACTCTACGGATCGCCAGCTTTTGTCGCTGATTTCCGGAAAAAGTGACGAAAACGCTGGCTTGTG
>NZ_JBCPSR010000079.1:0-386 GCF_051129805.1 Serratia sp. Je.1.23.a | reverse complement strand
GTCGCTACTAATTTGGAACCAAACGAAACAATTATCGTGATATTCACAGTACAAGTAATAAGTCCACCTGTTAATAATGAATTTAAAAATACCGCCAATATTTCGTTACAACTTCAAGTCTCACCTACCGACCCACCAATTACAGTAACCGTTACAAGTAACGAAAACATCGTCACCTTTGTTTCAGAACATCCAGATGAAACACTTCCAAATTTAAATTGCTTCTTTGACGGTGAGCGCTTCATTCGTATTACTCCTCGAAATGTACGAAATTACCTTTGGACTTGGATTTGGTGGAAGTAATTGAAACAAAAAAGAGATTGTAGTTTGGTTGAAACCAAATTACAATCTCTTTTTCATTACCTATATTCCACTACGTTGTAACT
>NZ_JBCPSR010000078.1:0-386 GCF_051129805.1 Serratia sp. Je.1.23.a | reverse complement strand
GAAATAGTAACCTTGCATATATTTACAGTTATGTTTTTGCAGAAACTTAAGTTGTTTTTCGGTTTCAATTCCTTCGGCGACGACTGAAAGATTTAAAGTATTCGCGAGGGAAAGTATTGTAGAAACGATGGCTCGTTCTTCAGGACGATGATCAGCTAATTGTGTAAATTCTCTCGGTACTTTTAATGTGTCGATTGGAAAAATTGATAAATAAGCAAGAGAAGAGTATCCAGTACCGAAGTCATCAATGGAAGTTTGGATACCGTATTCTTTTAATTGCTTCAGTCTTAATAACGTTTCTTTCTCGTCAACCATTGCAATTCTTTCTGTTAACTCAAGTGTTACATATTTTGGATCGACTTGCACGTCGTTTAATATTTGTGAAA
>NZ_JBCPSR010000077.1:0-388 GCF_051129805.1 Serratia sp. Je.1.23.a | reverse complement strand
ATTCATAAGCTCTTCTGCCATATTATTAATATTCTCAGTTAAAGCTGCAATCTCATCTTCACCTTTTTTCTCAATGCGGTACGCTAAGTTGCCTCTTTCTATTTCCTTTACACCTTGCGCCATTGCTTCAATCTGCTTCATCTTTCTCTTTGTTATATAGAAGAAAGAGAAAATGAATACAAGAACACCAATTAAAAACGGGAATGGCCCTTCTTTCGTATCATACATTACCTCTCCCTCTGGAATTCCGCTAACAAACATGTACAAATTCTTTCCTTCAATAGTAATAGGTGAAAAAGATATAAACTCTTTTCTTGTACTTTCAAATACATTTCTACCATCTGTATAATTAATCGCAAATGATGCTGCATTACGAATCGTATTATGC
>NZ_JBCPSR010000076.1:0-398 GCF_051129805.1 Serratia sp. Je.1.23.a | reverse complement strand
GTACATACTCACCAAAAGGCCAATGCTTATCCCGACAAACTGGGCTGAAAAAGGTGTCACGAGCCATCCCAATAACATTACGCCTAGCAAACAATACATTTGTATGTTGAATGATCTTAATGCCATACGAATCATGTTATTCTCCTTTATCTTTCTCATTGTAATTCCGTATTATCAATCCAAGCTTTCAGCTATATCTTTTTTAAAATGAGGAAATTTGATTTTGCTCACCATTAAATACGCGAGTACGCTTGTACCAAATGCCACGGAAACTGGATTATTTAGGCGACATAAAATGAGGAGACACATCGCCGCGAATGGAATGGGCATTCCGATGAATGTTGGGAGTTTGCTTTGCTGTGTGTTAAATCTCGCAAGCCGAAGCATTCCGCAAATAC
>NZ_JBCPSR010000075.1:0-407 GCF_051129805.1 Serratia sp. Je.1.23.a | reverse complement strand
CGGACAAGAGGAAGCAGTAAGCTTAGTGTCAGACGCAGTTCTTCGTGCTCGCGCTGGTATTAAAGATCCGAACCGCCCGATTGGTTCTTTCATCTTCTTAGGACCAACAGGTGTTGGTAAAACAGAACTTGCAAAAACGTTAGCGCAGTCTTTATTCGATAGTGAAGAGCAAATGATTCGTATCGATATGTCTGAGTATATGGAGAAACACGCTGTGTCACGCTTAATTGGTGCGCCTCCTGGATATGTTGGGTATGAAGAGGGCGGTCAATTAACAGAAGCGGTAAGACGTAAACCGTATTCCGTTATTTTATTAGACGAAATCGAAAAAGCACATCCAGAAGTATTTAACATTTTATTACAAATGTTAGATGATGGACGCATTACAGATTCGCAAGGACGTACAG
>NZ_JBCPSR010000074.1:0-408 GCF_051129805.1 Serratia sp. Je.1.23.a | reverse complement strand
ATTCTATGCTGAACAATTAACGAAACGTCGATTATATATGGATGTGGAATCGCTTGTTCATGAAGTTCCAAATCCATTGTATAGAGTAAGACAACTTATGAAACAAAAATCAGCTGTTACAGGGGGAAATTATGCTAATCGTTAATAAACAAGAGTATAGCAAAAGTGATTTTGAATTGAGATTACAAGTTTATGAGGAAATGGAACAATTTAAAGAAGCAGAAGGAAATAGATTTGCACTTTGTCTGAAAGATCCATTCGATATTATTACGATTGTGTTTTTCTTAAAAGAAAAGAAATCATCAGTATTACTTATACATGAAGATACACCAAAAGAAACAGCTATTGAAATGGCAAAGCGTGCAAATTGTGTAGGAATTTTATATGGAGAATATGGCGATTGTACAA
>NZ_JBCPSR010000073.1:0-409 GCF_051129805.1 Serratia sp. Je.1.23.a | reverse complement strand
GAGCAAAGAAGTGAAGTGGCGAATTACTGCCCGTAAATGCCCGATTGGTGAGGGCTGATTAAACTTTCACTTTACAGCATTTTGTATATACAAATTCGAAAATAAGAAATGAGAATCCTGCTTTTAAATAAAAAAAAGCAACATTCTTATGGAATGCTGCACAAGGAGGGTAGCTATCTTTCATAGGGACATTGTCTCGTTGAATGCTTTGTGTATGGAAACAAAACAAGTTGAAAGACAATTATAAGAAAGTAGAAACAAAAGATTTACACATTTCTTTAAGGGATCTTACGAAAGATGAGAGATAAGAAATATGTAGAACCTCGTTTACATATTTTATTATAGAGATTCTTCATTAACACTATGTGAATATTTGGTAAAGGTTATGTAATTTTAAAGTTAATGAATA
>NZ_JBCPSR010000072.1:0-411 GCF_051129805.1 Serratia sp. Je.1.23.a | reverse complement strand
AGTATGTCATCGGGCAAGATAGCGCGAAAAAAGCACTAGCGGTAGCGGTATATAACCATTACAAACGCATTAATTCTAACAGCAAAATTGATGATGTAGAATTAGCGAAGAGTAATATCGCACTTATCGGGCCAACAGGTAGTGGTAAAACATTACTTGCACAAACGTTAGCGCGTATTCTGAATGTTCCATTTGCAATCGCGGACGCAACATCTTTAACAGAAGCTGGATATGTTGGTGAAGATGTAGAAAATATCTTACTAAAATTAATTCAAGCAGCTGATTATGATGTAGAGAAAGCGGAAAAAGGAATCATTTATATTGATGAGATTGATAAAGTGGCACGTACGTCCGAAAATCCATCAATTACACGTGATGTATCTGGTGAAGGTGTGCAACAGGCACTTCTAA
>NZ_JBCPSR010000071.1:0-412 GCF_051129805.1 Serratia sp. Je.1.23.a | reverse complement strand
CTGCATCTACAATATCTTTAAACCCTTCCATGTTCACTTCAATATAATAGTTAATAGGAATGTTCAAGAATTTTTCCACTGTCGCTACAGACATGTCTACGCCACCAAATGCATAAGCATGATTAATTTTATCACTTTTCCCTTTTCCAACGATTTCTGTATATGTATCACGAGGGATACTTACTGTTTTCATTGAATTATTTTTAGGGTTTAATGTGATGACCATTAAAGAATCTGAACGTCCTTTATCTCCACCACGCTCATCTGCACCTAATAGTAAAATTGAAACAGGTTCAGATTTATTGATTTTTTCTTCTTGTTTATTACCTTGATCGCGTTTTAATGGCTTATGAACTTCATCTAACGTTTTTGAAACAGAAGAATATATATTATAAGCGTAAACTCCTCCACC
>NZ_JBCPSR010000070.1:0-414 GCF_051129805.1 Serratia sp. Je.1.23.a | reverse complement strand
ACCTTATACAAATAGTGGGAAAATCGCTCGTATGGAAGCAAAAAGTATGATTGAAAACAGGGAGAAAATATATGAATAGAGCAGTTATTGTAGAGGCGAAAAGAACACCTATCGGTAAGAAGAATGGGATGTTAAAAGAGTATGAAGTCCAGCAATTAGCAACGCCGCTTCTTACGTTTTTAAGTAGAGGAATTGAGAGAGAGATAGACGATGTTATATTAGGTAATGTTGTTGGGCCAGGAGGGAATGTTGCGAGACTATCTGCTTTAGCGGCAGGACTTGGCTATCATATTCCTGGTGTAACGATTGATCGGCAATGTGGTGCTGGTTTAGAAGCAATTCGAACTGCGTGTCATCTCATTCAAGGCGAGGCAGGTAATTGCTATATCGCCGGAGGAGTAGAGAGTACAAGTA
>NZ_JBCPSR010000006.1:0-323610 GCF_051129805.1 Serratia sp. Je.1.23.a | reverse complement strand
GGCTTGAATCTTTCTGGCTGGGCGACTGGTTCTCGTTAGAGGAGTCGTTGTTCCCGGTCAGTGGAGGCGCATTATAGGGAGTTCTCAGAAGGCCGCAACCCCTAAATGCAAAAAACTTTTCAAGCGCTCAAATAACCACCAATAAAGCCATTTTAGGATATTTATTAGACGAAATTACGGGGTTTTAGCGCCATTGCCAGGGCAAACAGCTTAAACCCGACGAAAGCCGATAAAAAAGGGAGCGGTCGCCCGCTCCCTTTCATCGTAATCACTATATAGATAATAGACAGCCGTTACTGTTTGGCGACGATATGCTCGTCTTCCACATCCAGCGTCACCGGTATACCCGGGATCAGCTTGCCGGAAAGGATTTGCTGCGCCAGCGGGTTCTCGATCTCCTGCTGAATAGCTCGTTTCAGTGGACGAGCCCCATACACAGGATCGAAACCGGTTTTGCCCAACAGCTCCAACGCCGGTTCGGTCATAGTCACTTCGTAACCACGCTCTTCCAAACGTTTGTACAGACGTGCCAACTGAATCTTGGCGATCTCGGCGATGTGTTTCTGACCGAGCGGGTGGAACACTACCACCTCATCTATACGGTTGATGAATTCCGGGCGGAAGTGGTGCGTTACCATTTCCATTACCGATTCTTTCATCTGCGTATAGTTCATCTGACCAAAGTGTTCCTGGATCAGATCAGACCCCAGGTTGGAAGTCATGATCACCACCGTATTGCGGAAATCGACGGTACGGCCTTGACCATCGGTCAGGCGGCCATCATCCAATACCTGCAACAGGATGTTGAACACATCCGGGTGCGCTTTCTCCACTTCATCCAGCAGGATCACTGAATAAGGTCTGCGACGCACTGCCTCGGTCAGATAACCGCCCTCTTCATAACCGACATAACCTGGAGGCGCCCCCACCAGCCGCGATACCGAATGTTTCTCCATAAACTCGGACATGTCGATACGCACCATAGCGTCGTCGCTGTCGAACAGGAACGAAGCCAGTGCTTTACACAGTTCGGTTTTACCTACCCCGGTCGGACCGAGGAACAGGAACGAACCGATAGGTCGGTTCGGATCTGACAGCCCGGCACGGCTACGACGGATCGCGTTGGATACCGCGCTCACCGCTTCGTTCTGGCCAATGACCCGCGAATGCAGCTCTTGTTCCAGACGTAACAGCTTATCCCGTTCGCCTTCAAGCATTCTGGCGACAGGAATACCGGTAGCGCGCGCCAGCACTTCAGCGATTTCTGCGTCGGTCACCCGGTTACGCAGCAGTTTCATAGTCTTGCCTTCGGCCAGCGTGGCAGCGGCAAGCTGTTTTTCCAGCTCTGGGATCTTGCCGTACTGCAGCTCCGACATCCGCCCCAGGTCGCCAACGCGACGCGCCTGCTCCAGGCTTATTTTGGCCTGCTCAAGATCCGCTTTAATATTTTGCGTGCCGGAGAGCGAAGCTTTTTCCGCTTTCCACTCTTCTTCCAGCTCTGAATACTCGCGTTCTTTCTGCTCCAGCTCACCGCTCAGCATTTCCAGGCGTTTCTTGCTGGCGTCGTCCGACTCTTTACTCAACGCCTGCTGCTCCAGCTTGAGCTGAATAATCCGGCGCTCAAGGCGATCGAGCGATTCCGGTTTGGAGTCCATCTGCATGCGGATGCTAGACGCCGCCTCATCAATCAGGTCAATGGCCTTGTCCGGCAGTTGACGATCGGAAATATAGCGGTGCGACAGCGTCGCCGCCGCAACGATTGCCGGGTCGGTGATCTGCACGTGGTGATGCAGTTCATAACGTTCTTTCAAACCGCGCAAAATAGCGATGGTGTCTTCAACACTGGGTTCGGCGACAAACACTTTCTGGAAACGACGTTCAAGCGCCGCGTCCTTCTCTATATATTGACGATATTCGTCGAGAGTTGTCGCGCCGACACAGTGAAGCTCCCCGCGTGCCAACGCAGGTTTCAACATATTGCCCGCATCCATCGCGCCATCGGCTTTACCTGCACCAACCATAGTGTGCAGCTCATCTATAAACAGGATGACGCTGCCTTCCTGTTTAGACAGATCGCTCAAAACGGCTTTCAGACGCTCTTCAAACTCGCCGCGATATTTAGCACCGGCGATCAACGCCCCCATATCGAGGGACAACACGCGCTTATGCTTCAAACCTTCCGGCACTTCGCCATTGATGATGCGCTGAGCCAGGCCTTCGACGATGGCGGTTTTACCCACGCCAGGTTCGCCGATCAACACGGGGTTGTTTTTGGTACGACGTTGCAGCACCTGAATGGTACGGCGTATCTCTTCGTCACGGCCGATAACCGGGTCCAGTTTGCCCTGCTCAGCACGCTCGGTCAGATCGATAGTGTATTTCTTCAACGCCTGACGTTGGTCTTCAGCACCTTGATCTTCCACGCTATCACCGCCTCGCATTTGCTCAATGGCCTTACTGATTTTATCGGTCGTTGCACCGGCTGCTTTCAACAGATCGGTCAAGTTACCGCGATCTTCAAGCACCGCCAGAACAAAGAGTTCGGATGAGATAAATTTGTCCGCCCGCTTTTGTGCCAGCTTGTCGCACAAATTCAGGACACGCACCAGCTCATGCGACGGTTGAACGTCACCACCAGTACCTTCAACTTGAGGCAGACGAGACAAGGCCTGTTCGATCTCGGTGCGCACGCGCCCAGCATCGATACCGGCAGAAGTTAATAATGGGCGAACCGTGCCCCCATCCTGATTGAGCAGAGCGCTCATCAGATGTAACGGTTCAATAAATTGGTTGTCGCGCCCAAGGGCTAGAGATTGGGCATCGGCGAGGGCAAGCTGGAATTTGTTAGTAAGACGATCCAGACGCATAACACCTCCAAGATTGGTCGAAATTGCTACTGGAGATTAAATGAGGTCATCCCTCAAATTTTCAAGGTTATTTCGACTGTATATTTTCGGTACTACATCATGCGCCGTTGGACCGTCCTAATTCAATAGGTTATATCAGCCAGATTAAACTTGCCAGACGTCCGGTTATTCCGTCGCGTCGATAGGAGAAAAAATGACTGATTTCGTTCACCGTACAACGGTCTCCGCCATAGATAGCATGAACCCCTGCGCGTTGTAGACGCTGACGAGCCAGTAAATAGATATCTGCGAGGTATTTATCGCCGCGAGGGGCAAAAGCCAGCTCAGCACCGGGATCAACAGCAATAAATGCCGCGCGGACCTCCGGCCCTACCTCAAACTGCTGCGGGCCGATCGCCGGGCCGAGCCAAACGCTGATGCCTGCAGGCTGAGCGGAAAACGCCGCTAAAGTCTGCTCTAGCACGCCGTTACACAATCCACGCCAACCGGCATGAGCTGCAGCGACTTCATCACCAGACTGCGAGCAGAATAAAACCGGCAAGCAGTCTGCTGTCATCACTGCGCACACCTGTCCTGGCACATTGCTGTAAACCGCGTCCGCTTGCAAATCGACAGGCGTTTGCCCATCCAGTCGCACCACGCGCGTGCCATGCACTTGCTCCAGCCAGACTGGCATCTGCGGCAGATTCGCCGCCGCGACCAGACGTTGACGGTTATCCGCCACCGCCTGAACCTCGTCACCCACGTGAGTGCCGAGATTGAGCGAACCGTACGGCGGCCGACTCACGCCACCGTTACGGGTGCTGCTGCAGGCTTTTACCCCTGCAGGCAGTGGCCAATCGGGCAAGATAAGCGAATCCATTACCAGTTCATCTGATCTTTGAATTCTTCGGTATCGAGCTTCAGTGCGTTAATCAGATCGACCATATCCTGCGGCAGCGGCGCATGCCACTCCATCTGGATACCGCTGATTGGATGATATAAACGCAGCATGGTGGCGTGCAGTGCCTGGCGATCGAAACCGCGCAGTGTGGCAATGAATGCCTCCGAAGCCCCTTTTGGCGGACGTGGACGACCACCGTACAGCTGATCGCCCACCAGCGGGTGGTTAATGTGCGACATATGCACACGGATCTGGTGGGTACGGCCGGTTTCCAGACGCAGACGCAGGCGAGTGTGTGCGCGGAAGTGTTCCATAATGCGGTAATGCGTCACCGCCGGTTTACCCATCGGGTGGACCGCCATGTGGGTACGTTTGGTTGAATGGCGCGAAATCGGCTCTTCGACGGTACCGCCGGCGGTCATGGTACCGATGGCGACAGCTTCGTATTCACGGGTGATTTCACGTGCCTGCAACGCTTCTACCAACCGGGTCTGCGCCGGAACGGTTTTCGCCACTACCATCAGACCGGTCGTGTCCTTGTCCAAACGGTGCACGATACCGGCACGCGGTACGTCGGCGATTTCAGGATAGTAATGCAGCAACGCATTGAGCACCGTGCCGTCCGGGTTACCGGCGCCAGGATGCACAACCAGGTCGCGCGGCTTGTTGATGACCAAAATGTCGCTGTCTTCGTAGACGATATTCAGCGCAATGTCCTGCGGTTCCCAACGGGCCTCTTCTTCTATCTGTGCATCAATGGCGACCGTCTCTCCCCCCAGCACCTTCTCTTTCGGTTTGTTTATCGTTTTGCCATTGACCTGCACCCGATCGTCCAGGATCCAATCTTTTATGCGAGATCGTGAATAATCAGGGAACAATTCGGCCAAAGCCTGATCTAAACGTTGTCCGAGTTGAGATTCGGCCACCGTTGCGGTGAGTTGTACTTGTTGTGCCATATGCAGCTTCTTCGTTAACGTTGGGTTTTCACGGCGATGCCGTTTAATATAATGTGCTATTGTAACTGGTCTTTGTCGGGAGCTTAACGGACAGTCTCCCGGAATAACACCCTGAGGATAATCAAAACGTCATGACGCGTATGAAATATCTGGTGGCGGCAGCCACGTTGAGCCTGGCGCTGGCAGGTTGCTCCACATCCAAGGATGCGGTTCCCGACAACCCGCCTTCGGAAATCTATGCTACTGCCCAGCAAAAACTGCAGGACGGTAACTTTAAGGGCGCGATTACGCAACTCGAAGCGTTAGATAACCGCTATCCTTTCGGACCCTACTCTCAGCAGGTACAGTTGGACCTGATTTATGCCTACTATAAATCTGCCGATTTACCTATGGCTCAGGCATCTATCGATCGTTTCATGCGTCTGAACCCAACGCACCCAAACATCGACTACGTGATGTATATGCGTGGCCTGACCGATATGGCGTTGGATGACAGTGCACTGCAAGGCTTCTTCGGGGTCGATCGTTCAGACCGCGATCCACAGCATGCTCGCGCTGCATTTCGCGATTTCAGCCAGCTGATTCAGCAGTACCCGAACAGCCAGTATGTAACCGATGCCAACAAGCGTCTGGTGTATCTGAAAGACCGCCTGGCCAAGTATGAGCTTTCGGTGGTGGAATACTACACTAAACGCGGTGCCTACGTCGCGGTCGTTAATCGTGCTGAACAGATGCTGCGTGAATTCCCTGATACTCAAGCGACGCGCGACGCGCTGCCGCTGATGGAAAATGCGTACAAGCAGTTGCAACTGAACGGCCAAGCCGACAAAGTGGCCAAAGTGATTAGCGCCAACCCGGCATAGTCTGATGGGTAACGGCAGGAAAACAAAACGGCAGCTTCGGCTGCCGTTTTTATTTGCTGTAAATTCACCCAGATCAGGATAAATACACAAGCAAAAACACGATGTTAGCAAGACTGCAACACCGCTTATCCTTTCAATAATGCGCGTTCCGCTTCCAAGACTCAAGCGTTAGATGACCATTTCAGATGCTGAATCACAGATTGAACTAACTTTGCAAAAAGTGACAAAAAAACGTGATTTTCATCACGCATTTCAGCAAAAAGCGGGGTATGCTGGACTCATCCAAGACGGAAAGACAGAGAGGTAAGTTATATGACATTGAACATTACCAGCAAACAAATGGATATCACTCCCGCAATCCGCAGTCACGTCGAAGACCGTCTCACCAAACTGGAAAAATGGCAGGCCCAACTGATTAACCCGCATATCGTCTTATCCAAAGAACCGAAAGGGTTTGTTGCCGACGCCACCATTACCACACCTAACGGCCCGCTGGTCGCCAGCGCAAAACATGAAGACATGTACACCGCCGTTAACGAACTGATCGCCAAGCTGGAGCGTCAGTTGAACAAGGTGCAGCACAAAGGCGAAGCACGCCGTGCCGCCGCCAGCGTGAAGGACATCGTTCCGGAAGTGGAGCCGGAACAGGAATAGCCGTTTAGCGGCTGTTTCACATCAAACGCGCCTGAGGGCGCGTTTTTTGTCTGGTTTTTTATTGACGGGATAAAAACCTGCGGTTACTTTAAAACCTGTCTCACACACTTTGGATAGTACATGGTCCGTAAACCGTTTTTCTTCGCATTCTTTTTTACCTTCCCCTGATTGGGAGGCGTTTCGTCGTGTGATAAAGAATGCGAAGACGAACAGCAAAGCCTCCTGAAATCAGGGGGCTTTTTTTATGGCTATTTTACGACGTATAAAAATATAAGGCAGAAGCTGATTATGACCGACAACCCGTTACTCGTGCTGCGCCAACGCATCAGCGCACTGGATCTTAAACTGCTGTCCTTGCTGGCAGAACGCCGTGAGCTGGCGGTAGAAGTAGGTAAAACCAAGTTGCACTCTCATCGGCCAATCCGTGATAAAGAGCGTGAACGCGACCTGCTGGACGCCCTGATCGCCGCAGCCAAGCCCTACGATCTGGACGGATTTTACGTCACCCGTCTGTTTCAACTGATTATCGAAGACTCCGTCCTGACTCAGCAGGCGCTGCTGCAGCACCAGCTCAACCAAATCAGCCAGCATTCTGCCCGTATTGCGTTCCTTGGCCCGAAAGGCTCTTACTCACACCTGGCGGCCCGCCAATATGCTGCTCGCCATTTCGATCAGTTGATCGAGTGCGGTTGCCAGAAATTCCAGGATATCTTCACCCAGGTTGAAACCGGCCAGGCGGATTACGCCATCCTGCCGATCGAAAACACCAGCTCCGGCTCGATTAATGACGTTTACGACCTGCTGCAACACACCAGTTTGTCGATCGTCGGCGAACTGACTAACCCTATCGATCACTGTGTGCTGATCGCCAGCGATACCGACCTCGATCAGATCGAAACCGTATATAGCCACCCGCAACCTTTCCAACAGTGCAGCCAGTTTATTAATCGCTACCCGCACTGGAAAATCGAATACTGTGAAAGCACCGCTGCGGCAATGGAAAAAGTGGCAAAGTTGAACTCGCCAAAAGCGGCGGCGCTGGGCAGCGAAGCCGGCGGTGCACTCTATGGCCTGCAGGTACTGGAACATAAACTGGCCAATCAGCAGCAGAACATTACCCGCTTTATCGTATTGGCGCGCAAGGCTATCGAAGTTTCCGAGCAGGTGCCCGCTAAGACCACGCTGATTATGGCCACCGGCCAGCAGTCGGGTGCCTTGGTGGAAGCGCTGCTGGTACTGCGCGACAACGGCATCATCATGACCAAGCTGGAATCGCGCCCGATTAACGGCAACCCGTGGGAAGAGATGTTTTATATCGATGTGCAGGCTAACCTGCGTTCTGAAGCGATGCAGAAGGCATTGAGAGATCTGACGCCAATCACCCGCTCGCTGAAGGTGCTGGGGTGTTACCCGAGCGACACCGTGGTGCCAGTCAACCCGTCCTGAATACCATTAAAAAGGGTTCGGCATAACCGAACCCTTATCATTATTGGCGACTGTCATTCGCCTGACGTAGCAGCGAACGGCTTTCCACCAGGAAACGTTGCGCATAGTCGCCAAACCAATGTTCGACCTTCTGAAAGCTTTGGATAAACGCCTGTTTATCGCCCTGTTCCAACAGTTTTATTGCCTCACCAAACCGCTGATAGTAACGCTTGATCAGCGCAATGTTCTCTTCGGAAGACATAATGATATCCGCGTACAGCTGCGGGTCTTGAGCAAACAGCCGCCCGACCATCGCCAACTCCAGCCGATAGATCGGTGAAGAAAGGGCCAGCAACTGCTCCAACTGCACGTTTTCTTCCGCCAGATGCAAACCATAAGCAAAGGTCGCGAAGTGACGCAGCGCCTGAATAAACGCCATGTTCTGATCGTGCTCAACCGCGCTGATACGGTGCAAACGCGCTCCCCATACCTGCAGCTGTTCGAGCAACCATTGGTAGGCTTGCGGTTCGCGGCCATCGCAATAGACCACCACCTGCTTGGCCACGCTGCCTACGTCTGGGCCAAACATGGGGTGTAGCCCCACCACTGGGCCATGGTGCGCCGCCAGCATGGCATTCAACGGGCGATTTTTTACCGAGGCCAGATCAACCAGAATACAGTCTGCAGGCAATGGCGGTAACCGCTCAATCACCTGTTCGGTGACGTGAATAGGGACGCTGACAATCACCATTCCGGCATCGGCAAGCAGCGTATCAGCCTGATTCCAGTCTTCCTGGTCCAACACTTTGACCTGGTAACCGGACAGCGTCAGCAAGCGATTAAACAACCGCCCCATTTGACCGTTGCCGCCGATAATGACGATCGGGCGCAGTTGCGGATGTAGCGTTTTAAAGCCTTTGTCGTTCTCGCTGACGTAAGACTCGCGCATCACCCTGCGCAGCACGTCCTCAATCAAATCGGGCGGCACACCCAGGTTTTCCGCTTCTTGACGCCGTGAGGCCAGCATCGCCGCCTCACGCTCAGGAACATACACCGGTAAGCCGTGGTGGCTTTTAACCTCTCCCACTTCCGCCACCAACTGCAGGCGTTTAGCCAGCAGCTCCAGCAGCGCCTTATCCACTTCGTCGATTTGATCGCGCAACGCGGTCAGTTCAGCCACCATAACTTACTACTCTCCAGTGCGTGCCGTCAGCGCGGCGCCGAGTTCCTGGTGCATATGGCGCAGCAGCGTCTCTGTACTTTCCCAGTTAATACAGGCGTCGGTAACAGAAACCCCATAGCGCATATCTGCACGCGGTTGCTCAGAAGACTGGCTGCCTTCGTGCAAGTGGCTTTCCAGCATGATGCCGGTGATCGAACGGTTACCCGCTTTGATCTGCTCTACCACGGACTCGGCAACCGCCGGTTGACGGCGATAGTCTTTATTCGAGTTGCCATGGCTGCAATCTATCATCAAGGACGGGTGGAGTCCCGCATCCAGCATCTGTTTTTCACAGGCCGCCACGTCCTCAGCGCTGTAGTTTGGCGTTTTACCACCGCGCAGGATCACATGGCCATCAGGGTTACCCTGCGTCTGCAGCAGGCACACTTGCCCAGCCTGATTTATACCGACAAAACGGTGTGGCATTGCCGCAGCGCGCATAGCATTGATCGCCGTGCCCAAGCTGCCGTCGGTACCGTTTTTAAAACCTACCGGCATTGACAGCCCAGAAGCCATCTCACGGTGAGTTTGTGATTCAGTCGTGCGCGCACCAATCGCTGACCAGCTGAACAAATCACCCAGGTATTGCGGACTGTTCGGATCCAACGCTTCGGTCGCCAACGGCAAGCCCATACCAACCAGATCCAGCAGCAGGCGACGCGCAATGTGCAGACCTGCTTCAACGTCAAACGAACCGTCCATGTATGGGTCGTTAATCAGACCTTTCCAGCCGACGGTGGTACGAGGTTTTTCAAAATAGACACGCATAACGATATACAGCTGATCGCTCAATTCAGCTGACAGGGTTTTCAAATGACGGGCGTAATCAAGTGCCGCATCCGGGTCGTGAATAGAACAAGGTCCGCACACCACCAGCAGGCGATGATCGCGCCCCTGCAGAATATCGGCGATGGTTTTGCGTGCCGTGGCGATTTCATTCTCGTCGCTGGCACTAAGCGGGAACTGGTTCTTCAGCTCTTCCGGAGTAATCAGAATCTGTTCTGCACTGATATGAACGTTATTGAGCGCGTCTTTTTGCATGATGCTATTCCTGTCGTTTGCCGTTATGCGTAAGCGTTGATAGAACATTGAGCGTTTCAGGTTCTTACCCTACCACGAAATGTAAAGATTTCAATCCATTTGGTGTAAATAAAAAATTACCACAAATAAAAAGCGCTAAATAAGTCATGGAAAAACCAGAACAAATAACTTAACTCAATGATTATTAATTATTTTTAAGACTCTCAGCTACACGAGACTTCCTTGCACACCAAAATGCTAAAACCCGACAAAATCGTAAACAATTCGATACACCAAAAACGCAACGACCCACATGCCTCATCCACCGAACGTTCAAAAGCCTGAGGTTTACCCTTTCCACCGCAGAGAACCTTAACGGGTAAATCAAATCACCTAAAAATTAAACAACTGAAACACAAATAACAAACAATAAACCGGCAATTTATTTTCAATTACTTTCCTCTATTAATTAAAATACAAAAATATGAGTAAAACCTATTGAATAAATATTGCGGAACTTCACAGTTATCGCGCGAAAAATAAATAATTATGGTGTTATTCGTTCGCACCTCTTTAGGGTTAATCTGCGTAGACAGAGCCCGTGTCACCTGCATTGAGAATGTATGAGCGTTAGCTGCTTTTCATTTCTTGACAAGGGAATATCATGATCACTTTGCAGTTCTTAATTATTATAATCTGCTTATTAGTTGGCACTCGGTTTGGCGGTATGGGGCTGGGCCTAATAAGCGGTATTGGTTTATTCCTCTTATGTTTTATATTCGGGTTGGAACCAGGTAAACCTCCCGTTGAGGTTATGCTGACTATTCTTGCAGTAATCGGTTGTGCTTCAGTGTTGCAAACTGCCGGCGGTTTGAACGTGATGATGCAATATGCAGAGCGACTGCTGCGCCGCCACCCACAGCACATCACGCTGCTTGCCCCTTTCACCACCTGGACTCTGACGTTCCTGTGCGGCACAGGGCATGTGGTGTACACCATGTTCCCGATCATTTCCGATATCGCCATCAAAAAAGGGATCCGCCCAGAACGCCCAATGGCCGTGGCTTCCGTCGCCTCGCAAATGGCCATCACAGCTTCGCCGGTTTCCGTGGCCGTTGTGTCCCTGGTTTCAATCATTGCCGCAGGACATGGGATTGGCAAAGCTTACACGCTAGTAGAAATCCTTGCCGTCTCGATCCCGGCTTCATTAGTCGGGGTGTTAATGGCGGCCTTATGGAGCCTGCGCCGCGGTAAAGATCTGGATAAGGACGCTGAATTCCAGGAAAAAATCAAAGATCCAGAACAACGGGCCTATATTTTTGGCAGCACCGAAACGCTGCTCAATCAGAGATTCCCCAAGCAGGCTTACTGGTCCACAGCGATCTTCTTTGCGGCTATCGCCATCGTCGTACTCTTGGGGGCTTTTGCTGATTTACGCCCTTCCTTTGCCAATGCCAAAGGGATACTGAAACCGCTGTCTATGAATCTGGTGATCCAGATGATGATGCTGATCGCCGGTGCCGTTATTCTGATGGGCTGCAAAGTCAAACCCGGCGATATTGCCAATGGTGCGGTTTTCAAAGCCGGCATGGTCGCTATTTTTTCCGTATTCGGCGTGGCGTGGATGAGTGATACCTTCTTCCAGGCACATATGGGAGAGTTAAAACTCCTGCTTGAAGACGTGGTAAAAAGTCAGCCGTGGACTTACGCGATCGTTCTGTTCCTGGTTTCCAAGCTGGTCAACAGCCAGGCAGCTGCGCTCACCGCGATTGCCCCAATGGCGCTGCAGTTGGGCGTCGACCCCAAAATGCTGCTGGCCTTCTTCCCGGCCGCGTACGGTTACTTCGTCTTGCCCACTTATCCAAGCGATTTGGCCTGCATCGGTTTTGACCGCTCCGGAACAACGCGCATCGGTAAATTTATCATCAACCACAGCTTTATTATTCCTGGCCTGATCGGCGTGCTGTGTTCCTGTATCACCGGGTATCTTCTGGTCATCACCTTCCTGTAATCACTTCCCCAACGGCAACGGTATTCCCCGTTGCCGCTCACACCATTGACCACATAAATAATAATGGTAATCAGTATTTTATGCCGTTAACAGGGTTAAAAGTCAGTAGAAGAAAAGTGAATAAGTGAGGACGAAAAATTAAAAACTTAAGCTAATAGTCGCTATTTTGGTCGCAATGGCGAACCGATATAATGTGACCGAAATCACTTATAACCACTCTTAACAACTGGATCAAAAATGCTCTCTTTACGCGCTCGCCGCGCTATTCCGCTGTTCATTAGCTGCTTAACGACTTTCACCAGTGTTTCAGCCCTTGCCGACAATACGCTTTTCACCGCGATGGACGATCCGGCCACCGCCAAAAAACCGTTTGAAGGCAACGTCCAGGCCGGTTACAACTCGCAGTCAGGCAACTCACAAAGCTCTACCCTGTTGGCCAATACCAGCATGACCTGGTTCAACAGCGATGCCGCTTATAGCCTGTGGGGTGCGGCCAATAACACCACATCCTCCAACGTGCGCTCGTCAGAAAAGTATCAGGCCGGCGGCCGTACCCGTTATAACCTGTCCGATCGTAATTACCTGTTCGGTCAGGCGAGCTGGCTGAGCGATCGCTTCAACGGTTATGATTCCCGCTCGACGCTGACCGGCGGTTATGGTCGCCAAATCCTCAATGGGCCGCTTAGCGATCTGCGAGTTGAATTCGGTCCGGGCGTGCGTCACGACGAATACCATGGCGGTGGGCGTTCCACCAAAGCGCTGGCTTACGGTGCGGCCAACTATTCGTACCAGTTGACCGACAATACCAAGTTCTCTGAAGGCGTTTCCGCGCTGGCGAACGAAGAAACCACGCTGAACTCCGAAACCGCACTCAGCGTCGCCATTAACGAAAAGTTCGCGTTGCGTCTGGCTTACACCGTGACTTACAACAGCAAGCCTCCAGCCTCTGCGCCAAAGAATACCGACACCACCACTTCTATCAGCCTGGTGTACGGTTTGTAATCCTTCTTACTTCTGCACCTGTTATACGACTAAGCCCATCATTGATGGGCTTTTTTTATGCCTGAAAATCAAATTTAGACATTTTGCTAAAAACATAACTTTTACTATTGACGAGTTTAGCAAATAGCTTAATACTGTATGTATACACAGTATTAATTGAATGGGTGCAGAGCATGAGAAAACTCAATCATCGCGGCTGAATCCGTTACTACCATCAGGAGTGTCCGTTAATAAGCTGGGGTGTAACTCCCACCTAATTAGGCAGGCTGCTGATTTTGATTGTGGCTTAATGCCCAACCCGTTTTCACTTAAAATATTGCAAGGGGGTTTTTATGATGCACTGTCCACTCTGCGGTAGCGTGGCCCATACTCGCTCCAGCCGTTATCTGAGCGAAGCGACCAAAGAGCGCTATCACCAATGCCAAAACATTAACTGCAGCTGTACCTTTGCCACGCACGAGTCTGTCGCTCGCGTGATTGTAAAGCCTGGCGATATCGTTCCTGCACAGCCACATCCGGAAAAAAGCAAACAGCGCGCCGCGGCGCTGTAATGCAAAGAGCCTGCAAACGCAGGCTTTTTTATGCCTGTAAAACGGACCTTCTGGGAGCATTTTCGCATCTTGCAGATGCAATCCCCGATCTGCAGGCATAAAAAAAGGGGTTGGCACAGTGCCAACCCCTTCATAGCTATTAACTTTTGGATGCAGCGTTAGCCGACGCGGTTCAGACGCTCTTTGATACGAGCAGACTTACCAGTACGCTCACGCAGATAGTACAGTTTGGCTTTACGAACGGCACCACGACGTTTAACAGTAATGCTGTCGATTACTGGGGAGTGAGTCTGGAATACACGCTCAACACCTTCGCCGTTGGAAATCTTACGAACAGTGAATGCAGAGTGCAGACCGCGGTTACGGATAGCGATAACCACGCCCTCGAATGCCTGCAGACGTTTTTTGCTACCTTCAACGACCCATACCTTAACTTCCACGGAATCACCCGGACGGAATGCAGGTACGTCTTGCTTCATCTGCTCTTGTTCAATTTGCTTAATAATGTTGCTCATAATATGTCTCTTACCCTAGGTAAACTGATATATCGGTCCCGTCGAGCCAGTTGCTCAGACGTTCCCTTCATAGTCCTGTTGCTTGGCCTGATGTTCCCGTTGGAACTCAGCCAGCAACACCGCTTGCTCGTCAGTCAGAGCTAGGCTTTCTAGAAGTTCAGGTCTTCTAAGCCAGGTACGGCCCAGCGACTGCTTTAAGCGCCAGCGACGTATCTCGGCATGGTTGCCCGACAGTAAGACTGGCGGAACTTCCATCCCTTCCAACACCTCAGGACGGGTATAGTGCGGGCAGTCCAGCAATCCATCGACAAAAGAATCTTCTTCTGCTGAGGCCTGATGGCCCAGCACCCCCGGTATAAAACGGGCGACTGAATCAATCAGAGTCATTGCCGGCAGTTCCCCGCCGCTGAGTACGTAATCGCCGATTGACCATTCTTCATCAATTTCGGTTTGGATTACGCGCTCGTCTACCCCTTCATAACGACCGCACACCAGAATCATCTTCTGGTTGGTCGCCAGTTCGCATACGCCGGTTTGATCCAGCTTACGCCCCTGAGGTGACAGATAAATCACCTTTGCTCCCTCGCCTGCCGCTGCTTTTGCTGCATGAATGGCTTCCCGCAAGGGTTGTACCATCATCAACATTCCCGGGCCGCCGCCATAAGGGCGATCGTCCACGGTACGATGCCGGTCGTAGGTGAAGTCACGCGGACTCCAACACTGCACGCTCAGCAGGCCATTTTTTACTGCCCGGCCAGTCACCCCGTAATCGGTGATTGCGCGGAACATCTCAGGAAACAGGCTTACAATACCAATGAACACAAGCCAATCCCCATACTGTCATTCCACTTGTTTCGACCGTTTGATTCGGAGGTCAAAAACCAGGATCCCAATCTGCTTCAATCACGCGAGCAGTGAGATCGACTTTCTTGATAACCTGCCCATGAAGAAACGGGACCAACCGCTCCTTCATGCCGAACGCATCTTTCAGGTTAGCTTTCACTACCATCACGTCGTTTGAACCGGTTTCCATCATATCGACGACTTTACCCAGTTCGTAACCGGTGGTCGTGACTACCTGGCAGCCCATAAGGTCTTTCCAGTAGTAATCATCACCCACCAACGGAGGAAGTTGTTCCGAATCCACCTGAATTTCGCAATTGGTCAGTAGATTCGCAGCATCCCGATCATCAACGCCTTTGACTTTGATGATCAGATCCTGACTGTGGCGCTTCCAGTCTTCCAACTCGACAAGCTGCCATTGACCCGCCCGCTGGATAAACCACGGCTGATAGTCAAAAATGCTTTCGGCGTTCTCGGTGGATGAAAATACTCTGAGCCAACCACGAATGCCGTAAGTAGACCCCATTTTACCGAGTACAATCGGCTGCTTAGGTGCTACCGGTTTGAGTTGCTTGCTCATTGCCACCACCGCGACAGATTAAGCTGCTTTCTTAGCGTCTTTGATCAGCGCGTGAACGCGATCAGAAACGGTTGCACCCAGACCGACCCAATGTTCGATGCGGTCCAGGTCCAGACGCAGTGCTTCAGCCTGACCAGATGCGATCGGGTTGAAGAAGCCTACGCGCTCGATGAAACGACCATCACGAGCATTGCGGCTGTCGGTCACTACTACTTGATAGAACGGACGCTTTTTAGCGCCGCCACGTGCCAAACGAATTGTTACCATAACATCCTCTTTAGTTAATAAAACAGCCGGGCCCCATTGAGGGAACGGGGCCCGGTTGCAATATAAAAAGCCCGAAAATTTTACTCATTTTGGCGCAAAAAGCAATCTAAAGCGTAGATCAGCGTCAACTACTTTTTGCAGCCGGTAATATTCCGGGCGGTTTTTGCCGCGAACGGCAAATGCTTAAACACGCTCACCCCAAGGGGCACGCGCCTGTCAGCGGCCTGGGAAGCCCGGCGGCATCATACCTTTCATGCCGCGCATCATCTTCGCCATTCCGCCTTTCTTCATCTTTTTCATCATGCGCTGCATTTCGTCGAACTGCTTCAACAAGCGGTTAACGTCCTGCACCTGCATACCGGAACCCATCGCAATGCGGCGCTTGCGCGAGCCTTTGATGATTTCCGGTTTGGCGCGCTCTTTCAGCGTCATCGAGTTGATGATTGCTTCCATACGCACCAGAACCTTGTCGTCCATTTGCGATTTCACATTGTCCGGCAGTTGGCCGGCGCCAGGCAGTTTGCTCAGCATGCTGGCCATACCACCCATGTTACGCATCTGCTTCAGCTGTTCCAGGAAGTCGGTCAGATCGAAACCGTCACCTTTCTTCAGCTTGTTAGCCAGTTTCTCCGCCTGCTCGCGGTCAACTTTGCTTTCGATATCTTCGATCAGCGACAGCACATCGCCCATGCCCAGAATGCGTGATGCCACGCGGTCCGGATGGAAGGGCTCCAGCGCTTCGGTCTTCTCGCCCACGCCGAGGAACTTGATCGGCTTGCCCGTGATGTGACGGATAGACAACGCGGCACCGCCACGCGCATCACCGTCGACCTTGGTCAGTACCACACCGGTCAGCGGTAATGCTTCATTAAAGGCCTTGGCCGTGTTGGCAGCATCCTGGCCGGTCATGGCGTCAACCACAAACAGGGTTTCCACCGGCTTGATCGCCGCGTGCACCTGCTTGATTTCGTCCATCATCGCTTCGTCAACGTGCAAACGGCCGGCGGTATCGACGATCAGTACGTCGTAGAACTTCAGCTTGGCCTGTTGCAGCGCACGGTTAACGATGTCGATCGGCTTTTCTTTGACATCAGACGGGAAGAAGTCGATGCCGACGCTTTCCGCCAGGGTTTCCAGCTGTTTGATCGCCGCAGGGCGATAAACGTCGGCAGAAACCACCAGGACTTTTTTCTTCTGTTTTTCTTTCAGGAATTTACCAAGCTTGGCGACGCTGGTGGTTTTACCGGCGCCCTGCAGGCCCGCCATCAGCACCACTGCCGGCGGTTGCGCCGCCAGGTTCAGCTCGGTGTTCACTTCGCCCATCGCGGCAATCAGCTCGCTCTTGACGATCTTGACGAACTCTTGCCCCGGCGTCAGGCTTTTGTTGACTTCATGACCTACCGCGCTCTCTTTCACGCGGTTGATAAAGTCCCGCACGACCGGTAGCGCAACGTCCGCTTCCAGCAATGCCATGCGCACTTCACGCAGGGTTTCCTTGATATTTTCTTCGGTCAGCCGCCCACGGCCGCTGATATTGCGCAGGGTGCGCGACAAACGATCGGTTAAATTTTCAAACATCGTCTCATGCTCAACGTGTAATGACAGGCCGCTCTGGCGACATAATTGCGGCGATTATAACACGAAGCGTAGAGGATCTCTGCCTCAGCGTTGGAGATCGGTTGGAGTGGGACGCGCTCGACGCTATACTGACAATCCAATTCACCACGTCGAAGCAAAATTAAACGCTATGCCAGTTTTCTCCATTGTGGCTTTGATCGCCTACCTGCTCAGCCTTGGACTGATTATTCCCAGCTTGTTGCGGAAGAACAGCGCATACCGTCGGCTTGCTCTCGTCTCGGCGGTGGTGGCGCTAATTTGCCACGCCATCGCACTTCAGCAGCGTATCTTTGACGTCAGCGCCGGGCAAAATCTCAGCTTGCTGAACATAGGTTCGATAGTCAGCCTGATCATTTGCTCGGTCATGACCTTCGTGGCTTCGCGCGATCGCGGCTGGTTCCTGCTGCCTATCGTCTACAGCTTCGCGATGATCAACCTGGCATTCGCCAGCTTTATGCCGGGTGAATTTATTACGCATCTGGAAGCCAGCCCGGAACTGATGGTGCATATCGGCCTGGCGCTGTTCTCCTACGCTACGCTGATCATTGCCGCGCTGTATGCGCTGCAACTGGCCTGGCTGGATTACCTGCTGAAAAACAAAAAGCTGTCTTTCAGCGCCGATATGCCGCCGTTGATGAGCATCGAACGCAAGATGTTCCACATCACCCAGATAGGCGTCGTGTTGCTCACGCTCACGTTGTGCACCGGGCTGCTTTATATGGATAACCTGTTCAGCAAAGAGAACGTGCACAAAGCCGTGCTGTCTATCATGGCGTGGTTTGTGTATATCGTCTTGCTGTGGGGCCATTATCACGAAGGCTGGCGCGGTCGCCGCGTCGTTTGGTTCAGCTTTGCCGGTGCCATCCTACTCACGCTGGCCTACTTTGGCAGCCGTCTGATTCAGCAAGTGATGGTTCGCTAAGCTCTCAGGCACTCTTTCTCCATACATAAGGAATACCGCGTTGGAGCACGTTTCGACAGGGACCCTGATCATTATCCTGGTGGTCATGATTGTGGTTTCCGCTTACTTCTCAGCATCCGAAACCGGCATGATGACGCTGAACCGCTATCGTCTGCGTCATCTCTCCAAACAGGGCAACCGTTCCGCCCGCCGGGTCGAAAAGCTGCTGCAAAAACCGGATCGCCTCATAGGCCTGGTGCTGATTGGCAATAACCTGGTCAACATTCTGGCTTCGGCGCTGGCCACCATTGTCGGCATGCGCCTGTATGGCGATTTAGGCGTTGCCATCGCCACCGGCGTACTGACCTTCGCCGTGCTGCTGTTCGCCGAAGTGCTGCCAAAAACCTTTGCTGCCCTGTATCCGGAACGCATCGCATTCCCCAGCAGCTTCTTGCTGGCACCGCTGCAAAAGGTGATGTTCCCACTGGTGTGGCTGCTCAATGGCATCACCACGCTGATTTTACGGCTGTTCGGCATTCGCACCAATGTGCGGATCAGCGACGCGGTCAGCAAGGACGAGCTGCGCACCATTGTGAAGGAATCGCACTCGCAGATTTCTCGTCGCAATCAGGACATGCTGATCTCGGTGTTGGATCTGGAGAAGGTGACGGTCGATGACATTATGGTGCCACGCAATGAGATTGTCGGCATCGATGTCAACGACGACTGGAAGTCGATCATGCGTCAGCTTACTCACTCCCCGCACGGCCGCATCGTGCTTTACCGCACCTCGCTGGATGATGCCATCGGCATGCTGCGGGTACGTGAAGCCTACCGCCTGATGACCGAGAAGAAAGAGTTCAACAAAGAGAACCTGCTGCGCGCCGCCGACGAAATTTACTATGTGCCCGAAGGCACGCCGCTGAACGTCCAGTTGGTGAAGTTCCAGCGCAACAAAGAGAAAGTCGGCATCGTGGTCGATGAATACGGCGACATTCAGGGGCTGGTGACGGTCGAGGATATCCTGGAGGAGATCGTCGGCGATTTCACCACGTCCATGTCGCCAACGCTGGCAGAAGAGGTTAATCCGCAAAGTGACGGCTCCGTGCTGATAGACGGTACTGCCAACGTGCGCGAGTTAAACAAGGCATTCAACTGGACGTTGCCGGCCACCGATGCGCGTACCATCAACGGCATGCTTTTGGAAGAACTGGAAGAGATCCCGGAGGTCGGCACCCGTGTTCGCATCGGCCATTACGACATCAGTATCCTCGACGTGCAGGACAATATGATCAAACAAGTGCGGGTCACGCCGATCAAGTCGCTGCAGTCCAGCGTTCAGCAACGCTGACCAGCCGCCAGAAAGGAAAAAAGACGCGAATATCGCGTCTTTTTTTATCGCTGTAGCCCGATGGCGAACTAGATGTGCAGTTCCTGCAGCTTCTCTTTCGGCAGCGCCAGCTCTTCGTTGTGGTTCACTACAACATCATGGTCAAGAATGTGCTTCGCGATTTCCTGCGCTTCTTCCAGCGAGTGCATATGGTAAGTCCCGCACTGGAATTCGTTCAACTCAGGAATTTTACGCTGGTCAGTCACTTTCAGCACGTCGGCCATCGCCGCTTTCCACGCATCGGCAACACGCTGCTCTTCCGGCACGCCAATCAGGCTCATGTAGAAACCGGTGCGGCACCCCATTGGGGAGATATCGATAATCTCGACGCCCTGACCATTCAGGTGGTCACGCATAAAGCCTGCAAACAGGTGTTCCAGCGTATGAATGCCGCGCTCTGGCATCACTTCCAGGTTCGGCCGGCAGAAGCGCAGATCGAACACGGTGATGGTATCGCCATGAGGAGTTTTCATGGTTTTCGCGACGCGGACAGCCGGGGCTGCCATGCGGGTATGGTCTACGGTGAAGCTATCCAGCAGTGGCATTTCGTTACCTCCTCGTAAAAGAGTATTTATTTCGAAACTTTTTTATCTAACCAGGAAACCTTTTCCAACCCAGCGAGTCTGAGTATGTGAAAGACGCGCATTTGTTATCATCATCCCTGTCATCAGAGATGCATATTTGGCCACATTGATGTGGCCTTTTCTTTTTTAGCCCCCGCCGTGTTGCTTCAGGAACTCTTCAAAGCTTAGCGTATCACTGGCTTCTATGTTGCGTTGACGCTGCCACGAGGCTTTCTGCTCTTGTGCCAACTCAGCCTCCGTCAAAATCTCTAACGGCTCTTCCGTCAGCATCTGACGATACTGCTCGGCCAGCTGCAGGCCCACACGCCCCGTCCCCTCTTCCTTCATCGCCTTCAGGATACGAGCGGAAAACGTCAAATCAGGATCGTCAAACGCCGCGACCAGTTCGTCACACACCTGCTGATACTGGCGATCGCCGGCTTCGCTATCCAACACTTCAGCCACGCGACGCAGATCGTCAAACAGTGCTTTACCTACTTTTGCCAGCGGTTCACGGCTGTCATCACACCCGATGCCGATGGTTTGGCCCGGCTTACGCCCTTCCAGGATCACCCGATTCCAGTTCTTGCGCGTACACAGCAATTCATCGCTGCTCATCTCTGGCGCATCGGCCAGCACGCACCACACCAGGAACAGGTCCAGGAAACGCGCCTGAACCGCATCCACGCCGATAGGCGAGAATGGGTTGATGTCCAGCGAGCGAACTTCAATGTATTCGATACCGCCGCGCAAAAGCGCATCTGACGGCGTCTCGCCACTTTTGGTCACACGCTTCGGCCGGATTGGCGCATAGAGTTCGTTTTCGATCTGAAGCACGTTACTGTTCAGTTGCAGATAACGATCGCCATCCTTCACGCCCAGTTTGGCAAACTCTTCGGAAGGCGTGGCAATTGCTCGCTTCAGGCCTTCGACATAGCTTTGCAGATCGTTGAAGGTGATACCCAAATTGCTCTGAGATTTATTGGTGTAGCCCAGGTCACTTAACCGCAGCGAGGTGGCATACGGCAGATAACACATGCCCTGCTCGGTTCGCTCAAACGGCAACGAGGTTTCACGCCCTTTCAGGAACGAGGAACAGATTGCCGGCGATGCACCGAACAGATACGGGATCACCCAGCCAAAACGGTAATAGTTACGGATCAGGCGGAAATAGCCCGCAGAAATCTGCTCTTTACCGCTTTCGGCGTCTTTGACGCCAGCCCATGCCTGCCAAAACTCCAGCGGCAATGAGAAATTGTAGTGCACGCCAGAAATGGTCTGCATCAGCGCACCGTAGCGGTTCTTCAACCCTTCACGGTACAGCGTTTTCATGCGGCCAATGTTCGACGAACCGAACTGTGCCAGCTCAATGTCCTGCTCGGCTTCAATAAAGCACGGCATGCTGAGTGGCCACATACGCTCATCACCTAGGTTGCGCGCTACGTAACGGTGAATATCACGCAAGAACGTCAGCATGTGATCGAGGTTATCGTCAACCGGCGTAATAAACTCTAACAGCGCCTCAGCAAAGTCTGTGGTTATCCAGTGGTGCGTTAATGCCGCCCCCAGTTTCTCCGGATGTCCGGTTGTTGCCAGCGTTCCGTTTTCGGTGACACGCAGCGTTTCGCGCTCAATGCCACGACGGATGCCTTTTAATGCATGGGGATGGGCTTCCAACCAAGAAAGCGCCTGGGATACGTCCGGGATCAAATTGACCTCCCGCTTCTAAAAACAATAACTCGTAAGCATACTGAATCTGCACCCGAGAGAATATTGAGTTATATTCACGTCGTTAATGCCACCAGGCCATTCCCTGTAACGTTATCATAGTCAAAATGATGTAACGCAGCGCCTTTCCGATACACAGAAACAGCGCGACAGGGCCCCAGGGCATGCGCAGCCAGCCTGCCAACACGCACAACAAATCGCCCACTACCGGTACCCAGCTGAGCAAAAGCGCAGCCGGGCCAAAGCGTTGCATCCACCCGAGCGCTGTATCCAGCCCTCTCTGCGGTTTCAACGCCGGTAACAGACGCCCGATAATGACATTGGTCAGCCCGCCAAGGGTATTTCCCAACGTCGCGGCCAACACCAGCAACTCTGGTGAGACACGGCTGTTGGTCAGCAAGGCAACCAAAACAATTTCTGAATTTCCCGGCAGCAACGTCGCACTGAGAAAGCTGCTACCGAATAACGACATGACGGCCAGCGTACTACTCACAGCGTACGGACGTCTACCACGGCCATATTGGCGCTTTTCGCTGCCTGAATACCGAAGTCTGCGTCTTCAAACACCACGCATTTCTCCGGCGGCACACCTATCAGTTCGGCGCAGCGCAGGAAGGTATCCGGTTCCGGCTTGTGGCGTTGCACGTCATCGGCACCCACAATCGCATCGAAGCAGTGGAACAGGCCCAGATGGCGCAGCAGGGTTTCTGCCATGCGATGCTCACTGCCGGTGCCCACCGCCATTGGACGGCGACCATGATAAGCTTTGACCACCTCGATTAACGGCAATGGGCGCACGCTGTCCAACAACATCGCTTCGACCGCGCGGGTTTTCTCTGCAGCCAACTGATGGGGATCGAGATCGGCTTGATGACTGGCAAGGATCGCCTGGGCAATGCGCCAGGTCGGAGAACCGCTCAATGCCACCATCGCCGCCTCATCAAACGTCATACCGTAACGGGACAGCACCTCGTGCCACGCCTTGCGATGCGTCGGCTCGGTATCGAGAATGGTGCCGTCCATGTCGAAAATAAGACCCTGATAGCGGTCGTACATCGTTACTCCATGATCGTTGAGGAAAGAAAACTACTTTAGCGTAAAGCCGGAAGGTTGTCGCTGATCGCGTAATAGCGGAATGTGCTGTGCGTGAGAGTGAAGGACCGGGGGTTCAATAATCTATGTTCGGGGCCAGAAAGCGAAAAACCCGCCGAAGCGGGTTTTTCTTAGATGGTGCATCCAGGAGGATGATTCGGCTGCGCCTCTCCCTGCGGGCCGTTGCTGAAGCAACGTTGTCTCGCTACGCTCGACTCGAACCTCCAACCGCTCTCCTCACGGTCGGAAAAGCGAAAAACCCGCCGAAGCGGGTTTTTCTTAGATGGTGCATCCAGGAGGATTCGAACCTCCGACCGCTCGGTTCGTAGCCGAGTACTCTATCCAGCTGAGCTATGGATGCATTACTAATTTTTTGGTTTGTCTGCTTGAAGAAACAAGTTCGACAGAAAGAATGGTGCATCCAGGAGGATTCGAACCTCCGACCGCTCGGTTCGTAGCCGAGTACTCTATCCAGCTGAGCTATGGATGCACAGGAATTCTTTTTTGATACCGTATGGTACGTTGTTACTACCCCACCATACTGCAAAATATGGTGCATCCAGGAGGATTCGAACCTCCGACCGCTCGGTTCGTAGCCGAGTACTCTATCCAGCTGAGCTATGGATGCAAATGGCGGTGAGGCGGGGATTCGAACCCCGGATGCAGCTTTTGACCGCATACTCCCTTAGCAGGGGAGCGCCTTCAGCCTCTCGGCCACCTCACCATACGCTTCTTTCGAATTGTGCCTAACTTGCTTTGGAGAAGCTCATCGGCACTGCGTGGCGCACATATTACTTTCTCCGACTTTTAAGTCAAACAATTTTTCCCAACTCATGCGCGTTTGCACAATTCACACTCAACATGGGCGATTTCACGGCAAAAAGAGTGTTTTATCAACAGGCAACCATAGCGAAATAGCAAACAAAGTCAGGGAGGCAGCAAAAAGATTTAATCGGAGAAGTCAGGAAAGGAACGATGATAGGCACAAAAAAGCGCAGTAGCGTCTCGCTGAGCAACGAGACGCTGCTTCGAAATCAGTAAGTCGTCTGTTGAGACTTCTCTGCCTGAATGCGCTGATAGATTTCTTCGCGGTGAACTGACACCTCTTTGGGGGCATTCACACCAATACGAACCTGGTTGCCCTTGACCCCTAGCACTGTGACCGTGACCTCATCGCCAATCATGAGGGTTTCACCAACTCGACGAGTCAGAATTAACATTCTTTGCTCCTTGAAAGATTAAAAGAGTCGGGTCTCTCAGTTTCCCCGTCATTATCCATCATATGCTGTGAAAACGTAAGTCATGTAACCCACAATAAGTGTAAGCAGACTTGGTCTCACCTCAGATAATGATAAGTTTAGCCGACCTGAAAAACTTTGTTCCCGTAATTGTAACCAAATTGTGTTAGCACAGTTTAAAAACGCCATAATCAACAATGAGTTATGGCGTTTGTAAGTGCTATTTATTTATATTCACAGTTTCGAGGCCACCCAGGCTTCTACGCTATCTAATGCCGCCGGCAGGGCACTGACGTCTGTCCCGCCTGCCTGCGCCATATCAGGGCGTCCGCCCCCTTTGCCGCCAACCTGCTGCGCCACGTTGCCGATCAACTCGCCAGCTTTAACCCGGTCGGTCAGATCTTTGGTCACGCCGGCAATCAGGCTCACCTTATCATCGGCCGTGGTAGCCAGCACGATAATTGCGGAACCCAGTTGATTTTTCAAATCATCAACCATGGTACGCAACATTTTTGGCTCGACGTTATCAAGCTTGCTGACCAACAGCGGGACGCCGTTAACCATTTTGGCCTTGCTGGACAATGAAGCGCTCTCCTGCGCCGCCTGCTGATCCTTCAACTGTTGCAGTTCTTTTTCCAACGCGCGAGTGCGATCGAGTACCGCACGCACTTTGTCCGTCAGGTTGTTGCTATCCCCTTTCACCAGGTGCGCAACGTCCTGCAACAAATCATTTTGCTGATGCAGGGTAGCAATCGCACCTTCGCCGGTGACGGCTTCAATACGACGAATACCCGCAGCGGTACCTGACTCGCTCAGAATGCGGAACAGACCGATGTCACCGGTACGGCTGGCATGGGTGCCGCCGCACAGTTCGGTCGAGAAGTCGCCCATGGTCAGTACGCGCACGTTATCGTCGTACTTCTCACCGAACAGCGCCATAGCGCCCTTCTCTTTGGCATCATCCAGCGCCATGACTTCGGTTTGTACCGGCAGGTTGCGACGTATCTGCTGGTTCACCAAGTCTTCTACTATGCGGATCTGCTCCGGCTTCATCGCTTCGAAATGCGAGAAATCGAAACGCAGGTATTTATCGTTAACCAACGATCCCTTCTGCGCCACATGCTCACCCAGCGTCTGACGCAGTGCAGCGTGCAGCAGGTGGGTAGCGGAGTGATTCAGACGGATGCGATTGCGGCGAACGGTATCGATCTGCGCATCAACGCGATCGTTCACTTTCAAGGAACCTTGAGACAGCTTGCCCTGATGACCGATGGCCTGGCCGTATTTCTGGGTATCGCTCACTTCAAAATCGGCACCAGCGGCTTTCAGCACGCCTTTATCGCCAACCTGACCACCGGATTCACCGTAGAACGGAGTTTCATCCAGTACCACTACGGCTTCTTCACCGGCGTGGATCTCATTGACCGACTGACCGTCGCGGAACAGCGCGATCACGGTTGATTGCTGCTGCTCGTGGTCATAGCCGCAGAACTGGCTGGCGCCATCAACGCGGATCATGCTGTTGTAGTCTGCGCCGAAACCGCTGGACTCACGTGCACGACGACGCTGCGCTTCCATCGCCAGTTCAAAACCGGCTTCATCCACTTTCAGGCCACGTTCACGGCACACGTCCGCCGTCAGATCGACCGGGAAACCGTAGGTGTCGTAAAGACGGAAGGCTGTTTCGCCATCCAGGGTATCGCCCTGCAGGTTAGCCAGTTCTTCGTCCAGCAGCGTCAAACCACGCTCCAGGGTGCGAGCAAACTGATCTTCTTCAGTTTTCAGTACCTGTTCAACCAAAGACTGTTGACGCTTCAGTTCGTCAGCGGCCGGCCCCATCACTTCGATCAACGGAGCAACCAGCTTGTAGAAGAAGCTGTCTTTCGCGCCCAGCATATTGCCGTGGCGAACAGCGCGGCGAATGATGCGGCGCAGCACGTAACCACGGCCTTCGTTTGACGGCGTCACGCCATCGGACACCAGGAAAGCACAGGAGCGGATGTGGTCAGCGATAACGCGCAAAGATTTGTTATTCAAATCTGCCGCGCCTGTCACCTTGGCCACTGCAGCGATCAGCGTGCTGAACAAGTCGATTTCATAGTTGGAGTTCACGTGTTGCAGGACTGCCGCAATACGCTCCAGACCCATACCGGTATCTACCGAAGGTTTTGGCAGCGGCAGCATGGTGCCGTCGGATTGACGGTTGAACTGCATGAAAACGATGTTCCAGATCTCAATGTAACGATCGCCGTCTTCTTCCGGACTGCCTGGAGGGCCACCCCAGATATGATCGCCATGATCGTAGAAAATCTCGGTGCACGGACCGCACGGACCGGTATCGCCCATCTGCCAGAAATTGTCAGAGGCAAAAGCCGCGCCTTTGTTGTCGCCAATACGGATAATGCGCTCTGCCGGCACACCAATCTGCTTCTGCCAGATGTCGAAAGCTTCGTCATCGGTTTCATAGACGGTCACCCACAGCCTTTCTTTAGGCAGGTTAAACCAGTTTTCACCGGTCAACAGTTCCCAGGCGAAGCTGATAGCGTCATGTTTGAAATAGTCGCCGAAACTGAAGTTGCCCAGCATTTCGAAGAAGGTATGGTGACGTGCGGTATAACCGACGTTCTCCAGATCGTTATGCTTACCGCCTGCACGTACGCAACGTTGTGAGGTGGTGGCTCGGGAATAGGCGCGCTTGTCCAGCCCCAGGAAAACATCTTTAAATTGGTTCATGCCGGCATTGGTAAACAGCAATGTCGGATCATTGTTAGGCACCAGGGAGCTGCTTGCTACAACCTGGTGGCCCTTACTATGAAAGAAATCGAGAAACGCTTGACGGATCTCAGCGGTGCTCTTGCTCATAATTTTCCCGGAAAGGCTAGAATAACGACACGTGAGCAAGATACGCGACATCCTGACGATGGCATCTAACTCACGAACAAAAAGTGGGGATAAGATAAATTTTCTTCAAGGGGAAGTAAAACCCCGTGTGCGTTCATTGCGCAAAATCACGGTAAATTGACTGAATTTCTTCCTGGAAGAAGCCACGATAGAGCAGATAACGCTGAACTTTGGCTTTCTCTTTCCAGTCAGTTGGTAGTTTGTCGCCAAATTTACGCTGCGCAACCTGTTTAGCCTGCTCACACCAGTCGATATCACAGTCCGACAGGGCAGTTTGCGTCAGCTCTTTGTCTACGCCCTTTTGCATCAGTTCCGAGCGGATGCGCTGCGCACCGTAACCTTTACGGCTGCGGCTACCGATATAGCTGCGGGCAAAGCGTTGATCGTCCAACCAATTATGCTGATAGCAATAGGCAATCACCTGTTCGATAACGGCAGGATCAATCGGTTCTTCGGAAGACGGAGCAGGTGTGGAGGAGGTGGGCGTTTTGGTGCCAAATCTGGCTTTCGCCATAAATGGCTGCGCCGCAAGCTTGCGGCGCAGTTCAGCTTCACTATGATCGCGTTGCGACAGCAGGCGCATGGCGCGGCTTAGCAAGTCATTCATTATTCAAGCCTGATGTAGTCGACGCCCGTAAACCCATAACGGCATTCACAGGCGTCAGCAGCGATTAAAACTCTTCGCTGGTTTCAGCTTCGTCATCGAAGCCTTCGTCAGTTGCCGCAACCAGTTCACCGTTGCTGTGCAGCAGCAGGTCACGCAGTTTCTTGTCCAACTCAGCGGCAACCGCCGGGTTTTCTTTCAGGAAGTTACAGGCATTTGCCTTACCCTGACCGATTTTATCGCCGTTGTAGCTGTACCAGGCACCGGCTTTCTCGATCATCTTGTGCTTCACGCCCAGATCGACCAGTTCGCCGCGGCTGTTGATACCTTCGCCGTACAGAATTTGAAATTCGGCCTGCTTGAACGGTGCAGCAATTTTGTTTTTGACGACTTTCACGCGGGTTTCACTGCCGACGACTTCATCGCCTTCTTTCACCGCGCCGATACGGCGGATATCCAGACGGACTGATGCGTAGAACTTCAGTGCGTTACCGCCAGTGGTGGTTTCCGGGTTACCGAACATCACACCGATTTTCATACGGATCTGGTTGATGAAGATCAGCAGGGTGTTGGCGTTTTTCAGGTTACCGGCCAGCTTACGCATCGCCTGGCTCATCATACGTGCCGCCAGGCCCATGTGTGAGTCACCGATTTCACCTTCGATTTCCGCTTTCGGCGTCAAGGCCGCCACGGAGTCAACGATGATCACGTCAACCGCGCCAGAACGGGTTAAGGCATCACAAATTTCCAACGCCTGCTCACCGGTGTCCGGCTGAGAACACAGCAGGTTGTCGATATCAACACCCAGCTTCTTCGCATAAATCGGATCCAGCGCGTGCTCGGCATCGATAAAGGCACAGGTTTTACCTTCGCGCTGCGCCGCAGCGATAACCTGCAGCGTCAGGGTGGTTTTACCGGAAGATTCCGGACCATAAATTTCAACGATACGGCCCATTGGCAGGCCGCCTGCACCCAGTGCGATATCAAGTGACAGCGAGCCGGTAGAGATCGTTTCTACGTCCATAGAACGGTCTTCACCCAGACGCATGATGGAGCCTTTGCCGAACTGTTTCTCAATCTGGCCCAGTGCCGCAGCTAGCGCCTTTTGCTTGTTCTCATCAATAGCCATTGTTGCTCCTTCGTTACGCAATGTCGGTGTTACCCCACACTGCCACTGAATGTATGTTGTGCAGGAAATGTCACTAATTATACTGTATGGTCATACAGTATCAAGCCTAATTTCACAAAAATTCGTCAAGGGCGGTTTGCAGCGCGAAAATTGTCGCCTGAAGCCGCACTGCATCACGATCGCCGGAAAATTGCATCTTTTGCGCCAGCACGCGTCCTGAGGATTCGGCAAAACCAAACCAGACCGTACCCACCGGTTTTTCCACGCTGCCACCGTCCGGTCCGGCAATGCCGCTAACCGACAGCGCCAGGTTGGCCCGAGCCGCATGCAGAGCCCCCTGAGCCATCTCGCGCACCACCTCTTCGCTTACGGCGCCATGGGCATTCAGGGTCGCTTCCGCCACGCCTAGAAGCTCATGCTTCGCCGTATTGCTGTAGGTGACAAAACCACGATCGAAATAAGCGGAGCTGCCGGCAATATCGGTGATGGCCTTGGCGATAGCCCCCCCGGTGCAAGATTCTGCACAGGTGATCCACTGGCCATTAGCCTTCAGTTTTTCCCCTACTGCAACGCTGAGTTTACGCAGTTGCTGTTCACTCATAACCTCTCCTTAGCGAATCAGGTATATGCGCCCGATAGTAGCATTTATCAAGCTTATCTGACGCGGCGATGACAGAAATGCGCGACGCTTCGCAGGCGATGCGGTGTTAAGCCTTAACCCAAACTGCTAGTATCGAATGTAACGTTCGGGTTAATGAGCGGCGTTTTCTCACGAGGGATCTCACAGGGTTGTTTTTGCCGCCGGCATGGCCAGCCCATGGCAAACCAGGATAAAAGATTAGGATGATAGAGTGAAAAAAACGTTAGGCGTCTTCTTTCCGTTGTACACCACCACCCTGCTGATGCTGCTGGGTTCAGGGTTACTCACCACCTACATCTCCCTGCGTTTAACGTCTATTCACGTGACCGGCGCGTTGATCGGCGCGATTATTGCCGCCAACTACATCGGTTTGGTGATCGGTGGCAAGGTCGGCCATTTTCTGATTGCTCGCGTCGGCCATATCCGCGCTTACGTTTCCTGCGCCGGCATTATTACCGCGGCGGTGCTGGGACATGGCCTGACGGAATACATCCCCGTGTGGGTGGTGCTGCGGCTGATTATCGGCCTGTGCATGATGTGTCAGTTCATGGTGCTGGAAAGCTGGCTTAACGATCAGTCGGAATCCAATCAGCGCGGGATGGTGTTCGGCTTCTATATGGCAGCTACCTATTTAGGCATGTCGTTAGGCCAGGTGGTGCTGATGCTGCAGGCCAACCTCGGCATTACCACTTTGCTGGTGATCGCCCTGTGCTTTGCGCTCTGCCTGGTGCCTATCGCCCTGACTACCCGCACCAACGCACGCCATATGTCACCGGCACCGATGGAGCTACGCTATTTTATCGGCGCCATCCCCAAGGTGCTGGCGACCACGCTGGTCATCGGCATGGTAGTGGGATCTTTCTACGGGCTGGCCCCGGTCTATGCCAGCATGCAGGCACTGACCACCCAGCAGACCGGCTTGTTTATGGCGATATCGATCTTCGCCGGGCTGGTGGCGCAATTCCCGCTTAGCTGGCTGTCGGATCGCTATAACCGTACGCTGTTGATGCGCATCAACGCCATTTTATTGATCGTAGCCGCGCTGCCGCTGGCATTGGTGCCGCACATTGATTTCCCAGTGTTATTAGTGGTGGGCTTTATCGTCAGCATGCTGCAGTTCACGCTGTATCCCTTGGTGGTTGCCCTGGCAAACGATTTGATAGAGCCGGAGCGGCGCGTCTCGTTAGCCGCCTGTTTGCTGATGGCCTTCGGCGTGGGCGCCAGTGTCGGTCCCCTGGCGGTCGGCGCGCTGATAGAGCCGCTGGGTGGGAATACGCTGTATGCCTTCTTTGCACTGTGTGGTGTGCTGCTGGTGGCCTTCAGCCGGACGGTAAAACAAGACGAATCGCAGTTTGTTCAAGATGCGCCATTACCGCACATTCCCCTGCCGGACAGCCTGACCAGTTCGCCGCTCTCTCCGGCGCTGAACCCAACCTTTGATGAACAGATTATCCACGACACCATGCCGCCACCGGAGGCGGCCCCCGATCCGATAGAGCCGCAGGCCAGCGAAGCGTCGGACGAGGAAGAAGCGGAGCCCCCTGTTCCGCAGGGAGC
Source organism: Serratia sp. Je.1.23.a (assembly GCF_051129805.1). Classification (NCBI taxonomy): domain Bacteria; kingdom Pseudomonadati; phylum Pseudomonadota; class Gammaproteobacteria; order Enterobacterales; family Yersiniaceae; genus Serratia; species Serratia sp. Je.1.23.a. The sequence goes on along the minus strand of NZ_JBCPSR010000006.1, from coordinate 292,591 downwards.
CGATCCTGATGAAGATACCGGGCTTAAAAAGGCCCATTCAATGCTTTAAGCGGCCATCGCTGTATCCGATGGGCTGGCTACAGATCGAGGAAAGATCCCAGACGGTAACCGCGTTCCGCGATGGCGTTTTTCATGCCTGGCGAAGTCAGAACGTCCACTTCGGCAAGCCGCGGATAGCAATATTTACTCGCCAAAATAGTGTTATCCAGGAACGCCGGGTGGCACATCATCTCCACCGACTTGGCACCACGTTGATCGGCACGATCGAGCACCTGTAAAAACAGCGTTTCGGATATCGATTCGCCATAGAAACCCGCATCAAACCACTCGGTGCTGCGGTCATAACGCAATGGGATATCTTGCCGTTCAACCTCCTGACGCCCAATACGCAGCGGGATGGCACGGGACTGAGCAAATGCCTCGACCAGCGGGTAAATCTGCGGCAGCATATGCACGTGATGATGGCTGTCGATATGCGTCGGCGCTTTGCCAAACACCGCCATGAACCTGTCGTATTGGCTCACCAACTCATCGTGGATTTCGTCCATACTCAGCAGCCCAGACTCTGCCCTTTCCCATAACCACTTGCCCAGCTCTCCGCGTTCGTTAACCAGCGAAGGCATGGCCGTCAATGGATGCCCGTGAGTCAGCACAAAATGCAGGCCGATCTTCAGCCCAGGATAAAGCCGGCTGAGGCTGGCGGCATGCTGTACGTCCGGGCTATTCACCATTGCCGTGGTTGAAGTGACCACCCCATAGTGAAACGCCTCAATCACCCCATAGTTCTGTCCCTTGCTCAGACCAAAATCGTCGGCATTCACTATCAGTAACTTTTCCATTTTGGCATCCATTTAACAAATTTTTGGCAAGGGAATACCGTCCGTCAGGTACGGCAATTCCCCTTCGCTTACGCAAAGAAATTTATTTCATCAGGCTATTGGCGGCCTGAAAGGCATTCGGAATATCGGCGTTAATGCTTATCGGGAGCGGCCCTAAACAGGGCCGTAGAACTTTTTTCGGTAATTACCCGGCGTCACTTCGGTGAGTCTCTTAAAGTTTTTAATAAACAGGCTCACGTCGCCATAGCCAGAGTCGAAGGCAATATCCGAAACCGAATAGTTGGTGACTTCAAGCTGCGTTTTGGCAAAGTTGATGCGGATTTCATTGATCACCTGCATCGGTGTTTTATGGTAATACCGCCGCATCGCCCGGGTCAGGTACTCCTGCGTTTTTCCCGACAACTCCACCATATTGAGCAGTGCCTTTTCACCAAACATGGCTTTATCATGCATGCCGGCCAGGGTGTTTTTCAGCCACTGCGGGATATCGTCCCCCTCGCCGCTCTCTTCCTTATAGTGACGAATGCGGCTGATGATATAAAAGGTCAGCGTTTCCAGGAATTCGGCAAAATCATCCTCGCGAAACTGCGGGGAACCCACCACCGACTCGATATAAGCCAGGAATTCATTCTTCAGGCTGTAGGCCTGGGAGGCGACAAAACAGCGTGGCAACTGCTGCAAATAGTTCTCTTCGAAGAACACCTTGCCAACCGCCACGTTGAAGATTTTCGCGGCACCGAACTCATAAAAGCTCTGATGGCGCGAACCAATGGGGATGAAGACAAAATCGCCCCGTTCCAGCAGCACGCGCTTGCCGTTGATCTCCTGATAACATTTGCCGCTCAGGACGATGGTGAATTCATAGTAGTCATGCTGATGCAGCCCAGTGGCGCTTTCCACCTTGTTATAAATGAACAAATGGAAATCTTTGCAGTTAAAGAAATCCTGCTCCCGAATCAGCTTAACGTCGTTCGCATTCAGCGAAACCAGGTTCTCAGACATCGCATGCGCTCCCGTTAATCAAAGCCGTTCTGCCGGGCCGTCTCGGCAAACCAATAGCCACTCTTCTTCAACGTGCGCTGTTGGCTCTCCCGCTCGAGCCGAACTAACCCGTAGCGATTCTTGTAGGCATTAAGCCAGGACCAGCAGTCGATAAAGGTCCACAAATGATAGCCTTTGCAGTTGGAACCCTCCGACAGCGCCTGATGCAGCCATTTCAGATGATCGCGGATAAAGTCGATTCGATAATCATCCTCCACCCGTCCAGTAGGGCCGATAAAGGCCTCTTCACCCTCTACGCCCATGCCATTTTCTGAAATATAGCAGGGAATGTTGCCGTAGTTTTCCTTCAGATCCATCAGGATGTCATACAGCCCTTTTTCATAGATCTCCCAGCCCCGATGCGGATTGATCTTGCGGCCAGGCATGTCGTAATAGCTGAACAGATCTTCCGGCATCGTCACGGATGCGTCGGCCCGGTAGTCTTCTTTCGCTTTAACCCTGCGCGGTTGATAGTAATTGACGCCCAGAATATCCACCACGCCGTCGGCAATCAGCTGTGCGTCCTCCGGTGCCGTTTGTGGCAACAAATCATTGGCGCGCAGTAAATCAACCAAATCTTGCGGATAACGCCCTTTGGTCACAGGATCAAGGAAGCTTTTGTTCAGCAACAGATCCGCATGATGGGCGGCCACGCCATCTTCCTGGCTGTTCGAACGCGGATAGGTCGGGCTCAGGTTCAAAATAATGCCTATCGCGCCTTGGTGGCCCAACGCCCTGAACTCCTTCACCGCTTTGGCATGGGCCAGCACGCTGTGGTAAGCCACCGCGACTGCCCTTTTAAAATCAACCACGCAAGGATAGTGCAGGTCGTTCAGATAGCCCGCTTCGACCGGCACAATCGGCTCGTTAAAAGTAAACCAATGAGTGACCCGATCGCCGAACAGGCTGAAACAGGTTTTGGCGTAGCGGGCATAGGCTTCCACCACCGCCCGGCTTTCCCAGCCGCCTTTTCGCTGCATGCACATCGGCATGTCGAAATGGTAAAGGTTGATAAATGGCGTAATGCCCTCAGCCAGCAGGCCATCGATAAGCGCGTTATAAAAAGCGACGGCTTTCGGGTTCACCTCGCCCTCCCCGTCCGGGATCAGCCGTGACCAGGAAATAGAGGTTCTGAAGGTGTTATGCCCAAGCTTTTTTAACAGCAGGATGTCTTGCTGGAAACGGTCATAAAAGGTGGATGCCTCGGACGGACCGACCTGATGATGAAAGCGTTCTGGCGCAATGTCATACCAGTAATCGAAGATGTTCTGACTTTTGCCATCCCGTGCAGAGGCCCCTTCCGACTGCGGCGCAGAGGTCGCGCTTCCCCACCAGAAATCGTCAGCAAATTGATATTTCATCCAAACGCCCCTAAAACCGGGGCAGCAAGTGCTGCCCCAGACTGACAGTTAGAATTTCAGCGCCTTGGCGATGTCTTCTTCGCTTTCGGTAGCCTGATCGATCTGGCTCTGCGCCTTGTTGGATATCATCACAAACGGCAGGTAAATCAAGGTCGCCACGCCCAGGTTGAAGAAGCTCAGCAACATGGCGACGATACTGCCGTTAGTATTGAAGAACGCCCCCAGACCTACCGGCATGGTCCAGGGGGCAATGTTGGTGATAGGCGGGATCATTCCGGTGTAATAGGCCACCGTGGTGATGATCGTCAATACCGGTTGAACCAGAATGAACGGGATAAACATCACCGGGTTCATGATCACCGGCAGGCCGAACAGGATAGGTTCGTTAATCTGGAAGATGCCCGACGGGGTAGCCAGCTTGGCGACCTGGCGATAGTCTTCACGGCGCGAGGCGATAAAGATGGCGATAATCAGCCCCAGCGTAGAGCCGGTGCCGCCCAGATAGATATAAGAGTCGACGAAAGGTTTCGCCCACATATGGAACTCTTTGCCGGCGGCAACGGCGGCTTCGACCGAACCATACTTGTTGTAAAGCTCTACGTTTTCCAGCGCGAATGGCGTCATGATGCCGCTGTCCAGCGCGGCCAGCGCCATCGAGCCATGCACCCCGAAGAACCACAGCAGCGAGGAGAACATCACATACACCCAGCCGACAACGCTGCCCATTTTCGCCAGCGGAGCCGAGATGGTGTCCATGATGATTTGGTGGAAGTTGGTTCCCCACAGCGTCAGGCAATAGGCAATCACGCCCATGATCGACAGGATCAGGAATCCGGGGATCAGTGCGGAGAACGAGCGAGACACGGAAGAAGGTACGCTGTCGGGCAGGCTGATGACCCAGTTGCGGCGCACCACAAAGGTAAACATCTCCGCCACCACCAGGCCGATCACCATGCCGGAAATGATGTTGGCGCCGCCAAGCCAGTTAGCACCGACGGCATAAGCCTCACCGACGCTGAACGGCGTCACCGTCATAAAGGCGGCAACCGCCAGTAGCGCGGCCGCTAGCGGGTCAACCTTACGCTCCTCCGCTAAAGCCATACTGATAAAGAAGGGCGTCATCAGGGACATAATCCCCAGGGTGCCGTTATAAACGCTGCCACCGATGGTCTTCAGGCTGTTTAGCGTTTCAATGGTGGACGCATCCAGCCGTACCCCCAATGAAAAGAAGAACGAGCCTTCGCCGAAACTGAGGAATACGTTGTTGATCAGAACGAACATCGCCCCGGTCAACGTCAGCGGCATTAATCGAATGAACCCGTTTTTGATGGCATTAACATGGGGCTGTTTACCAATTTTCACGGCAAAGGGCAGTATGACCTTTTCCAACGAGGCAATTAACGTATTCACGGCAGACCCCTTTATTGGTTAGCTTTTTTTATGGTGGCGACCGCGGCCTTCAACACCCCAAGGCCATCAAGCTTGCCGTATAAAGTGGAATCGATCACTTCGACGGGCTTATTGGGCAGCTGTTTTTGTACTTCGGCTAACGTATAGGCAATCTGCGGCCCCAGCAGGATCAGATCTGCCTCTGCGCCCTTTTCCGCAGCCAGCGCTTCGGGATAAGCGGCAATGATCACTGGCACTTCGTACTTCTCGGCCTGCGCCTTCATTTTTGAAACCAGCAGAGAAGTCGACATACCGGCAGAACAAAACAGATAGATTTTTTTCTTTTCCATACCCAATCCCTCAAGATAATCAAAAAAGCCCCGTGTCATTTGTTTGCCAGATGCAATAGCGATTGCCTCGCGCACATTCCTTATGAAAATTTCCGTTGCTCTGCCCTGGTTGCGAACAGTATACGGAGGCATCGGAGCGGACCGGTAAGCCATCGGCGTAAAGAACCGTCTCTCCTTGACCTTCCCGATTGACCCTCTTCACATTTTGCATAAAAAATTAGTGTGACCGGGCTCACAAATAACCTTAAATTACCGAATTAATTCATCGAAAATAAACAAATACCAATTATAAACAATACGTTATAAACATGTAGAGTATTTATGGATTATTCTTCTCGCGGGATCATGCAACGGGGGATAAGTGAGCACAGAATAGTTCGCCCTTGATTAGAACTGGTCATCAAGGGAAGGCGTCGAGACCGCCGGAAAAGCGGATGGGAATGAGGTGATTTCTGAGCAGATACGCTTGGTTTTTAGAGCCAGAACGGGGATTGTAACGCCTTTCGTTCATTACAAACCCAGTTTGCGTAAAGCTCCCCATTTTTACCTGTGACAGCGGATTGCCCGCTGGGCTAGTATAGCGTCGGTATAAAAAGCTTATTGATCCCCATCGCCGGTAGCCGCGGCGCCCTCCGTTCCGTTTGGGACTGGTTTGATCAATGGCTTTACCTCGCCCTGCGACCGCCTGCAGGCGTGATTTTTGTAACACGGCGTGATACCTAATGATGAAAAAAAACGTCAAAACTCATTTCAAATTCAATGGATTGGAAACAGTAATCTTATGAATAGCACCGACAAGCTCGATTCACACACGCCAATGATGCAGCAGTACCTGCGCCTCAAGGCTCAGCATCCCGAGATCCTGCTGTTCTACCGCATGGGCGACTTTTACGAGCTGTTCTATGATGATGCCAAACGCGCGTCCCAACTGCTGGATATCTCGCTGACCAAACGCGGTGCCTCAGCAGGGGAGCCTATTCCCATGGCCGGCGTTCCCCATCATGCGGTGGAAAACTATTTAGCCAAACTGGTGCAGCTTGGCGAATCCGTTGCCCTGTGCGAACAAATCGGCGATCCGGCCACCAGTAAAGGTCCGGTTGAGCGCAAAGTGGTGCGTATTGTCACGCCTGGCACCATCACCGACGAAGCCTTGCTACAGGAGCGTCAGGACAACCTGCTGGCTGCCATCTGGCAAGACGCACGTGGCTTTGGTTACGCGACGCTGGATATCAGCTCCGGCCGTTTCCGCGTTGCCGAACCGGCAGATATCGAAACCATGGCAGCCGAGCTGCAACGCACCAACCCCGCCGAACTGCTTTATCCCGAAACCTTTGAACAGATGTCGCTGATTGAACAGCGCCATGGTCTGCGTCGTCGCCCGCTGTGGGAATTCGAACCGGAGACCGCCCGTCAGCAGCTTAACCTGCAGTTCGGCACCCGCGATCTTACCGGCTTCGGCGTTGAACAGGCCCATCAGGCACTGCGTGCCGCCGGCTGCCTGCTGCAGTATGTAAAAGATACCCAGCGCACCTCATTGCCGCACATCCGTGGCATCACCATGGAGCGTCAACAGGACGGCATCATCATGGACGCCGCCACCCGGCGTAACCTCGAGCTGACCCAGAGCCTGTCCGGCGGCACTGAAAACACCCTGGCGGCGATCCTCGATCACAGCGTGACGGCCATGGGCAGCCGCATGCTTAAGCGCTGGCTGCATATGCCTACTCGTGACATCAAGGTACTGAATGATCGTCAGCAAGCCATAGGCGCACTGCAGGATCTGTATGCTGAACTGCAACCTTCTTTGCGTCAGGTCGGCGATCTGGAACGTATCCTCGCCCGTCTGGCGTTGCGCAGCGCACGTCCGCGCGATCTGGCACGCATGCGTCATGCCTTCCAGCAGCTACCGGATATCCATGCGCTGTTAAAAGGCGTAAATACTCCGCATGTGCAGCATCTGCTGTCCCAGGTGGGTCAGTTTGATGAACTGCAGGACTTGCTGGAGCGCGCCGTGGTGGAAGCCCCGCCGGTGCTGGTTCGCGACGGTGGCGTTATCGCCCCCGGCTACAACAGTGAGCTGGACGAATGGCGAGCCTTGGCCGATGGTGCCAGCGACTATCTCGACCGTCTCGAGATCCGCGAGCGCGAAAAACTGGGGCTGGATACGCTGAAGGTCGGTTTCAATGGTGTTCATGGCTATTACATTCAGGTCAGTCGCGGGCAAAGCCACCTGGTACCGATCCATTACGTACGCCGTCAGACGCTGAAAAACGCCGAACGCTACATCATTCCCGAACTGAAAGAGTACGAAGACAAGGTGCTGACCTCTAAAGGGAAAGCGCTGGCCATCGAGAAAGGTCTGTACGAAGAACTGTTCGATTTGCTGTTGCCGCATCTGGGTGAATTGCAACAAAGCGCGGCGGCATTGGCAGAACTGGACGTACTGGCCAACCTGGCAGAACGCGCCGAAACGCTGAACTACGCCTGCCCGACCATGAGCGAGCAGCCTGGCGTGCGCATCACCGAAGGTCGCCACCCGGTGGTGGAGCAGGTGTTGAGCGAACCCTTTATTTCCAACCCGCTGTCACTGTCGCCCCAACGCCGAATGTTGATCATTACCGGCCCTAACATGGGCGGTAAAAGTACCTATATGCGCCAAACGGCGCTGATCGTACTGATGGCCCATATCGGCAGCTACGTGCCGGCAAGCAAGGCAGTCATTGGCCCGGTCGATCGCATATTTACCCGCGTAGGTGCAGCGGACGATCTGGCTTCCGGCCGCTCCACCTTTATGGTTGAGATGACCGAAACGGCCAATATCCTGCATAACGCCACCGAACATAGTCTGGTGCTGATGGACGAGATTGGCCGCGGCACCTCGACCTATGATGGTTTATCCCTGGCCTGGGCCTGCGCCGAAAATCTGGCCAGCCGCATCAAGGCCATGACCTTGTTCGCCACTCATTACTTTGAGCTGACCACCCTGCCGGAAAAAATGGAAGGCGTGGTTAACGTGCATTTGGATGCGCTTGAGCACGGTGACACCATCGCCTTTATGCACAGCGTGCAGGACGGTGCCGCCAGCAAAAGTTACGGGCTGGCGGTTGCCGCATTGGCCGGGGTGCCACGTGAAGTGATCAAACGCGCACGCCAGAAATTGCGTGAACTGGAGGCTATCTCCAACCATACCGCCAGCGGTACCGTTGACGCCACTCAGATGACGCTGCTGAATGAGGAAACCTCACCGGCGGTTGAAGCACTTGAGGCTCTGGATCCGGATTCATTGTCTCCGCGCCAGGCACTGGAATGGATTTATCGCCTGAAGAATATGGTCTAGCTCGACGTATAAATAACTGGCATAAAAAAACGGTGAGCATGATGCTCACCGTTTTTATTTTGATGCGGTTCAACTGCCGACGTTACTCGCGGAACAGTGCCTCGATACTCAGGCCCTGCATCTGCAGTATCTCACGCAGGCGACGCAAACCTTCAACCTGGATCTGACGTACTCGCTCGCGAGTCAGGCCAATTTCGCGGCCTACATCTTCGAGCGTCGCCGCTTCGTAGCCCAACAGGCCAAAGCGACGCGCCAGCACTTCACGCTGTTTGGCGTTCAGTTCGAACAGCCATTTCACGATGCTCTGTTTCATGTCATCGTCTTGCGTGGTGTCTTCCGGTCCGTTGTCTTTCTCGTCTGCCAGAATGTCCAGCAACGCTTTCTCCGAATCCCCACCCAACGGCGTATCCACAGAAGTGATACGTTCGTTCAGGCGCAGCATGCGGCTGACGTCATCCACCGGCTTGTCGAGTTGCTCTGCAATCTCTTCAGCGCTCGGTTCATGATCCAGTTTATGAGAAAGCTCGCGCGCGGTGCGCAAATAGACATTCAGTTCTTTAACTATGTGGATTGGCAAGCGAATGGTACGGGTTTGGTTCATGATCGCCCGTTCAATCGTCTGCCGGATCCACCAGGTAGCGTAGGTCGAGAAACGGAAACCGCGTTCTGGGTCAAACTTTTCCACTGCGCGGATCAGACCGAGGTTGCCCTCTTCAATCAGATCCAGCAGCGCCAGGCCGCGGTTGCTGTAGCGGCGGGCGATTTTCACCACCAACCGCAGGTTGCTTTCAATCATTCGGCGGCGGGACGGCACGTCACCGCGCAGTGCACGCCGCGCAAAATAAACTTCTTCCTCTGCGGTAAGCAGCGGAGAATAACCGATTTCGCCCAGATAGAGCTGCGTCGCATCCAATACGCGTTGGGTCACGCCTTGTGACAACAACTCTTCTTCCGCTAGATCATTCTCACTGGCCTCTTCTTCTACCAGTGCTTTTTCGTCGAATGATTCCGCTTCCGTTGCGTTCTCGTCGAAATCCGCATCATCATGTAACTCGTTAACTTTCAGCGTATTTTGGCTCATATGCTGCTCCTACCCGTGATACCGCGAGCAGAATAACAGCGTATTCTGCCCAATCTATCGCTGCGGAAGATAACGCAGCGGGTTTACGGATTTCCCCTTGTAACGAATTTCAAAATGCAAACGTACTGAACTGGTTCCGGTGCTACCCATGGTGGCTATTTTTTGACCCGCCTTCACTTCTTGTTGTTCCCGGACCAGCATTGTGTCGTTGTGAGCGTAGGCGCTCAGGTAATCATCATTGTGTTTGATGATGATTAGATTACCGTAACCCCGTAAAGCGTTGCCTGCGTACACTACACGACCATCGGCGGTAGCGAAGATAGGCTGCCCACGGGAACCGGCGATATCGACACCTTTATTCCCACCTTCTGATGAGGAAAAGTTATCAATAATCTTACCGTCAGTCGGCCATCTCCAGGTACTTACCGGAGTGCTGTTGCTGACGGTGCTGCTCACTGGTGGAGCAACGACCGGTGCGGTAACAGGAGCTGTTGCGGTAGTTGCCGCCACTGCGCCTGCTGCAGGTAACATCTTACCTACATTCTGTTTACCCGAATTATCAGAATACGCGTTAGTTGATTGAGAATCAACCGTTGCAGTTTGTATCTGGGAGGTCGATGGTGGCTTAGGTACGCCGCCGCTGGTTGCGTCTGTCGCCGCCAGCATGCCGCCATTTCCGGTAGCCGAACCATTACCAAGCTGAATGTTTTGACCCACATTCAGACTGTAGGGTTCAGGAATATTGTTACGCTGAGCCAGGTCACGGTAATCATTTCCGGTGATCCAGGCGATGTAAAACAGCGTGTCTCCGCGCTTAACCGTATAGGTATTACCGCTGTAGCTCCCTTTGGGGATCGAAGTATAACTGCGGTTGTAAACAATGTGTCCCTCAGAGCCCACCTGCGCCCCAGCATTGCTGGATGCAGCGGCTCCGGCACCACCGCCGTCCACGCTACTGATAGGGGCCGATGTCGACGCATTGTTCGAACAACCCGCCAACCACAAACTTACCATCGTACACACCGCAACCCGGCGTAATGTAATCATTGGGCTTCCCGTGCTCATGCTTCCCCCATGACAGCAATATCAGCGATATATCCAAAATACCCTTTACATCGTAGCTGAGCTTTTAACATTCTCTACGTTCCTACAATGAAAGGTGCCCGCGGCCGATTTCTGAACGTCAGAAAACCTCATACCGGAGCCTCAAAACAGCGCGCCATGCTAACCACATTAGCGCTGCTGCACCATAAGACAACTGCGCAGAAAGGCAATTGTATTGAAAATTAGTTTTATTGAAACGCTAAAACCTTAACCGGAGGTGATGAAAGTGCAACAGATTTCATATCCTGTCGAAAATTCAGACAATCGCTAGGCCAGTTCGCCTTTCACCAGTGGTACAAAGCGCACCGCTTCGACGATATCGATAGTAAATTCATTCCCCTGGCGCTGAATACGCTTGAGGATCTGAGCCTGCTCACCGACCGGCAAAACCAAAATACCGCCGTCGTCTAGCTGTTCCATCAACGCCGGGGGGATCTCCGGCGGCGCGGCGGTGACAATAATGGCATCGAACGGCCCCCGCGAAGCCCACCCCTGCCAACCGTCACCGTGACGAGTAGAAACATTGTGAAGGTCGAGTTGCTTCAGGCGACGTTTCGCCTGCCATTGCAATCCCTTGATACGCTCAACGGAGCACACATGCTGCACCAGGTGCGCCAGTATGGCGGTTTGATAACCGGAACCCGTGCCGATCTCCAATACCCTGGATGTGGGCGTCAGGTTTAAGAGTTCGGTCATCCGTGCCACCATATAAGGCTGGGAGATCGTTTGACCTGAGCCGATAGGCAGCGCCGTATTTTCATAAGCTTTGTGTTCAAGCGCTTCATCAACAAAGCGTTCACGCGGCACTGCCTCAATGGCCCGCAGTAATCGTTCGTCCTGGATCCCTTGTTGACGCAGTTGCGTCAGCAATGTTTGCATACGCTTGTTCACCATTCCCCGCCAACCCCTGCTTTGGTTAACCACGTTTTTACTACATCCTGGGCCGCATAAGCGGTCAAATCCACCTGCAAGGGTGTAATCGCGACATAACCCTGTTCTACCGCAGCGAAATCCGTGTCCGGCCCGACATCAAACTTATCACCCGGAGGCCCAATCCAGTAAAGGTTTTGCCCACGAGGATCCTGTTGGCAGAACACTTTGTCGGCCGGATGGCGACTGCCGCAGCGGGTCACGCGAATGCCTTTGATCTCGTCCAACGGCAAATCCGGCACGTTGATATTCAGAATTTTTCCGGTGCGTAACGGTTCACGCAACAGGGCCCGCAGCACCCGGCAGGTGATCGCCGCCGCGGTAGCATAATGCTGATGGCCGTTCAACGACACGGCCAGCGCAGGCAAGCCCAAATGGCGCCCTTCCATGGCGGCAGCCACGGTGCCGGAGTAGATCACGTCATCGCCCAGATTGGGGCCGGCATTGATACCGGAAACCACGATATCCGGCGCAGGTTGCATCAGGGCATTCACTCCCAGGTATACGCAATCGGTCGGTGTTCCTTGCTGTACGGCGATATCCCCATTGGGCATCGTCAGGGTGCGCAATGGGGATTCCAACGTCAGCGCATTGGAAGAACCGCTGCGGTTACGATCGGGTGCCACAACCTGCACCTCAGCAAACTCTCGCAGCGCTGCCGCCAGCACCTGAATGCCTGGGGCGGTAACACCGTCGTCATTACTCAGCAATATCCGCATAAGAGGTTGTCTTCTTTTTATCTCTCAACCAGGCACCGCTCAACGCAGCCTGGGATTTAACTACTCGGTATGACCGCCCAAAAGGAGGCGCTTAATCAGCAGATATTATGTTTACTGCCCCCGCCATGTCCAGTGACCATGGGAAAAGGCAGGGAACTCAAGGCAGAACCGCCACGAGTCATTCTTCTGGCGAAAAAAAACCTGCTTGCGCAGGTTTCTTGATTATTACTCGCTAATATCCGCATCGCTACTGTCCTGCCGCATAATTTCGCGCACCACGCTGGTGGCGAAACTGCCGGCCGGCAGCCAGAAACGCAGTTCGACGGTGGCATCGTCCCACCAGTCCCACTGCATATCTTTCGGCTGTAACAGCAAGGCTCGGCGGGCCGGATCTACGCGTTCGCGCTTTAAAAGCGACATCAGCTCCGGCTGTTCCAGCAGACACTGCTGTTCAAAGCTCAACGCTTCCCCGGCGGTGCCCGGTTCGCCATCACCGGGTAAAGGTGCGGTGATCATCAGCTCACCGGCTTCCAGGCGTTGCTGCAACGCTTCCAGCTCTTCCGGTTTGGCAACAAACCAACTGCCACGACCGCTAAGTTGAAGGGCATCCCCTTCCAGCACGGTATGTTGCTGCTGATTGGCCAATCGCCGGCTGGCGATCAGGTTAAACAGCGCGCTGCGACTGGCAGAAAGATAAAAGCTACGCTTGCTGCGTTCTTTCACCCGGATCTCGTCATTCGCCCAACGTCGCGCCATCACCAGGTTGTTACCGCCGCGCCCAAAGCGCTGACTGCCGAAGTAATTCGGTACACCGCCGGTCTCAATCGCCTGCAGACGTTGTTCTACATCCTGACGATCGGAGATATGACGCAGCACCAGAGTAAAGGCATTGCCTTTCAAGGTGCCAATCCGCATTTTGCGCAGGTGCCGGGCGCTGGCCAGCACTTCACAGCCTTCCAGTGAGAACTGGGTAAAGTCCGGCGTCTCTTTCCCTGGCAGATGCAAACAGAACCACTGTTCGGTTACCGCATGACGATCTTTTAAGCCCGCGTAGCTGACGGAGCGGGCATGAATACCGGCAAAGCGCGCCAGGTAATCGGCGACGAACTGGGTGTTACAACCGTTTTTGCGGATGTTCACCAGCACGTGTTCGCCTTCGCCATCCGGCTCAAAGCCCAGGTCTTCCACCACCACGAAATCTTCCGGGTTGGCCTTCAGCACGCCGGTGCTTTGCGGCTGGCCATGCAGCCAGGTCAGGTTAGCCATATCCATGCGCTTATTCCTTGATCAACAAGGCAACCGCTTCGCAGGCAATACCCTCGCCACGCCCGGTGAAACCGAGTTGTTCGGTGGTGGTAGCCTTAACGTTAACGTCGTCCATATGGCATTGCAGGTCTTCCGCCAGGAAAATGCGCATCTGCGGGATATGCGGGGCCATTTTAGGGGCCTGGGCAATAATAGTGATGTCCAGGTTGCCCAGACGATAGCCCTTGGCGCGGATGCGTTTCCAGGCTTCGCGCAGCAACTCGCGGCTATCGGCACCTTTGAAGGCCGGGTCAGTATCCGGGAACAGCTTGCCGATATCCCCCAGTGCCGCCGCGCCCAGCAGGGCATCGGTCGCGGCGTGCAGTGCTACGTCGCCATCAGAGTGGGCCAGCAAACCTTTTTCATAAGGAATACGAACGCCACCGATCACCAACGGGCCTTCGCCGCCAAATTTGTGTACGTCAAAACCGTGGCCGATACGCATGATGCGCTCCTTAATTGTCTAACTGAGTTAAATAGAATGCCGCCAGCGCCAAATCTTCCGGCCGCGTGACCTTAATATTGTCCGAACGCCCATTGACCAGCAGCGGATGATAGCCGCAGTGCTCCAGGGCCGACGCCTCGTCGGTCACCGTCGCCCCGTCATCCAGCGCGCGCTGCAGGCACTGCTTGAGCAACGCCAGTGGGAACAGCTGCGGCGTTAACGCATGCCACAGGTCCTGACGTTCTACCGTATGAGAAATGGCCCCGTGGCCAGGCTCTGCGCGCTTCATGGTGTCACGCACCGGCGCCGCCAGAATGCCCCCTACGTCGCTATGTTCGGTAATCGCCAACAGGCGGTCGAGATCGTCGGCATGCAGACAGGGGCGCGCCGCGTCGTGCACCAGCACCCATTTTGCCTCGCCGGCCAGCTGCAAGCCGGCCATTACCGAGTCGGCGCGTTGCTGCCCGCCAATGGTAGCCTGCACGCGGGGATCCTGCGCTATCGGCAACTGGTGAAACTGCTGATCGTCGGGGCTTATCGCCACAATCACCTGCGAAATACGCGGATGGCGCAGCAGCGCGTGGATCGCGTGTTCGAGAATGGTTTGGTGGCCGATGGTTAAATATTGCTTTGGGCAATCAGCCTGCATGCGGCTGCCAATACCGGCAGCGGGCAGGACGGCGATCACCGATGGAAAGGTTCCTGCGGAGTGATTCATGCGTTACTTTTGTAGGTTATTTTGCGAGGCGGACGCCGCGTTGCGTCTGGATTGGTCAGGAACCAGACGATAGAAAGTCTCACCGGGCTTAATCATGCTCAGCTCATTGCGCGCACGCTCTTCGATCGCTTCCTGACCGCCGTTCAAATCGTCGATCTCGGCGAACAGCTGATCGTTACGCGCTTTCAATTTAGCATTGCTGCCCTGTTGGAGCGCAACGTCTTCATTGACCCGCACGTAATCGTGAATACCATTTTTGCCCAGCCACAGTGAATACTGTAACCAACCGAGCAATGCCAGCAATAGCAGCGTAAGTTTTCCCATCTCCGCCCCCTGAAAAACCGACCAATCATCCCACAACTTTTCGTTGGACTCCACACAGAGAACGGCATTTCGCCGCCAAATTCAGAGTAGGATGATAATTTCCTGAGTTTATAACCTAAATTCACTTCGAAAGCGGCAAAAAAAACCACTTTCATCACAGAAAAACCAACCAACGCCTCTGCATTTTTCTCCTTCAACGTTTTTTCCGGTTATGCAGTAAGAAAAACTGGCTACCCGCTGATTTCACCAAAGCATTCGCCAGCCACAAGCACAAACTGCATATTTAACACCATTAAAAATTTCATCATCAGGTAGGAGTTGTGTTTTTATTCATTAAAGATTATTTTTATGCACTCATAGTGCATAAATAAATCCAATGAATCATTTTTAATTACCGGGGATAGCGATGTTTAAATCTTTAGTTGTGATTGGCGCCTGTCTGGCTGCCACCCTGTCGGCCTCCGTCCTGGCGGCTGAACCTACCTACGTCGTCGGCTCTGGCGGCACCTACCGTCCGTTCGAATTCGAAAACAGCAGCAAACAGCTGGAAGGCTTTGATATCGATATCATCAAGGCGGTAGCCAAGGCCGAGAACTTTCAGGTCAAACTGGTGAATACGCCGTGGGAAGGTATTTTCGCCACGCTGAACTCCGGCGATCGCGACATCATTATTTCCGGCATCACCATTACCGATAAACGCAAACAAATGGTTGATTTCTCTGCACCTTACTTCCCGGCAGAGCAGGCTATCGTGGTCCCCAAAGACTCTGGCGTAGACTCCATTGCCGCCTTGAAAGCGCTGAAGGTCGGCGTAGTCAACTCCAGCACCGGCGACATCGTGGTGTCCGACGTGTTAGGCAAAAACAACACCGCCATCAAACGTTTCGACAATACCCCGTTAATGCTGCAAGAGCTGTATGAAGACGGTATCGGCGCGGCCGTGGGCGACGTCGGCGTGGCCAAGTTCTATATCAAAACCCATCCGGAAAAAGAGTTCAAACTGGTGTCCGATGCCAAATTTGAACGTCAGTATTTCGGTATCGCCGTGGCCAAAGGCAATGACGAACTGCGCGGCAAAATCAACGCCGGCCTGAAGAAAATCATCGCCGACGGCACCTACGCCAAAATCTACCAGACCTGGTTTGACAGCAACGTCCCCACACTGCCCGCCGAATAATCGATCGTCGTTCGTCAACACAGCAGTCTGAAGACTTTTTAAGAAGGATCCGACCTTGAATTTCCGTTGGGAGATAATCCAGGAGTACGCCCCGCTGTTTATGGAAGGCGCCTGGATGACCATCAAATGCACCATTATCTGCGTGATACTGGGCACCACCTGGGGGCTGCTCCTCGGGCTCGGCCGTCTGGCGCAGGCACCACACGGCATCTGGAAACCGATACTGCATTATGGCGTTCAGTGGCCGGTGCGCATCTACATCAGCGCCTTCCGCGGTACGCCGCTGTTTGTCCAGATTATGGTGGTGCATTTCGCGCTGGTACCGCTGTTTATCAACCCACGTGACGGTCTGCTGGTCACCAGCGGCCTGATGAGCACCGATTTCGCCCGCGCGTTGCGCTCCGATTACGGCGCATTTCTCTCCTGCGTGGTGGCGATTACGCTGAACGCGGGTGCATACGTCTCGGAAATTTTCCGCGCCGGCATTCAGTCTATCGATCGCGGTCAGATGGAAGCTTCGCGTTCGCTGGGCATGAGCTACGGCAAAACCATGCGCAAAGTGATCCTGCCGCAGGCGTTTCGCCGCATGCTGCCGCCGCTGGGCAACAATGCCATTGCCATCGTCAAAGACTCTTCGCTGGCCTCCGCCATCGGTCTTGCCGATCTGGCCTATGCCGCCCGCACGGTTTCCGGCGCCTATGCCACCTATTGGGAACCCTACCTGACCATTTCGCTGGTCTATTGGGTCCTCACCTTCCTGCTTTCGCTGATGGTGCAACACATGGAAAAGAGGTTCGGGAAAAGTGATTCGCGTACATAACCTGCAAAAACAATTCGGCGAAAGCCACGTGCTGCGTGGTATTTCCTGCGAAATCGCAGCCAACGAAGTGGTCTGCGTCATCGGCCCGTCCGGCTCCGGTAAAAGTACCTTCCTGCGCTGTATCAACGCGCTCGAGACCCTGTCCGGCGGTGAGATCCTGGTGAACGGTTTTGCCATACACAGCCAGAAAACCGATCTCAATAAAATGCGTGAGAGCGTCGGGATGGTGTTTCAACGCTTTAACCTGTTCCCGCATATGACGGTGCTGGAAAACATCATCATGGCGCCGATGGGCGTGAAAAAGCTGTCGCGCGCAGAGGCCATACTGCGGGCAGAGGCGCTGCTGCAAAAGGTGGGCCTGCTGGACAAAATCGACGCTTATCCCAACAGCCTGTCCGGCGGTCAGCAACAGCGGGTCGCCATTGCTCGCGCGCTGGCGATGGAACCGAAAATCATGCTGTTCGACGAACCGACCTCCGCACTGGATCCCGAGCTGGTCGGCGAAGTGCTGGCGGTGATGAAGTCATTGGCGCACGAAGGCATGACGATGGTGGTGGTGACGCATGAGATGGGCTTTGCCCGGGAAGTGGCAGATCGGGTGCTGTTTATCGATCAAGGGATCATTCAGGAAGAAGGTTCGCCACAGCAGATTTTCAGCCAGCCGGCCAATCCGCGCACTCAGGCATTTCTGAGCAAAGTTTTGTAACCTTCGGCACGGCTTTGCAATGCTTCGGGCGCAGGCGACTGCGCCCTTTCCCTCACCAACCGGTCAAAAAGCTGAACACCAGCCAGAACAGGCACAGAACGATGGTCCCGGTCAGCAACAGCGTAAAAATCAACCGGCCACGCAGCAGCATGCTGAGCGTGATGCCAATCAGCACCGAAACCGGCATCAGCGCCAGGAAGAACGGCCAGGTGTAGAGCAGGAAGAAAAGGGTGTTGGAGCCGTAAACCAAAAACGGCACTGCGAAGGCCAGCCAGTAGAAAACAAAGCCGCAGACACCGCCCAGGAAAGAATAAGAGGGCTCCTCTTTCTCCTGGTTTGCGTCAATCAAGATAGGCGAGACATTTTGCATAGCGATCCCTGGTTATTCGGCGCGCTCTCCGGCGGGCTTAGCGTAAAAAGCGTATGGCGCAAAAACGCCACACGCTTTTCTGAATTCAGGGTTTGATAATAGCCCGACCACGCAGCACGTCTAACAATTGCGCAATCAAATTTGTTACCAATTGTTGGCCATCAAGGTGAATATCCGGCCGTTGTGGCGCCTCGTAAACCGAGTCGATACCGGTGAAATTACGCAGCTCGCCGGCACGGGCTTTTTTGTACAATCCTTTCGGATCGCGCACTTCACAAACCGCCAACGGCGTGTCGACAAACACCTCGATAAAACGATCTTCATCCAGCAGTTCGCGCACCATCTGCCGTTCGGCGCGATGTGGGGAAATGAAAGCGGTCAACACCACCAGGCCGGCGTCCACCATCAGTTTCGCCACTTCGCCCACGCGACGAATATTTTCGCGCCGGTCGTCGTCGGAAAAACCGAGGTCGCGGCACAGGCCGTGACGCACGTTGTCGCCATCCAGCAGATAGGTGCTGACACCATGGGCGTGCAGTGCCTGTTCCAGCGCGCCGGCGACGGTAGATTTGCCCGAGCCGGACAGCCCGGTAAACCACAGCACCACGCCTTTGTGGCCGTTGCGGACTTCGCGATCCGCACGCGTTACCGCATGCGGATGCCAGACCACGTTGTCATCATCCGGCCCGGTCGGCCGCAGTTGAGCGTCGGTCACGTTATTTTCCCCCAATCAGGTCGCGCGCGCCCCAATGTGGGAAGTGTTTACGCACCAGAGCATTCAGTTCCAGTTCAAATGCGCTGAAGTCGCCGGCTGATGCCTGAGCGTCCTGCAAGGTTTCGCGGATCAAGCCAGCCCCCACGGTAACGTTGCTCAGGCGATCGATAAAGATCAGCCCACCGGTATCGTGGTTGCGTTGATAGCTGTCCAGCACCAGCGGTTCATCGAAGGTCAGTTCGACCAGACCGATGCCGTTGAGCGGTAAAGTGTCCGCCTGATGCTGCGCCAGCGAGTTGATTTCCACCTGGTGGCGTATGCCTTCTACCCGCGCACGGGTCTTTTTGCCAGCCACTTTGATGTCATAGCTTTGGCCCGGCAACAGCGGTTTTTCAGCCATCCACACCACGTCCACCAGCGCGCTTTGCGCCGCTTTCAGGGTTTCCCCAGCATCGACCAGCAGATCGCCGCGGCTAATATCCACTTCATCTGCCAGCACCAGCGTGATCGCCTCGCCCGGCACCGCTTCCTGCAGATCGCCATCAAAGGTCACAATACGCGCTACGGTAGATTCCACGCCGGAAGGCAATACCTTCACGCGTTGCCCTACGCGCACTACACCGGCGGACAGCGTGCCCGCATAGCCCCGGAAATCCAGGTTAGGACGGTTGACATACTGCACCGGAAAACGCAGCGGTTGCGTCTCGCGTTCGCTGATCACATCCACGCTCTCCAGCACCTGCAGCAGCGTCGGGCCGCTGTACCAAGGCATCTGGGCGCTTTCACTGGCCACGTTGTCGCCATCCAGCGCCGACAAAGGCACAAACTTGATGTCCAGATCGTTCGGCAACTGCTGGGCGAAGGTCAGATAGTCCTGTTTAAACTGTTCGAACACCGACTCTTGGTAATCCACCAGGTCCATTTTATTGACCGCCACCACCAGATGGCGAATGCCCAACAGCGTGGCGATAAAACTGTGCCTGCGGGTTTGATCCAGAACCCCTTTGCGCGCATCGATCAACAGGATCGCCAGATCGCAGGTCGAGGCCCCGGTCGCCATATTGCGGGTGTACTGCTCATGCCCCGGCGTATCGGCAATAATAAATTTGCGCTTTTCGGTCGAGAAATAGCGATAGGCCACGTCGATGGTAATGCCCTGCTCGCGCTCGGCCTGCAGGCCATCGACCAGCAGCGCCAAATCCAGTTTCTCGCCCTGGGTGCCGATACGTTTGCTGTCGCTGTGCAGCGTAGACAGCTGATCTTCGTAGATCTGACGGGTATCATGCAGCAAGCGGCCGATCAGGGTGCTTTTGCCGTCATCGACGCTGCCGCAGGTCAGGAACCGTAACAGGCTTTTGTGTTGCTGCGCATGCAGGTAAGATTCGACCCCACCCTGCTCAGCGATTTGTTGTGCAATTGCGTTGTTCATCCGGCGGCTCCTTAGAAATACCCTTGACGCTTTTTCAGCTCCATCGAGCCGGACTGATCGCGGTCGATCATCCGTCCCTGGCGCTCACTGGTGGTGGACACCAACATCTCTTCGATGATCTCCGGCAGCGTCTCCGCTTCGGAATCCACCGCACCGGTCAGCGGCCAGCAGCCCAGCGTGCGGAAACGCACCATGCGCTGGCTGATCACTTCGCCAGGCTGCAGATCGATACGATCGTCGTCCACCATCAGCAACATGCCGTCGCGCTCTACCACCGGGCGCGGTTTTGCCAGATACAGCGGCACGATGTCGATTTTTTCCAGGAAAATGTATTGCCAGATATCCAGCTCGGTCCAGTTCGACAGCGGGAACACGCGAATGCTCTCGCCCTTATTGATTTGGCCGTTGTAGTTGTGCCACAGCTCCGGACGCTGGTTTTTTGGGTCCCAACGGTGGAAGCGATCACGGAATGAATAGATACGCTCTTTGGCGCGTGACTTCTCTTCGTCACGGCGGGCACCGCCAAAGGCGGCATCAAAACCGTATTTGTTAAGCGCCTGCTTCAGGCCTTCGGTTTTCATGATATCGGTATGCTTGGCGCTGCCGTGAACGAACGGGTTGATGTCCATCGCCACGCCTTCCGGGTTCTTGTGGATCAGCAGTTCAAAACCGTACTCTTTTGCAGTGCGATCGCGGAATTCGTACATTTCACGGAATTTCCAACCGGTATCCACATGCAGCAACGGGAACGGCAGCGTACCCGGGAAAAAGGCTTTACGCGCCAGATGCAGCATCACGGAAGAGTCTTTACCGATGGAGTAGAGCATCACCGGGTTGCCGAATT
The DNA here is from genome assembly GCF_051129805.1 of Serratia sp. Je.1.23.a. Classification (NCBI taxonomy): domain Bacteria; kingdom Pseudomonadati; phylum Pseudomonadota; class Gammaproteobacteria; order Enterobacterales; family Yersiniaceae; genus Serratia; species Serratia sp. Je.1.23.a. The sequence goes on along the minus strand of NZ_JBCPSR010000006.1, from coordinate 271,587 downwards.
CAGCGGCGACTTCACGGATGATATGGATACTCTCCGCCTCCAATTGCCGCAAATGAGTGAGTCGTTTTTCGTCCATAACAGATCCTTAAGCCAAATTCACGACGGCGGGCCGCGATGCCCCTTCCGTCTGCGGTTGATGCCCAAACCAGGCAATTTGATGATGCAGCTCTACCACTTCGCCGATCACCAGCAGCGCCGGCAAAGGTGCCTGTTGAGCCAATTTTTCAAGCTGTTGCAGCGTGCCGGTTTGCACCAGCTGATCCGCGCGCGTGCCGCGGCTGATCACCGCCACCGGCGTGGTGGGCGCGCGGCCGTGGGCTATCAGGCGCTGGCTAATGTCCGCCGCCTTCATGGTGCCCATGTAGATAGCCAGAGTCTGACGCGCTCGCGCCAAGTCTGCCCAGTCCAGCCCGTCGCCGTCGGGACGACAGTGGCCGGTAATAAAAGTCACGCTCTGCGCATGATCGCGGTGCGTCAGCGGAATGCCGGCATAGGCCGTTGCGCCGGCCGCCGCGGTAACGCCCGGCACCACCTGGAACGGAATACCCGCAGCGGCGGCCACCTGCAGCTCTTCGCCGCCGCGGCCAAAGATAAAGGGATCTCCGCCTTTCAATCGCACCACGCGCTTGCCCTGCTGCGCCAGTTCCACCAACAGGCGGTTGGTTTCTTCCTGGATCACCGAGTGTGCTCCGGCACGTTTGCCCACGCAGATGCGCTCGGCATCGCGACGCACCAGATCCAGAATCTCATCGCTGACCAGATGGTCGTAGAGCACCACATCGGCCTGCTGCATCACCTGTAGCCCGCGCAGGGTCAATAACCCCACGTCGCCCGGCCCTGCGCCCACCAGCGCAATTTCGCCCTGGGTGCCTTCGCCGTCCTGGGCAAACTGCTGTAAATCCTGCTCCAACTGCCGCTCGGCCTGTGCGGACTGGCCATTGGCCACCAGCGTGGCAAAACGTCCGCAGAATGTTTTTTCCCAGAAGCGACGACGTTCGCCGATCGCATTCAGTCGCTGTTTTACCTGGCCGCGCCAACGTCCGGCCACCTCCGCCATCTGCCCCAGACTGGCGGGCAACAAAGCTTCGAGTTTTTCACGCAGCATACGTGCCAGCACCGGCGCCTGGCCGCTGGAAGAGACGGCAACCACCAGCGGTGAACGATCGATAATCGACGGAAAGATGAACGAGCAGCGCGGCTGATCGTCGACCACGTTAGCCAGCACCCGGCGTTTATCCGCTTCGGCAAACACCTCGGCATTCAGCGCGCTGTCGTCGGTTGCGGCAATCACCAGGAACACCATATCCAATTGCTGAGCGGCAAAAGCCTGCCCCTGCCAGCGGATACGCCCCTGCTGATGCAGTTCTTCGAGTATGGGTGAGAGTGACTGCGCAACTATCCGTATTTCAGCCCCGGCGCGCAGGAGAAGATCCACTTTGCGCGCAGCCACTTCGCCGCCGCCAACGACCAACACCGGGCGTTGTTTCAGGTCGGCAAATATAGGTAGATAGTCCACAACAGCCTTTTCATATATGCAGAATGATAGTGTGACTATACGGGCTGAGATTTGGCCTCTGAAATGACGAAAAGGAATGACTAGTTACTTTATGGAATATAGGCCGCAGCACACGGCTTAACCGGCGATAATTGCGACTAAGGTTTGCGCATTTACGCCAAATTTAAGAGCGGGAGAAATTGTTTAATCTTGCCGACCGTCTCATACTGGACACCGCAAAAATAATCGGTCTTGTCGATATCAAAGAAGGATTTTTCGGTATGTTTTCCCGTTTTTACCTGAAGACCGGCCTGCTGGTGGCAGCGCTCGGCGGTGTTTTCAGCGTTTCGGCCGCCACTCAGCCCGCAAAAGAGGCCCCGATGGGCAAATTCGCCGCCGAGCAGACTCGCCACATCGCCACTTATTTTCCTGGCCGCATGGCCGGTAGCCCGGCAGAATTGCTCACCGCAGACTATCTGAAACAGCAGTTCAGCAAGATGGGGTATCAGAGCGATATCCGCAGTTTCAACACCCGCTATCTGTACACCAGTAAAGACGGCAAGAAGAACTGGAATAACATCACCGCCAGCTCGGTGATCGCCGCTAAAAATGGCAGCCTTCCTCAGCAGATTCTGATCGTGGCGCATTTCGATACCTACACGCCGCGAAGCGACGCCGATCTGGACAACAATCTCGGCGGCTTGACACTGCAGGGCGTCGACGACAATGCCTCTGGCGTCGGCGTGATGCTGGAACTGGCGGAGCGTCTTAAGAACACCCCCACCGCTTACGGCCTGCGCTTTGTCGCCACCAGCGCCGAAGAACTGGGTTCGCTGGGCGCGCAGAACTACCTGCAGCGCATGAGCGACGAAGAGAAACGCAATACCCTACTGGTGGTTAACCTCGACAGCCTGATTACCGGCGATCGCCTGTATTTCAACGCCGGTCTCAATACGCCGCCAAAGCTGGCGAAACAGAGCCGCGATCGCGCACTGGATATTGCCCACCGCTACGGCATCGCTGCCGCCACCAACCCGGGCAGCAAAGCACACCCGAAAGGCACCGGCTGCTGTTCCGATCAGGAAGTGTTTGATAAAGCCGGTATCCCGGTGCTGTCGGTCGAAGCCACCAACTGGACACTGGGCGATAAAGACGGTTATCAGCAACGCGCCGTGAGCCCGCACTTCCCGCAGGGCATCACCTGGCATCGCCCGCAGTACGATAACCTGCAATATCTGGAACGCAATCTGCCAGGGCGCATCGACAAGCGCAGCCGCGAGAGCGTGCAGATTTTGCTGCCGCTGATTAAAGAGCTGGCGCAGGCGCACCCACCCAAAGCACAAAAACAGAAAAAGTAGTCTCTCTGAAAACGCCAAGGGCCCAGCGAATGCTGAGCCCTTTGACGATGTTGATACGTGATTAGCCTTCGTGCAGGCCACACTCACGCTTCAGGCCAAAGAAACGGGTTTCTTCTTCACTCATGCCTGGTTCCCACTTCTGCGTGGTGTGAGTGTCCCCCACTGACAGATAGCCTTGTTCCCACAGCGGGTGATAACTGAGGCCGTGCTCGGTCAGGTATTGATAAATCTTGCGGTTGTCCCAGTCGATAATCGGCAGGATCTTGAACACCCCACGTTGCACCGCCAGTACCGGCAGATTGGCGCGGCTGCCGGATTGCTCGCGGCGCAGGCCAGCGAACCAGGTTTGCCCGCCCAGAGTTTCCAATGCGCGGTTCATCGGCTCAACCTTGTTGATCAGGTTGTATTTTTCGATACCTTCAACGCCCTGCTCCCACAGTTTCCCGTAGCGAGCCTCTTGCCAGGCGGGCGACTGCTCGGCACGAAACACTTGCAGGTTCAGCTTCAGTTTGTCGACCAGCTGATCGATAAACTGATAGGTTTCCGGGAACAGATAGCCGGTATCGGTGAGGATCACCGGAATGTCCGGTTTGATCCGCGTAACCAAATGCAGGCATACCGCTGCCTGAATGCCGAAACTTGAAGAGAGCACAAACTCGCCGGGCAGATGTTCCAGCGCCCATTCCACACGTTGCTCGGCGGAAAGCGTTTCCAACTGGCCATTAACTACCGCCAGTGCCAACGCCTGCCCAGACTTGGGCAGCGCATTCAGCGCCGCCAGATCGAATTCAGCCATGTTGCCAGCCTCCTGATGCTTGAATCATACCGCGCGGATCGGCCCCCGGTGAAAGCGGGGCCAAACGGCGTCAGTCCCAGAAATCCTGCGCCGAATCAATTACCGGCTTGACCACCCCGGCGCGAATAGTGAAATCACCGAAGCCTTCGCCCGCGTTACGCTCTGTGGCCCAGCGGCCCACCAGTTGGTCAATCTCTCGCAGAATTTCTTCTTCGTTGATATTTTCACGGTACATGCGCGGAATACGCGTACCTTCCCGGTTGCCACCCAAATGCAGGTTATAGCGGCCAACCGCTTTACCGACCAGGCCAATCTCCGCCAACAGCGCGCGGCCACAGCCGTTCGGACAGCCAGTAATGCGCAATACGATGTGCTCGTCACCCACACCGTGGCTATGCAGGATCCCTTCCACTTTAGTGACGAACGCCGGCAGAAAACGCTCGGCCTCCGCCATCGCCAATGGGCAGGTCGGGAAGGATACGCAGGCCATCGAGTTTTGACGCTGCACGCTGACCCCGTCGTCGATCAATCCGTGTTCACGAGCGATCGTTTCGATCTTCGCCTTCTCGCTTTCCGGTACGCCGGCAACGATCAGGTTCTGGTTGGCCGTCAGACGGAAATCCCCTTTGTGGATCCTGGCGATCTCGGCAACGCCGGTTTTCAACGGGCGTCCCGGATAGTCCAGAAGACGACCATTCTCGATAAACAGCGTCAGGTGCCACTGGTTATCAATGCCTTTAACCCAACCAATGCGATCGCCGCGGCCGGTAAATTCGTACGGGCGGATCGGTTCAAAGGTGATACCGGCCCGTTTTTCCACTTCGGCACGGAAGGTATCAACCCCAACGCGTTCCAGCGTGTATTTGGTTTTGGCGTTCTTGCGATCGGTACGGTTACCCCAGTCGCGCTGAGTGGTTACCACCGCTTCGGCGACCGCCAGCGTGTGCTCCAGCGGGATATAGCCAAATTCGCTGGCCTTGCGCGCATAGGTTTTCTTGTTGCCGTGTTCAATCGACAGGCCGCCGCCTACCAGCAGGTTAAAGCCCACCAGCTTGCCGTTTTTGGCAATAGCGACAAAGTTCATGTCGTTGGCGTGCAGATCGACGTCGTTTTGCGGTGGGATCACCACCGTGGTTTTGAACTTGCGCGGCAGATAAGTCGCCCCGAGGATCGGTTCTTCGTCGGTGGTCGCCACTTTTTCCTGATCCAGCCACACTTCAGCATAGGCGCGGGTACGCGGCAGCAGATGTTCGGAGATCTTTTTCGCCCACTCGTAGGCTTCCTGGTGCAGCTCGGACTCCACCGGGTTAGAGGTGCAAAGCACGTTGCGGTTGACGTCGTTAGCCGTAGCCAGCGCGTCCAATCCCAGACGACCCAACAGCTGGTGAACCGGCTTAACGTTGCCCTTCACAATGCCATGGAACTGGAAAGTCTGACGGTTGGTGATGCGGATGCTGCCGTACAGCGTGCTTTCCTGCGCGAACTTATCAATGCCCAGCCACTGCTGTGGGGAGATAATCCCCCCCGGCAGACGGCAACGCAGCATCATGGCGTGGCGCGGTTCCAGCTTCTGTTCGGCGCGTTCGGCGCGGATATCACGGTCGTCCTGCTGGTACATTCCGTGGAAGCGGATCAGCAGGAAGTTGTCACCGTTAAAACCGCCGGTCAGGCCGTCCTTCAAGTCTTCGGCGATGGTGCCGCGCAGGAAGTTGCTTTCTTTCTTCAAACGCTCGGCATCGGCCAATTTGCCTTCGACCACCAGAGGTCCCGGGTGTTTATCACTCATCAGTAGACATCTCGCTGATAACGGCGCTCAAGGCGCAGCTCACTTAAAAATTCATCCGCCAGCTCGGTATCCATGCCACCGTGCTCGGCCACCAGTTCCAGTAATGTGTTTTCCACGTCTTTTGCCATGCGGTTCGCATCGCCACAGACGTAAATGTGCGCGCCTTCCTGGATCCAACGCCACACTTCCGCGCCCTGTTCGCGCAATTTGTCCTGGACATAGACTTTATGCTGCTGGTCACGTGACCAGGCCAGATCGATGCGGGTCAGCAGGCCATCTTTCACATAGCGCTGCCATTCGACCTGATACAAAAAGTCTTCAGTAAAGTGCGGGTTGCCGAAGAACAACCAGTTCTTGCCGCCGGCACCGTCAGCATCACGCTGTTGCATAAAGGCGCGGAACGGCGCAATGCCCGTGCCTGGCCCAATCATGATCACCGGAGTTTCCGGGTTGGCCGGCAGGCGGAAATTGTCGTTATGTTCGATGAACACCCGCACGTCACCATCTTCTTCCAGCCGATCGGCCAGGAAACTAGAGGCACCGCCTGCGCGGGCGCGCCCTTCGATGTCGTAACGCACCACGCCGACGGTCACGTGTACTTCGTTTTCGGTCTCGGCTTGCGACGAGGCGATGGAATACAGGCGCGGCGTCAACGGACGCAGCAGGCCAATCAACTGCTCGGCGTTAAGATCGGCTGGCGCCTGTCGCACCATGTCGACGATTGGCGTGTTGTGCGCGTAATGCTGCAGCGCGGCTTTATCCGCTAACAAACCAATCAGCTTCTCGTCGCGCGACAGAGCCGCGTATTTATCGACGATTAGCGCGGTGTTCTGCGTCAGTTCAAAATGGCTGCGTAACGCTTGCGAAAGCGGCAAGGTTTTTCCTTCCACTTCCACCGGTTCGTCGCCCTTCAGCCACAGCAGTTGCACCAGTTCATCCACCAGTGCCGGGTCGTTATCGAACCACACGCCCAGCGCATCGCCCGGTTGGTAACGCAGACCAGAATCACCCAGGTCGATTTCAATATGGCGCACGTCTTTGTCTGAGGCGCGGCCGGTAATTTTTTGCTTCACTGCCAGTTGTGCGGTCAGAGGCTGTTCTTTGCTGTACGGGCTGCTGTCGATCAGGTCAATCGCACCGCTGGCCAGCACGCCCGGTGCGGCGTTTTCAGCCGGTGCGCGCGCTTTCAACACCTCCACCACCTGTTTACGCCAGGCGGTAGCCAGCTCCTGATATTCCACGTCGGCATCTACCCGCTCGACCAGACGCTCAGCGCCCAGTTCGGCCAGCTTGCCGTCGAAATCTTTACCCGACTGACAGAAGTTTTCGTAGGAAGTGTCCCCCAGGCCAAAGACCGCAAACGCGGTTTCGTTAAGCTTCGGCGCTTTCTTGGAGAACAGGAATTTATGCAGGGCAACCGCCTCTTCCGCCGGCTCACCTTCCCCTTGGGTGGAGGCGACGATCACCAGCAGACGTTCCTGGGCAATTTGCTTGAATTTGTAGTCGCCGGCATTAACCAGCGTGACGCTCAGCTTGGCGGCCAACAGATCGTCGCGCAATTGTTCCGCCAGGCGGCGAGCATTACCGGTCTGCGAGGCGGAAATCAGCGTGATGCTGGCGGCAGCGGCTGCAGGCGGCGCAATGGCTACCGCACCAGGCTGTTGATTAACCATTCCCCAGAAATAACCTGACAGCCACGCCAGCTGCGTCGGTGAATATTCACCAATCGCCGCCTGCAGGCGCGCCAGCTGTTCGGGTGTCAGCGGGAGCATCGATGTTGGAGGAGCCTGAGTCGTCATTGCAGTACTTATTTCCTATACTTGGCACCTATCCAGCCAGGTGCTCGCCAGTGTCAGTCGCTGTCTTTTCGTTCAGTCTGCGGTCCTGAAAAGATCAGGAGAGTTTGTAAGGTTACCGAGCACAATAGCAACGATTAAATAAGGGATAGCAATAATTAATAACCAAAATGACTAAGCTGTTTTTCTGGTAACGGATAGTGCTTAAAGCGCTAAGCAGAGATTTTTATCACCATGAAAATAAAGCTGTTTTTTTAACGTTATTTGAATGAATCGCATTTACCACTCATTACCCCAACCGATAGGTCCAGTCGGTACCAAACAAAAAAAGTGTTAACCGTGCATTGACCACAGCAGCGGTAGACCATAGCGGTATAAATGGCAAGCAGGCTCCGTTTCCGGTAAACTTCGGCGGTTTTTGAGTCAACGAGGCCGTAATAATGGCAACCACGCTGTTTAAAGATTTTCAGTTTGAAGCCGCACACCGTTTGCCGCACGTACCTGAGGGCCATAAATGTGGCCGTCTGCACGGGCATTCGTTTATGGTGCGTCTGGAAGTAACCGGTGAAGTGGATGCACATACCGGTTGGGTGATGGATTTCGCCGAGCTTAAAGCCGTGTTCTCCCCTATTTGGGAGCGCCTGGATCACCATTATCTGAACGATATTCCAGGATTGGAAAATCCCACAAGCGAAGTGCTTGCCGCCTGGATCTGGCAACAGCTCAAACCCCAGTTGCCGGAGCTAACTGCGGTGATGGTGAAAGAAACCTGTACCGCGGGATGCGTGTATAAAGGTTAAAGAAAGGGCGCCCAATGGCGCCCTGAATTTTATGCGATGTTCAGATATTTATGGGTCTGCATCGACAGGCGCCAGTTGCGCGCAATGCAGGTTTCGATGCACAGGCGAGTCGCCTCTTCCTTCTGGCTGATCGGCTGCAGCGCGATAATACGCGGCTTCTCATCATGCAGCGTCGCCAGCAGCGCATCCAATGCTTCGATATCGCGCTCACGCCCAACCGGGTGCTTCACTTCATCAGCGCGCTGCAAAGCCTGATCCAACACCTTCATACCGCCGCGCATATTCACCTTGGGGGATACCGTCACCCAGGTTTTCGCCGAACACCAGATTTCGTGGGTGCCGCTGGTCTCAATCTGGCAGCCGTACCCGTTGTCTTCCAGCAACTGGGTCAGCGGAGTCAGATCATAGATGCAGGGCTCGCCGCCGGTGATTACCACGTGGCGTGCGGTATAACCCTGTTGACGCATCACCGCCAACAGCTGCTCGGCGTTGGCGCTGCCCCAGGCGTCGCTCTCTTCGGTTTTCACCAGGATCCGCTGCATATCGACTTCCCGATTGGCTTCCTTTTCCCAGGTATGTTTGGTGTCGCACCAGCTGCATCCTACCGGGCAGCCCTGCAAGCGAATAAAGATGGCTGGAACGCCGGTGAAAAAGCCTTCGCCCTGCAAGGTTTGGAACATTTCATTAATCGGGTACTGCATCGGTTTCTCAATCTGGAAAGGTAAAAAGGGATTATCGCAGATTCCAGCCCGGCGACCAAACGGGCGAAATTGTATTAAATTTTATCCTACCCGCCTTCGCCAGCGTATCTCACCGGCTATCCGCTTCATTTTATTTGCTTACTGAGCAATCTCCTTGTGTTTACGATGTAATCTGCTTCGCAAAAACAACATTTATTTAACGCATAAGATAAATATATTTGACATAAAGCGCCTGCGCGCAGATGTATATACAGGCAAGCACAAGCCGGGCATCAGTTCCGGCGATTTATCCACACAATCACATCTGCGTTAGAGGTTGCCATGGCTCATTCCACCGAGTTGAATATTCAGCAGGCCATCGATGACAGCAAATTTTCGCTGTTTCACTGGACCTTGATCATTTTGGGATTCCTGATCCTGGCCATTGATGGCTTTGACACGGCGGCCATGGGGTATATCGCTCCTTCGGTCGCCAAAGACTGGGGCATTGTTAAACAGGATCTGGGCCCGGTGCTGAGCGCCGCGCTGCTGGGCCTGTCCCTTGGCGCTCTGGTCGCCGGACCGATTTCCGATCGTATCGGCCGCAAACGGGTGCTGGTGTTTTCTTGTCTGTTCTTCGGCCTGTCGAGCCTGGCTACCGCCTACGCCGGCTCGCTCAATAGCCTGACGCTGTGGCGCTTCCTCACCGGCCTGGGATTAGGGGCGGCGATGCCGAACGCCATCACGCTGATTTCCGAATATGCGCCACAACGCTGTCGTTCGTTGGCTATTAACACCATGTACTGCGGCTTCCCGCTGGGTGCGGCCGGCGGTGGTGCGATTTCGTCTTGGCTGATCCCGGCGTATGGCTGGCATAGCGTGCTGTTGCTGGGCGCGATCGCTCCGTTGGCGCTGACGGTATTGTTGATCCTGTTCCTGCCGGAATCGGTGAAATACATGGTAAACCGCGGCAAAGATGCGGCAAAAATCAAACGTATCGCCCAGCGTTTTGTTAGCCAGAATCTCGATAACGTGACGCGCTTTTATCTGTATGAAGAGAAATTGGCACAGTCCAAAACCAGCGTCGGCCTGTTGTTCACCCGCCCTTATCTGACCGGCACGCTGATGCTGTGGCTGACGTACTTTATGGGCCTGGTGATTTATTACGTGCTGCTGAGCTGGATGCCGATCCTAATGCAGGGGCTGGGCTATCAACTGGAACAGTCGGCTATTTTGACCTCGCTGTTCACCTTCGGCGGCACGCTCGGCATTCTGGTGGCCGGCTGGCTGATGGACCGCTGGAATGCCCATAAAGTGGTGTCGAGCGGCTTTGTCATTACCGCCCTGCTGATTGTGGCAATGGCGACCGAGGACAGCCATATCGTGCTGCTGGGTACGTTTATCTTCCTGATGGGCATCACCATGAACGGTGCGCAATCCGGTCTGCAAACGCTGGCGGCCACTTTCTACCCGACCCACAGTCGCGCAACCGGCATAGCCTGGATGCAGGGCATCGGCCGCTTTGGCGGCGTGGCGGGCACCATGATGGGGGCACAGCTGCTGGCCATGCAATGGGAAGTGCAGAGCATTTTGATGTTCCTGTGCGTGCCGGCGCTGATCGCCGCCATCGCTACAGTTTTCAAAATGACCCGAAGAGCAGTGCTGCAACCGGCTGACAAACCCGTATAAGGGCTAAACCGGTAGGGGTCGAACATGTTCGACCCGATTTAACCCATTGATTATGCTATTGGGCGCAGCATGCGGCGCCCCTACCACAAAACAACACAGCACTCTGTCAACGGCTTCACCCCCTCCAGCGATAGGACTTTTTTATCGCTCGCCCTAACTTGTAATGGGTATGTAAATTTATTGTGATTTGCCGCTCAAAAATGACCCATTTTTAATTCATTTTTGTTGAATAGCTCACTGTTCTTCAGTGCGAGCCTAATAGCTCAGGCGTCAAAACAGAAACTATCATATTGATTTAAAACAAAAATAACTTTCTCTTATGCCTTTTTAGCCGCCCACTGGTCGGTGTTGCATATGCTTGTACATACAAGTATATGTTAATAAACCCTACGCATTGTTATGGCGTGGTGATTCACCCCACCGCACCATGGGATCTGCACCGATACTGTTTGAGGAAAATGCTGTGACTGCAAATAACAAAGTTCGCAATGTCGATGTACGCGCGCCACGCGGCACAAAATTAAATGCAAAAAGCTGGCTGACCGAAGCGCCGTTGCGCATGCTGATGAACAACCTCGATCCGGAAGTGGCGGAAAACCCGCATGAGCTGGTGGTGTACGGCGGTATTGGCCGCGCCGCGCGTGACTGGGACTGCTACGACAAAATTGTCGCCACCCTGAAAACGTTGGAAGAAGACGAAACGCTGCTGGTTCAGTCCGGCAAACCGGTCGGGGTATTCAAAACCCACAGCAACGCGCCACGCGTACTGATTGCCAACTCTAACCTGGTGCCACATTGGGCCACCTGGGAACACTTTAACGAACTGGACGCCAAAGGCCTGGCCATGTACGGCCAAATGACCGCTGGCAGCTGGATCTATATCGGCAGCCAGGGCATCGTCCAGGGCACCTACGAGACCTTCGTGGAAGCGGGCCGCCAGCATTACGACGGCAGCCTGCAGGGCCGCTGGGTGCTGACCGCCGGTTTGGGCGGTATGGGCGGCGCGCAACCGCTGGCCGCTACGCTGGCAGGCGCCTGTTCACTGAACATCGAATGCCAACAAAGCCGTATCGATTTCCGTCTGAAGACCCGTTACGTCGATGAACAAGCGACGGATCTGGACGACGCGCTGGCCCGCATTAAAAAATACACTGCCGAAGGCAAAGCCATCTCCATCGCCCTGTGCGCCAATGCGGCAGACATTCTGCCAGAACTGGTGCGCCGTGGCGTGCGCCCGGACATGGTCACCGACCAGACCAGTGCCCACGATCCGCTGAACGGCTATCTGCCAAAAGGCTGGAGCTGGGAAGAGTACCGCGAACGTGCACAAACCGAACCTGCGCAGGTGGTGACCGCCGCCAAGCAGTCGATGGCTGAACACGTCGAAGCCATGCTGGCGTTCCAGAAAATGGGCGTACCGACCTTCGACTACGGCAACAACATTCGTCAGATGGCGAAAGAAATGGGCGTCAACAACGCCTTCGATTTCCCAGGCTTCGTGCCTGCCTATATCCGTCCGCTGTTCTGTCGCGGCATCGGCCCGTTCCGCTGGGCTGCACTGTCCGGCGATCCGCAAGATATCTACAAAACCGACGCCATGGTTAAAGAGCTGATCCCGGATGATGAGCATCTGCATCGCTGGCTGGATATGGCACGCGAACGCATCAGCTTCCAGGGCCTGCCGGCACGTATCTGTTGGGTCGGTCTGGGCCAGCGCGCCAAGCTGGGCCTGGCTTTCAACGAAATGGTACGCAGTGGCGAACTGTCCGCACCGATCGTGATCGGTCGTGACCATCTGGACTCCGGCTCGGTCGCCAGCCCGAACCGCGAAACCGAATCTATGCAGGACGGTTCGGACGCCGTTTCCGACTGGCCGCTGCTTAACGCCCTGCTCAATACCGCCAGCGGTGCGACCTGGGTTTCCCTGCACCACGGCGGTGGCGTCGGCATGGGCTTCTCGCAGCATTCCGGTATGGTTATCGTTTGTGACGGCACCGACGAAGCCGCCGAACGTATCGCCCGCGTATTGCATAATGACCCTGCCACTGGCGTGATGCGTCATGCCGATGCCGGTTACGACATTGCGATTGAATGCGCCCGTGAGCAAGGTTTGAACCTGCCGATGGTGGCCGCGACTCAAGGAGGCAAAGCATGAAAGCGCTGACTATCCGCCCAGGCCAACTGACTCTGACGCAACTGCGCGACGTTTATCAACACCCGGTGACCCTGACGTTGGACGACAATGCCTACGCCGCTATCCAGCAGAGCGTGGCCTGCGTTGAGCGCATTGTCGAAGAAAACCGCACCACCTACGGCATCAATACCGGTTTCGGCCTGCTGGCGTCTACCCGCATTGCACGTGAAGACCTGGAAAACCTGCAACGTTCGATCGTGTTGTCACATGCCGCAGGCGTTGGCGCACCGACCGACGACAATCTGGTTCGCCTGATTATGGTATTGAAGATCAACAGCCTGTCGCGCGGTTTCTCCGGCATCCGTCTGGAAGTGATCCAGGCGCTGATGGCCTTGGTCAACGCCGAAGTCTATCCGCACATCCCGCTGAAGGGCTCCGTGGGCGCCTCCGGCGATTTGGCTCCGCTGGCACACATGAGTCTGGTGCTACTGGGTGAAGGCAAGGCCCGCTATCAAGGGGAATGGCTGCCTGCCACCGAGGCACTGGCCAAAGCTGGCCTGAAGCCGCTCACGCTGGCGGCAAAAGAAGGCCTGGCGCTGCTGAACGGCACCCAGGTTTCCGCCGCCTTCGCGCTGCGCGGCCTGTTTGACGCGGAAGATCTGTACGCCGCAGCCACGGTCACCGGCAGCCTGACGGTGGAAGCCGCTCTGGGTTCTCGCAGCCCGTTTGACGCACGTATTCACGCCGTACGCGGCCAACGTGGCCAGATCGACGCCGCCGCCGCTTACCGTCATCTGCTGGGCGAACGCAGCGAAGTGTCCGACTCGCATCGCAACTGTGAAAAGGTACAAGATCCCTACTCCCTGCGCTGCCAACCGCAGGTGATGGGTGCCTGCCTGACGCAGATCCGCCAAGCCAGCGAAGTGCTGGAGGTCGAAGCCAATGCGGTGTCCGACAACCCATTGGTATTCGCAGAACAGGGCGATGTCCTGTCCGGCGGTAACTTCCACGCCGAACCGGTCGCAATGGCCGCCGACAATCTGGCGCTGGCATTTGCCGAAATCGGCTCGCTGTCCGAGCGTCGCATCTCGCTGATGATGGATAAACACATGTCGCAGTTGCCGCCTTTCCTGGTGGACAACGGCGGCGTGAACTCCGGCTTTATGATTGCCCAGGTTACCGCCGCGGCACTGACCAGCGAAAACAAAGCGCTGGCGCATCCGGCCAGCGTCGACAGCATCCCGACCTCCGCCAACCAGGAAGACCATGTTTCGATGGCACCGGCTGCAGGACGCCGTCTGTGGGAAATGGCGGATAACGTGCGCGGTATTCTGGCCGTCGAATGGCTGGCGGCCTGCCAGGGGTTGGATTTGCGCAAGGGCCTGAAAACCACCGAAAGTCTGGAGCAGGCACGCCGTATACTGCGCGAGCAAGTCAGTTATTACGACAAGGATCGTTTCTTCGCCCCCGACATTGAAGCCGCCAGCCTGCTGTTGGCGGCCGGTCATCTGAACTCGCTGATGCCTTCGGCGCTGCTGCCTAGTCAGGCATAAATAAAACCTACCACGCAGTTTGTTCTGTCCCACCGGGTGCGTTCCACCCGGTGCGGATAGCGCGTGCCTGTTCTGCCGTAAAAACTCGACGGGAAGCAACATGCGTAACGAAACGACACAACTCAGACGCGGACTAAACGCGCGGCATATCCGCTTTATGGCGCTCGGCTCGGCCATCGGCACCGGTCTGTTCTACGGCTCCGCGGGAGCCATCCAATTGGCTGGCCCTGCGGTGCTGCTGGCTTATCTGGTCGGCGGCGCGGCGGTCTTTATGGTAATGCGCGCGCTGGGTGAAATGGCGGTGCATCAGCCGGTCTCCGGCTCCTTCGGTCATTATGCCAGCCACTACCTTGGCCCCTTGGCCGGTTTCCTCACCGGCTGGACCTATACCTTCGAAATGGTGATTGTTGCCCTGGCGGACGTCACCGCCTTCGGCATCTATATGGGGCTGTGGTTCCCGGACGTTGCCCAATGGGTGTGGGTACTCAGCATCATCATGTTCATCGGCGCGCTCAACCTGTGCAGCGTGAAAGTGTTCGGCGAAATGGAGTTCTGGCTGTCGTTGATCAAGGTGGCGGCAATCGTCGCGATGATCATCGGCGGCGCGGCGGTGATGCTGTTTGGCTTCGGTCAGGCTCAGCACGCCACCGGCCTCAGCAACCTGTGGCAGCACGGTGGCTTTATGCCTAACGGCATCGGCGGCGTGGTTGCTTCGCTGGCGGTGGTGATGTTCGCCTTCGGCGGCATTGAGATCATCGGCATTACCGCCAGCGAGGCAAAAGACCCCGCGAAGGTGCTGCCGAAAGCGATCAATGCGGTACCGATTCGCATTCTGCTGTTCTACGTGCTGACGCTGCTGGTGTTGATGGCAATCTATCCCTGGAACAGCATCGGCCAAAACGGCAGCCCGTTTGTTGAGATCTTCAGCAATCTGGGCATCAGTTCCGCCGCCAACGTGCTGAATGTGGTGGTGATCACCGCCGCCATTTCCGCCATCAACAGCGATATCTTCGGTGCCGGCCGCATGATGTACGGTATGGCGCAGGAAGGTCAGGCACCCAAAAGCTTCACTCGCCTGACCGGTAACGGCGTGCCCTGGATGACGGTGCTGGTGATGTCCATTGCCCTGCTGTTGGGGGTGGTGCTCAATTACCTGATCCCAAAACAGGTGTTTATGATCATCGCCTCCATCGCCACCTTCGCCACCGTTTGGGTATGGCTGATGATCCTGCTGTCACAAATTGCCATGCGCCGCACGCTGACGCCGCAAGAGGTCAGCAAACTGAGCTTCCCGGTTCCCTGGTGGCCGGTCGCACCGGCACTGGCGACGATATTTATGCTGTTCGTCATCGGCCTGCTCGGTTACTTCGAAGACAGCCGCATTGCCCTGTACGTAGGGTTGGTGTGGGTAGCCTTCCTTACCCTGGCTTACTGGTTGTGGGTACGTAAAAAAGGCGGGGGTTCACCCGTCACGTCCTCACCACAGTATTAGTCTCACGAGCCCGCCGTTCCCGGGCTCTTCGTCATTAAAGTGGAGTATCACCATGCAAACACGACACAAATTATGGATACCGCTGATCGCGCTCGGGCTGATGACAGGCAGCCTCTCCGCACGCGCAGCAGGCTGGTGCGAATCCGGCAAACCGGTCAAGTTCGCCGGACTGAACTGGGAAAGCGGCATGCTGCTGACCGACGTGATGCAATACGTACTGCAAAAGGGTTACGACTGCAAAACCGACGCCCTGCCGGGCAACTCCATCACCATGGAGCAGGCGGTCGGCACCAACGACATTCAGATTTTCGCCGAAGAGTGGATCGGCCGCAGTGAGGTCTGGAACAAGGCCGAGAAAGCGGGTAAAGCGGTCAGCGTCGGCGCCCCCATTGTCGGCGCAGTTGAAGGCTGGTACGTGCCACGTTATGTGATTGAAGGCGATGCCAAGCGTAAGTTGAAACCGCTGGCGCCGGATCTGAAAAGCATCCCGGACCTCGCGAAATACGTTCAAGTGTTTCGCGATCAGGAAGAGCCGGACAAAGGCCGCTTTTACAACTGCCCCGCCGGCTGGACCTGCGAACTGGACAACAGCGCGATCCTGAAAAAATTCAAGTTGGACGACAAATTCACCAACTTCCGCCCAGGCACCGGCCCGGCGCTGGATACCGCTATTCTTTCCAGCTACCGTCGCGGCGAACCTATCCTCTTCTACTATTGGTCCCCTACCCCAATCATGGGCCAGCTCGATCTGGTGAAACTGGAAGAACCGGGCGTGGACAAGAATATCCACATCAAGGTCGGCATTTCCAGCGTGTTTAACCAGCAGGCACCTGAGCTGGTACAGGTGTTGTCAAAAGTGAATCTGCCGCTCAGTCTGATTAATCAGAATCTGGCGCGCATGAGCAAGGAACGCATCAGCTCCCAGAAGCTGGCGCTGGAGTTCTTCAAGCAGCACCCGGATATCTGGAAACAGTGGGTCAGCGAAGACGCAGCGAAAAAAATTGAGGCTTCCTTGTAAGCGCTTTGGCATTCCGTGAACACTCACCCGTAATCGGATAGGTTTCGGGCCAGACAGGGGAAAATTTATGTTTCCAGAACGCTTTACCTTTTCCATCGCCGATTGGATCAACCGCTGGGTCGACGTGTTGGTCACCAACTATGGCGATATGTTCCGCAAGATCTCCGACACCCTGCTGTGGGCGGTGATCCACCTCGAAAGCCTGCTGCGCGCCACCCCATGGTGGGTGATGCTGGCCGTGGTCGGGCTACTGGCCTGGCACGCCACCCGCCGTTGGCTGCCAACCCTGGTGATCGTCGGCCTGTTGCTGCTGGTCGGTACCGCCGGGATGTGGGACAAATTGATGCAAACCCTGGCGCTGGTGCTGGTCGCCACGCTGCTGGCGGTGATTATCGGCATTCCGCAAGGCATATTGGCGGCGCGTAGCGATCGCGTACGGGCGGTAATGATGCCGCTGATGGACGTGATGCAAACCATGCCGAGCTTCGTCTACCTGATCCCGGTATTGATGCTGTTCGGCCTGGGCAAGGTGCCGGCCATTCTGGCGACGGTGATCTATGCCACACCACCGCTGATCCGCCTGACCGATTTGGGCATCCGCCAGGTGGACAAAGAAGTGATGGAGTCCGTCACCGCCTTTGGCGCCAACCGCTGGCAGAAGCTGTTCGGCGTCCAGTTGCCGCTGGCGCTGCCGAGCATCATGGCCGGTATCAACCAGACCACCATGATGTCGTTGTCGATGGTAGTGGTCGCGTCAATGATCGGCGCTCGTGGGCTAGGGGAAGACGTGTTGGTGGGCATTCAGACGCTGAACGTCGGGCTGGGACTGGAAGCCGGGCTGGCTATCGTCATTCTGGCCGTGGTCATTGATCGCATCACTCAGGCTTACGGCCACACCGCCGTTGCGAGGTAACCCCGATGAACAAAATAGAAATCAAAAACGTCTACAAGATCTTCGGCCATAAAACGGCGGCGGCGCTGGCACTGAGCCAACAAGGAAAAACCAAGCAGGAAGTGCAGGCCGCGACGGACTGCGTGATCGGCGTGCACGATCTGTCGATGTCGATCGAAGCCGGTGAGATCTTCGTGATCATGGGCCTGTCCGGATCGGGAAAATCCACCTTGGTACGTCACTTCAACCGTCTGATCGATCCCACCAGCGGCCAGATCCTGGTAGACGGTGAAGATATCCTGCGCTACGACGAAAAACAGCTTGAGCACTTCCGTCGCCACAAGATCAGCATGGTGTTTCAGAGCTTTGGCCTGCTGCCGCACAAAACGGTGCTGGACAACGTGGGCTACGGCCTGAAAGTGCGGGGGGAGAATAAAGAGGTGTATCAGGAGCGTGCGCTGCACTGGATCAACACCGTAGGGCTGAAGGGCTATGAGAAATCCTATCCGCATCAACTCTCCGGCGGCATGCGCCAACGCGTCGGGCTGGCGCGTGCGCTGGCCACCGATACCGACATCATTTTGCTGGACGAAGCCTTCAGCGCACTGGATCCGTTGATTCGCGCCGAGATGCAGGATCAACTGCTGGCGCTGCAAAAAGAGCTGCACAAAACGCTGGTATTTATCACCCACGATCTCGATGAGGCGGTTCGCATCGGCAACCGGATCGCGATCCTCAAGGACGGCAAACTGATCCAGGTCGGCACGCCGCAGGACATTCTTAACAACCCGGCCGACGAATACGTTAACCGCTTCGTGCAACGCCGTCTGGCGCTGGATGAAAATGTGCAAAAGCCCCGCCCGAGGAGGGTAGCCCATGCCTGAGGAAACCCAAATGCACTATCCTTCGTCAGTAGAGATCGACCGCCAGCCGCTGCGTTGGCAGGATGTGGTGGCGGTGGCGCGCCAGAGGGTGCAGCTCAGCCTGTCTGACGCGGCCTGGGCACGTATTGAGAACGCACAGGCTATCGTTCAGCAAATCGTCACCAGTGAACAACGCGCCTACGGCGTCAATACCGGCCTGGGTGCGCTCTGTAACCAGGCGCTGCACGGTGAACAGTTGGCACAGCTTTCGCGCAATACCTTGATGAGCCACGCCTGTGGGGTAGGTACACCGCTGAGCGACGAACAGACCCGCGCCATTATTTGCTGCGCTATCGTGAACTACAGCCATGGCAAATCCGGCATCCACCGGTCGGTGGTTGAGGCGCTGCTGGCGCTGCTTAACCACGGCGTCACGCCTCAGGTGCCGTCGCAGGGATCGGTCGGCTATCTGACCCATATGGCGCACGTCGGCGTTGCCCTGCTCGGGCTCGGCGAGGTCAGCTATCGTGGGCAAATCGTCGCCGCCGCTCAGGCGCTGGCGGAAGAAGGCATAACGCTGCCACCGCTCGGGGCCAAAGATGGCCTGTGTCTGGTCAATGGTACGCCCTGCATGACCGGACTGAGCTGCCTGGCGCTGGCCGACGCCTGGCGACTGGCGCGTTGGGCAGACGTGCTGGGTGCCATGAGCTTTGAAGCTTTACGCGGACAAATTGCCGCCTTCGACGAGGAAATACTGGCGTTGAAACCGCACCCAGGCATGCAACGGGTGGGTGCCAATCTGCGGACGCTACTGCACGGCAGCGAGGTGATTGCCGCCAGCAAAGGTATTCGCACTCAGGATGCGCTGAGCATCCGCTCGATTCCACAGGTGCACGGTGCCTGCCGCGATCAGATGGCTCATGCCGAACGACAGATTGAAACCGAGCTGAACGGCACCACCGATAACCCGCTGCTGCTTGGCACACCGGATAATTTCCGCATCATGTCACAGGCCAATCCGCACGGCGAATCGGTCGCGATGGCCGCCGATGTGTTGGCGATCGCTATCGCCGAACTCGGCGGTATTGCGGAACGGCGCATCGATCGTCTGATTAACCCGCTGGTCAGCGGTTTGCCGCCATTTTTGGTCAGTGAGCCGGGCGTCAACTCCGGCATGATGATCGCTCAATACGTGGCGGCATCGCTGTGCGCAGAGAACCGCCAGCTGGCCCAGCCTTGCGTAGTGGATAACTATGTCACTTCGGCGCTGCAGGAAGATCACCTCAGTCTGGGGACCGGTGCGGCATTGCGGCTGCATAAGCTGTTGGCCAACGTTAACCAGATCCTGGCGATTGAATATCTGTTGGCGGCGCAGGCCTTCGAGTTTTTGCAACCGCAACGCGTCGGCGAAGGTACCGGGCGCGCCTGGCGACTGCTGCGTCAAAGGGTAGAACCTTACCATCAGGATCGCTGGTTGGCGCCCGACATTGCCAGCAGCGCCGCGCTATTGCAGGACGAACAGGCGCTGGTGGAAATTGCCCCTGCGCTAGATTAACGCTTGCCCCTCCCCGCTGGGTGGGGCATCAAAGCTAGCTTTGCGCCAAGGCCTGGCGGATATCGGCCTGCAGGTCGCCAAGATCTTCCAGACCGGCGGACAAGCGTATCAGCCCGTCGCTGATATGGTGACGCTGCCGCTCTTCGGGGCTGTAGGCCGAGTGGGTCATGCTGGCGGGATGCTGCGCCAGCGATTCGCAATCCCCCAAGCTGACCGCGCGCAAGATCAAACGCAGCGCATTGAGGAAGCGGATGCCCGCCGCCATGCCGCCTTTGAGTTCAAACGCCAGCATGCCGCCTGGCCGCGCCATTTGCCGCTGCGCCAACTCATACTGGGGAAAATCCTCCAGCCCGGGATAATAGACACGTTCTACCGCCGAATGCTGAGCCAGCATTTCCGCCAAACGCTGGGCGTTGTCGCAATGGCGTTCCATACGCAACGGCAGGGTTTTCAAACCGCGCAGCAGCAATGCCGCATCCTGAGCCGACAGCACCGCACCGTTCATGTCTTTCAGCCCAACTAAACGGATGTCCTGCGCCAAATCCTGCCGCGTCACCACCAGTCCAGCCAACAGATCGCCATGCCCCCCGATGTATTTGGTTGCGGAGTGCACCACTATATCAGCCCCCTGTTCCAGCGGCCGTTGCAGATACGGGGTGCAATAGGTGTTATCCACCAGCAACAGCGCCTGTTGGCGGTGAGCAATTTCGGCGACTGCGGCAATATCGACCAACCGCATATTCGGGTTGGCCGGCGTTTCGCAATACACCATGCGGGTCCGGGGGCCGATCGCCGCTGCCAGACGCTCCGGGCGGGTCAGGTCGACGTGAGTGATTTTCACGCCGTAGCGCGCCAATCCGTGATGAAAATAACTGAAGGTGCAGCCGTAAATCGTCTCGTCTACGATCAGCTCGTCGCCCGGATTGAGCAGTGTCCAGCAGCAGGCGGTAATAGCGCCCATACCGGAGGAAAACGCCACCGCAGCTTCGCCCCCCTCCAGATTGGCTATCCGCTGTTCCAGCAGGTTGAGGGTCGGGTTGGCGATGCGTGAATAAAAATACCCCGGCTCAGTGCCTTCAAAGCAGGCACCACCATATTCCGCCGTCGGGAACGTAAAGGTCGAGCTCATAAACACCGGGGGACAGAGCGCTCCCAGATACTGCTGAGGATCGTAACCGTGATGGATCGCGCGTGTTGCAAAGGCTTGCCTGAAGATGGCAGACATGACAACTCCTTACCTGAGTGAGTGAAAACAATGATGCTTAGTTCGTTCAAACGTCCGTGGGCAGTGCGCTGCTGCGCATACGCTGGCCAACGATTTGCAAAGTACGCAGCACCAGCATCAGGCCCAGTAAGGTATCCGGCTGCCGCAACAAGGCGTACAGCGCACGAAAATTGACGGGTGAGGGATCCAACTGCAACTCGGTATGCGCCATTTTCAACGCCATTCCGCCCTCCCATCCCGCAGCCACCAGGCCTTCAAAGACGCCGGAGAGTTTTTCCACCAGCGCGTTATCGGCGATATCCACCAGGTCAGACAGCAGCGACAACAGATCGACCACGTTATCGAGCCGACCGCCGGCCAGCAGCGGCTGTAGCTTCTCCAGCAAAGCCGCCAGGGGTTCATGTTCAGATGCGTTCATAGGCCCTCCGTTAAATCAGCCCGCGTACCGTCGCCCAGTAGAGTCCGCGATTAAAACCGTTGCGCAACATGCCGCCGACTTTGGTTGAAGGCGTCGGCAACACATCGTTGCGGTAGTCGTAAACCAGCGGCATCCCGGCTTGCAGCCCCATTTGAGCAATGGCCTGCACCTTGCCGTCGTAGTGGCTAACGGTCTGGCCCAGCCTCAGTTCCGCCACGATATTGTCGGCAATCACCGGCGCCTGATTGTGGCAGGAGCCACCGGCCTTACTGACCGGCAAATCCACCGTATCGCCGATGACATAGACCCCTTGTTGGCCGTAGACCTGCAGCGTCTGATGGTCGGTCGGCAACCAGCCTTCGCCGTTATGCCCCTCGCTCAGCCCCGTGTTCCGCACTGCCTCTACCGCACGGATAGGTGGGGTAGCCATCAAAATATCGAACGGCTGCTGCTCACCTTCGGCGGAAAAAGCGATTTTCTGCTGCTCATCCACCCGGCTGAGAGTAAACCCGCGCTGATGGCGAATATCCCGCGCGGCGAAAATACCGGGCAAGGCCTCTGCGGTTGGACGCTGTAAAAACAGGCAGTTACGCAGCAACTGCGAAACACTGGGGTAGGTATAAACAATTTCAACCGCTTTACGCACTCCGCGTCGACGCAGGTAATCATCGAGCATCAGGGTGGTTTCTATCGGGGCAATACCGCACTGGTGCGGCACATTGGGCGTTTCGGGGAAGGAGACGGTGATAAAAATTCGGCCTTTTTCGATGCTCGACAGCTTTTGTGCCAGCTGGCGGGCGGCCTGATATTGGTAAAAATGATCGCCTGCCTGCGCCAACCCTTCGATACGCTCCGGCCAGGGCACGCAGCCGGTGGCAAACACCAGAAAATCATACGGGTACTGTTTGCCACTGCGGGTATGGATCACTCGCTGAGTTAAATCAAAGCGCTCCGCTTTATCGACAATAAACTGAATTTCCGGACGCAGCAGACTTTGCTGTGAGCGGGTTAATTCCTGTTTGAAAAAAGCGTTAAAGGCAACGTACATAAAAGCGGGTTTATAATAATGAATCGGAGAATCCGAAATCATCAATAACTCAACTTTATTATTCAATATTTCCCGATGTAATTTCGTGGCCAGTAAATTGGCCAATATGGTCCCTCCGGTACCCCCACCGACTATCACAATCCTGTTTCGCATCAAACCCTCACCCAGCCGAGTCACGGCTCGGCAATTTTTAGGGAAACGAATGGAGGCAGGAATACAGGCTTAATTCTTCTGCCTTACTGGCAGTCTAGTAACGAAAAAATATAAAGCAATAGAAAAGAGAATATATAAAATAGGAATTTTATTATTATAATTAATACATCAAGTTAAAAAACAGATAATACGATATTAGTTCAATAATAATAAATAACTCACTATCACTTATGTAAATAACCAGTGATAAAAAAACCCGCCGGAGCGGGTTTCATTTAGCAACGAACCAAACCGTTATTACTGACCTTTAACTTCTTTCAGGCCATTGAACGGAGCGCGTGCACCCAGCGCTTCTTCGATACGGATCAGTTGGTTGTACTTAGCAACGCGGTCAGAACGGCTCATAGAACCGGTTTTGATCTGGCCAGCCGCAGTACCCACAGCCAGGTCGGCGATGGTTGCGTCTTCGGTTTCACCTGAACGGTGAGAGATCACCGCGGTGTAGCCTGCGTCTTTCGCCATCTTGATAGCAGCCAGAGTTTCGGTCAGAGAACCGATCTGGTTGAATTTGATCAGGATGGAGTTAGCGATGCCTTTCTCGATACCTTCTTTCAGGATCTTGGTGTTGGTAACGAACAGGTCGTCGCCCACCAGCTGGATTTTGTCGCCCAGCACTTTGGTCTGGTATGCGAAACCATCCCAGTCAGATTCGTCCAGGCCGTCTTCGATAGACACGATTGGATATTGTTTGGTCAGCTCTTCCAGGAAGTGAGTGAACTCTTCGGAAGTGAAGGCTTTGTTGCCTTCGCCGGCCAGGACGTATTTACCGTCTTTGTAGAACTCGGAAGCCGCACAGTCCATCGCCAGGGTCACGTCTTTGCCCAGCTCGTAGCCTGCTGCTTTTACCGCTTCAGCGATAACAGCCAGCGCTTCGGCGTTGGAACCCAGGTTTGGTGCGTAGCCGCCTTCGTCACCTACAGCGGTGTTCAGGCCTTTGGCCTTCAGCACTTTCGCCAGGTGATGGAAAACTTCAGAACCGATGCGAACGGCTTCTTTCAGGGTTTTCGCGCCAACCGGCTGAATCATGAATTCCTGAATGTCGACGTTGTTGTCAGCGTGCTCGCCGCCGTTGATGATGTTCATCATAGGCAGTGGCATAGAGAATTTGCCTGGAGTGCCGTTCAGCTCAGCGATGTGCTCATACAGCGGCATACCTTTGGAAGCTGCAGCCGCTTTAGCCGCTGCCAGGGAAACCGCCAGAATGGCGTTAGCGCCGAACTGGGATTTGTTCTCAGTACCGTCCAGGTCGATCATGATCTTGTCGATGTTAGCCTGGTCTTTGGCATCTTTGCCCAATACTGCCTGAGCGATCGGGCCGTTTACTGCAGCAACGGCTTTCAGTACGCCTTTACCCAGGAAACGAGACTTGTCACCGTCACGCAGTTCCAGTGCTTCACGGGAACCGGTAGAAGCACCTGACGGCGCAGCAGCCAGACCTACGAAACCGCCTTCCAGATGCACTTCGGCTTCAACAGTCGGGTTACCGCGGGAGTCGATGATTTCACGACCGATGACTTTAACGATTTTGGACATTAGGTTTTCCTCAGTACAAGTTAAACTAAAACTCCAGACAAACAGCGCGCGGTTCTCACCGCGCGCCGCCTACCAAATATTTTATTTCACCTGGCGCTTCTGATACTCACCAGCGGCCTTCACAAAGCCGGCGAACAACGGATGACCATCACGCGGCGTCGAAGTAAATTCCGGGTGGAACTGACAAGCTACAAACCACGGGTGATTCGGCAGTTCGATAATCTCAACCAGCTTGTTGTCTGCGGAACGGCCGGCAACCAACAGCCCGGCGGCTTCAATTTGCTTCAACAGCATGTTGTTAACTTCATAACGGTGACGATGACGTTCAACAATGGTCGGTTCGCCGTACATCTGACGCACCAGGCTATTGTCGGTCAGGTGACATTGCTGGCCACCGACACGCATCGTGCCACCCAAATCGCTTTCTTCGGTACGGACTTCGACGTTGCCGTCTTCGTCACGCCATTCGGTGATCAATGCCACCACCGGGTACTTACAGTCTGGCACAAACTCGGTTGAGTTGGCGTTCTCCATACCCACAACGTTGCGGGCGAACTCCATCAGCGCCACCTGCATACCCAGGCAGATGCCCAGATAAGGGATGTTGTTTTCACGCGCATAACGCGCGGTCATCACCTTGCCTTCTACGCCACGGTAGCCGAAGCCGCCTGGGATCAGGATCGCATCCAGACCTTTCAGCACTTCTACGCCGCGGGTTTCAACATCCTGCGAGTCGATCAGCTTGATGTTCACGGTCAGACGATTTTTCAGGCCGCCGTGTTTCAGCGCTTCAATCACCGACTTATAAGCATCCGGCAGTTCGACATATTTGCCGACCATACCGATAGTCACTTCGCCGCCCGGATTGGCTTCTTCGTAAATAACCTGCTCCCACTCGGCCAGGTTAGCTTCCGGCGCGTTGAGGCTGAATCGTTTACAAATATAATCATCAAGCCCCTGAGATTTCAATAGGCCTGGGATTTTATAAATAGAATCAACGTCTTTCAGGGAGATAACGGCTTTTTCCGGCACGTTACAGAAAAGTGCGATTTTCGCGCGTTCGTTAGCAGGAACTGTGCGATCGGAACGGCAAATCAGCACATCTGGCTGAATACCGATGGAAAGCAGTTCTTTTACGGAATGCTGAGTAGGTTTGGTTTTCACTTCACCGGCAGCGGCCATGTACGGCACCAGAGTCAGGTGCATGTACAGGGTGTGCTCACGGCCCACTTCCACGGCCATCTGGCGGATGGCTTCCAGGAACGGCAGCGATTCGATATCGCCGACGGTACCGCCGATCTCAACCAACACCACGTCGTGGCCTTCGCCGCCTTCGAGGATGCGCTCTTTGATCGCGTTGGTGATGTGCGGGATGACCTGTACGGTTGCGCCCAGATAGTCGCCACGGCGTTCTTTACGCAGAACGTCGGAGTAAATGCGACCGGTGGTGAAGTTGTTGCGGCGCGACATTTTGGTGCGGATGTAGCGCT
The DNA here is from genome assembly GCF_051129805.1 of Serratia sp. Je.1.23.a. Taxonomy (NCBI): domain Bacteria; kingdom Pseudomonadati; phylum Pseudomonadota; class Gammaproteobacteria; order Enterobacterales; family Yersiniaceae; genus Serratia; species Serratia sp. Je.1.23.a. Next base: position 245,753 of record NZ_JBCPSR010000006.1, on the reverse strand, counting down.
CGTAGTGACCCAAATCCAGATCGGTTTCTGCGCCGTCTTCGGTGACGAAAACTTCCCCATGCTGAATCGGGCTCATGGTGCCCGGATCCACGTTGATGTACGGGTCCAGTTTCATGATGGTAACGTTGAGGCCACGGGCTTCAAGAATAGCCGCCAGAGAGGCTGCGGCAATGCCTTTACCCAGAGAGGATACGACCCCGCCGGTCACAAAAATATAATTAGTTGTCATGCTGAACCTGAGAGTTTAGGTTTAAAGACGATGGAAGAACCAAGACGGGAAAGTAGTATACCCGAACCTCTCCAGACCTACAAACGATCGTTTTACTGTCCATCATCTCTGTCACCATCAAGGGTTCATCAGGGTTTACTCTATCGGCCTGCCAGAGCCTGTCTTTTTAAAACAATGAGTTAGCACAGAAAAATTTATTTTTCCGCCCTTTCGAGACAATAAAACGCCTTAGATTTCAGTTTGTTGGCGTTTTGCTGTCGGTAAGTCACGGTTCAGCAAACTATGACTCCGAGCTTAACCGTTTCAGCTTAGGTGAACCTTGTCGCCGATCAAGATTAAGCTACTGCGACAATCCTAGGACACCCGAGCGGCAGATTAGTTTTCCTGGCGCTTAACCTGCTGCCACGCCTCTTCCATCTGCTCCAGCGTTGCTTCGCCCATCTGCAGCCCACGCCGTTGGATAATCTCTTCTACCTGACGGAAACGGCGCTCGAACTTGCGGTTGGCTGCCTGCAACGCATTTTCTGCCTTATGGCCAAGATGGCGCGATAAATTCACCGTGGCGAACAGCAGATCGCCGATTTCCTCTTCCAGTTTCTGTTCGTCGACTACCGCCTGCTGCGCTTCATGCATCACTTCGTCAATCTCTTCGTACACCTTGTCCAGCACCGGGCCCAACGTATGCCAGTCAAAACCGACCGAAGCGCAGCGTTTCTGAATCTTGTGCGCCTTCATCAGCGCCGGCAGCGCCTGAGGAATGTCATCCAGCGCAGAATGCAGCGCTTTCTCTGCACGCTCACCGGCCTTCAACTGCTCCCAGCGGGCCGCAACGGCCTCGCTGTCGGCAGCCTCGGCTTCCCCGAAAATGTGCGGATGACGACGTTCCAGCTTGTCGCTGATGGCGTTACACACCTCGTCGAAGTCAAACAGCCCCTGCTCCTGGCCCATCTGGGCGTAGAACACCACCTGGAACAGCAGGTCCCCCAGTTCGTCACGCAGATCGCCGTAGTCCTGACGTTCGATAGCGTCCAGTACCTCGTAGGTTTCTTCCAGCGTGTAAGGGGCGATGGTGGCGAAGGTTTGTTTGCGGTCCCATGGGCAACCGACCTGCGGATCGCGCAGCGTTTTCATGATGTTCAACAAGCGGTGCAGTGGAGAAGATTGGGTCATAAGAAAGTCTCTGACAAAAGAATCGGCGCCGGTCATTAATGTAGCGGCGCAGCGTGCTGCGCCCGGGTCAATCGGGGCGAATAGGTTCGCCCACTACGATAACTGAAGCCACGGAGCCTGGCCAACAATGATGTGGCCCGAAAGACGCAGGTGAGTTAGCTGCCGTGCAGGCGTTTGGCGTCTATCACGTCCGGCAGTTGATTGAGCTTGGCTAACACCCGGCCCAGTACCTGCTGGTTGTAGATTTCAATGTCCATATCGATGGTTGCCAGCTGTTTTTTGGTGTCGCTGCGGCTGGCGACGCCCAGCACGTTGACCTTTTCGTTGGCCAAAATGGTGGTGATGTCACGCAGCAGGCCGCTGCGATCGTTGGCCATCACGCGCACCACCAGCGAGTAACCGCTGGAATAGCTTTCGCCCCACACCGCATCCACGATACGTTCCGGCGCGTGCGATTGCAGATCCACCAGTTGGTCACAGTCCGCACGGTGAATGGAGATGCCGCGCCCCTGGGTGATAAAACCGATAATATCGTCGCCCGGGATCGGCTGGCAGCAACGGGCAATGTGGTGCATCAGGTTGCCTACCCCTTCCACCACCACCCGGCCGTTGTCCTTGCTGCGGGTTGCCGGCGGCGCTTTCTGCTGCACCAACTGCCGCAGCGCTTCGCGATCCTGCTCTTCGGCGCTCGGTTTGTTGAACTTGCCCTGCAGGAAATTCACCATCTGATTCAGGCGAATATCACCGCCGCCAATCGCCGCCAGTATTTCATCCAGCGAATTCATGTTGTAACGCGGGATCAGCAGCTTCTCGGCCTCTTTCAGGCTGATACCGAGGTGTTCCAGCTCGCTGTCCAGCATCTGGCGACCGGCAAGGATATTTTTATCGCGATCCTGCTTGCGGAACCAGTTGTGGATCTTGGAGCGTCCACGGCTGGTGGTGATATAACCGAGGTTCGGGTTCAGCCAGTCGCGGCTTGGGTTCGGCTGCTTCTGGGTGATGATTTCAATCTGGTCACCCATCCGCAGCTGGTAGGTAAAGGGCACGATGCGGCCGCCAATTTTGGCACCGATGCAACGGTGGCCGACGTCGCTGTGAATATGATAAGCGAAGTCGAGCGGCGTAGAGCCTGCTGGCAGATCCACCACGTCGCCTTTCGGGGTAAATACATAAACCCGATCGTCGAACACCTGGCTGCGAACCTCGTCGAGCATCTCGCCGGAGTCCGCCATCTCTTCCTGCCAGGCGATCAGTTTGCGCAGCCAGGCGATACGTTCCTCGTAGCCTGAGCGAACCGTCGCAACCGCACCCTCTTTGTATTTCCAGTGCGCGGCGACACCCAGTTCTGCATCTTCATGCATCTGCCGGGTGCGGATCTGAATTTCCAGCGTTTTCCCGCGCGGACCCAGTACTACGGTGTGGATCGACTGATAACCGTTGGGTTTCGGGTTGGCGACGTAGTCGTCGAACTCATCCGGCAGATGGCGGAAGTGGGTATGCACAATCCCCAGCGCGGCATAGCAGTCCTGCAAGCGTTCGACCACCACGCGTACCGCGCGCACGTCAAACAGCTCGTCAAACGCCAACGCCTTCTTCTGCATCTTGCGCCAGATGCTGTAAATGTGTTTTGGACGGCCGTAGATGTCCGCCTTGACGCCTTCATCGACCATCGCATTACGCAGCGAGGCGACGAAATCGTCAATAAACTGTTCGCGATCGATGCGGCGTTCGTGCAGCAGCTTGGCGATGCGTTTGTACTCGTCCGGATGCAGGTAGCGGAAGCAGAAATCTTCCAGCTCCCATTTGAGCTGCCCGATACCCAGACGGTTAGCCAGCGGCGCATAGATATTCGAACACTCTTTTGCCGCCAGCACGCGCTCGTCTTCCGGCGCATCTTTCACTTCGCGCAGGTGAGCGATCCGCTCCGCCAGCTTGATGACCACGCAGCGGAAATCCTCCACCATCGCCAACAGCATGCGGCGCACGTTGTCGACCTGTTCGGAGGCCATCGAATCGTTTTGAGTGGCTTTCAGTTGGCGGATGGCGTCCATATCGCGTACGCCATGCACCAGATAGGTGATGCCCTTGCCGAACTCTTCGGTCAGGGTTTCTTCCTGCACGATGCCGGCGTCCACCAGCGGGAACAGCAGCGCGGCGCGCATGCTGTCGTTATCCATGCTCAGAGTAGAGAGGATCTCGACCATTTCCAGCCCGCGCCACAGCAACAGCGGTGCATTAGGATGGTTCTGGGTCTGCTGCTCACAGTAACGCCAGGTTGCGGCTAATCGCTCACATGACTGCGGGTTAGGTAGCCCCAAGCTGGCAATCCACTCGTCGAGAGCAAATTCACCAGCCGTGTTCAGATGTGCACTTCTTACCGCAACCATACCCTCTCCCTACTTTGCAGCGACCTCTGGCGCAGAACCGTTAATAAACAGCGCCATTGACTCAAGATGCCCCGTATGCGGAAACATATCCAACATCCGCACACGTGCAAGACGATAACCGGCGCTCAGCAGCACTTTGCTGTCGCGTGCCAGCGTGGTCGGGTTACAGGAAACATAAACCACCCGCTCTGGCGCCAGTTTAACAATATGTGACATCACTCCGGCCGCGCCCGCACGGGCAGGGTCCAGCATCACTTTATCAAATCCTTGTGCTGCCCAAGGTTGTTGCTCAACGTCCTCCTCCAGATTTTCATGGAAGAAGCTGGCGTTATTCAGCCTATTCTTATGTGCATTATATTGCCCATTCGCTACCAGTGTGGCAACACCTTCTATGCCTACCACCGCAGCGGCGCGTCGCGCCAACGGCAGGGTAAAATTGCCCATGCCGCAGAACAGATCCAATACCCGATCATTGGGTTGAATACTGAGCCATTCAAGGGCCTGGGCCACCATTTGCTGATTTACGTGGTCATTTACCTGAATAAAGTCACGCGGGCTGAAGTCTAAGCGTAGCCCGTCGACCTGATAATACGGCGTTTCACCGCACAGTTTTTCGAGGCTATCGCTGTCCGGTGCCAAATAAATGGTTACGTTTTTTGTCCGCGCAAAAGCCTGCAAGGCCTGGCGGTCATCCTCTTTCAAGGCGTCGAGATGGCGCAGAACCAGTACCGGGCCGTTATCTGCCAGCACCAGTTCGACATGCCCAAGTCGTCTGGAGACCTGCAATGCGCTCAGGCAAGATCGCAACGGCGTCAGTAATTGTTCCAGTTCAGGATGCAGCACCGGGCACCGCGTCACCGGCACCAGATCGCTGGACGCCGCCTGGCGAAAGCCCATTACCAGACGCTGCTGTTTGGGCTGCCACAACAGCCCGAGACGGGCGCGACGGCGATAGCCGTATTGTGGACCGGCGATCACCGGCTCCTGCTGCGGCGTAACGCCGGTTTCGCGAGCGATCATTCGCACCAGGGCCGCCGCCTTGCTCTGCTGCTGCAGGCTTTCATCCGCGTGTTGCTGCTGGCAACCGCCGCACACGCCAAAGTGTGGGCAGCGCGGTTCGACACGTTGCGGGCTGCGGCTGAGCAGGCGCTTTAACCTGCCTTTGGCAAACTTGTTTTTTTCTTCCGTGAGTTGGACTTCCGCCTGCTCGCCCGGCAATACCCCGGGGACGAAAATCGCTTTGCCGTTGTGGTGCGCCACGCCCTGACCAAAGGGATCGAGGTTGTCTACCGTCAGTGTTAGCACGGGAGAATTTTGCCGGGTCGTCACGCGACGTTTCGGAGAGTAGAATTGCGCCATATTTGTCGATTGAGTGCTGGTTCATTTAAAGTAGAGATTGTCCGGCAATTCTCCCACATTGGAAACCCATGACCAAATACAGCCTGCGGGCGCGCATGATGATCCTGATTCTGGCCCCAACGCTGTTGATTGGTCTGTTGCTCAGCACTTTCTTCGTAGTGCATCGCTACAATGAATTGCAAGAACAACTGGTTGACGCCGGCGCCAGCATTATCGAACCGTTGGCAGTGGCCAGCGAGTACGGCATGACGTTCCGCAGCCGCGAGTCGGTCAGGCAGTTGGTCAGTCTGTTACACCGCCGTCATTCAGATATTGTGCGTTCAATTACGGTATTTGATGCGCAGAATAATCTGTTTGTCACCTCCAATTACCATCACAACTTTACCCAATTGCAGTTGCCGAAGGGGGTTCCGATCCCCACGGATCTGATGCTGACCCGGCGCGGTGACTCGCTGATCCTGCGCACCCCGATCCTGGCGGAGAGCCAGTACCCGGACCAGGCTGCCAGCAGCGATCTCCAGCAGGACAACCGCCTGGGTTATGTGGCAATCGAGCTGGATCTGCAGTCGGTTCGCCTGCAGCAATACAAAGAGGTCTTCGTTTCCACCCTGCTGCTGCTGTTGTGCATGTGTATCGCCATTCTGTTCGCTTACCGTCTGATGCGCGACGTCACCGGCCCGATCCGCAATATGGTCAATACCGTCGATCGCATCCGCCGCGGTCAGCTCGACAGCCGCGTCGAAGGCTTTATGCTGGGCGAACTGCATATGCTGAAGAACGGCATCAACTCAATGGCGATGTCGCTCACGGCCTACCATGAAGAGATGCAGCAGAACATCGATCAGGCGACCTCCGACCTGCGCGAAACCCTGGAGCAAATGGAGATCCAGAACGTCGAGCTGGATCTGGCGAAAAAACGCGCCCAGGAAGCGGCCCGCATCAAATCCGAATTCCTGGCGAACATGTCGCACGAGCTGCGTACTCCGCTCAACGGCGTGATTGGCTTTACCCGTCAGATGCTGAAAACCGAAATGAGCGTCACCCAAACCGACTACCTGCAAACCATCGAGCGCTCGGCCAACAACTTGCTGACCATCATCAACGACGTGCTGGACTTCTCCAAACTGGAGGCCGGCAAGCTGGTGCTGGAGCATATTCCGTTCTCGCTGCGTGAAACCCTCGACGAGGTCATTGTGCTGTTGGCACCGAGCGCCCACGAAAAAGGGCTGGAGCTGACGCTGGACGTGCACAACGACGTTCCAGAGCAGGTGATCGGCGATTCACTGCGGCTACAGCAGATCATTACCAACCTGCTGGGCAACGCGATCAAGTTTACCGAAACCGGCAACATCGATATCCGTGTCGAACTGCGCGGCCTGCAAGACCGCCAGATTGAGCTGGAAGTACAAATCCACGACACCGGCATCGGCATCTCCGAACGACAGCAATCACAGCTGTTCCAGGCGTTTCGTCAGGCGGACGCCAGTATTTCACGCCGTCACGGCGGCACCGGCCTGGGGCTGGTGATCACCCAGAAGCTGGTGAAAGAAATGGGCGGCGATATCTGCTTCCACAGCCAGTTGAATCGCGGCTCGACCTTCTGGTTCCACATCACGCTCGATCTGCACGAAGGCATGCTGTCGCTGCCGCCAAGTCTGCCGGATCTGCAAGGCAAGACGTTGGGGTATATCGAAGCCAACCCGATGGCAGCACAGGCGACGCTCAATATGCTGAACGTCACCCAACTGGTGATTACCCATTCACCTACGCTGGCCCAACTGCCGAAGAAACATTACGATTTCCTGCTGGTGGGCGTGCCAATCCCCTTCCGCGACAATATGGCCCAGCACGAAAGCAAGCTGCTGGCGGCTTTGAAAGTCGCCGACCGGGTGATTCTGGCGCTGCCTTGCCAGTCGCAAATCAACGCCGAAATGCTTAAACAACAGGGCGCCGCCGGTTGCCTGATCAAGCCAATCACCAGTAATCGCCTGTTCCCGCTGCTGCGCATGGAAACGCCGCCGCGCATCACTGCGCTGCCGGAACGTAAACGCCTGCCGCTAACGGTGCTGGCGGTTGACGATAACCCGGCCAACCTGAAACTGATCGGCACCCTGCTGGCCGAGCAGGTGGAAAAAACCCTGCTGTGTGAAAGCGGGGAAGAAGCGCTGCTGCTGGCGCGCGATAACGTGCTGGATTTGATCCTGATGGATATCCAGATGCCCAATATTGACGGTATTCGAACCAGCGAGCTGATCCGCCAACTGCCGCACCACAATTCAACGCCGATCGTCGCCGTCACCGCCCATGCGGTCAGCGGCGAACGCGAACATTTGCTGCAGGCAGGCATGGACGACTATCTGGCCAAACCGATTGACGAAGCCATGCTGACCCGCGTGTTGGCCCGCTATCACAGCGGCGAACCCGACCCGGTAACGCCGGCACCCGTTTCCGTTAATGAACCGCCGTTGTCGCTCGACTGGGCCCTGGCGCTGCGTCAGGCGGCCAACAAGCCCGATTTGGCCCGTGACCTGTTGCAGATGCTGCTCGACTTCCTGCCACAGGTTAGCGAACGCGTGCAAGCGATGCTCGACGGCACGCCGGACGCCGACATTCTGGATTTGATCCACAAACTGCACGGCAGTTGCAGCTACAGCGGCGTACCGCGTCTGAAACAGCTGTGTTTCTACATTGAACAGCAGTTGCGTCGGGGTGTAAGCAGCGATGATTTGGAGCCGGAATGGCTGGAGCTGCTGGATGAGATTGAGCTGGTCTGCCAAGCCGCGCGCGCTCATTTGGCCTGAAGTAACAGGCAATAAAAAGGCACGCCGTAGCGTGCCTCAGACTGCTGACTTAGCCGCATAAGGGCTAAACCGGTAGGGGTCGAACATGTTCGACCCGATTTAACCCATTGATTATGCTATTAGGCGCAGCATGCAGCGCCCCTACCTTTAAACAACAGAGCACTTTGTCACCAAACTCTGGCACGCCATAGCGTGCCTTTTTGGTAAAAACCTGGGGGTCATTACTGCATCAACAGGTACAGGCTGGTGTCGCCACGCAGGATATTCAGCGCCAGCACCGAAGGTTTGCTGTCGAGGATCTTGCGCAGTTCACCCAGGTTCTGGATCGGCTGTTGGTTAACGCCCAGGATCACGTCACCTTTTTTCAGCCCAATACGGGCGGCAGCGCTGCCGGCTTTAACGCTATCTACCTTCACGCCTTTCTGGTTGCCGACCTGGCCATTGCTCAGTTCGGCACCTTCAATACCGGTGTAAATATTGCCGGACTCAACCTGAGTCTGGGCGCTTTGTTCCAGCGTAACGTCCACGGTAACAGGCTTGCCGTCGCGCAGAATGCCCAACGACATTTTGCTGCCCACCGGCAGAGTGCCGATCTCCGCGCGGAAGGACGCAAAGCTGGAAATAGCTTTACCGTTCATGGTGACAATCACGTCACCGGCCTTGATACCCGCTTTGGCGGCAGAAGACTTCGGCATCACCTGGCTGACGAATGCCCCGCGCTGCGCGTCCACCTTCATCGCTTTCGCCAGTTCAGAGTTCAGTTCGGTACCCATAATGCCCAATTCACCGCGTTTGACCTGACCGTACTCGACCATTTGCGCGGTCAGGTTTTTCACCATGTTGCTCGGGATAGCAAAACCGATACCGATGTTGCCGCCGTCCGGCGCCAGGATCGCGGTGTTAATGCCGATCAGTTCGCCGTTAAGGTTCACCAAGGCGCCACCAGAGTTACCGCGGTTAATCGCCGCATCGGTCTGGATAAAGTTCTCGTAGTTTTCGATATTCAACCCACTGCGGCCCAGTGCAGAAACGATACCGGAAGTGGCTGTTTCACCCAGTCCATAGGGGTTGCCGATCGCGACGGTGTAATCACCGACTCGCAGTTGCTCGGAGTCCGCCATCTTGATCGCCGTCAGGTTCTTAAAGTCTTTCAGTTGGATCAACGCAATATCGGAACGCGGATCCTTGCCGATCACCTTGGCGTCAAATTTGCGACCGTCGCTCAGTTGAACCTGGATTTTGTTGGCGTTATCCACCACGTGGTTGTTGGTGACGACGTAGCCCTTGGCCGCGTCAATCACTACCCCGGCGCCCAGCGCCTGGAATTTTTGCTGCGTGCCCTGATCAGGCGCCCCCGGTTCAGCACCAGCGCCGCCCTGGCACATCGGCGAGCCCTGGAACGGCGAACCATCCTGGCAGAACGGTGAATCCTCACCAAAGAACTGTTGGAACTGCTGCGGCATTTTCGGCGTATTGACCGTGGTGCTGCCTTCAACATTAATACTCACCACGGAAGGCATCACTTTTTCCAGCATCGGTGCCAGGCTTGGCAATTGCTGGGTGCTGGAAGACGCGGTTTCTGCGGCGACGGCCGTCATCGGGCCCATCGCCATACCAATACTGAATGCCAATGCGCTCAGAACTAATGCGGTTTTTTTCATCTGTGTGTCTCTTCTAAAGTCGATCAGAAAGTATTAGGGTCTTTGTGCATAGTGAGAGCCTATTAATAACCCGAAGTTCCGGCGCAGATTATTGGTAATAGTAAACAAATATTGTCCGTCTTTACAAAACTCCAAATAAGCTCTCGGCGCCAAGCACACTGCTTAAAATAATATTTATTAGCGGATTGAATTATTCCGCTGCCATTAATCTGCGGTATTCGTCATAGGCATAAAGATCGGTCATGCCGCTGATATAATCCTGCAGCAAACGCGCACGGAAATAATACTCCCGGATCGCCAATTGCTCGGGCGACAGGTGCTGCAAACCTTCAATCGCTTCGATATACGCCAGGCGATGTTTAGTCGAAAGCTTGTGAAACAGGCGGGTTTCTATCGGATAAGCACGATGGCTGTCTTCCTGCACCAGCCGGGTAAAATCCGCCAAAGACATTGCCAGCAACGGGCTGTAGATATCCAGCAGGCCGCTGATCACCCGGTAGCCCTGCAGCTCCAACTGTTCGACTTCAGGATGGTTGAAGACGTGTTTGAAGGCCACATTCTTGAATATTTTCAGCAGTTGGTAAGCCGGGCTGGAATCTTCCAACAGCGCCTGATTAAAGTTTCCCTGGAAAACCGCATCCAGATTATCAATAAAACGCTGCGCCGCATGCGGGACCAAACGCGCCACGGTGAAAACGCGTAAATACATGAAGAATTGATCTTCGGTGCTGCGACGTGCGCCCCCGCGATCGATCTTGCGAAAAGCACTGGCCACGGTTTTATCAAACAGATCGCCCGGCGTTACCTCACCCCACTCCTGAGTTAAATGCTGGTAAAGCTGTTCGACGGTGAAAATGTTTTTTTCCACCGCGTCTTCCAAATCCGCCACGCAGTACGAAATATCATCAGCGGCTTCCATAATATAGGTCAGAGGGAAACGGTCGAACTCACCCATATTCAACTCACGCCGCAACCGATCGACAAATGCCTCTTCCGCCAGATAAAAGCCCGGTTTTTTCATCAGGTAGTTGTGGCTGGCTGGAATATCGCTGGCCCAGTAGGCCGGGCGGGTATATTTCAGGATACAGCCCACCTGTGCATAGGTCAGGTTAAGCTTCAGCAGGGTATACACCAACCGGATTGCCTGGGCATTCCCTTCGAAGTGGCTGAGATCGTGACGAATGCGGCTGCGCAGGCGGTTAAGATCGCTCTCACCTTCGTGCAGACGCAATACGCTGACCTGGCAGCGATCGTTACTGGCGGGCTCACTGCCGCAGCTGGCAGGATCCAGCCTTTGCGCAAACCAGTCGTTAATTGCCGACTCGCCAAAATGGCCAAAAGGCGGATTACCGATGTCATGCATCAGGCAGGCCATTTCGACAATGCTTTCAAAAGGATCGAGCAGTTTGGTCAGGCCGAGCTCGTCGATCCGCCCTGCCTGTTTGAAACGATTAAGGATCTCTTTGGCGATATGCCGTCCTACCTGTTGCACTTCCATGGAGTGCGTCAGGCGGCTGCGCACCGCGGCATTACGTTCGAGCGGGAACACCTGGGTTTTTTGCTGCAGACGGCGAATGGCGGCGGAATTGACAATACGCCCGCGATCGCTCTCGAACTGCCGCACTATGTCGTATTCTTCTTCGGCTTCAATGGGGTTGCTGAAGGGCCGTTGGAAGCTGATTTTCTGCTTAAAGTCGATCCCGGACATCTGTTTCTCCGCCGTTGCGCCCAGCCCCCGTGATAACAATTCCCGACGGCATATGCAACGCATTATCTCTCTATGAGAGCCATGATAGACTATGGCGCAATTCCCACACCCAATCAGCGAGTGTTATTTATGAAAGTAGGCATCATCGGCGCAATGGAGCAGGAAGTCACCCTGCTGCGCGATCAAATCGAAAACCGTCAGACCATTCAACGCGCGGGCTGTGAAATCTATACCGGCCAGATCGGCGGCGTTGACGTGGCGTTGCTGAAGTCCGGCATCGGTAAGGTTTCTGCGGCCATGGGGACCACCCTGCTGCTGGAACACTGCAAGCCGGACGTGGTGATCAACACCGGTTCTGCCGGTGGCCTGGCCAGCACGCTGAAGGTCGGCGATATCGTGGTGTCCGAAGAAGTGCGTTATCACGATGCCGACGTGACCGCTTTCGGTTACGAACCAGGCCAAATGGCCGGCTGCCCGGCGGCGTTTGTCGCGGACGACGCGCTGATTGCCCTGGCGGAAAGCTGCATCAAGCAACTGGATCTGAACGCCGTACGCGGCCTGATCTGCAGCGGCGATGCCTTCATTAACGGCGCAGAGCCTTTGGCCCGCATTCGCGCGACTTTCCCGAGCGTGGCGGCAGTAGAAATGGAAGCGGCGGCCGTGGGCCACGTTTGCCACCTGTTCGGCACCCCGTTTGTCGTGGTACGCGCAATCTCTGACGTTGCCGACAGTGAATCGCACATGAGCTTCGACGAGTTCCTGGTGGTGGCCGCTCAGCAATCCACGCTGATGGTTAACGCCATGCTGCAGACCCTGGCTAAGCGCGGTTAATGTGACGCGACGCTTTTCAGCCCTGTTGTGGCTGCTGGCATTATGGGTGGCGCTGCCTGTCGGCGCTGCCCAGCGCGTGATCAGCCTGGCACCCAATACCACCGAACTTGCCTATGCCGCCGGCATGGGCGACACGCTGCTGGCGGTGAGCGCCTATTCAGATTATCCGCCAGCAGCCAAGAAACTCGAGCAGGTCGCCTCCTGGCAAGGCATCAATCTGGAGCGGGTACTGGCGCTAAAGCCGGATCTGATCCTCGCCTGGCGCGGTGGCAATCCGCAGCGAGTGCTGGATCAGCTCGCCGCATTCGGCATTCCGATTTTCTATGCCGACGCCACGACTCTGGATGATATCCCCCGCTCGCTGGATCAACTGGCCCAATACAGCCCGCATCCTGAACAGGCGCATCTGGCCGCAGACGCTCTTCGTCAGCAAATTGCCGACCTGAAAAACAAATATCCTCACACTCAGCCAAGACGGGTCCTGCTGCAATTCGGCACCCAGCCCCTGTTCACCACTTCCGGTGCTACCCTGCAAAGCCAGGTGTTGTCGCTGTGCGGTGCGGAAAACATCTTTGCCGACAGCCGCATGCCGTGGCCGCAAATCAGTCGTGAGCAGGTGTTGGCGCGTCAACCCCAGGCCATCGTTATTACCGGTGACCAAAAAGAGATTGCCAGCGTAAAAGCCTTCTGGGCGCCGCAACTGCAGGTACCGGTGATTGCGCTCAATGGCGACTGGTTCAACCGCGCCGGTCCCCGCATCATGCTGGCTGCGCAACAGCTGTGCAGCCAACTGGCGGAGATCCATTAATGCTGGTGTTTTGGCTGGATATCCTGGGCACGGCAGTTTTCGCCATTTCCGGCGTATTGCTGGCGGGCAAGCTGCGGATGGATCCCTTTGGCGTGCTGGTGCTTGGCGTGGTCACTGCGGTCGGGGGCGGCACCATTCGCGACATGGCATTGGCTAACGGGCCGGTATTTTGGGTAAAGGATCCAACCGATCTGGTGGTGGCGATGATCACCTGCGTACTGACGCTGCTGCTGGTGCGCCAGCCGCGCCGCCTGCCTAAATGGATCTTGCCGGTGCTGGATGCCGTCGGGCTGGCGGTGTTCGTCGGCATCGGGGTAAACAAAGCCTTTGCCGCCGATGCCAGCCCATTAGTGGCAATCTGTATGGGCGTGATCACCGGTGTTGGCGGCGGCATTATCCGCGATGTGCTGGCGCGTGAAATCCCCATGATCCTGCGAACCGAAATTTACGCTACTGCCTGTATTATCGGCGGCATCGTACATGCCACGGCCTTCGCCACTTTCGGTATGCCGCTGCAGCAGGCGATGATGCTTGGCATGGTCATCACGCTAGCCATCAGGCTGGCGGCCATTCGCTGGCACCTGAAACTGCCCGCATTTATCCTCGAGCGCTAATCCCACTCCGCCCGATCCCGGGCGGAGTCTTATCACGCCCCCACTCCCTATAGCAGAATATTCGACCAATTAATAAACAAATGTTATTATCTGCGTCTGAAAAAATCAGGGAAAACAATGTAATAAACTTTTTAAGTTCAAGTTAACCATTCTCCCGTCCTGTTAAATTTTATTAACTTTTTGCCGATAAGCCATTATGTGATTGCTTACGGATGGCTTTGTCCTAATGATGAAAAATATTATCTTATTGTTCGGCGTACTGCTGTGCAGCTCTCTCGCTTACGCCGGTACCACCAGCGGCAAAATCGGCGTCAGCCTGACCTTAATGCCTATGTGCAGCGTAGATATCAGCGACGCCGTCCCTCAGGTGAAATGCGGCAATGCGACCGACACCCAACCTAAGGTGACCCGTAGCAGGTTACAAAACGAAAGCGGCAGTGAAACCTATCGAGAATTGGTCACCGTAGAATGGTAGCCATAAAAAAACCCGCAAACCGGTGAGGTTGGCGGGTTTAGTACTGCTGCACGCAGGATCAGACGCTGAAGGAAGATCCACAGCCGCAGGTGGTTTTGGCGTTCGGGTTAGTCACCACGAAGCGCGAGCCTTCCAGGCCTTCGGTATAGTCGACCGAGCCGCCCACCAGATACTGCAGGCTCATCGGGTCAACCACCAGCGCGACGCCCTGCTTCTCGATAGTCATATCACCATCGTTGACCTTGTCGTCAAAAGTGAAGCCGTATTGGAATCCGCTGCAACCGCCACCGGTAATGTAAACCCGCAACTTCAGATTCGGATTTTCTTCATCAGCAATCAGGACTTTAACCTTGCTTGCTGCTGCCTCGGTAAATTGCAGGGGCAGTGCTGTTTCATCACTCATACTCTTTACTCCCAACATTGTTCTGCATCAGGTCGCTACAATGGCGGCCGGATTAATGTTAATGATTATCCAATACCTGAGTGTTGCGTTCAAGTATTCACCGCATTTGTTGTATTTTCTTTACCTGTTTTATCGGCCGCCTCGCTGGCCTGCGGCGCTTCCTGCCGTTGTAAGGTGCGGGCTAATATGGAGGAATACAACGGCTTGCCCCCGAGGAACTGCGCCACCAGCGTAGCACCCAGACAGGTAATTATCATTGGCAGGATGAGCTGGTAATTGTCGGTCATCTCCAGCACCAGCACGATCCCGGTCAACGGCGCACGCACCGTGGCAGCAAACAGGGCGCCCATGCCGGCAATAGCGAAGGTGCCAGCTTCGATGCCGTACTCGGGGAACAAATGCCCGCCGGCCAGGCCAAAAGCGGTGCCAAACAGCGTGCCCAACGCCAGCATTGGCGCAAAAATGCCGCCCGGTGCCCCGGAACCGAAACACAACAGTGTGGTGATCACTCGGGTGATAAAAATAAACATCAGCATGCCGACGCTATAGTTGCCCGCTGCGGCGATCGGGATCAGGCCAAAACCACCGCCAGCGGCTTCGGGCTGGATCAGCCCCAGAATGCCGCAAATACCGCCGAGCAAACCGCCCATCAACAAAATTTTGCGCATTTTTCCGCCGTGCAGGCGAGCGAACATATCCTGAGTGCGGAAGACCAACGCGTTGAACATCACCCCCACCGCACCAAATATTGCCCCCAGCACCAAATACAGCCAAAGGGTATTGATCGGCGCCGAGGAAAGCTTGCCCACCGCAATCACCGAACCTTCCCCGTTGAACAGCTGGAACACCACGCTCGACATGATGACGCCGATAAACACCGCTTTAATCGAAATCAGGTTGTAGCGGAACTGCGGCCGCATCTCTTCAATGATAAACAAAATGCCCGCCAGCGGGGCGTTAAAGGCCGCAGACAGGCCGGCGGCTGCACCGGTTGCCAACAAAGAATGGCGCGCTTCGGCACCGCGCATGCGGAAGATATCCAGCACCATGCGCCCGACGTTGCCGCCCATCTGCACCGTAGGCCCTTCGCGGCCCAGTACCATACCCGCACCCAAGGTGCCCATACCGCCGATAAATTTTACCGGGATCACCCGCCACCAACGCACCGGGCGCAGCTCTTCCAATGCCCCTTCGATCTCCGGTATGCCCGATCCCCCAGCCTCAGGAGCAAAGCGACGTACCAGGTAATATCCCAACATCGCCAGCGCGGCGGAAAGAATAAAGGCCAGCGGCCAAACTAGGATCCAATAATCGGCGACCTGCGCCAGCGCGGAAAAGCGCTGCTGCTGCACCCAATCTACCGCCTTATCAAAGGCCACCCCGAGCAGCCCCGCCAGAGTGCCCACCAGCGCCGCCATAAACAGGATCGCCACCGGCGTTTTATCCCGACGTAAAAGCTGGCGCACTGCGTCACTGCGTTTTAGACGTGGGGCCTGCGCCACCCGCGGCTGTTGCTGTAATTCAGTCATAATGGGTTATTCATTAATGGAATTAAATGTAATACAAATAGGCTAGTTGATTATTCTAACCCACCCGCTAATCGATCGCCCCTCTAAATAGGTATCTGACTGTGATCGTTTCATATCGACGAACACTTCACTAGAATAGCGCGGTCAAATCATTCAAAAGAGAATCCAGGAGCCGTTCTATGAGCTTAAACAGCAAGTCCGAAAGTCTGTATGCCGAGGCAAAACAGGTAATCCCAGGCGGGGTTAACTCTCCGGTGCGTGCATTCAACGGCGTTGGCGGTGTGCCGCTGTTTATCGAACGGGCGGACGGGGCTTACCTGTTCGACGTCGACGGCAAAGGTTATATCGACTACGTCGGTTCCTGGGGCCCGATGGTGCTGGGACACAACCACCCGGCGATCCGCAATGCGGTCATTGAAGCGGCGCAGCGCGGCCTGAGCTTTGGCGCGCCGACCGAGATGGAAGTTAAAATGGCGGAGCTGGTTACCGAACTGGTGCCGACCATGGACATGGTGCGGATGGTGAACTCGGGAACCGAAGCCACCATGAGCGCCATCCGTCTGGCGCGCGGTTACACCAACCGCGACAAAATCATCAAATTTGAAGGCTGCTACCACGGCCACGCCGACTGCCTGCTGGTCAAAGCCGGCTCCGGCGCGCTGACCCTGGGTCAGCCTAACTCCCCGGGCGTACCGGCCGATTTCGCCAAGCATACCCTGACCTGTACCTTTAACGATCTGGATTCGGTGCAGGCTGCATTTGAACAATATCCTTCCGAGATCGCCTGCATCATCGTCGAGCCGGTCGCTGGCAACATGAACTGCGTGCCGCCGCTGCCGGAGTTCCTGCCGGGCCTGCGTGCACTGTGCGACAAGTATGGTGCGCTGTTGATTATCGACGAAGTCATGACCGGCTTCCGCGTGGCGCTGGCCGGGGCTCAGGCTCATTATGGCGTGGTGCCGGACCTGACCTGTTTGGGTAAAATCATCGGCGGCGGCATGCCTGTCGGTGCCTTTGGGGGCCGTCGTGAAGTGATGGACGCGCTGGCGCCAACCGGGCCGGTCTATCAGGCGGGCACCCTGTCAGGCAACCCGATTGCGATGGCGGCCGGCTACGCCTGTCTGACCGAAGTCTCTCAGGTCGGTATCCACCAGACCCTGACCGAGCTGACCGATATGCTGGCGTCTGGCCTGCTGCACGCGGCTGAAGAAGAAAACATCGCGCTGGTGGTTAACCACGTTGGCGGGATGTTTGGCCTGTTCTTTACCGATGCACCGGCAGTGACCTGCTACCAGGACGTGATGCAGTGCGACGTAGAACGCTTTAAGCGCTTCTTCCACCTGATGCTGGAAGAAGGGGTGTATCTGGCGCCTTCTGCCTTTGAGGCCGGCTTTATGTCCGTTGCGCACAGCAAGGAAGACATTCAGCGCACCATCGATGCCGCACGTCGCTGCTTCGCCAAACTGTAAGACGCATCAAGCCAATAAAAACGGGCGCCAGGCGCCCGTTTTTATTTCCATCGTGACCCCCGCCGTGGCTTTAGAGCAAGGCTCCGTAAATGGTCAGCAGCGCCACCACCACCACGATAATCATCGTCACCTTACGCGCCAGGCTGACCGCTGCCCTTGGCGTCTGCACCGGATCCATATGGGGATCGCGCGCCAGTGAAAACTGCGCCAACCGCGTCAGCACCTGATACGACGAAGAGTGACGATCGCCCAGCGACGCAAACCACGCCGGTAACGCTCTTTCACCGTGGCCAAACAACGCGTAAGCCACGCCGGCCAGACGCACCGGGATCCAGTCCAGCCAGTTCAGCAGATGATCGATGCCTGACTGCGAACGCTCCAGCGGCGTGTTATGGCGTGCCAGCCAGGTCTGGTAAGCGCGCAGGAAAGAGTAACCTGCCAGCGCAATCGGCCCGTAAGGCCCGCAGACCACAAACCAAAACAGCGGCGCCAGATAATAACGAAAGTTAATCCACAGCAGCGCATTTTGCAGTTCACGCAAGCGCAACTCTTCGCTGCAATCCACCGGCAAACCGTGGATCAACGCCAGTTCTTCCGCCATTTGATCGCTGGCATGGGCATCCCCCTGCCGAGCGGCCTTCAGATAGGCCCGATAGTGTTTACGCTTGATCCCTGCGCCGACACACAGCAAATCAATGACGATCCACAGCAACAGCGTCACTACGCCGAAAAACAGTCCCTGGGACAGCCACAAAATCCCTGCCACCACCACCATCCAGGCCAGCGTCATCAGCAGCGTTTGCGCCAGTGAAAACCGATGCAGCCGTTGAAATACCACCTCAAGGCGATGATCCAACTGCCAATGCTCACCCAGCTTGAATAAACGTTCCCACGCCAGAACCAGTAACAGCGTAAACAGCGTCATTAGCGACTCCTCTCCCTTTCCATTGTTCCAAGCATAGCGTCATCTGGCCCGCCAGGTTGTTCCAGAGATGCCAGATATAAATCCCAATCAAACGCCGGGCCGGGATCGGTTTTACGGCCTGGGGCAATGTCACTGTGCCCGGTGATATGCGCCGCCAACGTCGGATAATGCCGGATCAGCAGCGCGGTCACCGCGTTCAGACTTTGGTATTGCTGCGGCGTGAACGCCACATGATCGGTACCTTCCAGTTCAATGCCGATCGAAAAATCGTTACAGCGCTCTCGTCCCTGATACGACGAAACGCCCGCGTGCCAGGCTCGTCGGTCAAAGGGCACATACTGAATGATTTCACCGTCGCGACGGATCAGGCAGTGCGCCGAAACGCGTAGTTGATGAATATCAGAAAAATAGGGGTGATCCGCAGGATCAAGAGTACCGGTAAACAGCCGATCGATATAGGGGCCGCCGAACTCGCCGGGCGGCAGGCTGATATTGTGGATCACCAGCAGCGAAGGCGCCTCCTCATTCGGGCGAAGATCGCAATGCGGCGAGACAACCCGGGTTACCCCGACAATCCAGCCTTGTTCTAACTGCATCAGACACCTCTGGGCGGTGGTACTTGTCACGGCAACAGAGTAGCATGTTCCCCCTACGATCTTACCGTCCATTTCGGAGTTTTCTATGCCGACACGCCGCTACAGTGCCGACACTCGCCGCACCGAGCTTCTTGAACGAATTGAAAGCGATATCCCCTATGCCGTTGCCCAGGCGCTGCGTGAAGACCTGGGAGGCGAAGTCGATGCCGAACGCGATATTACCGCGCAATTGTTGCCGGCCGATACCCAGGCCGAAGCCACGATCATCACCCGCGAACCCGGTATTTTTTGCGGAAAACGCTGGCTGAATGAAGTCTTTATCCAGTTGGGCAACCAGGTGAAAGTGGATTGGCTGGTGGCGGACGGTGATAGTCTGGTGCCAGAACAAGCGCTTTGCAAACTGACAGGCCCGGCTCGGGTGCTGCTTACCGGTGAGCGCACTGCGCTGAACTTTGTGCAGACGCTTTCCGGCGTAGCAACCGAAGTCAGCCGCTATGTGGCACTGTTGCAGGGGACGAAAACCCGCTTGCTCGACACCCGCAAGACCCTGCCAGGGCTGCGCACCGCGCTGAAATATGCCGTATTGTGCGGCGGCGGCAGCAACCACCGTCTCGGGCTGTCCGACGCCTTCCTGATCAAGGAAAACCACATCATTGCCTCCGGCTCGATTAAAAAAGCGGTCGAAAAAGCATTCTGGCTGCATGCCGAGGTGCCGGTCGAAGTGGAAGTCGAGTCGCTGGATGAACTGCAGCAGGCGCTGGACGCCGGTGCAGACATTATCATGCTGGACAATTTCAGCGTCGACATGATGCGCGCCGCCGTGACGCAAACTCAGGGCCGTGCACAGCTGGAAGTGTCCGGCAACGTGACCAGCGAAACTCTGCGTACCTTCGCCGAAACCGGCGTGGACTATATTTCTGTGGGCGCGCTGACCAAACATGTGACCGCCCTCGATCTGTCCATGCGCTTCAAATAACCCCTCTCTCCGCACCTCCCTGAACTACCGGGGAGGTGTTTTTTCATCAAAACTGCGAAGCTCGCCCCATCTCTTTTCCCCTCTGCTGCAACCTCGATCGAATGCTGTGGAACTGCGCCTAAAAACAGCCATCACCCGCTCGAAGCGCCCCGCTGGCCTGATTACTCTGGCCTCCACATTGACATGGAGGAAGCAACGGATGGAAACGCAGCGCGGTTTTACCCTGATAGAACTGATGGTGGTGATCGCCATTATCGCCATACTGAGCGCCATAGGTATTCCTGCCTATCAGCGCTATATCCAAAAGGCAGCGATGACCGACATGCTGCAAACCATGACGCCGTATAAGCTGGCCGTTGAACTGTGCGTGCTCGACAGCGGCACGCCGACCGGCTGTAACGCCGGCAGCAAAGGCATCCCTACCGGCGACGCCTCACGTTACGTCAGCGCGGTTCAGGTCAGCCAGGGCGTGATCTCGCTCACCGGCTCGCAAACGCTGCAGGGATTGACGGTCGCACTGACGCCAACCCAAAATGCCAGCGGCCTGACGCGTTGGACACGCCTGTGCACCAGCGAAAACAGCAATCTGCAGGAAACCTGTCAGGAAGTTTTCCGTTTTGACACTACCGCCGCGGCGCCGACATCATGAGTACGGCAATCAGCGAAGAAATCCATACCCTGTGCCAACGCTATCAGGCACTGGCTCTCAGTGAAGATGACCAGTGCCTGAACGTGGCCCTCACGACGGAGGCACCACAAGCGCTATTATCAGCCCTGCGTTTTGCCACCGGCAAACGCATTCATCTGGAACAGTGGCCGGCAGCCAGGCTGGAATTGGAACTGAACAGGCGGCAAATGCAGGGCGATAGACGCGAGCAGCCCACTTCGGAGGAGCAATTCGACGCGGCATCATTAAACGACGACAGTGACGCACCCGTGGTGCAATTTATCAATCAGACGCTCCGCATCGCCATTCAGCGACGAGCCTCGGACATTCATTTCGAACCTTACCAGCAGACTCTCCGTATCCGGCTACGCATCGACGGCGTGTTGCAGGTGATAACCTCACCGCCATTCACGCTCGCGGCTCGCCTCACGGCTCGACTGAAAATCATGGGGCAGTTGGACATCGCCGAGCGCCGCCTGCCGCAGGATGGTCAGCTCAGCGTGCGGTTGGATAACGCTAGCTACTCCATGCGTATCGCCACCCTGCCCACCCTGCACGGCGAAAAAGTGGTGCTGCGAATTTTGCAAACTGAACGCCAGGAGCTGCCGTTAGATCGGTTGGGTATGGATCCGACAGCACTGGTGCAGTTTTCCTCTGCCTTATCCTGCCCGCAGGGCATGATCCTGGTCACCGGCCCCACCGGCAGCGGCAAAACCGTCACGCTATACGGCGGTCTGCGTCAGTTGAATGACGCGCAGAGTAATTTATGCAGCGTCGAGGATCCGATTGAAATTCCCCTGTTCGGTATCAATCAGACGCAGACCAACGCCAAAACGGAACTGGATTTCTCCCGCGTATTACGCGCCTTGCTGCGACAGGATCCGGACGTCATCATGATCGGTGAGATCCGCGATCGGGAAACGGCGGAGATCGCAGTAAAAGCCGCTCAAACCGGCCACCTGGTGCTTTCCACCTTGCACACCAATTCCACCAGCGAAACCCTGACGCGCCTGACTCATATGGGCATCCCGGGCTACCTGATTGCCGCCTGTCTGAAGCTGGTGATCGCACAACGTCTGGTGCGTAAGTTATGCAGCCACTGCCGCTATCAACAAAGCCAGCCCGTACGTTTTCCCGCGGCCATTTGGGCAACACCTCTGCTGCCCTGGAAGGCCGATGGCTGCGAGCACTGCTTCAGCGGCTACTATGGCCGCACCGGGGTATATGAACTGTTGACCATTACCCCAGAGGTGCAAGCCGGCCTGCTGGAGGGGGCCGCCCCCAGCATGTTGGCTGACATCGCCCGGCAGCAGGGGCAAACCACGTTGCTGCAAGCCGGACTAACGCTGGTCGCTCAGGGCGTCACCTCGCTGGAGGAGGTATACCGCATTGTCGGTATCATTGCCGACGGCGGAGGCGCTCAGTGAAAACGCTGCGCCTTTTCCTCTGGCAGGCAATTGACCCGCACGGACAACTGCGTGAGGGTGAGCTGATGAGCGGTAAGAAGAATGAGGTCAGCCAGTGGCTTATCGAACAAGGGCTGCAACCCTGCCAGATCAACAGCGGAAAACGTATTTCACCGGGTCAATGGCGTGGGGAACCCCTGATTCAGTTCACCCGCCAGTTGGCAACATTGCTACAGGCCGGATTGCCGCTGGTCAGCGGGTTACAATTGCTGGCGGCAGAGCACCCGTCAGCTGCCTGGCGCTGCCTGCTGCGGGAAGTGAGTGAACAGGTACGCCAGGGCCAGCCATTTTCTGAAGTTATCGCTGAGCAACGTGCCGTGTTTCCTCTGATCTACCGCCAGCTAATCGCCATTGGTGAGCTGACCGGTCACCTGGACGAATGCTGCCTGCAACTGGCCCAACAACAGGAAGCACAGCAAAAACTGCAAAAGAAAGTCATCAAGGCACTGCGTTACCCTTTGTTTATCTGCGCGGTGGCGCTGTTGGTAAGCATTTTGATGCTGGTGATGGTGTTGCCGGAATTTGCCGGCGTCTATCAGTCATTCAATGCGCCGCTGCCGTGGTTTACCCAAGGATTGCTGAACCTTTCCACCCTGCTGATCGACAGCGGTCCCTGGCTAACGGCGATTCTGGTCTGTATGGCATACACCTATCTTCGTCGTCTGCATCCGCAGCCTCAATGGCGCAGGCGCGAACAGGCGGCGCTGTTGCGTCTGCCACTGATTGCGCACTTGATTAAAGGCGGCTGCCTGAGCCAAATATTCCGTATTCTGGCCATGACTCAGCAAGCTGGGCTCAGCCTGGTTGACGGGTTGGCTGCGGCGGCGCTGTCGGTGGATAACCTGTTTTATCGCCAGGCAATTGACAACATCAGGCAACAGATTTCGCAAGGGCAGACTTTTCATCGCGCCCTGGAACAGCAGGCGCTTTTCCCAACGCTGTGCCAGCAACTGGTACGCGTGGGCGAAGAATCCGGTTCGTTAGATACCCTATTGGGCAAACTGGCCGCGTGGCATGAACAGCAAACCTTTGAGCTGGCCGATACCCTGGCGCAAACGCTGGAGCCCCTGTTAATGCTGGTGGTAGGCGGGATCGTCGGCACATTGGTGATCGCCATGTATCTGCCGATATTTCAGTTGGGGAATGTTTTGGGGTAAGTCCGTCAGTGATTGGGCGCAGCATTGAACTGCGCCCACAAATTGCTGGTATCGATACGCGCTGCTTACTTGCTGCCGAAGACGCGGTTTTCCTGCTCTGCAACGCGGATAAAGGTGGTGCGCTTGGTCAGCTCTTTCAAACGTTCCGCGCCGACGTAGGTGCAAGCGGAACGCAGGCCGCCAAGGATGTCGCGAACGGTGAACTCAACTTCGCCGCGCAACGGCAGTTTGACAGTTTTCCCTTCGGCCGCACGGTACTGGGCAACGCCGCCGACGTGGCGTTTCATCGCCGACTCGGAGCTCATGCCGTAGAACAGCATAAATTTCTCACCGTTCTCTTCCACAATGGTGCCTTCGCACTCGTCGTGGCCGGCCAGCATGCCGCCCAGCATGACAAAATCAGCACCGCCGCCAAAGGCTTTCGCTACGTCGCCCGGCACCGAACAACCGCCATCGCTAACGATTTGGCCGCCGAGGCCGTGTGCCGCATCAGCGCATTCGATCACCGCAGACAGCTGCGGATAACCGACACCGGTTTTCACGCGGGTCGTGCAGACAGAGCCTGGACCAATACCGACTTTAACAATGTCGGCGCCGGACAGGATAAGTTCTTCCACCATTTCACCGGTGACGACGTTACCGGCACAGATAACATGTTTTGGACAGGCTTCGCGCGCTTTCTGCAGGAAAGCGACAAAATGTTCGGAATAACCATTGGCTACGTCGATACAGATAAACTTCAGCTCGGGTGATAGCGCCAGGATCTGTTGCATTTTCACAAAGTCAGCGTCGGACGTGCCGGTTGAAACCATCACGTGGCGCAGTACCGATGCCGGTACGCGCTGCACAAAGGCGGCCCACTGCTCTACGGTGTAGTGTTTGTGTACGGCGGTGAGAACATCGAAGGAAGCCAGGGCCTCTGCCATGCTGAAGGTACCGACTGAGTCCATGTTGGCGGCGATGATCGGCACACCAGACCAGCTACAGCCAGAATGTTTGAAGGTAAACTGACGTTCCAGTTCAACTTCTGAGCGGCTTTTCAGCGTGGAACGCTTTGGGCGAATCAGCACATCTTTAAAGCCTAACTTCAAATCTTCTTCAATACGCATGACTTATGATTTCCTGGTTTATGGCGACGGATCGCAAAACGCAATGGCTTGAAAAGCGACGGGGTATACCCTAAATAATTCGAGTTGCAGGAAGGCGACAAGGGCGAGAGTCCCGATGAGCTTACTTAATGTAAGTGATCCGGGTGAACACTCGCAGTCAACACACCTGCAGCTTGAAGAATGACGGGTATAGATTAATGCCAGTTCCAGTGACGCTATCATACGCGCTAATAATCGCCGGACAAGACTGCGAATTCTCCTTTTTTTGCGCTACAATCCGACAAATTTACCTGCGACACCGCAGTGTGACCTCACGCTCATTTTCCCTTTCCGGCTGCGCTTTTTATCACCGTACAGCCTAAGCGGCACGGCAAGCGCCGCCGGCTTACTTGCACTTCTGTGCGATCGCTTTATGATTCGTCTATTATTTTTTTATGAACCTCAGGTGCATTCCCTACCATGGCCTACATTGTTGCGTTGACAGGGGGTATCGGCAGCGGTAAGTCCACCGTGGCAGACGCCTTCGCTCGCCACGGCGTGACGGTGGTCGATGCTGACGTTATCGCCCGACAGGTTGTCGAGCCAGGAACCCCGGCACTGGCTGCCATCGCCGAACGTTTTGGTAATGAAATGTTGCAGCCGGACGGTTCACTGAACCGTGCCGCCTTACGTCAGTGTATCTTCAGTAACCCTGATGAAAAGCGTTGGCTAAACCAACTGCTGCACCCGCTGATTCATCAGGAAACTCAACGTCAACTGGCGCAAGTTACCAGCCCCTACGCTCTCTGGGTGGTGCCATTGCTGGTCGAGAACAACCTGCAGGCGCGCGCCGATCACGTGCTGGTGGTTGACGTCGACAGCGAGACTCAGTTGGCCAGAACCATCGCCCGCGACGGTATCAGCCGTCAGCAGGCACAGAACATACTGTCCGCACAGGTCACGCGTGAGCAGCGCCTGGCCGCTGCAGACGACATCATTGATAATAGCGGCACCGCTCAGGGGATAGAGCCATTGGTTGCCGCACTGCATTGCCGTTACCTTGAGCTGGCGGCATCAGCGACCCGACAGGATTAAACTGAATGAGTGATGTTTCCCCAAGCGTTCTTTTTGAACATCCGTTGAATGAAAAAATGCGCACCTGGCTGCGCATGGAATTTTTGCTGCAACAGCTGCATGGCCAGCGAGCCTTAAGCGAAACGGCCATCGCCCTGACATTTTTCCGCACCATCGCCGATCTGCTGGACGTGCTGGAGCGCGGTGAAGTACGTACCGAGCTACTGAAAGAGCTGGAACGTCAGCAGCAAAAATTGCTGGCGTGGGCCGATGTTCCGGGCGTCGATATGTCGCTGGTGGATCAGTTGCGCAACCAGTTGAAGCAACGTGGTGCCGCACTGATGTCTGCGCCGCGACTGGGTCAGGCGCTGCGCGAAGATCGGTTGATTAGTCTGGTGCGGCAACGTCTGAGCATCCCCGGTGGGTGCTGCAGCTTTGACTTGCCGACGCTGCACATGTGGATGCATGCACCACAGCAAGAGCGAGATAACGACGTAGCCGAATGGTTGCAAACGCTGGAACCATTAAACCAGGCACTGACTATGGTGCTGGATCTGATCCGTCAGGCCGGGCCATTTCGCAATCAGATCAGCCTGAACGGTTTTTTCCAGGATAACGCCGAGGGGGCGGATCTGCTGCGCTTACGCATCAATCTGGCGCACCAGCTTTACCCACAAATTTCCGGCCATAAGACGCGCTATGCGATTCGCTTTCTGCCGCTGGACAGTGAGCTCGGCGTGGTACCGGAACGACTAACCTTTGAGTTGGCCTGTTGCTGATCCAATGACATCAAGACCTTTCACGCGTTGGAAGGGAGTAAGGAATAGATATGACTACCGTAGTGAAATGCCCAACCTGTGGCAAAGGTGTGGTTTGGGGAGAGGTGAGCCCATTTCGTCCGTTTTGCAGCAAACGCTGTCAGCTGATTGATCTGGGCGAATGGGCCGATGAAGAGAAGCGCATTCCCAGCAACAGCGATCTTTCCGAAAGCGAAGAGTGGAGTGAAGCAGACGATCGCTGATCGTCGTTCTGATCGGCCCGGCAGCCGCCAGGCCGGTTGTATTACTGCGCGGCGTTAGCCTGCTCCACCAGCAGTTTGATAATGCTGATATTGGCCTGAGGGAACTCTTCTTCCCGCAGGTCAGCCTGTTTTACCCAGCGCATAGGCTGGCCTTCGCGACCGAAGGGTTCACCGGCCCAGGCTTCCACCAGATAGAAATTCAACGTGACGATGCGATCGCTAAACTGATGCTCAAGCACGTCCAACAACTCCGCACGCTGGGCTTCAATGCCGGTCTCTTCCAATAATTCACGGCTAAGCGCCTGTTCCGGCGTCTCACCCTGTTCAATTTTGCCGCCGGGAAACTCCCAGAAACCGGCCATATGCGAATCGGCCGCGCGGCGGGTAATGAAGATTTCCTGCTGGGCGTTACGAATGATGCCGACGGCGATATTCAGATGTTTCATCGCATCCTCCTGATTGAGTCGTTGGAACGCGGAATGCAGCCCCAAAAAACAGGGGCTCAGCACGCTGAACCCCTGGGTTTTATTCGTTAAACAGTGTCGGCTTAGTTCTGCAGACGACCGTGACACTGTTTGTATTTTTTACCGGAACCGCATGGGCACGGATCGTTACGGCCCACTTTACGTTCTGCGATGGTCGGTGCATTAGGATCTTCAGTCACCAGCGCGTTTTCTTCATAGTGGCTCAGCTGCTGCTGTTTGGCCAGACGCTCGGCTTCTTCACGACGCTGCAGTTCCAAGGCTTCAACCTCTTCCGGCATCCGCACCTGAACCTTGCTCAGCACGCTGATCACTTCATGCTTCAGTGATTCCAGCATGGTAGCAAACATGTTGAAGGACTCGCGCTTGTACTCCTGCTTAGGATCTTTCTGCGCATAACCACGCAGATGGATGCCCTGACGCAGGTAGTCCATGGCCGCCAGATGCTCTTTCCACAGGGAATCCAGCGTCTGCAGCATCACGCCTTTCTCGAAGTTGCGCATCATCTCGGTGCCAACCACTTCTTCTTTACGCTGGTACTCTTCCTTGGCTTTTTCCAGAATACGCTCACGCAGCGTTTCTTCGTGCAGCTCAGGCTCTTTATCCAACCATTCGGCGATAGGCATATCCAGATCGAAATCGTTTTTCAGACGTTCGGTCAGCCCCTGAATATCCCACTCTTCTTCCAGCGACTGCGGTTGAATGTAGCCGTCGATAGTGGTTTTGAACACGTCTTCACGGATGCTGGCAATGGTTTCGCTAACGTCAGACACGTCCAGCAGTTCGTTACGCTGGCTGTAGATCGCGCGGCGCTGATCGTTGGCCACGTCATCGTATTCCAGCAATTGCTTACGAATGTCGAAGTTGCGGCTTTCTACTTTACGCTGGGCATTGGCAATTGCTTTGGTGACCCATGGGTGCTCAATGGCCTCACCTTCTTTCATCCCCAATTTACGCATCATGTTGGAAACGCGATCGGAGGCGAAAATACGCATCAAGGCATCTTCCATCGACAGGTAGAAGCGGGATGAACCGGCATCACCCTGACGACCGGAACGGCCGCGCAACTGGTTATCGATACGGCGAGATTCATGACGCTCGGTACCAATGATGTGCAGGCCACCGGCTGCCAGTACGGCATCGTGACGGATTTTCCAGGCCTCTTTAATCGCCGCGATTTGCTCTTCGGTTGGATCTTCCAACTGGGCAATCTCTGCCTGCCAGCTGCCGCCCAACACGATATCGGTACCACGACCGGCCATGTTGGTAGCGATGGTAACCGCAGAGGTCTGGCCGGCCTGAGCAACGATGTCCGCTTCCATGGCGTGGAACTTGGCGTTCAACACCTTATGGGCGATACCGGCTTTCTCCAGCTCACGCGAAACCACTTCGGATTTCTCGATTGAAATCGTACCGACCAGAACCGGCTGGCCGTTAGCGGTGCGCTCACGAATATCTTCAATGATGGCGCCAATCTTCTCATGCTCGGTCATGTAGACCAGATCCGGCATGTCTTTACGCAGCATTGGACGGTTGGTCGGCACCACGATGGTATCCAGCTTGTAGATCGAGCTGAATTCAAAAGCTTCGGTGTCGGCGGTACCGGTCATCCCAGCCAGCTTCTCGTACAGGCGGAAGTAGTTCTGGAAGGTGATGGAGGCCAGAGTCTGGTTTTCGTTCTGGATTTCCACGCCTTCTTTGGCTTCCACCGCCTGGTGCAGGCCATCGGACCAGCGACGGCCGTGCATGGTACGGCCGGTGTGTTCGTCGACGATGATGACTTCACCGTCTTTTACGATGTAGTCAACGTCACGGGTAAACAGCACATGGGCACGCAGAGCCGCAGTCACGTGGTGCATCAGCATGATGTTGGTCGGTGAGTACAGTGACTCCCCTTCGTCCATGATGCCGGCTTCCATCAGCATTTCTTCGATCAGGATCAGGCCGCGTTCGGTCAGGTGCACCTGGCGCGCCTTTTCGTCAACCGAGAAGTGGCCTTCGCCCTGGAAAGAATCCGAATCTTCTTTTTCCTGACGGATCAGTTTAGGGATCAGCTTGTTAACCTTGATGTACATCTCGGAGCTGTCTTCAGCAGGGCCAGAGATGATCAACGGCGTACGCGCTTCATCGATCAGGATGGAGTCAACCTCATCCACCAGCGCATAGTGCAGTTTGCGCTGAACGCGCTCTTCCGGGCTGAACGCCATGTTGTCGCGCAGATAGTCAAAACCGTATTCGTTGTTGGTGCCGTAGGTAATGTCCGCGGCATAGGCTTCACGCTTGGCCGGTGCCGGCATACCCGGCAGGTTAATACCAATGCTCAAACCGAGGAACTCGAACAGCGGACGGTTGTTCTCGGCGTCACGCTGCGCCAGATAGTCGTTGACGGTTACCACGTGCACGCCACGACCGCTCAGGGCGTTCAGATAGGCCGGCAAGGTTGCGGTCAGGGTTTTACCTTCACCGGTGCGCATCTCTGCGATACAGCGGTCATTCAGCACCATGCCGCCCAGCAGCTGCACGTCGAAGTGACGCATGCCGAAGACGCGCTTGCTCGCCTCACGCACTACCGCGAAGGCCTCAGGCAGCAGGTTTTCCAGCACTTCACCCTTTTCCAGGCGCGCGCGGAACTCATTGGTCTTGGCTTTCAGTTCGTCATCGGACAGTTTTTCCATGTCCGGTTCCATCTGGTTGATCAGCTCAACCGATTTGCGCATGCGGCGCAGCGTACGATCGTTACGGCTACCAAAAACTTTGGTCAATAATTTCACTAACATGATGTTTGATATCTCTGTCATGACGGCCAACACAGGCAGTCAACTTGATGTTATTTTTTAGGTTTTTTTTGTCGCCCGAGGGGCAAGAAATCAGCTTAAGGCTACAGGTCCGGCGCGAATGCCCTGCACTTGCGCAAGCCACAACCCGGCCTGATGCTGCGCAACAGCGGGTAGCACGGCGTGATGAGTGGTACGAATGATGGTCGGCGGCTTCGGCTCGTGCGTCAGCAGCGCATTAAGGGTAGAAAGCAGCGCCAGTTGCGCCACCTGCAATGGGGGTTCGGTCACTTCCGCTTCGCTTTCCTGCACCCGCGCGTAAACGGCCTGCGGCGCAAGCGCAAAAGAGAGGTGACGAATGACGGTACGAAGCGCATGCTGGTGCCAGTAGTCGACGCTAAAGGTCGGACGACGATGCGCTTCCTGCAGTAACGCCAGGCTATTGAAGGCGCCACTGGCAGAATTTTGCCGGTTCAGGCTGGACGAGGTGCTCGGCAGAGCGGCTTGATCGGGGTTGCCGGTCAGATTGGTAGGTACGCCAAGCGTGGCCGCAACCATCCCTAAAAGGAGATGGGGCCAGAAATAACGTCTGCCAAATTGTCGCCAACGATTTAGAATACCGATCACGAGTTTATAATCCGCCGGAGCCCATTATGCGCGATAGCCGTCCACAATTATTAGATTCCCTGTTCGACGACGCGTCTGCAGAAGACAAAGGGCCACTGCATAACGTCCAACAACGCGCAGTCGCGTTGCTTAAGCTTAACCGTGCAGTGAAAGGCCTGTTGCCCGTTCAACTGCATCCTTGGTGCCGCGTCGCAAATTTCCGACAGGGTATTTTAGTGCTAGAAACGGCAAATGCCAGCTGGATGATGCGTCTACGTTACGAACAACCGGCTTTATTATCAGCACTACGAGCGCAAATTCTACCATCATTGTCGTCGATCGACATCAGGATTAATCCGGCCTTGATGGCAAAAGGGAACAACCTTGTGCAGGACGCCGCAAAAACGGCAGGAAATACGCAGTCAAGCGTGCCTATGCGTCATCTGAGTCAGGAAAGTGCTGGGGAATTAAGGGTATTGGCGAGCCGGAGCCCGGAAAAACTGCGCAAGATATTAGAACGACTGGCGTCGTTGGCCGGAGAGAGTGCCAACGCTACCAGTCGTGATAAGTAATCAGCGGTATCGACTTATGCCAATACGGTTGACGGAGCTTTGAATGCCAGTGGCATTTCGGCTTCGTCCTGGAAGGTGACGTATTCCCACGCTTCCTGTTTCGCCAGAACTGCTTGAAGCAGCTTGTTGTTCAGCGCATGACCAGACTTGTACGCGGTAAACGCGCCAATGATATTATGGCCGCACATGAACAGGTCGCCGATGGCGTCCAGCATTTTGTGACGCACGAATTCGTCTTCGAAGCGCAGACCGTCTTCGTTCAGCACGCGGTAATCATCTACCACGATAGCGCAGTCAAAGCTGCCGCCCAAGGCCAGGCCACGGGACTGTAAATATTCGATATCACGCATGAAGCCGAAAGTACGCGCACGGCTGATTTGACGCACGAACGAGTCGGCAGAGAAATCAAGGCGGTAGCGTTGCGTACTGGCGTCGATCGCCGGGTGGTTGAAGTCGATGGTGAAGTCCAGGCGGAACCCGTTATGCGGGGACAGCTCGGCCCACTTGTCGCCATCTTCAACACGCACGGTGTCTTTCAGACGCAGGAATTTCTTCGCAGAGTTCAGTTCTTCAATGCCGGCATCCAGCAACAGGAAGACGAACGGACTGGCACTGCCGTCCATGATAGGGATTTCAGCAGCGTCAACTTCGATAACGATGTTGTCGATGCCCAACCCAGCCAGCGCGGCATTAAGATGCTCAACGGTAGAAATACGCACGTCATGCTCATTGACCAGGCAGGTACAGAGCATGGTATCACGCACGGATTTTGCATCAGCCGGAAAATCAACCGGTGGATTCAAGTCAGTGCGACGATAGATGACCCCGGTATTAGCCGCCGCGGGTCGCATTGTCAGCGTGACTTTCTTGCCGGTATGTAAACCGACACCAGTCGCCTGAACAATACGTTTTAATGTCCTTTGTTTGATCATCGTTTTATCTCGCAATGTTATCAATCCTACCAGCCAAGCATACAGCATGGCTGGCGGGACAGTTTAGCACAAAGAGCGGAGATTCCAAATTCTCAGGATATTCTTAGTCTGCCTGCTTGCGCAGGAAGGCTGGAATATCAAGATAGTCGGGCTCTTTATTAGGCTGCGCAGTCGGATCGTTAACCACCTTGGCGGCAGGTTTCACTTCCTGCGGCAGCGGCGACATACCGTGCTGCTGGTAGCGATGATCCATCACTGGCTGGCTGGCCTGTTTATTGGTGACCAGAGTGATTTCCGGACGTTTGTCCATGCCGATACCGGTCGCAACCACGGTTACGCGCAGTTCGTCGTTCATTTCCGGATCCAGCGACGTACCAATTACCACGGTCGCGTTGTCGGAAGCAAAAGCACGAATGGTGTTACCCACGGTTTCGAACTCATCCAAGCGCAGGTCGAAGCCGGCGGTGATGTTGACCAGCACGCCGCGAGCGCCGGACAGATCGATATCTTCCAGCAGTGGGCTGGAAATCGCCATTTCCGCAGCTTCTTCAGCGCGGTCTTCACCACAGGCAACGCCGGAACCCATCATCGCGTAGCCCATTTCGGACATTACGGTGCGCACGTCGGCGAAGTCGACGTTCATCAGGCCCGGACGGGTGATCAGTTCGGCAATACCCTGTACCGCGCCTTTCAGCACGTCGTTAGCCGCACCAAACGCGTCCAACAGAGAAATGCCGCGACCCAGAACTTTCAACAGCTTGTCGTTCGGGATAGTGATCAGTGAGTCCACATGTTTGGACAATTCTGCGATACCCTGCTCAGCGAACGCCATGCGTTTCTTGCCTTCAAAATTGAAAGGCTTGGTCACCACGGCCACTGTCAGAATACCCAGGTCTTTAGCAACTTCAGCGACGACTGGCGCTGCACCGGTACCGGTACCGCCGCCCATGCCGGCTGCAATGAAGACCATGTCTGCACCATCCAGTGCGGCGCGCAGGGCTTCACGGTCTTCTTCCGCTGAATTGCGACCCACTTCAGGGTTCGCGCCTGCACCCAGACCTTTGGTAATACCGCTACCGATCTGGATGGTTTGGCCAACTGCCGTTTTACGAAGCGCCTGAGCGTCTGTATTCACGGCAAAGAATTCAACACCTTCGATGCGCTCGCGCACCATGTGTTCAACGGCGTTGCCACCGCCACCGCCGACGCCGATGACTTTAATCACCGCGTCATTGGTTAGTTCCATTGGTTCAAACATAGTTTCTCTCCGTTTTGTGCCTGTCGCTGCGAGATCATAAAAAGATTACTCAGCATGATCTCTTTGTTGAAACATTAAAACTCTTTTCTCAGCCAGCTATTGATACGTTTAAACCAATTGCCCACCGAGGCGCGTTTTTCTACTTCTGCCTCACCGCTCAGGTGAGACTCTTTTCCATAGTGCAGCAGACCTACCGCCGTAGAGTAGTAAGGCTCCTGCGCATAATCCGTCAGACCCGTGATGTTCAAGGGTTGGCCGATGCGTACCTGGGTGTGGAACACCCGTTGCGCACAGGCTGCCAGGCCATCAATCTGGGCGGCGCCACCGGTCAGCACAATACCCGCTGCCAGATGATGCTTCACCCCTTGCTGACGCAGTTGCTCCTGCAATTGCAAAATTTCATCGTTAACCAGATTCAACAGTTCGGTGTAGCGTGGCTCAATCACTTCAGCCAGTGTCTGTCTTTGCAGACTCCGAGGAGGACGTCCTCCAACGCTTGGCACCTCTACACTTTCATCCTTGCTAACAATCGACCCAAGCGCACAGCCGTGTCGAACTTTGATCGCTTCCGCGTCTGTCGGCGGCGTGCCGAAGGCGTAAGCGATATCGCTGGTGACCACGTTCCCGGCATAAGGGATCACTTTGGTGTGGCGCAGTGCACCGCCGGTGTACACCGCCATATCCATGGTGCCGCCGCCGATATCCACCACACAAACGCCGAGTTCGCGCTCATCTTCGGTCAGTACCGCATAGCTGGCGGCCAGACCGGCGAAAATAAGTTGGTCAACTTTCAGACCACAACGTTCTACTGCCTTAACGATGTTCTTAGCCATATCGTTATGGCAGGTGATCAGGTGCACCTTGGCTTGCATACGCACGCCGGACAACCCGACCGGGTTTTTGATGCCTTCCTGATAATCGATGGCGTATTCCTGAGGGATGACGTGCAGGATGCGGTGTTCATCACGGACGCGTACCGATTTAGCGGTATGCACCACGTTCTCCACATCTTCCTGTGTCACTTCCTCTTCGGAAATAGGAACCATCCCTATTTCGTTCTGGCAGCTGATGTGTTTACCCGATAATGCGAGGTAAACCGAAGAAATCTGACAATCCGCCATCAGTTCGGCCTGATCGATAGCGCGCTGTACGCACTTCACTACCGACTCCAGGTCGTTAACGCCACCCTTATCCATACCGCGAGACGGGCAACTGCCCACCCCGATAATGTTGACCATGCCATCGGGCAGAACTTCCCCTACCAATGCGGAGACTTTTGCAGTACCGATCTCCAGTCCAACTACCAGTTTTCTGTCCGTCGACTTGATCATTGTTGTTTTGCCTGTGCCTGATTCTGTTGCTGATTACTGTTCTGCCGATCGCCTGCAGCCTGCGGGTCGATAAACACGGGGGCCCAACCTACCGATGCACCGGCCTCGTAGCGTAAGTCGACATAACTGACTCGCTTGCTTTCTGCCTGCCCCTGCTGCTGCAATACCGGGTAAAGCTCGATAAAGCGCTGCAGGCGTCCGGTGCGATCGTCGCGTCCCAGCTCCAGCCGAACATCATTATCCAAAGCCAGCTGCCAGGAATGGCGGGCGCTCATGGCCGCCATTTTCAGCGTATATTTGCTGGCCGCTAACATGCTGCTCATGGTCCGGTAACCTTCAAGAACATCCTGTTCGCTCCCTTCCGGACCATACAGCAACGGCAACTTCTGTTTGCCAATTCGTTCTGCAGGCACGCTGAAGGATTTGCCTTCGGCATCTACCATGTGCAAATCATTCCAGCGCGCCACCGGGACATATTCCACCAGGTGGATCTTCAGCTCATCCGGCCACTGCTTGCGCACGCTGGCCTGCTTGATCCACGGCAGGCGTTCAATCTGCTGCTGGATGATATCCACATCCTGCGTCATGAACGTCCCCGGCGATCCCAGCGCCAGGATAGCCTGACGAATATCGTCATTGGTGGTGTAGTGACGTTCACCGGTCACTACCAGTCGTGACAGCGGCAGGCGGCTGGCGTCTTTCATCCAGCCAATCACCGCCCACCCACTCCACAGGACCGTTCCCAACACCATCAGCAGGAAAATCATTCCCGCCAACTGGGTTCCATTGCTGCGTCGCGGGTTGTTGTCCACCTCGCGTTCACGCGCATTCAGGGCAGCTTGCGACATATCAGTCGGCCAATTCCAAAATTCTCGCTACCAGCTGCGAGAAGCTTAAACCAGACTGGCGCGCTGCCATCGGCACCAGGCTATGACTGGTCATGCCCGGCGAGGTATTCACCTCAAGCAGATAGAAGCTGCCATCGCTATCCTGCATCACATCAACACGGCCCCAGCCGCTGCAGTCCAGCCCACGATAGGCGCGTAACGCCAGAGACGCCATTTCAGCTTCCTGTTCCGCACCCAGGCCGCTCGGACAGAAATACTGGGTATCGTCCGAGATGTACTTGGCCTGGTAATCGTAAAACACGCCGGCCGGTTGAATCCGGATGGAAGGCAATACCCGATCACCCAGCATCGCTACCGTGTATTCCGGACCGCTCAGCCACTTCTCGACCAGCACGTCGTCGTCATGACGGAAACCTTCTTCCAGAGCCGCTTCAAGAGCGCCACGCTCGGTCACTTTGCTCATACCAACGCTGGAGCCTTCACGGCTCGGCTTGACGATCAGCGGCAGGCCCAAGGCCTCTACGCGCGCGATCAGCGCCTCTTTTTCTGCACCGGCATATTGCTGACGGTTCAGCGCAACATAAGGCGCCACCGGCAGGCCCATCGACTGCCACACCATTTTGGTGCGCCACTTGTCCATGGTCAGTGCCGAAGCCATCACGCCACTGCCTGTATAAGGCAGTTCGAGGAACTCCAGCATGCCTTGCAGGGTGCCGTCTTCACCGCCTCGGCCATGCAGCGCGATAAATACTTTGGTAAACCCATGTTCTTTCAACTGGGTGACCGGGAAATCACGGATATCGATGCCGTGAGCGTCGATACCGGCTTCACGCAGCCCGGCCAGCACGGCGGCACCGGATTGCAATGACACTTCACGTTCAGCGGAGGTGCCACCCAGCAGTACGGCAACTTTATCGGCCATGATGTTCCTCCTCTTTTTTCTGAGGCTGCAGCTTCAGCTCAGCCAGTTTGCGTGCGACTTTCCCCACGTTGCCGGCGCCCTGCACCAGCACTAAATCGTCCGCTTGCAGCAACCCTGCCAGGGTTTCCGGCACGGTATCCGCATCAGACACCAGAATCGGATCCAGCTTGCCGCGGCTGCGGATGGTACGGCACAGCGAGCGGCTGTCCGCCCCTGGAATTGCCGTTTCACCGGCAGAGTAAACGTCCAGCATCAGCAGCACGTCCACCTGCGACAGCACATTGGCAAAGTCGTCATACAGATCGCGAGTACGCGTGTAACGGTGCGGCTGGAAAATCATCACCAGACGCTTGTCCGGCCAGCCTGCACGTGCGGCTTTCAGCGTCGCGTCGACCTCGGTCGGGTGGTGGCCATAATCGTCCACCAGCATCGCACTGCCGCTTTTGCCATTCACCGGCTCCAGCGGGAATTCACCGAGGAAATCAAAGCGACGACCGGTTCCCTGGAAGCTGGCCAACGCACGCAGGATATCTGCGTCGTCAATGCCCTCTTCCGTTGCTACCGCCACTGCCGCCGCCGCGTTCAACGCGTTGTGACGACCCGGCGCATTCAGCGTCACCGTCATCAGCGGCTTGTCCTGGCGGCTCAGGGTGAAGTGGCCCTGGGCTCCAACCTGACGGTAGCTCTCGATGCGAACGTCGGCATCGTCGCTGAAACCGTAAGTGGTGATATGGCGACCCACGCGTGGCAGCAATTCACGCACCACCGGATCGTCAATACACATCACCGCACGGCCGTAGAACGGCAGGTTGTGCAAAAAGTTAATAAACGTCTGCTTCAGGTTTTCGAAGTCGCCCTGGTAGGTCTCCATATGGTCGGCTTCGATATTGGTGACAATCGCCACCATCGGTTGCAGATGCAAGAAAGAAGCATCGCTCTCATCCGCTTCCGCAATCAGGTAACGGCTGGAGCCCAAACGCGCATGAGTTCCTGCCGCTTTCACCAGCCCGCCGTTAACAAAGGTCGGGTCCAGACCGGCTTCGGCATAAATGCTCGACACCATTGCCGTGGTCGTGGTCTTGCCATGCGTACCGGCAACGGCGATGCCGTGACGAAAACGCATCAGTTCGGCCAACATCTCTGCGCGGCGGATTACCGGAATACGCGCTTCGCGGGCGGCGACAATTTCCGGGTTGTCGGCAGAAATCGCGGTAGAAACCACGACTACGCTGGCATCCAGTACGTTCTCCGGGCGGTGATGGAAGTAAATCGTCGCCCCGAGCGCGCTCAGCTGCTGGGTTACCGGATTCGGTGCCAGGTCGGAACCGCTGATTTGATAACCTTCATTGGCCAACACTTCGGCGATACCACCCATGCCGGCGCCACCGATGCCGACAAAGTGAATGTGCCGGACGCGTCGCATCTCGGGCACGATAGTACGTAGTTTCGCCAGTTGTTGTGTATTCATCACTCTCTCTAATCCAGGTCCGGCATGCCGGGCCCCTACATGACATTCTTTAATTCAGGCCCGGTGAACCGGACCCCTGCATATTATTTGGCGACGCGCACCAGCTCCGCAGCTACGCGTTCGGTAGCATCCGGAATGGCCACGGCACGGGCCTTTTCGGCCATAGCCAGCAGCGTAGGACGATCCCAGCCAGCCAGCAGCTCCGCCACCACATCGGCGTTAAACTGCGGTTGCTCGATAATCTTTGCCGCACCGGCTT
Organism: Serratia sp. Je.1.23.a; assembly: GCF_051129805.1. Taxonomy (NCBI): domain Bacteria; kingdom Pseudomonadati; phylum Pseudomonadota; class Gammaproteobacteria; order Enterobacterales; family Yersiniaceae; genus Serratia; species Serratia sp. Je.1.23.a. Next base: position 207,887 of record NZ_JBCPSR010000006.1, on the reverse strand, counting down.
CTTCCAGCGGGCGGGCATTCCAATACTGTTGGCGGTCTTTGTGCATGAAAGGCACGAAGATCGCAGGAAGGCCCGCTGCGGCGATCTCGCTGACCGTCAGCGCGCCGGAGCGGCACACCACGACATCAGCCCAAGCGTACGCCGCCGCCATGTCATCAATAAACTCGGTCACTTTGTGTTGCGTCTGCCCTACCCTCTCGTAGTCGCGCAACACATTTTCCAGCGCACCTTTGCCTACCTGATGCCAGAGCGTAATTCTATCGCCCAATCTCGCCGCGACTTCAGGAACTGTCTGATTCAGCACCCGGGCACCCTGACTGCCGCCAATCACCAGTACGCGAATGGGCCCTTCACGCCCCGTCAATCGCTCTGCTGGCAGCGGCAGCGCCAATACGTCAGTGCGTACCGGGTTGCCCACCACGTCCGCATTGGGGAACGCGCCAGGGAAGGCCTGCAGGACCTTCTTGGCAATGCGCGCCAACCAACGGTTGGTCAGCCCGGCAATGCCGTTTTGTTCATGCAGCACCACCGGGATGCCGCACAGCCATGCGGCCAAACCGCCAGGACCAGAAACGTAGCCACCCATCCCCAGCACCACGTCCGGTTGGTAGCTGCGCATAATCGCCTTCGCCTGACGTACGGCTTGCCAGATACGCAGCGGCGCGCTCAGCTGGGCCTTCAGCCCTTTGCCGCGCAAGCCGGAAATACGGATGAAATCAATCTCGATCCCGTGCTTTGGCACCAGATCGGCTTCCATTCGGTCTGCGGTTCCAAGCCAGCGCACCTGCCAGCCCTGCGCCATCAGATGATGTGCGACTGCCAGTCCCGGGAACACGTGTCCGCCGGTACCGCCTGCCATCACCATTAAACGCTTAGGTTTCCCGCTCATCCCTTACCTCTTCACAAACGCCTGGGCTTTAGCCAGACGCGTTTCATAATCAATACGCAGCAACAGCACGATCGCCGTCGACATAATCAACAGGCTCGAACCGCCATAGCTTATCAGCGGTAACGTTAAGCCTTTAGTGGGAAGCATTCCGGCAGCGGCACCGACGTTGACCAGCGCCTGGAAGCTAAACCACACGCCAATTGAGCAGGCCAAGAAGCCAGAAAAGCGCTGATCAATCTCCAGCGCACGGCGGCCAATCGACATAGCACGAAAAGCGACGCAGAATACCATTAACAATGCAAAAACCACACCGATATAGCCCAGCTCTTCGCCTAAAATCGAGAAGATAAAGTCGGTGTGCGCTTCCGGCAAATACTCGAGTTTCTGCACCGAATTACCCAGCCCTTGTCCCCAGAACTCACCACGGCCAAAGGCCATCAGTGACTGGGTCAGCTGGTAGCCACTGCCGAACGGATCGGCCCACGGATTCCAGAACGAAGTCACACGGCGCATACGGTAAGGTTCGGCGATGATCAACAGCACTACCGCGAAAGCTCCGGATCCGATAATCGCCAGGAATTGCCACATTTTCGCGCCGGCCAGGAACAGCATTGCCAGCGTGGTGATAAACAGCACCACCACGGTACCGAGGTCCGGCTGAGCCAGCAGCAGCACGGCCAACACCACCATGACGCCCATCGGCTTGCAGAAGCCCCAGAAGTTGCTGCGCACCTCTTCTACTTTGCGCACCAGATAACTCGCCAGATAACAGAACAGCGACAGCTTGGACAGCTCTGCCGGCTGAATACGCAGCGGCCCCAGCGAGATCCAGCGCGATGCCCCGTTTACCGAGCTGCCGACCACCAATACGATCAACAGCATCACAATCGACAACAGCAGCATGATGTTGCTATAGCGCTGCCAAACTTCCATCGGAATGCGCAAGGTCACCATCGACAGACCGAACGCCAGCCCGAGGTACAACGCATCACGCTTGGCGAACAAGAACGGATCGTCCGCCAGGCGCTGACCGATCGGCATCGAAGCCGAAGTCACCATCACAAAACCGATAATGGCCAACCCAAAGGTCAGCCACAGCAGGGTACGGTCGTACAGCACCATATTGGCCGAATCGTTATCTCGCGATCCCGCCACCCAGTTTTTAAAGAGCTCTGTCAGCCCGAAGTTCGGCAAGCGCAGTCTCATCCGCCAAGCTCCTGTGCCAAACGAGTAAACTCGTCGCCGCGTACTTCAAAATTGCGGAACTGATCCAGGCTGGCACAGGCGGGTGACAGCAACACCATATCGCCAGGTTGCACCCGGCCGGCTATCGTCTGCATAGCCTGTTCCATAGTCTCGGTCAGCGTAGCGACCTCCGGCCGTAGCTGAGCCAACTGTTCGCCATCACGGCCGAAGCAGTAAAGGCGAACGTTATCGCCTTGCAGATAGCGCGCCAGCGGGGAGAAATCGGCCGATTTGCCGTCGCCACCCAACAGCAGATGCAAGGTGCCGTCCACCTGCAGACCATTCAACGCCGCTTCGGTACTGCCAACGTTGGTGGCTTTAGAATCGTTAATCCAGCGAACGCCGTTATGTTCCCAGGCCAATTGGAAGCGGTGCGCCAAACCGGTATAGGTGGTCAACGCTTTCAGGCTGGAAGCGCGCGGGATGTTCACCGCATCGGCCAGTGCCAGCGCCGCCAACGCATTGGTGTAGTTATGGCGGCCAGTCAGCTTCATTTCGCGGGTGTTCAGGATTTTCTCGCCGCGCACGCGCAACCAGGTCTCGCCCAGTTGGCGGTTCAGGTGATAGTCGCCCACATCGGCGCCAAAGCTGATGCAACGCTGATCCGCCCCGCGAATCGGCATCGTCAATGCGTCGTCGGCATTGACCACGCACAGGCTGGCATTTTCATAGACCTTCAGCTTGGCGGCACGGTATTGCTGCAGCCCAAACGGATAGCGATCCATATGATCTTCGGTGACGTTCAAAATGGTCGCCGCAGCCGCGTGCAGGCTGTAAGTGGTTTCCAGTTGGAAGCTCGACAGCTCCAGCACGTACAGTTGGCATTCCTGACGCAGCAGGCTCAACGCAGGCAGGCCGATATTGCCACCGACGCCCACCGCCCAACCTGCGGCTTTTGCCATTTCACCCACCAGGGTGGTGACGGTGCTTTTACCGTTGGAACCGGTAATCGCCACGATCGGTGCCTGGGCTTCACGGCAGAACAACTCGATATCGCCGACAATCTCTACGCCCGCCTCTGCAGCAGCGATCAATGCCGGGGTCGCCAATGCCATGCCCGGACTCGCGACGATCAAATCCGCCGCCACCAGCCAATCCTGATTCAAATCACCCAGGTGACGCTCAACGCTTTCAGGCAGCTTGTCCAGCCCTGGAGGTGACATGCGGGTATCCATAACGCGTGGCGTTACGCCGCGCGCCATAAAGAAATCAACACAGGACAGGCCGGTGAGGCCCAGCCCGATGATGACCACTTTCTTACCCTGATAATCCGCCATAGTTACCGCACCTTCAGCGTCGCCAGGCCAATCAGCACCAGCATCAGCGAAATAATCCAGAAGCGCACGATCACGCGTGGTTCCGGCCAGCCTTTCAATTCATAGTGGTGGTGAATCGGCGCCATGCGGAAAATACGTTGCCCGCGCAGCTTGAACGACCCCACCTGCAAAATCACCGACAGCGTTTCAACCACGAACACGCCGCCCATAATCAACAGTAAAAACTCTTGGCGCAGCAGCACCGCAATGGTGCCCAACGCGCCGCCCAGCGCCAACGAACCCACGTCGCCCATGAAGACCTGGGCCGGATAGGTGTTGAACCACAAAAAGCCCAGGCCGGCGCCGACAATGGCGGTACAGACGATCACCAGTTCACCGGCGTGACGCAAATATGGAATATGCAGGTAGTTGGCGAAGTTCATGTTACCGGTCGCCCAGGCTACCAGTGCAAAACCGGCGGCCACGAACACCGTCGGCATAATCGCCAGGCCGTCCAGCCCGTCGGTCAGGTTGACCGCGTTGCTGGTCCCCACGATGACAAAGTAAGCCAGCAGCACATACAACAGGCCAAGCTGAGGCATGATGTCCTTAAAGAACGGCACAACCAGCTCGGTGGCTGGCGTGTCTTTACCTACGGCATACATGGCGAAAGCAACCACCAGCGCAATCACCGACTGCCAGAAGTATTTCCAGCGGGCGATCAGCCCTTTGGTGTCTTTGCGCACCACCTTGCGGTAGTCGTCAACGAAACCGACGATGCCGTAACCCACTAGCACGAACAGTACGCACCAAACATAAGGGTTGGACGGATAGGCCCACATCAGCACCGAAACGGTGATGGAGGTCAGGATCATGATGCCGCCCATGGTCGGCGTGCCGCGTTTGCTGAAATGCGACTCTGGACCGTCGTTACGCACCACCTGGCCGAAGGACATCTCCTGCAGGCGTTTGATCACCCGCGGCCCCATCCACAAGGAAAGGAACAGCGCGGTCAGCAGGCTGACAATGGCTCGGAACGTCAGGTAGGAAAAGACGTTGAAGCCGGAATAATATTTGACCAAATGCTCGGCCAGCCAAACTAACATGGTGCTTTCTCCTGTAACGCGCGTACTACCTGCTCCATTGCGGCACTACGTGAACCCTTGATTAACACGGTAATTACCGCATGTTCCGACAGTAACTCCGCCACGCGCGCGGTCACCGCTGCCTTATCCTGAAAATGTTCGCCGTTACCGGCGGCGGCAATCAGCGTTTGGCTCAATGGCCCCACGCCCAGTACCTTATCGACTCCCGCCAGCCGAGCCGCTTCGCCCACCTGACGGTGACACTCTTCAGCTTCCGCCCCCAGCTCTGCCATGTCGCCCACCACCATCACGCGGTAACCCGGCATTTCCGCCAGTACCTGCGCAGCGGCCGTCATTGAGCCAACGTTGGCGTTGTAGCTGTCATCCAACAGCAGCTTGCCGGCAGACAGGGCAATCGGGAACAAACGTCCCGGTACCGCCTTCAGTTGCTTGAGCCCCTGACGCACGGCCTCGAGCGATGCACCGGCCGACATTGCCAGTGCCGTTGCCGCCAACGCGTTGGCGACGTTATGACGCCCCGGAAGGGGCAGCGCGATAGGCGCAGTGCCGAACGGGCTGTGCAGCGTAAACTGTGTGCCTTCACCGTTGACTTGTACATCGCTGGCGAAGAAATCGACGCCTTCTGCCGCCTGCGGAGAGAATCGCCAAACGGTTTTCCCCTCCAGCATGCTCTGCCAATGCGGCCAATCGTTGTTGTCGGCGTTGATGATCGCCACGCCGTCAGCCGGCAAACCGGTAAAAATTTCGCCCTTCGCCTGGGCAACACCGGCCAAAGAACCAAAGCCTTCCAGGTGAGCGGCCGCCAGATTATTTACCAGGGCGGTCTGCGGACAAGTTAATGCGGTGGTATAAGCGATTTCGCCAATGTGGTTAGCGCCCAGCTCAATCACCGCAAAGTCGTGCTGCGGCTGCAAACGCAGCAGCGTCAAAGGCACGCCGATGTCATTATTGAAATTGCCGGCGGTATAAAGCACTTCGCCGCACTCACGCAGGATAGCGGCGGCCATCTCTTTCACCGAAGTCTTGCCCGATGAGCCGGTTAACGCCACGACTCGGGCCGGTACCTGCTTGCGTACCCAGGCAGCAAGTTGGCCTAACGCCAGACGGGTGTCTTTCACCACCAGTTGCGGAACATCCACCAATAAGCGCTTACTTACCAGCAGCGCCCCGGCGCCTGCGGCTACTGCATCAACAGCAAAATCGTGAGCGTCGAAACGCTCACCTTTCAATGCCACAAACAGGCAACCGGCGGTTACCTGACGGGTATCTGTCGTCACCTCAACGATTTGGCAATCGGCGCCGATCAGCTCAGCGCTCAATACGTCGGCCAGTGCCTGAAGGGAGACAGGGATCATGCTACTACCCCCAGCAAACGCGCGACGGTGGTGCGATCGGAGTAATCCAGACGGCGATTCCCCACCAGTTGGTAATCCTCGTGACCCTTACCGGCCACCAGCACCACGTCTTGTTCTTTTGCCTGCATGATGGCGCTGGTTACGGCTTCCGCACGACCGTGGATCACCAGAGCGCGTCCGGCATCCAGCAAGCCAGTCAGGATATCGGCGATGATCGCCTGCGGTTCTTCGGTACGAGGGTTATCGTCGGTAACAACGACGCGATCGGCGAACTGTTCGGCGATGCCGCCCATCAGTGGACGCTTGCCCTTGTCGCGATCGCCGCCGCAGCCAAACACGCACCATAACTGCCCCTGGCAGTGCAGGCGCGCGGCTTCCAACGCTTTTTCCAGCGCATCCGGGGTGTGGGCGTAATCGACCACCACCGTCGGTTTACCCGGCGCGTTGAAGACTTCCATGCGGCCACACACGGGTTGCAGCTGATTACCGCTGGCCACCAGTTCATCCAGTGGATACCCCAACGACAGCAGGGTCGCCAACGCCAACAGCAAGTTACTGACGTTAAACGCCCCCATCAGGCGGCTTTCAATCTCACCGTCGCCCCAGCTTGAGCTGAAGCGAATAGTGGCGCCGTTATCGTGATAGTTAACCGCGGTGGTTTTCAGCCAGCGACCGTGACAGCCAGGCTGCAGGTTGTCCTGCATGGTGACAGCAACCGCATCCGGCAATTGGCTCAGCCAGCGCTGACCGACTTCGTCATCGGCATTGATAATCGCCTGGCCTACTTCGTGACTGGCGAACAGCGACCACTTGGCCGCTTCGTAATTGGCCATATCACCGTGGTAGTCCAGATGATCGCGACTCAGGTTGGTAAACACCGCAGCGGCAAACGGCAGCGCCGCCACGCGGTTTTGCACCAGGCCGTGGGAGGAAACTTCCATCGCAGCGAAGGTGGCGCCGCGATCGACCAGCTCGTTTAATACGTGTTGAACATCTACCGCAGAGCCGGTGGTATTCTCTGTTGGGCAAACCTGGCCCAGCAAACCATTGCCGACGGTGCCCATTACGGCGCTGGTTTCACCCAGCAGTTGGCCCCACTGCGCCAGCAGCTGAGTCGTGGTGGTTTTGCCGTTGGTACCCGTAACGCCGACCAGACGCAGACGTTCCGCCGGTTCATGGTAAAAACGCCCGGCCAGTGCGGAAAGGCGTTGGTTGAGCTGGCTCAGGTAAATCACCGGCACGCCGTGCATTTGGGTGATAGCGCCGTCTTCGGCCTGGCCTTCAGCTTCGGCAATCACAGCGGCAACGCCCTGCGCGATGGCCTGCGGAATATAGCGGCGTCCATCCGTTTGATGGCCGACAACGGCGACAAACAGATCCCCGGCAGCCGCAATACGGCTGTCTAATGTCATTTCCCGCAGCGCGCGCCCGGGAGCCGTTGGCACCCACGGAGCGAGTAAATCGCGCAAATTACGATCTGCCACCTGAACCCTCTTTTCTGTTAGTTACAAAATCGCTTTTCTCAACGGTAGGCAACGCGTCCGGTTCAACGTTCATGGTGCGCAATACGCCGCCCATGATGGCGCCAAACACCGGCGCGGAGATCGCACCACCGTAGTATTTCCCACCCTGCGGGTCGTTGATTACCACCACCAGAGCAAAACGAGGATTACTGGCCGGCGCCACGCCGGCGGTATAAGCGATGTATCTGTTGACGTATTTGCCGTCCGGGCCCACTTTTTTGGCGGTACCGGTTTTGATGGCTATGCGGTAGCCCTTGATGGCCGCCTTCACCCCACCGCCGCCCGGTAGGGCAACGCTTTCCATCATGTGCACAACGGTGCGCACCACAGGTTCGGGGAAGACGCGCTCACCGGCAACCGGTGGGTCAACTTTGGTAATCGACAGCGGGCGATAAACGCCCAGACTGCCGATCGTTGCGTAGACTCGCGCTAACTGTAACGGGGTTACCATTAGCCCATAGCCGAAAGAGAAGGTGGCCCTCTCTATGTCAGACCACCGTTGTTTTTTTGGGTATATGCCACTGCTTTCTCCGACCAGCCCCAAATTGGTCGCTTTTCCCAATCCAAAACGAGAGTAAGTATCTACTAACGCTGAGGACGGCATCGATAACGCCAGCCGTGAAACGCCGACGTTACTCGACTTCTGCAAGATCCCGGTCAGGGAGAGTTCCGCGTAACGCGCAACGTCCCTGATTTCCTTGCCGTTGATACGGTAAGGGACGGTATTCAGCACGCTGTTTTCTTTCACAATGCCGTGCTGCAATGCCGTCATGACCACCATAGGTTTTACGGTGGAACCAGGCTCAAAAATATCGGTGATAGCACGGTTACGCATGGTTTCTTTCGGCGTACCGGCCATATTGTTCGGGTTGTAAGACGGGCTGTTGGCCATCGCCAACACTTCGCCGGTATTCACGTCCACCAGCACCGCAGTACCGGATTCAGCCTTGTTGAAGGCCACGGCGTTGTTGAGTTCGCGGTAAACCAATGCCTGCAGGCGCTCATCGACGCTCAGCACCAGGTTATGCGCCGCCTGACTGTCCACCGAAGAGATATCCTCGATGACCCGGCCAAAGCGGTCTTTACGCACGGTTCTCTCGCCCGGTTGCCCGGTCAGCCAGCGGTCAAAGCTCTTCTCGACGCCTTCAATCCCCTGACCGTCAATGTTGGTCACGCCTATGATGTGCGAAGTCACCTGGCCGGAAGGATAGTAGCGACGGGATTCCTGACGCAGGTAAATCCCCGGCAGTTTCAACTTGCGAATGTAGTCGCCGATCGCCGGATTCACCTGGCGCGCCAGATAGACAAAGCGCCCTTTAGGGTTGGCGTTGATGCGGGTAGAAAGCTGATCCAGCGGAACATTCAGCGCATCGGACAGGGCCTTCCAGCGGCTATCCAGCGTGATACCACCGCGCTCATTCAGCTCTTTCGGATCCGCCCAGATTGCATTCACCGGCACACTTACCGCCAGCGGCCGACCTGAACGATCGCTGATCATGCCGCGCGCAGTCGGTACTTCCTGCACGCGCAGTGAGCGCATGTCGCCTTCTTTTACCAAGCGGTCCGGGTTAATCACCTGCAGATAAGCCACCCGCAGCATCAGCCCTACCAACGCCAGCAAAATACAGCCGCACAGCAACGCAAAACGCCAGCTTACAAAGCTGGCCTGATCTTCCTGGCGTTTCAACTTACCGGGGCGTGCTGCTTTCATGCGTTCCCTTTCTACTCCGTGTAATGATTTCAGTTAAACCATTCATTGTTTAACGATGATATTTTCCTGAGATGGATCAACATGTTGCATCTGCAGTTTTTCCGTTGCGATGCGTTCTACCCGACTGTGATCCCCAAGGGCGTTCTCTTCAAGAATCAGGTTGCGCCACTCAATGTCCAGGGCGTCTCTCTCCAGAACCAACTGCTCGCGCTCGGCAGTCAGCAAGCGGGTGCGGTGCGCGGTGGTCACGACGAAAACCGCAGACACCAACGAAGCAATCAGCAAAATCAGTGGGATCTTGGCGTTACGCAGCAAATCGCCGCCAATCACGCCGACCAGACCGTGGCGTTCGTTGCCAATCACACCGGCATCCTCTCGGCAATACGCAGCACTGAGCTACGTGCACGTGGGTTTTCCGCCACCTCAGCATCCCCAGGCATCATCTTGCCCAGCGCTTTCAGCGTGCGTCCGCCCATACTGCGCAGTTGCTCTTCCGTCAGCGGGATACCAGCCGGCACCTGAGCGCCGCGGCTATGGTGACGCATGAAGCGTTTAACAATGCGGTCTTCCAGCGAGTGGAAACTGATGATCGACAGACGGCCCTGCGGGGCCAGCACTTCCAGCGCGCCGTCCAGCGCACGTTCGATCTCTTCCAATTCGCTGTTGATGTAGATACGGATCGCCTGGAAGCTGCGGGTTGCCGGGTGCTTGTGCTTATCCCGGAACGGGCTGGCGTTGGCGATCAAGTCCGCCAGCTCTTTGGTACGGGTCATCGGCTCGACGAGATTTCTTTCTACGATGGCGCGAGCGATACGCTTGGCAAAACGCTCTTCGCCGAAGGTTTTCAGCACCCAGGCGATATCGTCTGCTTCCGCTTTCATCAGCCACTCGGAGGCTGACTGACCGCTTGAGGAGTCCATGCGCATGTCCAGTGGACCGTCCCGCATGAAGGAGAAACCGCGTTCCGCGTCATCCAACTGCGGTGAAGAAACCCCCAGATCGAGCAAGATGCCATCAATCTTCCCTACTAATTCGCGTTCCCGCACATAGTGCGACAACTCTGAAAATGGGCCGTGTACGATGCTAAAACGAGGGTCATCAATAGACTTGGCGGCTGCAATCGCCTGTGGGTCGCGGTCAATTGCCAACAAACGTCCTTCCGGCCCAAGCTGGGACAGAATCAGACGCGAATGGCCACCGCGGCCAAAAGTACCGTCGATATAGATGCCGTTACTGCGAATGTTGAGGCCGTTAACCGCCTCATCCAACAGTACGGTAGTGTGTTTATAGTTTTCCAACATGCTTATAGCGACAAGTCCTGTAGCCGCTCAGACAACGGTTCCTGAGTCGACTGTTCTGCGTCAATATCATCCTTGACTTGTTGATACCAGGTCTGTTCATCCCACAGTTCAAACTTGTTGAACTGCCCGACCAGCATCACTTCTTTGGTAAGCCCGGCGTGCTGACGTAGCGTAGTGGCTAACAGCAAACGGCCGGCGCTGTCCATCTGACACTCACTGGCATGACCCAACAGCAGGCGCTGAACGCGACGCTCGGCGGGATTCATACTCGACAGACGGGATAACTTTTGTTCAATAACTTCCCATTCGGGCAGTGGGTAGAGCAGCAGGCAGGGCTGGTGGAGGTCAATGGTGCAAACCATTTGGCCTTGCGATTGCTCGTTCAGCAAATCCCGATATCGGGTGGGTACGGCAAGCCGCCCTTTGCTGTCGAGGTTAACCATCGTTGCTCCACGGAACATACCTGAGTTACCCCTTCACGACCGTTTTCACCACTTTACCCCACAAATTCCCACATAATGGAGTTTACGGAGGGTATGAAAACCTTGTCAAGCCAGAGCGCCAGCGCTTTGGCAATATTTCTTCGGTCATTTTGGGAGCTGACTCGCGAAAGGAACGCTATTTATTAGATGATTAAAAATTAACATCATGATAAACGGGGAGAATTTTCTAAGCGGAAAGAACCTGATTAAAAACCTGACAAATTGGCGATTAATTAAGTCAATACTTCCTTCTGCAATCGATGTCTCATTTTTCAGCTCGGCAATCACATCGCAGTAACCGAGCGCGAGCCGCGCCAGACAAGGCTCAGCGTTAACTCGCCCTACAAACGAAATACGGCGTAAGCCATTGAGTTAATAACGTACAACGGTTATTCATCCTCAAGTCGGCCGCTATTTTACTTCAATTAAAGTGCCGCTGATAAGCCAGATGGAAAAATAAATTACTCGGATATTACGAGGCGAGTTAATTTCGATTCAAATCAATTTAGTAAGATTACTCCCAAAATACCTGTTTACAATTATGGTTTCATTTCCTTACATGTTTAATGACCACAATTTTTACTGCGGAAAACAGCTTTATCGTCAGAAATTATGCAACCCATTGTTTTAATTGAATAGTTAGGAATAGTCCATTTTTAATCCCTTCGCGCCACATTCTGCCGTCTGTCCTCAGCACAAAAACCACCCAACGCCGCCAAATAAAAATATTAAGCTACTTATCCAACACCAACTGGCAATGTAAACTACAAATGAAAGAAAAAACCAGAATTAACAACTATAAAAAATAAATTTAACAGAACATTAACCAACATTCCGGAGATTGCACCATGCTCTCGCCTACCACTCACTGGCGCAGTGCCGCCGCCGATACCTTTGCTCTGGTGGTGTATTGCTTTATCGCCGGTATGGCGATAGAAATTCTGGTCTCCGGCATGAGCTTTCAACAATCGCTCTCGTCCCGCTTGCTGTCGATTCCGGTGAATATCCTGATCGCCTGGCCCTATGGGCGCTATCGGGACCTGTTCATCCGCATCGCCAGGCGTGCTGATCGATACCCCTTTTTATTGCGTAACCTTGCCGATCTGCTGGCCTATGTCAGTTTCCAATCGCCGGTTTATGCCGCGATCCTGTGGAGCGTCGGTGCCGACGGGCAGCAGATCATAACGGCCGTGGCCAGCAATGCTGTGGTATCGATGGCGATGGGTGTGGTGTACGGGTATTTTCTCGAATACTGCAGAAGGCTGTTCAGGGTAACAGGCTACGTATAACGGGGAGTTTGAAACAGGAGCGCAGCTAAGCGCCCCTGCTATAGGATTATTTTCGGCTCAGACTGCCGCGGCGGAACAGATTGCGGCGAATACGCGTCAGACCCGGTTTAGGTTTACGCGGCTCATCCAGACTGGCCAGCACCAGCTCCAATACGCGTTCGGCCACGTCACGGTGACGCTGCGCAACCGCCAGCACCGGGCACTCAAGGAAGTCCAGCAGCTCATGGTCGCCGAAGGTGGCGATCGCCAGATCGGTCGGTAAGCGGCCACGCTGCTTCAAGGTCACGTCCATCACCCCTTGCAACAATGAGAATGAGGTGGTGAACAGCGCCTGTGGCATCGGATGGGTTTTCAGCCATTCGGCAAACAGCACGCCAGCAGCCTCGCGCTCATAGCTATTGGCATACAGATAATCGACATGACGCTCGTCATCCTGCCAGGCCTGACGGAAGCCCTGTTCACGCAGGAAGCTGACGGAAAGCTCCGGCAACGCGCCCAGATACAGCACAGACTCCGCCGGGAAGGTACGCAGTTCCTGCGCCAGCGCGAAAGAATCCTCCTGATCGGCACCCACCACGCTGATGAAATGCTCGCGATCCAGCGCACGGTCCAGGGCAATAATCGGCAGCGGATCGTTGGCCCAGCGCTGATAGAATGGATGCTCCGGCGGCAAAGCGGTGGAAACGATCAGTGCATCGACCTGACGTTGCAGCAGATGTTCGATGCAGCGCATTTCGTTATCCGGCTGATCTTCCGAACAGGCAATCAACAGCTGGTAGCCGCGTTGGCGTGCCTGACGCTCCAGATAGTTGGCAATCCGGGTGTAGCTGGTGTTTTCCAGATCCGGGATCACCAGACCGATAGAGCGCGTTCGCCCGGCGCGCAGCCCTGCCGCGACGGCATTTGGGTGATAGTTGTGCTCCCTGACCACGGCCATCACTTTCTCGACGGTTTTATCGCTGACACGATACTGCTTCGCCTTGCCGTTGATGACATAACTGGCCGTAGTGCGCGAAACGCCCGCGAGACGCGCGATTTCATCCAGTTTCACGTTAACCCCTTAATGACGCTGAAAATAGAAGTGAAAACCATGCCCGGATTAACCATCGCATCCTGTGCGGTTATTCAATCCAGCCTCTGCGATCTAACAGCAGAAAACTCTGCCTAGCAACCGCTTTTGCCGAAAGGTGCCAGCAAACGGGCAAAAAACGCCGAAAAACAAAGGGCGCAGCCTGGCCGCGCCCTCAGATTACGCCAATCTCCCCCCTCAGCGCATGATTTTATCGCCGCGCGATACGCCGACCACGCCGGAACGCGCCACTTCAACAATTTCGGCAACTTCACGCACCGCACTCAGGAATGCATCCAGCTTATCGCTGGTGCCGGCCAGTTGAACGGTGTACAGCGTAGCGGTAACGTCAACGATCTGACCGCGGAAAATATCGGCACAACGCTTCACTTCCTCACGCCCGTAACCGCTGGCCTGCAGCTTCACCAGCATGATTTCTCGCTCGACGTGTGCGCCCTGCACCAATTCACTGACGCGCAGCACGTCCACCAGCTTATGCAATTGCTTTTCGATCTGCTCCAGCACCTTCTCATCGCCGACGGTTTGGATCGTCATACGCGACAACGTAGGGTCGTCGGTCGGCGCGACCGTCAGGCTTTCGATGTTGTAACCACGCTGAGAGAACAAACCCACCACACGCGATAACGCACCGGATTCGTTTTCCAGCAAGACAGATAAAATTCGGCGCATGATCAGGTCCTCTCCGTTTTGCTTAACCACATTTCGTCCATGCTTCCACCGCGGATCTGCATTGGGTAAACATGTTCGGTCTCATCGACGGTCACATCGACAAATACCAGGCGCTCTTTTTCGGCCAGCGCCTGCGCCAGTTTGCTTTCCAGTTCATCCGGCGTACGAATGGCGATGCCCACATGACCGTAAGCCTCCGCCAGCTTGACGAAGTCCGGTAGGGAATCCATATAGGACTGGGAGTGACGGCCTGAGTAGATCATGTCCTGCCACTGCTTCACCATCCCCAGATAGCGGTTATTAAGGTTCACTACGATCACCGGCAGGTTGTACTGCAATGCGGTGGAAAGCTCCTGGATATTCATCTGGATACTGCCGTCGCCGGTCACGCACACCACGGTTTCATCAGGCAATGCCAGCTTGACGCCCAGCGCGGCAGGCAAACCAAAGCCCATGGTGCCCAGCCCGCCGGAGTTGATCCAACGGCGTGGCTTGTCGAACGGGTAGTAGAGTGCGGCGAACATCTGGTGCTGGCCAACATCGGAGGTAACGTAAGCGTCGCCCTTGGTCAGCCGATGCAGGGTTTCAATCACGGCCTGCGGCTTGATGGTGCCGCTGTTTTTGTCGTAGCCCAGGCAGTCGCGCGCACGCCACTGTTCAATAGACTGCCACCAATCGCGCAGCGCATCGTGATCCTGCGTTTTGTCTTCCTGTGCCAACAATTCCAGCATCTGGGTCAACACCTGCTTGGCATCACCGACGATCGGGATATCGGCATCAACCGTCTTGGAGATTGAGGTAGGGTCGATATCGATATGCAGCACGGTGGCATCCGGGCAATATTTCGCCAGGTTGTTGGTGGTACGGTCGTCAAAGCGCACGCCGACGGCAAAGATCACGTCAGAGTGATGCATGGTTTTGTTGGCTTCGTAAGTCCCGTGCATACCGAGCATACCGACGCTCTGGCGGTGCGTGCCGGGAAACGCGCCCAATCCCATCAGGGTGCAGGTAACCGGTAAATTCAGTTTTTCTGCCAGCTCCAGCAGTTCACCGTCACAGGCCGAATTAATCGCGCCGCCGCCGACGTACATAACGGGCTTCTTGGCCGAAAGGATAGTTTGCAATGCGCGTTTAATCTGCCCGCGGTGGCCCTGCACCGTCGGGTTATAGGAGCGCATGCTCACTTCCTGCGGGTAGGCATAAGGCATTCTTACTGCCGGGCCAACGATGTCTTTCGGCAGATCAATCACCACCGGACCTGGGCGGCCAGTAGAAGCCAGGTAGAAGGCTTTCTTCAAAATACCGGGAATATCTTCGGTACGCTTCACCAGGAAACTGTGTTTGACCACCGGGCGAGAAATCCCGACCATGTCGCACTCCTGGAAGGCATCGTAACCAATCAGCGAGCTGGGAACCTGCCCGGAAAGCACCACCATCGGGATGGAGTCCATATAGGCTGTCGCAATGCCGGTGATCGCATTGGTCGCTCCCGGCCCTGAGGTCACCAGAACCACCCCGACTTCACCGGTAGCGCGCGCATAGCCATCGGCCATATGCACTGCGCCCTGCTCATGGCGCACCAATATGTGATCGATGCCTCCGACCGTATGCAGGGCATCGTAAATATCGAGTACCGCCCCGCCCGGATATCCGAATACGTGCTTAACGCCCTGATCGATCAACGATCGGACGACCATCTCGGCTCCTGACAACATCTCCATGGGTTTGCCTCCAGGCTTACTTATTCTTGTCTGGCGCCGGAACGTAGCGCCTGCTGTGGGGCATTGCCCCAAAGTTTTTGTGGATTGGTTCTAACTGATTAACATAACGTCAGAATATTGGGCAGGCAAACAGCAAAAAGGCTTGGTAATGGAATGGTTATTGCCAAGCGGCTGGAGATCTGGGGTTTACAGAAACAATGCACTAGCCGCCAGCGGCTCGGGCTAGGCATTGTTTCAATCAGGCGAGGAATTACAGAACTATATCAGGCAAGAATTATGCTGTTTTTTTCGCCGAACAATCCGTCCGGCGACAATCTCTGACCTAATCCTGGTACATGGAGTCAATTTCACGCTGATAGCGCTGTGAAATGACCTTACGACGTAGCTTCAACGTTGGCGTCAGCTCACCCAACTCCATCGAGAAGGCGGCAGGCAACAAGGTAAATCTTTTTACCTGTTCAAAGCGCGCCAGCTCTTTTTGCATCTCACGCAGGCGGCTTTCAAACATTTCCAGAATATGGCTGTGACGCAACAGCTCGATCCGATCCTGATACTTCAGATTGATGGATTTCGCATACTCTTCCAGAGATTCAAAGCTGGGCACGATCAGGGCGGAAACGAATTTACGCGCATCGGCGATGATCGCCACCTGCTCGATAAAGCGATCCTGCGCCAGCGTGCCTTCCAACATCTGCGGAGCTATGTACTTGCCGCCAGAAGTTTTCATCAAATCCTTCAGGCGTTCGGTGATAAACAGGTTGCCGCCTTCATCCATGGCGCCGGCATCGCCGGTCTTCAACCAGCCATCCTCGGTAAAGGAGGCGGCGGTTTCCAGCGGTTTATTGAAATAGCCGCGCATCACCACCGGCCCACGCACCTGAATTTCATTCTCCTCGCCGATACGCACTTCAACCCCCGGCAAGGGCTTGCCAATCGAGCCAAAGCGGAAATTACCCTCTTCCCAACAGGAAACGGTGGCGCAGGTTTCGGTCATGCCATAGCCGTATTTGATGTTAACGCCCATCGCCTGGAAAAACAGGATGACATTGTCGTCCAGTTTGGCGCCCGCGGCCGGCAAGAAGCGTACACGCCCGCCGAGGATACCGCGCAGCTTGCTCAGCACCAGTTTATCGGCCCAGCGATGAGAAAGATCGAATAGCTTGCCCAATGGCTTACCGGCGCGCTCCTGCAGGAACTTGCGCTCACCGCAGACAATCGCCCAATGGAACAATGCCCGACGCAGCCAAGGCGCACGCGCGACCTTTTCATGCACTGCGCTGAAGATTTTTTCGTAAAAGCGCGGCACCGCGCACATCAGCGTCGGACGTACCGCTGCCATGGCTTCGCGCACCCAATCGGTATTCGGCAAGAACACGTTTTGCGCGCCAGAGTGCATGATGAAGAAGCTCCAGGCCCGTTCAAACACGTGTGACATCGGCAGGAAGCTGAGAGACACATCCTCTTCATTCACCGTCAGCCGCTCATCATGCAGATAAAGCTGCGCAGCCAGATTGCGATAATCCAGCATCACACCCTTGGGTTCGCCGGTGGTGCCGGAGGTATAGATCAGCGTGAAGAGATCCCGCAGATCGCAATCGGCTATGCGTTGCTGCAATTGGGATGAGAACGCCGCTACGTCGACTTCACGTTCAAAGGTGCTCAGGTGTTGGGCAATCTCACAGCCATGCAGGTCGACGCTGTCATCAAATACAATAATGTGGCTCAACTGCGGACATACACCGCGCAGCGCGATGGCGGCATCCAATTGAGCCTGCTCGCCGACAAACAGAATACGGATATCGGCGTCATTGATGATAAAAGCCGCCTGGGCCGGCGTGTTGGTGGCATACAGCGGCACGCTCACACCCCGTAATTGCAGAATGGCCAAATCCGCCAGCGACCAGGCCATGCAGTTATTGGCAAAAATCGCGATACGTTCCTGCACGTCGGTACCCAATGCCAACAGCGCACTGGCGATGAGATTGATATGCGTATCGACCTGCTTCCAGGTCATTTGGGTCTCCCCCTGGGGAGACCATTGGCGAAAAGCAGTGCGATCGGCACGGTGAGAAATTTGGTGCTGTATACGGTGAGTCAAATGGTATTGCAGCAGATTATTGATCATAGCGCTCTAAGCCTGAAATGAATCAAACAGTTAGCGAAGTGTGGGATAACCTCTCCTCACAACTCAGCTTACACGTGTTTACTTTTTTTCGCGCAGTCTACCTAGTCTATGGCGGCGGGAAAAGAGATTTCAGCGTAGAAGTGTGAGCTAAAACTCAGGTTAATTTCACCGCGTCTCACCATTGGACAGAAGGGGAATGAAAAGGTTTTATCCCGATCGCAAAATGCAGAGCTCGGAGGCGGGTTTATAAACAGAGATAAAAACCAAATATAATTAAAATTACAGGATATAATTTTATATTGATTTTTTTAATGTGCCTATCTGACAAATTTCGAAAGGAGTTAATGCAGAGTGGGAAAATAAAGATAACTCTTAGTTAATCCCAAGGTAATTCCTAGTAAATCGACAGTACAAATCACCCCCAATAAGAAATCATCATCTCGGGGGTAATTGGTAAGCTGATTTACTCTGGTGTATCAGGCTGGCCAAGCACGATTTTCATCCACTGATGCCCCTTATCACGTTCTGCAGATTCATGCCAAGCAAGGTAACAGGTAGCCTTATTTTCATTCCAGGGCAGCGAAATAAGCTGCAATTGCAATGCGTCAGCCTGCTGCCGGGCCAACCAGGCTGGAACAATAGCAATTGTGTTAGTATTGGAAACGATATTCAACACGCTATATAAATCTGTACATTGCTGAGTGACGAGGCGCTGCATCGACTCTTCTATATAGTAAGGTTTACTGAAAGAGTAAAAACTCTCTAATGAAACTACTGCATGCGGCTCTGCCATAATCTGTTTCGGTGTAATTTCGCCTTTAATTCTAGGATGTTTCTTGGCAGCAACCAACACCAGCTCATCTTCAAAAAGCGCCACGCGTTTAAACTCGGAGCATTCAAAGTTTATATAACCGATGACGAACTCGACCTCTTGATAACGCAATTGATTATCGATGTTATTGCTTATATAAGATTTTATTTTTAGATGAGTCTGGGGCGCAATTTCCTTTAAATGGTTGACTATTGACGCCCCCAAACGTAAATCAAGCGGACTACAAATTGCGATAGAGAAAACGCGCTCACTGGTAAAGGGCTCGAACTCCGCGCCCGGTAACTCATTTTGCACCAGTTGCAATGCCTGCCTGACCGGACCGAACAGCTGTTTCGCCCGTATTGTAGGTTGAATGCCGCGCCCACAGCGTACAAACAGCTCATCGTTAAACATCAGTTTCAAACGTGCGACGGCATTGCTCACCGCCGGTTGCGACATCCCCAAAAGACCCGCCGCTCGGGTAATATTCTGCATCTGCATAACCGCATCAAATACCGTGAGCAAATTCAGATCGACGCTGCGTAAATGAATATCACCAGCGTCTTTATCAACAACAATTTCCGAATTAAATTCCGACATATCCCACTCCACTAAGTCCTGTGTAGATAATTCATCAAACCTAACTAAAACAGCGAAATCGCAGTTTTAATTACGCAAGAAAGAATTAGTCATATCTCAGCCGCCAGTTTAAGCCGGGCTCGAGCATCGTCCTATGTACCAACATGGTTTAAAGCCAAAATTCAGTTTTCATTACGTTATCTTCATCGACAGCATAAAATCTTCTGACATCCTTTTAATGGCTTTCATAACAAGCCGTCGTTCTCCATTACTGGTGTCCCACCAGACAGTATTCGAAAGCATACGTCATCCAATAACCAACCTGTTACCTTTGGGTATCTGTTAACTTTACTAACGATTTTAAAAAACACACTCCTCTTATAAGGTATGAATGCTAAAAATACAGAATCCGCCATTTTTAATTTTGGCAAACACGGCTTCGTGATTTTTGCATTTTTAATTTTAACGCAATGACAGTCAGAAGCAATTGCGAGGATATATATTCATTTCGTTTATGCTAACTGGGCCGCAAAACCACCTTTAGTTTTTATCTGAAAATGTCATTTTTTACCGAACTATGTTCTACCGCTTAAGGTCTGTTAATCGGCTACTTAAGGAGTACCCTCATTTTCAATCAGGTGTTGACATAGCCAAGCCAATAACGTATCAAATTAGGCAACGACATTCATTTAGAGAGTTGAACCGCTATGAACCACACTTACCGTCTACTAGGCCTACTACTTAACGCATCTTGTTTGCGCGGTATGCCGGTGGACGGAGTTCAGAGCTGATTCAGCCCACCCTCATAACAAACCCGCGCTACTGCGCGGGTTTTTTTTTACCCGCTTAGCGTGAAATAAACACGATAAGGAACCACCCGATGAGCCAACAAGTCATTATTTTCGATACAACTTTGCGTGATGGCGAGCAAGCGCTGCAGGCCAGCCTGAGCGTGAAAGAGAAGATTCAGATAGCGATGGCGCTGGAGAGAATGGGTGTCGACGTCATGGAAGTAGGCTTCCCTGTCTCCTCACCGGGTGATTTCGAATCCGTGCAAACCATCGCTCGCCAGATTAAAAACAGCCGTGTCTGTGGCCTGGCACGTTGCGTAGATAAAGACATCGACGTCGCGGCCGAAGCATTGCGCGTCGCCGAAGCGTTCCGCATTCACGTGTTCCTGGCCACCTCGACCCTGCATATTGAATCAAAACTGAAGCGCTCGTTCGACGAAGTGCTGGAGATGGCAATACGCTCAGTGAAACGCGCCCGTAACTACACTGACGACGTAGAATTCTCCTGTGAAGACGCCGGCCGTACGCCAATCGATAACCTGTGTCGCGTGGTGGAAGCCGCTATCAATGCCGGCGCGACCACCATCAATATCCCGGACACCGTGGGCTACACCACCCCGAACCAGTTTGGCGGTATTATCACCACCCTGTATGACCGCGTACCGAATATCGATAAAGCCATTATCTCCGTCCACTGCCACGACGATCTGGGCATGGCGGTCGGCAACTCCATCGCCGCAGTACAGGCTGGCGCCCGCCAGGTTGAAGGGACCTTGAACGGTATCGGTGAACGCGCAGGCAACACCTCGCTGGAAGAAGTGATCATGGCGATCAAAGTGCGCCAGGACATCATGAACGTGCACACCAATATCAATCATCAGGAAATCTTCCGTACCAGCCAGATTGTCAGCCAGCTGTGCAACATGCCGATCCCGGCCAACAAAGCGATCGTCGGTTCCAATGCTTTCGCCCACTCCTCCGGTATTCACCAAGACGGCGTGCTGAAAAATCGCGAAAACTACGAAATCATGTCCCCGCAGACCATAGGTCTGAAGGATGTACAGTTGAACCTGACTTCCCGTTCCGGTCGCGCTGCGGTGAAACACCGTATGGAAGAGATGGGCTATAAGGAACAGGACTACAACCTGGACAATCTGTACGCCGCCTTCCTGAAGCTGGCCGACAAAAAAGGCCAGGTGTTCGATTACGACCTGGAAGCGCTGGCCTTCATTAATAAGCAGCAGGAAGAACCAGAGCACTTCAGCCTGGATTACTTCAGCGTGCAGTCGGGCAGCAGCATTATGGCCACCGCCTCGGTGAAATTGGTCTGCGGCGAAGAAGAGAAAGCCGAAGCTGCCACCGGCAATGGCCCGGTTGATGCGGTTTATCAGGCAATCAACCGTATTACCGGTTACCCGATCGAACTGGTGAAATATCAATTAACCGCCAAGGGTCAGGGGCGCGATGCTCTGGGCCAGGTTGATATCGTGGTGTCGTACAACGGCCGCCGCTTCCATGGCGTAGGTCTGGCGACCGACATCGTGGAATCCTCCGCCAAGGCGATGGTTCACGTATTGAACAATATTTGGCGCTCCCAGCAGGTAGAAAAAGAAAAGCAGCGTCTGCAGCAAAACAAACATCAAAATAATCAGGAAACGGTGTGAACATGACGAAGACCTACCACATTGCCGTCTTGCCCGGAGACGGAATCGGCCCGGAAGTAATGGCCCAAGCGCGTAAAGTGTTGAACGCAGTGCGTCAGCGCTTTGATATCCGCATCACCGAAGCCGAGTACGACGTCGGTGGTATTGCCATTGATCGTCATGGCAGTCCGCTGCCACAGGCAACCCTCGCCGGTTGCGAGCAAGCCGATGCCATCCTGTTCGGTTCAGTAGGTGGCCCGAAATGGGAACACTTGCCGCCGGCAGAACAACCTGAACGCGGTGCCTTGCTGCCCTTGCGCAAGCACTTCAAACTGTTCAGCAACCTGCGCCCTGCTCGCCTGTATCAAGGGTTGGAAGAGTTCTGCCCGCTGCGGGCCGACATCGCCGCCCGCGGTTTCGATATTCTGTGCGTGCGTGAACTGACCGGTGGTATCTACTTCGGCCAGCCGAAAGGCCGTGAAGGCCAGGGTATGCAGGAGCGCGCTTTCGACACCGAGGTCTATCATCGCTTCGAGATCGAACGCATTGCGCGCATCGCCTTCGAATCTGCCCGCAAGCGCCGCAATAAAGTGACCTCGATTGATAAAGCCAACGTATTGCAGAGCTCGATTCTGTGGCGCGAAGTGGTCAATCAGGTCGCCAAGGATTACCCAGATGTGTCGCTGTCGCATATGTATATCGACAACGCCACCATGCAGTTGATCAAAGACCCGTCGCAGTTCGACGTGCTGCTGTGTTCCAACCTGTTCGGCGATATCCTGTCCGACGAGTGCGCAATGATCACCGGGTCGATGGGCATGCTGCCGTCCGCCAGCCTGAACGAGCAAGGCTTCGGTTTATACGAGCCCGCAGGCGGTTCTGCACCGGACATCGCGGGTAAAGGCATCGCCAACCCAATCGCCCAGATCCTGTCCGCCACCCTGCTGCTGCGTTACAGCCTGGGTGCCACTGAAGCAGCGGATGCCGTAGAACGCGCAATCAACCAGGCGCTGGAACAGGGTTACCGCACCGCCGATCTGGCAGGTACCGGTAAAGCCATCAGCACCGATGAAATGGGTGACATCATCGCCCGCTTTGTAGCTCAGGGGGCATAACATGGCCAAGACCTTATATCAGAAGCTGTACGATGCCCACGTGGTGTACGAAGCGCCGAACGAAACGCCGCTGTTGTATATCGACCGCCATCTGGTGCACGAAGTCACTTCGCCACAGGCATTTGATGGTCTGCGCGCCATGGGCCGCAAGGTGCGCCAACCTGGCAAAACCTTCGCCACTATGGACCACAACGTCTCGACCCAAACCAAAGACATCAACGCCAGCGGCGAGATGGCGCGTATTCAAATGCAGGAGCTGATCAAGAACTGTGCTGAATTCGGCGTCTCGCTGTATGACCTGAACCACCCTTTCCAGGGCATCGTACACGTCATCGGCCCTGAGCAGGGCATGACGCTGCCGGGCATGACCATCGTCTGCGGCGACTCTCATACCGCGACGCATGGAGCCTTCGGCTCGCTGGCCTTCGGTATCGGTACCTCGGAAGTGGAACATGTGCTGGCTACCCAAACCCTGAAACAGGGTCGCGCCAAAACCATGAAGATTGAAGTCACCGGTGATGCCGCCGAAGGCATTACTGCCAAGGACATCGTGCTGGCGATCATCGGCAAAACCGGCAGCGCCGGCGGTACCGGTCACGTCGTGGAATTCTGTGGCAAAGCGATTGAAGCGCTGAGCATGGAAGGCCGCATGACCCTGTGCAACATGGCGATCGAGATGGGCGCCAAAGCCGGGTTAGTGGCTCCGGACGACACCACCTTTGAATACCTGAAAGGCCGTCAGTTTGCCCCAACCGGCAACAACTGGGAGCAGGCCGTCGCCTACTGGCGCACCATGAAGTCAGATGACGACGCCAAATTTGATACCGTAGTGACCTTGCGCGCCGAAGACATCGCGCCACAGGTTACCTGGGGTACCAACCCAGGGCAGGTTATTGCCGTTAATCAGGCAATCCCGGCGCCGGAATCGTTCAGCGATCCGGTGGAACGTGCCTCGGCAGAAAAAGCGTTGGCCTATATGGACCTCAAACCGGGCATCAAGCTGACCGAAGTGCCGATCGACAAAGTGTTTATCGGCTCTTGTACCAACTCACGTATCGAAGATTTGCGTGCGGCTGCGGCAATCGCCAAAGGCCGCAAGGTTGCCAATGGCGTACAGGCGATCGTGGTGCCGGGCTCCGGCCCAGTGAAAGCTCAAGCGGAAGCGGAAGGCCTGGATCAAATCTTTATTGAAGCCGGTTTCGAATGGCGTCTGCCGGGCTGCTCAATGTGCCTGGCGATGAACAACGATCGTCTGAACCCCGGTGAGCGCTGTGCCTCCACCAGCAACCGTAACTTCGAAGGGCGTCAGGGCCGCGGTGGACGTACTCACCTGGTCAGCCCGGCGATGGCAGCGGCGGCGGCCGTTGCCGGTCATTTCGCCGATATCCGTGATATTCACTAAGGGGCTAACGTGTCTAAATTTACTCAACATATTGGTTTGGTCGTGCCTCTGGACGCGGCTAACGTCGACACCGACGCCATCATTCCAAAACAGTTTTTACAGAAAGTGACGCGTACCGGCTTCGGCCAGCACCTGTTTAACGACTGGCGCTTCCTCGATGACGCCGGCCAGCAGCCAAACCCTGAGTTCGTGCTGAACAAGCCGCGCTACAAGGGTGCCAGCATCCTGCTGGCGCGCGAAAACTTTGGCTGTGGCTCCTCACGCGAGCACGCTCCGTGGGCACTGACCGATTACGGTTTTAAAGTGGTGATTGCGCCCAGCTTCGCCGATATCTTCTACGGCAACTCGTTCAACAACCAGCTGCTGCCGGTTACTTTGAGCGAACAGCAGGTTGATGAACTGTTCAAACTGGTCGCAGACAACGAAGGGGTCGAATTCGTGGTCGATTTGGAGAACCAGACGGTCAATGCCGGCGGCAAAAGCTACCCGTTTGAGATCGACAGCTTCCGCCGCCACTGCATGATTAACGGATTGGACAGCATCGGCCTGACGCTGCAACACGAAGCGGATATTTCACGCTACGAGGCGCAGCAGCCCGCGTTTCTGAACTGATCAGCGGCTAATACCCTAAATAATTGGAGCTGCGGCAAGGCGGCAAGTAAGTAAATCCCCTGGAGCTTAGTGAACTAAGTGACAGGGGTGCGCTTACGCAGCCAACACCGCAGCAGCTTCAAGTATGACGGGTATCACCAGTAACCCAGCCACTTCCACCAGGCCCCACCAATTAACATCCAAATCAGCAGGTTAATCACGCTCATCACAAAACCGGCTTTCCACCATTCGCCCAGCGTCACATAGCCGGAACCGAAAATGATCGGCGCCGTCCCGGTACCATAGTGGGTCAGTGACATCATCAGAGAAGACGAAAACGCCAGGATCAGGCCCAACAGCGCCGGTGGCGCCCCGAGCGCAACGCCAGCGGCAAAGAAGGCGGCAAACATGGCGGTGACGTGTGCGGTGGTGCTGGCAAAGAAGTAGTGCGAATACAGATAGATGATGGTTAACAGCACGGTGCCGCCCACCCAGCTCATCCCCATATGATCAATACCGCTGCCCACGGTCTGCGACAGCCAACTAATCAGCCCCAACTTGCCGAGGAAACTGGCCATCATCACCAACGCAGAGAACCACACCACCGTATCCCAGGCCCCTTTGTGCTTCAAAACGTCTTCCCAACTCAGCACGCCGGTCGCCAACAGCACCGCCAGGCCAATCAGCGCGGCCGTGGTGGGGTTAACCGCCAGCGCCGGGCCGAAGATCATCGCCGGAATGCCGGCCCATAGCACGAGCAACAGAGCAAACACTGCCAGGGTGATTTTCTCCGGCAAGGTGATTGGCCCCAAAGCCTGTAGCTTGTCGCGGGCGAAGCGCGGCGCGTCCGGGGTACTTTTCACCTCCGGCGGATACAACAGATAAATGACCAGCGGCATAACGATCAACGAACACACGCCCGGCACCAGAGCAGCAATTGCCCACATTGACCAGGAGAGTTCGAAGTTGCCGTGCGTCCCCTTGGCGATCAGGCTGACGATCAGCGGGTTAGGCGCAGTCGCGGTGATAAACATCGCCGACGTGATAGGGTTGATGTTGTAATTCACCAGCGACAGATAGCGGCCAATTTTGCCTGAGGTATTCAGATCGGGCCGCGAGCCGAAGCTGTCGGCGATTGACTTCATGATCGGATGGATAATCCCGCCGCCTCGGGCGGTATTGCTTGGGGTGACTGGCGCCAGGGTGGTTTCCGCCAGCGTCAATGCATAGGCGATCCCCAGCGTCTTCTTACCGAACAACGAAATAAAGTAGTAGCCAATGCGCGCGCCCAGCCCGGTTTTGTTCAGGCTAAGGGAGATCATGATCGAAAAACCGATCAACCAAATCAACTGGTTGGAGAACCCGCTGAGTGCATCATTGAGCGCCGCGCCCGGTTTGCCGGGGTTAGTGACACCGGTTACGGCCACCAGTGCGATGGCCACTATCGAAACCGCACCAATCGGCATTGCCTTGCCGATGATGGCGATGATAGTGCCGATAAACAGCGCCAGCAGATGCCAGGCATTGGGCGCAACCCCTTCGGGAACCGGGATCACAAACCAGATAAGCAGAGCGACGACGACGGCACACAGGGAAGGGACAGGTTTGAGCGGTGTTAGTTTATCCATAACATACCCACTTTTCTAAACGGATCGGCATCTCAGCAGCAAGATGGGCGGGAGCACAGCGATCGGGCTCCGGTTTCGTTTAGCTTGGGCCGTTGGCGTAATGTTCTCAATGACATGCGTCAATGTTGACGACGTTTAAACTCACACTTCTCGCACGCGAACGCTCATCCATAACGCCGCCACCGCCAGCAGTGCCGCCAGCCAATACACCGCGTAATGACCCAGGTTTTCCACCAACGCGCCCTGCAGCACCCCGGCCAGGATCACCCCGGTAGAAATACTGTTGGTAAACAGCGTTGTCGCCGCACCGGGCCGCCCTGGCATCAGGTCCTGGAAATAGAGCATGCCAATACCGGCGATAATGCCGATAAAGATGGCATTGAACAGCTGTAATACCATCAGCGCCAGCTTGAATTTAAACACCACCAGCCCGGCATAAAACAGGATGCCTGCCACCACGGCGAACAGCATCATATTGCGTTTGCCGAAGCGCTTGACGTAATAACCGGCCAGCAGCATCGCCGGGATCTCCAGCCCGGCCGCCGTGCCCATCAGCAGTCCCGCCAGGTTCTCCGGCAGGCCCAGATCGGCGGTGATATACAGCGGCATGTCGATGATGTACATGGTATTGCAGGTCCACATCAGCACCGAGGCGATAAACAACCGCCTGACATCCGGGTTCCGCCAGGCGCTGACTGGGGCAATCGGTGCCGAAGGCGCTGCGATTAGCGTATCGGCAGGTTCTACCGGCGCGACACGCGGCACCGAAGGCAGCGTAAACCACACCAGTAATGCACAAATTGCAAAGGTCGCCGCGGCAATAACGAACATCACCGTAAAGCCGTAATTCAACGCCAGCGTAAACGAAAGCGGCGGGCCAATCACCCAGGCCAACGACAGCTGCGCACGCATGACCGAGCTGAACATCACCACTTCACGTGCCGAGCTGTCAGCATATTCCCGCGCCAGTGCGAAAATCTGTGGCATGGCGGTGTTGGCAATTGCCGACAACAGCACCCCGGCCGTAATCAGCGTCAAATAGTCGCGGTTGAAGGCAAAAAGCAGGCAGTTGCCGACCGCCATCAGGCAGCACACCAGGATCAGCTTGCGTCGATCGCCGCGCGTGTCCGAACGTTTGGCCAGCAGAAAACTGACCGCGATGCCGACAATGGCGTTAACGGTATAGAACAGACCGACCCACAGCGGTCGGACCTTAACCTCGGTGGTTAAAAACAGGCTCAGGGTCGGCGCCAATAGCGCTCCGGCAATACCGGAAAGGAAAGCAATCAGCAGGAAAGCGGCAAAGACGGGATTAAAGCGGCGTGGCAGCCAATGCAGTCGTTTCATATCTTCGTCTCAGGCCCTTAATGCGGAAGACAGAACCTTAGGCCAAGGGGAAAAAATTGCAAGAATATCCCCACAGCCCACAATAAAAAAACCAGTGGGTATGACCCCACTGGCTGGTGAACAGCACCATTACTCAGAAACACTTTCGCTACCGAAGCCTCAGAGGTGCTCGCGGTATTGCTTGTCCGTCATTGACGCGATATCCCATTGGGTCAGGTGGGCCAACATCTCCAGCCGCGCCTGTTCAGGTACCAGTCCCAACCAGTCAGCGTGCTGCCGGCGTACTGCGCTGAAGTAGCGCTGATAGAACTGTTTTGACAAGAAAACTTTCATCCGTCGCCCTCCCCCTTTCATTGAGGAAAATTATCGGCGTAATATAGGGAAAGATAAATTGATGGGTTACCGCCGGAGCCTTCCTCTTTTATGTCCACTTCCAGATTGCAACAGCAGTTCATTCGCCTGTGGCAGCGCTGCCATGGCGAACCGACCGAAACCACGTTACAAGAGCTGGCCGAAGTGCTCAGTTGCTCGCGCCGCCACGTGCGTTCGTTACTGGGCGCCATGCAGCAGCAGGGCTGGCTGACCTGGCAGGCAGAATCGGGGCGCGGCAAGCGTTCGCAACTGACCTTTCACTATACCGGTCTGGCGTTGCAGCAGCAGCGTGCCGAGGAGTTGCTGGAGCAGGATCGTATCGATCAGCTGGTGCAACTGGTCGGCGATAAAAATGTGGTGCGGCAGATGCTGCTGTCCCAACTGGGCCGCAGCTTTCGTCAGGGTAAACATATCCTGCGCGTGCTCTACTACCGGCAACTGTACAATCTGTTGCCAGGCTCGGCGCTGCGCCGCTCGGAAACCCATTTGGCGAGACAAATTTTCAGCGGCCTGACGCGGATAAATGAGGAAAACGGGGAACTGGAATCCGATCTTTCTCATCACTGGCAAGCTTTAACGCCATTGCATTGGCGCTTTTATTTACGCCCGGCCATTCATTTCCACCATGGGCGCGAGCTGGAAATGGAAGATGTCATCAGTTCGCTCAGCCGGTTGATGCCACAACCGCTGTTCTCCCATATCGAACGCGTGACGTCGCCGACGCCCTACGTGATTGACGTACATCTGCACAGCCCCGATTACTGGCTGCCGTGGCTGCTGGGCAGCGTACACGCCATGATATTGCCGCGCGAGTGGCAGAGCCTGCCGGAGTTCTCGCGCCATCCGGTCGGTACCGGCCCCTATAGCGTGGTGCGCAATCACCGCAGCCAGATGAAAATTCACGCCTTTGATGATTACTTTGGCTATCGCGCACTGATCGACGAGGTCAATATCTGGGTGCTGCCAGAGGTAACCGAAGAACTGGTGCACTCCGGCGTACAGCTCCAGGCGGACGATACCGGGAAAAACGAGCTGGAAAGTCGACTGGAAGAAGGCTGCTATTTTCTGCTATTCGATCAGCGCTCCCCGCTGGCGGCCGATCCGGTCATCCGCAGCTGGTTATGCGAACTGATCAACCCTATTTCGCTCCTGAGCAACGCCGGCCCTGTTTATCAACGCTATTGGTCACCGGCCTACGGCATTCTGCCGCGCTGGCACCACAATCGCGCGCTGGCATTGCAGCCCAAACCGGCCGGATTGACCGAACTGACCCTGACCTACTACAGCGAACATTCGGAGTTCCACGCCATTCAGCAGGCGATCGAGCCGCTGCTGGCGCAGCACGGCATTAAGCTGAATATTCAGATTGTCGATTACGCTACCTGGCATAAAGGCGACGCGAGCACCGATTTGTGGCTCGGCAGCGCCAACTTTTACCTGCCGCTGGAGTTCTCACTGTTCGCCACCCTGTATGAACTGCCGCTGATGCAGCACTGCATGAGTGAGGACTTGTCCGAAGATGCGGCGCTGT
Source organism: Serratia sp. Je.1.23.a (assembly GCF_051129805.1). NCBI lineage: Bacteria > Pseudomonadati > Pseudomonadota > Gammaproteobacteria > Enterobacterales > Yersiniaceae > Serratia > Serratia sp. Je.1.23.a. The sequence goes on along the minus strand of NZ_JBCPSR010000006.1, from coordinate 178,315 downwards.
GGCGCGCCAATGCCCTGCCGCTGGCGGACTTTTGCCAACGTCTGGTCAGCGGCCATCAATTGCATCCTCTGTTCCACCACTGGCTGCAACTGCATGGCCAGCGCAGCATGCGCGGCGTGCGAATGAACACTCTGGGTTGGTTTGATTTCAAATCCGCCTGGTTTGCGCCGCCGGAAGCATAAGCACCTTTCACCGGCGCCCGTTAGTCTTTACAATGGCGCCGTCTCAACGGGGTGCGAAAAACGATTTATTGCTGAGATATACCCAAAATAATTGACGTTGCAGGTAGGCGGCAACCGAGCGACAAATCGGTCGGGAACCGATTTGAACAGCGCTTGCGTTGGCCCGAAGGGCGAGCCTCATGGACGAGGCTCATAAATCCCCAAGAACATAGAATTCCTATGTGACTGGGGTGAGAGAGAGAAGCCAACACCGCTGCAACTTCAAGTATGAAGGGGATAAACCCGTCGAACCTGATCCGGTCAATACCGGCGGAGGGATTTGAGCCCAGCGATCCGGCATCAGCCGCTTGCCCCCTCAGATACCCTTGCCCCCCTAAATTTTCAGGAGTGCAAAGTGGTCAAAAAAAGTCTGCCCTTGTTACTGTTGCTGTGCGCCGCACCGGTGTTCGCCAAGCCCACGCTGACGGTCTACACCTACGATTCCTTCGCCGCTGACTGGGGCCCTGGCCCGGCGGTCAAAAAAGCCTTTGAGGCCCAATGTGATTGCGAGCTGAAATTTGTCGCGCTGGAAGACGGTGTCTCACTGCTTAACCGCCTGCGCATGGAAGGCAAAAACAGCGCCACCGACGTGGTGCTGGGGCTGGACAACAACCTGCTGCAGGCGGCGCAACAAACCGGGCTATTCGCGCCAAGCGACGTCGACAGCAGCAAATTGAACGTACCGGGCGGCTGGCAAGACAAAACCTTCGTCCCCTATGACTACGGCTACTTTGCTTTCGTTTACAACAAAGAAAAGCTGAAAAACCCGCCCAAAAGCCTGCATGAGCTGGTCGACAGCAGCCAGAACTGGAAAGTGATCTATGAGGATCCGCGTACCAGTACCCCAGGTTTGGGTCTGCTGCTGTGGATGCAGAAAGTGTATGGCGATCAGGCACCGGCAGCCTGGCAGAAGCTGGCGAAGAAAACCGTCACCGTGACCAAGGGCTGGAGCGAAGCCTATGGCCTGTTCCTGAAAGGCGAAGGCGATTTGGTGCTTAGCTACACCACCTCCCCGGCCTACCATCTGATTGAAGAAAAAAAAGACAGCTACGCCGCGGCCGACTTCAGTGAAGGCCATTATCTGCAGGTGGAAGTGGCGGGCAAACTCAAGGCCAGCAAGCAACCTGAGTTGGCGGAACGCTTTATGCAATTTATGGTATCCCCGGCGTTCCAAAACGCCATTCCTACCGGCAACTGGATGTACCCGGTGATCAAGACCTCACTGCCGGCCGGATTTGACCAAATGACCGTCCCGCAGACCGCACTGCAGTACAGCGCAGAAGACGTGGCCAAACAACGCAGTAACTGGATCCGGGCATGGCAAACCGCCGTCAGCCACTGATCCCGCGTTGGCTATGGCCGGGGCTGCTGGCCGCCGGCCTGATCCTGACCATCGCCGTGCTGGCGATGGGGTCGCTGTGGCGGCACGCGCCGGACAGCGATTGGCGTGGTATATGGCAAGACAGCTACCTGTGGCACGTAGTGCGCTTCACGTTTTGGCAGGCCCTGCTGTCCGCGCTGATCTCGGTGCTACCCGCGATCCTGCTGGCTCGGGCGCTCTATCGCCGCCGTTTCCCCGGTCGTCAGTTACTGCTGCGGCTCTGCGCCATGACGCTGGTGCTGCCGGTGCTGGTGGCGGTATTCGGCCTGCTCAGCGTATATGGCCGCCAGGGCTGGTTGGCAATGCTGTGTGGCTGGCTGGGCATTAACTACAGTTTCACGCCTTATGGTCTGCAGGGCATCCTGCTGGCGCACATGTTCTTCAACCTGCCGTTGGCGACACGTCTGTTGCTGCAGGCGCTGGAAAACATCCCGGTTGAACAGCGCCAATTGGCAGCCCAGCTCGGCATGAGCGGTTGGCAGCAGTTTCGCTTTGTCGAGTGGCCGGCGCTGCGCCGTCAAATCCTGCCGAGCGGCGCGCTGATCTTTATGCTGTGCTTCGCCAGCTTCGCCACCGTACTGTCGCTGGGAGGTGGGCCGCAGGCAACCACCATCGAACTGGCCATCTATCAGGCGCTCAGTTACGACTACGATCTCAGCCGCGCCGCGCTGCTGGCGCTGATCCAACTGGCATGCTGCCTGGGGCTGGTGATCTTCAGCCAGCGCCTGAGCCAGGGGCTGCCGGTCGGCAATACCCATGCCACTATCTGGCGTAATCCGGAAGACAGCCTGTGGCGACGCATCAGTGACTTTTTGCTGATTGCCGCCGCGTTGCTGCTGCTGTTGCCCCCACTGCTGGCGGTGATCGCCGACGGCGCCAATCAAACGATGGTTAGCGTCCTGCAGCAACAGGTGTTGTGGCAGGCATTGTTCACTTCGTTACTCATCGCTCTGGGGGCGGGCGTACTTTGTGTCATGCTGACCATGATGCTGCTGTGGAGCAGCCGTGAGCTGAAGCTGCAACAGAGACTGCGTTGGGGGCACGCGCTGGAGTTGAGCGGTATGGTGATCCTGGCGATGCCGGGCATTGTGCTGGCCACCGGTTTCTTCCTGCTGTTGAGCGACACCGTCGGGCTGCCGCAGTCGCCGTACGCGCTGGTGATCCTCACCAATGCGTTGATGGCAGTGCCCTATGCGCTAAAAGTGTTGGAAAACCCCATGCGCGACTTGGCCGAACGTTATAATCCGCTGTGCCTGTCGCTGGATATTCAGGGCTGTCAGCGGCTACGCTGGATTGAGCTGAAAGCACTGCGCCGCCCGTTGGCCCAGGCGCTGGCCTTCGCCTGCGTACTGTCGATCGGCGATTTCGGCGTGGTAGCACTGTTTGGCAACGAACATTTCCGCACCCTGCCTTTTTACCTGTACCAGCAGATCGGCGCCTACCGCAGCAATGACGGCGCGGTCACCGCGCTGCTTTTGCTGTTGCTGTGCTTCCTGCTGTTTACCCTGATCGAACGCTTACCGGGCCGCTCTGACCGATAGATTTCAAGCTGCAGCAAGGCGGCGACTGAGCGCATTCCCAGGAGCTTAGTTCCCTAAGTGACTGGGATAAGTGAAGAAAGTCAACACAGCGGCAACGTGAAAGATGAAGGACATATGCTAAAGCTTGAAAAACTGACCTACCTGTATGAACACCTGCCAATGCGCTTCGACCTGCATATTCAACCGGGCGAACGCGTCGCTGTGCTGGGCCCCAGCGGGGCGGGGAAGAGCACTCTGCTCAGCCTGATCGCCGGTTTTCTGCCGTCCGCCAGCGGCAGGTTGCTGCTCAACGGTAGCAACCACACCGGCACGCCGCCAGCCAAGCGCCCGGTCTCGATGCTGTTTCAGGAAAATAACCTGTTCGCCCACCTGACGGTGGCGCAGAACATCGGTTTAGGCCTGGATCCCGGCCTGCGGCTGAATGAAGAGCAGAAGCGGCAGTTGGCGCAAATTGCCCGGCAAGTAGGGCTGGAAGAACATCTGCCTCGCCTGCCGTCACAGCTTTCCGGTGGCCAACGCCAGCGTGCCGCCCTGGCGCGTTGCCTGATCCGCCAGCGGCCCATCCTGTTACTCGACGAACCTTTTTCGGCGCTCGATCCGGCTTTACGCAACGAGATGCTGCAACTGCTGCAGGAAGTTTGCGACCAGCGAAACCTGACGCTGTTGATGGTATCGCACAACCTGGATGACGCCGCACGCATCGCGCCACGGACCCTGCTGGTGGTGGACGGCCGTATTTTTTACGACGGCCCGACGCAGGCGCTGCTGGACGGCAGCGCGCCGGAAGCCAAGGTGCTGGGCATTTCACACAAACCGTGATCTTCCGCCCGTTTTTTATGCTGTGCAAATAAACCAGTTGTGCGAATTTTTCGCCTGTGGTTTTATAAAAACCTGACTTTTTTTACTGATGATAAGGTTCCCTGTGATCGCATCCTCGCTGACTTCGACCCTACTAATTACCGCGCTACCAGCCGCGGTGGTCGTCGTGCGTGTGGTGGTGGTCGTCGGCAATGCGCCGTAGGGTCCGAATCAACGCATCGATTCCCAAACCCCGCCGGCGCAAACCGGGCGGGGTTTTTAGTTTTAGCCCCCTGCCCAGAAAAGCAAACCGGCCTTGAGAAAGGATAGGAACATGGTAATTTCGGGCACGCCACATCAAGGTAACCGCTTCACCGGCGCAGAGTTGATCGTTCATCTGCTGGAGCGTCAGGGCATCACCACCGTCGCCGGCATTCCCGGCGGCGCGGCACTGCCGCTGTATGACGCGCTGAGCCAAAGCACCCGTATTCATCACGTACTGGCTCGCCACGAACAGGGGGCGGGTTTTATGGCGCAGGGTATGGCACGCGCTAACGGGAAAGCGGCGGTTTGTATCGCCTCGAGCGGCCCGGGCGCGACCAATCTGGTCACCGCCATCGCCGACGCCAAACTCGATTCTATCCCGCTGGTGTGTATCACCGGCCAGGTGCCCTCTTCGATGATTGGCACCGACGCCTTCCAGGAAGTGGACACCTATGGCATCTCGATTCCAATCACCAAGCACAACCATTTGGTCCGCGATATCCGCGAACTGCCGCAGGTGATTTGTGACGCATTCCGCATCGCTGAATCCGGCCGCCCTGGCCCGGTGTGGATCGACGTACCGAAAGATGTTCAAACGGCGGTTATCAGCCTGGACGAACTGCCGCCGATCGCCGTTCCCGATGCGGCGCCAACCTTTGAAGCTACCGCCGTGGCGCAGGCCGCCGCGATGATCAATCAGGCCAAACGCCCGGTGTTGTATCTGGGCGGCGGCATCATCTGCGCCAACGCCTATCAGCAGGCGATTGAGCTCGCTGAACGCGCCAACCTGCCCACCACCATGACGCTGATGGCATTGGGCGCCATGCCGGTGCAGCATCCGTTGTCGCTGGGCATGCTGGGTATGCATGCGGCGCGCAGTACCAACTTTATTCTGCAAGAGGCTGATTTACTGATCGTGCTGGGCGCGCGCTTTGACGATCGGGCGATTGGCAAGACCGAGCAATTCTGTCCAAACGCCAGCATCATTCACGTGGACATCGATCGCGCCGAACTGGGCAAGGTAAAGCAGGCCAATATTGCCATTCACGCCGACGTAGGCCAGGTATTGCAACAACTGCTGCCTCAAATTGAAGCACAGCCACGCAGCGAATGGCTGAGTACCGTCAATGATCTCAAGCGCGAGTTCCCGTTCAGCATGCCTAACGCCGAAGATCCGCTGAGCCACTACGGGCTGGTGCTGGCTGCCGCGCGCTGCGTGGACGAAAACGCCATCATTACCACCGACGTGGGCCAGCATCAGATGTGGGTAGCACAAGCCTATCCGCTGAGCCGACCGCGCCAGTGGTTGACCTCCGGCGGGCTGGGCACCATGGGCTTCGGCCTGCCAGCGGCGATCGGCGCTGCCCTGGCCGAGCCGCAGCGCAAGGTGCTGTGTTTCTCCGGTGACGGCAGCCTGATGATGAACATTCAGGAAATGGCGACCGCCGTCGAACATGACCTGGACGTGAAAATTATCCTGATGAACAACCAGGCGTTGGGGCTGGTGCACCAGCAGCAAACGCTGTTCTACCAGCAGCGCATTTTCGCCGCCGCCTATCCCAAGCGCACCGACTTTATCAAGATTGCCGCCGGTTTCGGGATGGACACCTGCGATTTGAATGCCGCAGAAGATCCGCAGGCGGCACTGGCCGAAGCGATCCAACGTCCAGGGCCTTGCCTGATCCATGCGCTGATTGATATTAATGAAAAAGTTTTCCCGATGGTGCCGCCGGGCGCTGCCAACATCGACATGATTGGAGAATAAGCCATGTCAGAACAACGCAATAACCCACAGGTGATCCTGGAACTGGCGGTACGTAACCACCCTGGCGTGATGTCGCACGTCTGCGGCCTGTTTGCCCGCCGCGCCTTCAACGTGGAGGGCATTCTTTGCCTGCCACTGAAAGACGGTAAACAAAGCCGCATCTGGCTATTGGTGGCGGACGATCAGCGGCTGGTGCAGATGATCAGCCAGGTAGAAAAACTCGAAGATGTGCTGCAGGTAAAACGCCACAGCGAAGACGTGCGGGTGTTTGAACAACTGGAAGCCTTCTTCCAGTAAGGTGCAAAGGGGCGTCACGCCCCCTTGTCATTGACCGGCCAGCACCTTCCAAAGCAGGTGACGATAAACCGGCATCAGCGGTTGCTGGTGCAGATAATAAAAGGTGCCGATCGCCAATCCCCAGCTCAGGACGCAGGCCATCCGCAGACGTACCGGTGACAGCCACTTGCCAAGCCGGTCGGCGCTGCGTTTGCCTTCGCGCCACCATCGCCAGCTCAGCCAGGCGGCCAGCCAAATCAATACCACTACCGCAAACAGCAACCACTTAAATAACGCACTGTTGGCGCTGGCAGGGATATCGATGGCTACGCCGGCCAAAATACCGGGGAAGAAATAGACTGGTGGCCAGGCAATACAGCCGATGATGTTAGGCAACGCGAATTTATACGGCGGCAAATCGAGCATGCCGGCCACCATCGGCACCAGCGGGCGCGTTGGGCCAACAAAGCGCCCAATCAGGATGGTCGCCATACTGTGTTGGTGCAACGCGTGCTCGGTCTTGTCCAGCATCGCTTTGTTCTTCTTCAAGAATGACCAGCGGTGCAGCGGCCCCTTGAAGGCGCGGCCGATAAAGTAAGAAATCCAGTCACCCAACAGGCAACCCACGATGCCCGCAGCCCAGGCATAATAGAAATCTACCTGACCGCTGCCGATCAACGCACCGATACTGGCCATCATGACCGTGCCGGGCAGCAACAGCCCCACCAGCGCCAGCGATTCCAGAAACGCGACAAACATGACCACCATTAGAGTGAAAGCCAATGACTGGGTGATCAAGTGCTGTAAATAGGCTTCCATTAAACCTCTGTTCGTTATCCAAAGCGCGTGGGCGTGGGCGTGGGCGTGGGATTGTCCGGTGCGGCCGGGAGCGAGTCAATATGTGAATTGTATGCTTTTTTGGCAGAACTGTGCGGCCATGGACAATTACTGTATAAAAACCCATACTATAATTTATCTACCAGAACCAAAGCTTTCGCAAACAGCCAACGACACCACGCCTTGAGCATCAGGGGAATACCCAATGGATTTCAAGTTGCGGCTAGGCGGCAAGAGCGAGAGTCCCCAGGAGCTTACTCAAGTAAGTGACTGGGGTGAACGCACGCAGCCAACAACGCCGCAGCTTGAAATACGAAGGGTATATGATGTCACTCCAACAGGGCTTTCTGCTCACCCGTCACTGGCGTGATACGCCTGCCGGCACCGAGGTGGAGTTTTGGCTGGCGACCGACAATGGGCCGCAGCAACTTCGTCTGGCGCCGCAGACTTCCGTAGCCTTTATCCCGGCCGAACAGCGCCAGCGCGCTGAACTGCTGCTGCGTGAGGAGCGGCAACTGGAGCTGAAACCCCTGCCGTTGACTGACTTTCACCATCGCCCGGTGGTGGGGCTTTACTGCCGGCAGCATCGCCAATTGATCAAGCTGGAAAAGTTGCTGAAAGACGGCGGCGTCAATGTCTACGAGGCCGATATCCGTCCACCGGAACGCTACCTGATGGAGCGTTTCATCACCGCACCGGTGTGGTTCAGCGGCCAGGCCAACGGCAACGGCCCGCTGCAGGGCGGCCAAATGAAACCGGCGCCGGAATACCGCCCAACCTTGAAGCTGGTCTCCCTGGACATTGAAACCACCGCGCACGGCGAGCTGTACTCGATTGCCCTGGAAGGTTGCGGCCAGCGCCAGGTTTACATGCTTGGGCCCGCCAACGGCGGCAATGAACCACTGGATTTTGAGTTGGAGTACTGCGTCAGCCGTCCGCAAATGCTGGAACGGCTGAACCAATGGCTTGAGCGGCACGATCCCGACGCCATTATTGGCTGGAACCTGGTGCAGTTCGATTTACGCGTGCTACAAAAACACGCCGAACGCTATCAGATCCCGCTGCGACTGGGCCGTGGCGGCAACCTGCTGGAGTGGCGCGAACACGGTTTCAAACAGAATCACTTTTTCGCTTCCGCTGCCGGTCGCCTGATTATCGACGGCATTGAAGCGCTGAAATCCGCCACCTGGAACTTTCCGTCGTTCAGCCTGGAACACGTGTCGCAAACGCTGCTGGGAGAAGGCAAGTCTATCGATAACCCTTACCAGCGCATGGCAGAAATCGACCGGCGCTTTGCCGAAGACAAGCCCGCGCTAGCGCGTTACAACCTGAAAGACTGCGAACTGGTTACACGAATTTTTGCCAAAACCGAGTTGCTGACCTTCCTGCTGGAACGCGCCACGGTTACCGGGCTGGCAGCCGACCGCAGCGGCGGTTCGGTAGCCGCCTTCAGCAATCTGTATATGCCGCGCATGCACCGGCTGGGCTTTGTGGCCCCCAACCTGGGTGAACAGCCCGAGGAACACAGCCCCGGCGGTTTTGTGATGGATTCGCAACCCGGCCTGTATGACTCGGTGCTGGTGCTGGATTACAAGAGCCTGTATCCCTCAATCATCCGCACCTTCCTGATCGACCCGGTCGGCTTGGTGGAAGGCATGCGAAACCCAGGCGATGCGGACTCGGTGCCCGGTTTTCGCCACGCGCGTTTTTCACGCAGCAAGCACTGTTTGCCGGCAATCGTCGAGCAGATCTGGCAAGGCCGTGAAGCGGCGAAACGTCAGCAGAACAAAGCCTTGTCGCAGGCCTTAAAGATCATCATGAACGCGCTGTATGGTGTATTAGGATCGAGCGGCTGTCGTTTTTTCGATCCCCGATTAGCCTCGTCGATCACCCTGCGCGGCCATGAAATCATGCGGCAAACGCGCGAGCTGATCGAGGCGCAGGGGTATCAGGTGATCTACGGCGATACCGACTCAACCTTCGTTTGGCTCAAACAACCGCATGACGAGCAGCAAGCGGCGCAAATAGGCCGAAAGCTGGTGCAACAGGTGAACCAATGGTGGCAACAGCATTTGCAGCAAGAGTACGGGCTGGAAAATGCGCTGGAACTGGAGTTTGAAACCCATTATTCACGTTTCCTGATGCCGACCATTCGCGGCGCCGAGCAGGGCAGTAAAAAACGTTACGCCGGGCTGATCGCCCAGCCGGACGGCAGCGAAGAGATGGTCTACAAGGGATTGGAAACGGTGCGCACCGACTGGACACCGCTGGCACAGCAGTTTCAGCGCCTGCTGTATCAACGCATTTTTAAACGCCAGCCCTACCAGGATTTTGTGCGTGAATATGTAAGCCAAACGCTTAACGGCGATTTCGACGATCGGCTGGTCTACCGTAAGCGTCTGCGCAGGAAGCTGGACGACTATCAGCGCAACGTTCCGCCGCATGTGCGCGCAGCACGTATCGCCGACGACTATAATCGTCAGCAGGGACGACCGTTGCAATACCAAAACGGCGGCTGGATCAGCTATGTCATGACTGTGGCCGGGCCGGAGCCGCTGGAGACCCAGCAGTCGGCGATTGATTATCCCCATTATCTGGAGCGCCAGCTGCAGCCGGTAGCAGACGCTATACTGCCATTTTTGCATGACGATTTTACCACGCTGGTGACCGGGCAGATGGGACTGTTTTAACATTCCGCCCGCCAGCAGGGTTTGGTGAAGGGTTAAGAAAAATCATCGGGTTTTGCAGGTGACGAACGCGCCGCCTTCCATTACCATAGCGCCCTTCCCAAATTCTGGACCCACACACCCCCCATGTCGTCTGACGATGTATGCATGGGATGAATAGCTATTGCCCGCCATATTAAAATAAATCGGGATTAGCAGACGTTTGATACGGGTGCCGCGGCCCTTTCCGCCCGGTAACAAGACTTACTTAAAAGAATCGAGCCGACAATATATGCCTTTTACACTTGGTCAACGCTGGATCAGCGATACGGAAAGCGAATTAGGACTGGGAACCGTCGTGGCGCTGGATGCGCGCATGATTACCCTGCTTTTCCCCGCAACCGGTGAAAACCGCCTCTACGCCAGAAATGACTCGCCAATCACCCGCGTGATGTTCAACCCGGGCGACACCATCAGTAACCACGAAGGGTGGGAACTGCAGGTCGAAGAGGTCAAAGAGGATAACGGTCTGCTGACCTATATCGGCACCCGCCTGGATACCCAGGAAAGCGGTGTGGCGATGCGCGAAGTGCTGCTGGACAGCAAATTGACCTTCAGCAAGCCGCAGGACCGCCTGTTTGCCGGCCAGATCGACCGTATGGACCGTTTCGCCCTGCGTTTCCGCGCGCGTAAATACCAGAGCGAGCAGTATCGCCTGCCGTTCGCTGGCCTGCGTGGCATGCGTGCCAGCCTGATCCCGCACCAGTTGCATATCGCCTATGAAGTCGGCCAGCGTCATGCGCCGCGCGTTTTGTTGGCGGACGAAGTTGGATTGGGTAAAACCATCGAAGCCGGGATGATTATCCACCAGCAGTTGCTGGCAGGCCGCGCCGAGCGCGTATTGATCGTGGTGCCGGAAACCCTGCAGTACCAGTGGCTGGTCGAAATGATGCGCCGCTTCAACCTGTATTTCTCTCTGTTTGACGACAGCCGTTACTCAGAGGCCAAACTCGACAGCAGCAACCCGTTTGAAACCGAACAGCTGGTGATCTGCTCGCTGGACTTCGTACGCCGCAACAAGCAGCGCCTGGAAGAGCTGGCCGATGCCCAGTGGGATCTGTTGGTGGTGGATGAAGCGCACCATCTGGCCTGGAGCGAAGATGCGCCGAGCCGTGAATACCAGGTGATCGAACAACTGGCAGAACACATTCCCGGCGTGCTGCTGCTGACCGCAACGCCAGAGCAACTTGGCCAACAAAGCCACTTCGCCCGTCTGCGCCTGCTGGATCCGAACCGTTTCCACGACTACCACGATTTTGTTGCCGAACAGCAAAAATATCGCCCGGTGGCCGATGCCGTTACCCTGTTGCTCAGCGGTGAGCGCCTGGCCGACGACAAGCTGAACCTGCTCGGCGAGCTGATCGACGAACAAGACATTGAACCGCTGCTGAAAGCCGCCAACAGCGACGGTGAAAACAGCGAGCAGGCGCGTCAGGAACTGGTCACCATGCTGATGGACCGCCACGGCACCAGCCGCGTGCTGTTCCGTAACACGCGCAACGGTGTCAAAGGCTTCCCACACCGCAACCTGCACCAGATCAAACTGCCGTTGCCGACCCAGTACCAGACCGCCATTAAAGTGTCCGGCATCATGGGCGCGAAGAAAACCGTTGAGGCGCGCGCACGCGACATGCTCTATCCAGAGCAAATCTATCAGGAATTCGAAGGCGAGAACGCCACCTGGTGGAACTTCGATCCTCGCGTTGAATGGTTACTGAACTATCTGGTGGCCAATCGCCACGAGAAAGTGCTGGTGATCTGCGCCAAGGCAGCCACCGCGCTGCAATTGGAGCAAGTGCTACGGGAACGTGAAGCTATCCGCGCCGCCGTGTTCCACGAAGGCCTGTCGATTATCGAACGCGACCGCGCCGCCGCTTACTTCGCCTCCGAAGAAGACGGTGCCCAGGTGCTGTTGTGTTCCGAGATCGGCTCCGAAGGCCGTAACTTCCAGTTCGCCAGCCACCTGGTGATGTTCGACCTGCCGTTCAACCCGGACCTGCTGGAACAGCGTATTGGCCGTCTGGACCGTATCGGCCAGATGCATGACATTCAAATCATGGTGCCGTACCTGGAGAACACCGCGCAGGCAGTTCTGGGCCGCTGGTTCCACGAAGGGCTCGATGCCTTCGAGCATACCTGCCCGACCGGCCGTACCATTTACGACAGCGGCTACGAGCAGCTGATCGCTTTCCTGGCTTCGCCGACCGAGCAGGAAGGGCTGGACGAGTTCATTCACGCCTGCCGCCAGCAGCACGACCACCTGAAAATGCAGCTCGAGCAGGGCCGTGACCGCCTGCTGGAAATGCACTCCAACGGCGGCGAGAAAGCGCAGACTCTGGCGGAAGCCATTGCCAATCAGGACAACGACGTCAATCTGGTGGGCTTCGCGCTGAACCTGTTCGACATCGTCGGCATCAATCAGGACGATCGCAGCGACAACCTGATTGTTCTGACGCCGTCCGACCACATGCTGGTGCCCGACTTCCCGGGTCTACCGCAGGACGGCTGTACCGTCACCTTCGATCGCGAACAGGCTCTGTCGCGTGAGGATGCCCAGTTCGTCAGTTGGGAACACCCGATTATCCGCAACGGCCTGGATTTGATCCTGTCCGGCGATACCGGCAGCTGTGCAGTTTCCCTGTTGAAAAACAAGGCACTGCCGGTCGGTACCCTGCTGGTCGAGCTGGTGTATGTGGTCGAAGCGCAGGCGCCGAAACATCTGCAGCTGACTCGCTTCCTGCCGCCAACGCCAATCCGCATGTTGATGGATCGCAAAGGTACCAATCTGGCAGCGCAGGTTGAATTCGAAAGTTTCAACCGCCAGTTGAACGCGGTCAACCGCCATACCTCCAGCAAGCTGGTCAATGCGGTGCAACAAGATGTGCATGCCATGTTGCAACAGGCGGAAAGCCTGGTTGAAGAACAGGCTCGCGCTCTGATCGAGCAGGCCAAACAGGAAGCGGATGACAAGCTGAGCACCGAGCTGGCTCGTCTGGAAGCTCTGAAGGCGGTCAACCCGAACATTCGTGATGACGAGGTAGAAGCGCTGGAGTTCAACCGCAAGCAGGTGCTGCTCAACCTGAATGAAGCAGGATGGCGTCTGGATGCAATCCGTCTGGTGGTCGTTACTCACCAGTAACCCGCACCAGGGGAACTGCAGTTCCCCTGGCCGTTACTCTCAGCGGAGCCAACAAAATGGAACCCTACAATCCCCCGCAGGGCCCGATGCATATCCTGTATCAGGATGAGCACATTATCGTGGTCAACAAGCCAAGTGGCCTGCTGTCGGTCCCGGGCCGTGCGCCGGAAAATAAAGACAGCCTGATGACGCGCATTCAGGCGGATTTTCCGGCTGCCGAATCGGTGCATCGTCTGGATATGGCCACCAGCGGGGTGATTGTGGTGGCGCTGAACAAGGCGGCCGAGCGTGAACTCAAGCGCCAGTTCCGTGAGCGCGAGCCGAAGAAGTCCTACATCGCCCGCGTGTGGGGGCATCTGGCGCAGGATGAAGGTCTGGTGGATTTACCACTGATTTGCGACTGGCCGAATCGGCCGCTGCAGAAAGTGTGTTTCGAGACCGGCAAAGCGGCGCAAACCGAATATCTGGTGTTGTCACGCGACGCCGACGGCAGCACGCGGGTCAAACTCATGCCGATCACTGGCCGCTCGCACCAGCTGCGCGTGCATATGCTGGCGCTGGGGCATCCTATCCTCGGCGACGGTTTCTATGCCACGCCAGAAGCCAAAGCCATGGCGCCGCGTTTACAGCTGCATGCACAAGAGCTGCGCATTACCCATCCGGCTTTCCAGACGCCGATGCACTTTCGCGTCGAACCCGACTTCTGACCGATATAAAGAGGGGCTCAGAGAATACCGAGCCCTCACCTCTTTTTACTTAAAGCCTTTCTCGCGTTTGATCAGGTCGTAGGCCGCCTGAATTTCCTGCGCTTTCTGCTTGGCCATTTCCATCATTTGCGGCGGCAAACCTTTCGCTACCAGCTTATCCGGATGGTGCTCGCTCATCAGCTTGCGGTAGGCGCGCTTGATGGTGGTCGCGTCGTCGCTGCTGCTGACACCCAATACCTTGCAGGCATCCTCCAGCGTTGGACCGCGTTGCGCCTGTTGGTAACCGCCTTGCGAATAACCGCCCTGCTGACCGCCGCCAAACTGGCGTCCGCCCTCCATCATGCTGAGGAACTGGTCGAACTGCGCACGTGAAATGCCCAGCTCTTCGGCGATCACATACAGTACCTGCCGTTCGTTAGGATGCAGTGACCCGTCGGCAAACGCCGCCTGGATCTGAATTTCCAGAAACATCCTAATCAGGTCAAAACGGCCAAAGCAGATGCTGCGGAACTGCTGCAGCGTTTCTCTCAGCGGGAACTGGCTCTGTTTGCCTTCACGAAACGCCTGCTGCGCCGCGGTACGGGCTTCCCCGTGCAGTTGCAGACGATCCATAAACAGGCTGGCGATCTGAATATCCGCCTCGGTAACGCGCCCTTTTGATTTGGTCAGGTGACCCATCACCTGAAAAGTGGTGCGGAAAAACAGCGTTTGCCGCGTTTGCTGGTCGGTAAAAAAGCCCCGGCTGCGCTTGTTGCTACGCGCAGAGTCGATCATATGACCGACAATCAGCCCCAAAACTACACCCCAGAATCCCGCGCCAGCCCAAATGGCCACGATGACCCCGAGCAGTTTTCCCCAATACTGCATATACTCCTCAATTATCATGCCGAAAGCCGACTGCTCCCTTCCGTCTTAGGTAAGGGTTAAGGCGATTTTTCTCAGGATTTGGATTATCATACCTGTCATTTATCTTTGCGCCTATCGACGACGCAAGTAAACGGCCGGATTTAACACTAGCGCAACGCAGATGAGTGATATAGTCTCTGACCGTTTGCCGGACATGACGCCTCTGATGACGGAACACCAAAACCGCGTATGAAAAAAAGTTTCCCAACACTGCTGGCCACACTGATTTGGACGGCACTCTACAGTCAGCACGCGCTGGCTGACCTGGCCGAGCAATGTATGCTTGGCGTTCCTGTTTATGACAAACCGCTGGTCAGCGGCGATCCTAACAGCCTGCCTGTCACCATTCACGCCGATGATTCACGCGCGGACTATCCGAAAAGCGCGCTGTTCACCGGCAACGTGAATATTGAACAAGGCAACAGCACCCTGACCGCCAAACAGGTGGAACTGAACCAGACGCAAGACGCGGGGCAAACCGAACCGGTTCGCACCGTGACCGCTACGGGTGACGTGCACTACAGCGACAACCAGATCAAGCTGAAAGGCCCGAAAGCCTGGTCGAACCTGAATAATAAAGATACCGACGTCTATCAAGGCGACTACCAAATGGTGGGCCGTCAGGGACGTGGCGACGCCGACAAAATGAAGATGCGCGGCGCCAACCGTTACACCATTTTGGAAAACGGGACCTTTACCTCCTGTTTGCCGGGTGATAACAGCTGGAGCGTAGTCGGTTCCGAAGTGATCCACGACCGCGAAGAGCAAGTCGCTGAAATCTGGAATGCGCGCTTCAAAATTGGCGGCGTGCCGGTCTTTTACAGCCCGTACCTGCAATTGCCGGTCGGTGATAAGCGTCGTTCAGGCTTCCTGATCCCGAACGCAAAATATGGCAGCAACAATGGCTTTGAGTTCATGCTGCCGTATTACTGGAACATTGCGCCGAACTTCGACGCCACTATCACCCCACATTACATGTCCAAACGTGGTCTGCAGTTACAGAACGAATTCCGCTACCTGGTGCAGCCGGGTCTGGGCCTGATGGAATTGGACTGGTTGCCGGACGACAAGGAATACAGCAAGGACAATCCTGACGACAGTAAGCGTTGGTTGTTCTACTGGAACCACAACGGCGTGATGGATCAGGTGTGGCGTTTCAATGTCGACTACACCAAGGTCAGCGACTCCAAATACTTTACCGATCTGGATTCCAAATACGGTTCGACCACCGACGGTTATGCAACGCA
This sequence comes from Serratia sp. Je.1.23.a, assembly GCF_051129805.1. Lineage (NCBI taxonomy): Bacteria > Pseudomonadati > Pseudomonadota > Gammaproteobacteria > Enterobacterales > Yersiniaceae > Serratia > Serratia sp. Je.1.23.a. The sequence continues at coordinate 162,507 of NZ_JBCPSR010000006.1, read as the reverse complement.
GAAATTCAGCGTCGGCTACGCCATTGATAACTGGGACGCGACCTTAAGCTCCAAACAGTTCCAGATTTACGACGATACCGATCGCAGCAGCTCAGACTCCTACAAAGTTCAGCCGCAGCTCGACCTGAACTACTATAAAGAGGATCTCGGCCCGTTCGATTTCCGCATTTATGGTCAGGCCGCCAAGTTTATCAGCGTCAACCCCTATAGCCCGGACGCCACCCGTCTGCATATGGAACCGACGCTCAGCCTGCCACTGACTAACGGTTGGGGCAGTATCAATACCGAAGCCAAGCTGCTGGCGACCCATTACCAGCAGGATATTCCTGACGGTTTCGCCAACAACTACAAGAACCGCACCGGCAGCGACGCCCCCGATCTCGATGATTCTGTCAATCGCGTGTTGCCGCAGTTCAAGGTCGACGGCAAGATGGTGTTCGATCGCCCAATGAACTGGTCAGAAGGCTATACGCAGACCCTTGAACCGCGCGTGCAGTACCTGTACGTGCCGTATCGCGACCAAAGCAACATCTACACCTACGACACCACGCTGCTGCAAACCGACTACTCCGGTTTGTTCCGCGACCGTACTTACAGCGGTCTGGATCGCATTGCCTCACAGAACCGCGTATCAACCGGTTTGACCTCGCGTATTTATGATGATGCGCTGGTTGAACGTTTTAACGTTTCTGTGGGTCAAATCTACTACTTCAGCCGTTCCCGTACCGGTGACAAAACGACGAATTACGACAACAATGACGACACCGGCAGCCTGGCCTGGGCCGGCGACACCTATTGGAAGATCGACGATCGCTGGGGCCTGCGCGGCGGTCTGCAGTATGATACGCGTCTCAATAGCGTCTCATTGGGCAACGGCGTGCTGGAATACCGTCAGGATTCCGAACGCGTGCTGCAGTTGAACTATCGTTACGCTACGCCGGAGTATATTGAGACGGCACTGAACACCAGACAAGTGCCGGCTTATCAGGACGGTATTTCGCAGGTGGGCGTCACCGGCAGTTGGCCAATCGCCGATCGCTGGGCCGTCGTGGGGGCTTATTACTACGACACCCGCGCCCAACAGTCCGCCGATCAGTTGCTCGGTCTGAAGTACAACACCTGCTGCTGGGCAGTGACCTTGGGCTACGAGCGCAAGATCACCGACTGGAACAACAGCAACAATACCAGCGTTTATGACAACAAAGTTTCATTCAACATCGAACTGCGTGGCCTGAGCAGCGATCACAGTCTGGGCTCCGCGGAAATGTTGCGTTCCGGCATACTGCCTTACCAGCGTGCATTTTGATACTTTGTAACACTTTGAAAACGAGAACTTTCACCCGCATTTGCGGATTACAGAATGGGAAAAGTATGAAGAACTGGAGAACGCTTATTCTCGGATTGGTGGTTTGTGCCAATACCGCGTTCGCAGCACCCCAAGAAGTGGATAAAGTCGCCGCCGTCGTGGATAACGGCGTGGTACTTGAGAGCGACGTAAACACCCTGTTGCAGTCGGTGAAGCTCAATGCGCAGCAGGCCGGTCAGCAATTGCCGGATGACAAGACCCTGCGTCACCAGATCCTTGAACGTCTGATTATGGATAACATCCAACTGCAGATGGCCAAGAAAATGGGGATTAACGTCTCCGATGCCGATCTGGACAAAGCCATCGGCAACATCGCCGCACAGAACAAAATGAGCATCGATCAGATGCGCAGTCGTCTGGCGTATGAAGGTCTGAACTACAACACTTACCGTTCACAGATCCGCAAAGAAATGCTGATCAGCGAAGTGCGTAACAACGAAGTTCGCCGCCGCGTCACCATCCTGCCTCAGGAAGTGGACTCACTGGCGACTCAGGTTGGCGCTCAGAACGGCAGCGATACCGAAATGAACATCAGCCACATCCTGATCCCGCTGCCGGAGAACCCGACACAGGCGCAGGTTGACGATGCTGAAGCCCTGGCTAAACAGCTGATGGGGGAAATCAACGGCGGCGCCGACTTCGGCAAGCTGGCCATCTCCTACTCTGCCGATTCCCAGGCGCTGAAAGGCGGTAACATGGGCTGGGGCAAGCTACAGGAGATCCCTACCCTGTTCGCCGAAAGACTGGTTAACGCCAAAAAAGGCGACGTGGTTGGGCCAATCCGTTCCGGCGTCGGCTTCCACATCCTGAAAGTGAATGATATCCGTGGCGCCAACCAGTCGGTATCTGTCACCGAGGTTCATGCTCGTCATATTCTGCTGAAACCTTCCGTGGTGCTGACCGACGATCAGGCGCGTGCCAAGCTGCAGGCGGTAGCCGAAGCCATCAAGAGCGGTCGCGCCAAGTTTGCTGACGAAGCCAAACAGCTTTCTCAGGATCCGGGTTCTGCACTGCAGGGCGGCGATCTGGGCTGGGCTTCTCCAGACATCTACGATCCGGCCTTCCGCGACGCGTTGATGAAGCTGAGCAAAGGCGAGGTCAGCCAACCGGTACACTCTTCCTTCGGCTGGCACCTGATCCAGCTGCTGGATACGCGTCAGGTGGACAAAACCGATGCGGCGCAAAAAGATCGCGCTTACCGCATGCTGTTCAACCGCAAGTTTGCTGAAGAAGCGCAGACCTGGATGCAGGAACAACGTGCTCAGGCTTACGTGAAGATCCTTGACGGTAATGCACAACAATAATCGTATCGTAATCACCCCCGGCGAGCCTGCCGGGGTTGGGCCGGATTTAGTGGCAGCGCTGGCGCAACAGGATTGGCCTGTTGAACTGGTGGTGTGCGCGGATCCGGCCTTGTTGCTTGAACGCGCCCGACAGTTGAACCTGCCGCTACAGCTGCGCACCTATCAGCCACAGCACCCCGCTCAGCCACAGCGTGCGGGTACGTTGACGGTATTGCCGGTTGCGACTGCTCATCCAGTAGTGGCTGGTGAGCTGAATGTCGGTAACAGCGCTTATGTGGTGGAAACGCTGGCGCGCGCCTGTGACGGTTGCCTGAACGGCGAGTTTGCTGCGCTGATCACCGGTCCGGTGAACAAGGGCGTGATCAACGACGCCGGTGTGCCCTTTATCGGCCATACCGAATTTTTTGCCGATCGCAGCGGTTGCGACCGCGTGGTAATGATGCTGGCGACCGAAGAGCTGCGCGTAGCGCTGGCAACCACCCACCTGCCTTTGCTGGCAGTGCCTGGTGCCATCACTCGCCAAAGCCTGTTCGAAGTCATCCGTATTCTCGACAACGATCTGAAAACCAAATTTGGCATCGCCCAGCCGCAGATATATGTCTGCGGACTGAACCCGCATGCGGGAGAAGGCGGCCATATGGGACGCGAAGAGATAGATACAATCATTCCGGCGCTAGACGCGCTGCGGACTGAAGGTATTCATCTGATCGGCCCGCTGCCGGCGGACACCCTGTTCCAGCCCAAGTATCTGCAACATGCGGATGCGGTGCTGGCGATGTATCACGATCAGGGCCTGCCGGTGCTAAAATACCAAGGGTTCGGCCGGGCGGTAAACATTACCCTCGGTTTGCCTTTTATCCGTACCTCGGTCGACCACGGTACCGCTCTGGAACTGGCCGGCACCGGCACCGCCGATGCGGGCAGTTTCAAAACGGCCTTGAATCTCGCCATTAAAATGATAATTAATTGTAATGAATAATAAAGTCCACCAAGGGCACTTTGCCCGCAAACGCTTTGGACAGAACTTTTTAACCGATCAGTTTGTCATCGATAGCATTGTTTCCGCCATTCACCCAATGCCGGGCGAAGCGGTCGTTGAAATCGGTCCCGGCCTGGGCGCACTGACCGAGCCGGTCGGCGCGCGCATGGACCGCATGACGGTGATTGAGCTGGACCGCGATCTGGCGGCCCGTCTGGCAAACCACCCGCAGTTGAAAGACAAGCTGACCATTCACCAGCAAGATGCCATGACGGTGAACTTCGCCGAAATGGCCGAGCAGGCTGGCCAACCGCTGCGCGTATTTGGTAACCTGCCGTACAACATCTCGACGCCGCTGATGTTCCACCTTTTCAGCTATACTCAGGCCATTCGCGACATGCACTTTATGTTGCAAAAAGAGGTGGTCAACCGCCTGGTTGCTGGCCCTAACAGCAAAGCCTACGGGCGTTTAACCGTGATGGCGCAGTACTACTGCAACGTTATTCCGGTGCTGGAAGTGCCACCAACTTCGTTCACTCCGGCGCCGAAAGTGGATTCCGCAGTGGTACGTCTGGTACCGCACAAGGTGAATCCAAATCCGGTGGGTGACGTGCGCATGCTGAGCCGCATCACGACTCAGGCGTTCAACCAGCGCCGGAAAACTGTCCGCAATAGCCTGGGGGATTTGTTCACTCCGGAGCAACTGACGGAATTGGGTATCGATCCGGTACTTAGAGCAGAAAATATTTCTGTGGCGCAATACTGTAAGCTGGCTAACTGGCTTTCAGCCAATCCCGCGCCGCAGCAATAAGGAGTAGTGATCATGATTGATTCGCCTCGCGTATGTATTCAGGTACAAAGTGTCTATGTGGAATCACAGTCGATACCTGAGGAAGAACGTTACGTCTTCGCTTATACCATCACCATTCGCAATCTGGGGCGTTTCAACGTGCAGCTGCTCGGCCGTTACTGGTTGATCACCAACAGCAATGGCCGTCAAACCGAAGTTCAGGGCGAAGGCGTCGTCGGCGAGCAGCCGCTCATTCCGCCCGGGGGCGAATTCCAATACACCAGCGGTGCCATTCTTGAAACGCCACTGGGTACCATGGAAGGCCATTACGAAATGGTTGATCATCAGGGTCAGCCGTTCCAGACCGCTATTCCCGTGTTCCGCTTAGCCATTCCAACGCTGATTCACTGATTATGTCGACATATCTTATCGGCGACGTTCATGGCTGTTTTGATGAACTCAAGTCGCTATTGGCCCAGGTTGCCTTCGATCCCCAACATGACCAGCTGTGGCTGACCGGCGATCTGGTGGCGCGTGGCCCCGGTTCACTAGACGTGCTGCGCTACGTGCGCTCACTCGGACCGGCAGTACGCATGGTGCTGGGCAATCACGATCTGCATCTGCTGGCCGTTTATGCCGGCATCAGCCGCAATAAACCCAAAGATCGCATTACGTCGTTGCTGGAAGCGCCAGACGCCGATGAGCTGATCAACTGGCTGCGCCGCCAACCGGTGCTGCAGGTCGATGAACAACTCAAGCTGGTGATGGCGCATGCAGGCATCACGCCGCAGTGGGACATTGAAACTGCGCAAACCTGTGCCCGTGAAGTGGAAGCCGTACTGAGCAGCGACAGCTATCCGCTGTTCCTCGACGCCATGTACGGTGACATGCCGAACAACTGGAGCCCAGAGCTAAGCGGGCTGGCGCGCTTGCGTTTCAGCACCAATGCCCTGACGCGCATGCGCTACTGCTTCCCGAACGGCCAACTCGATATGATCTGCAAAGATGCGCCAGGCACTGCGCCTGCTCCGCTGAAACCCTGGTTTGATTTGCCACGATTGGTCGACGCCGATTACACCATTGTTTTCGGTCACTGGGCATCACTGGAAGGCAAAGGCACGCCGGAAGGCATTATTGGCCTGGATACCGGCTGTTGCTGGGGGGGCGATTTGACCATGTTGCGTTGGGAAGACCGGCAGTACTTTACCCAACCGGCCCATCGCAGCGATCTGTCCGACAGCGTACACCAGCAGGCCGCGTCATAATCCCGTCGGGGCGGCCAATGCCGCCCCGCTGTTTTCTTCTTAAGCCCCAATCACTCCACCGTCTTCACGCGTAATCATCAATACCGATGAACGCGGACGCGGGCTATTGTTCGGGAAATGAGAGTCACCTTCTTCACCCGGGTGCTGTACGTTGACGAACATCGTCTTGTAATCGGGGGTAAAGGTAATGCCGGTCAGTTCGCATGACTTTGGCCCCACCATAAAGCGGCGGATTTCGCCACTTTGCGGATCGCCCACCAGCATTTGGTTGTTGCCCTGTCCGGCATAGTCGCCTTTGTTGCTGTATTTGCCGTCGGTGAGGATCCACAGGCGACCGGTCTTATCAAAGCCCAGTCCGTCCGGACTGTTGAAAGTATTCTCGGCCGTGATATTGGGTGTGCCGCGATTCACGCCTTCCGGATGGGCAATCGGGTTACCGCACAGCGCGTAAATATCCCAGTTGAATGACGCAGCTGTGGCATCACCGCCTTCATCCCAACGGATAATTTGGCCGTAGACATTGTTCGGTCGCGGGTTAGCGGCATTCAACGGCATACCTTCTTCACCACGTTTGCTGTTGTTGGTCAGCGTGCAATAGGCGCGCCCATCATGTGGATTGACGGCGATCCATTCCGGCCGGTCCATTTTGGTAGCCCCCACCTGCGCCGCAGCCTTGCGGGCGAAGATCAACACTTCCGCCTCATCGCGGAAACCATTTTCCGGCGTCAGGCCATTTTTACCGAACTCCAGCGCTATCCAGCGCCCGGTACCTTTCAGCGGTGTGCCGTTGGCGTCCCCGTCAAACTGCGCCACATATAAAGTGCCTTCGTCCAGCAGGCTGCGGTTGTTGGCCGGGTTAGCCACATCAACCACGCCTTTGGATACGTACTTATAGATGTGCTCACCACGCTCATCGTCACCCATGTAGACCACCAGGTGACCATCCTTGGCGACGGTCACCGCCGCATTTTCATGTTTGAAACGGCCCAGTGCGGTATGTTTGATTGGCGTTGAGCCAGGGTTCATTGGGTCGATTTCGACGATCCAGCCATGACGATTGAATTCATTAGGGTTCTTCGCCACGTCAAAGCGTTCATCGTAATCCGGCCAGTTACGCTCAGGTTCGCTGACTTTCAACGTATAGCGCTTTTGGTCCGCCGTGGTCTTGTAGTCGGCCTGGTGAGTGCCGAAATAGGTATCGAAATTCTCTTCGCAGGTCAGGTAAGTGCCCCAAGGGGTTTTTCCGTTGGCGCAGTTACCGAAGGTACCCAATACCTTGCGGCCGCCAGGATCCGCCGCCGTTTGCAACAGCACATGCCCGGCAGCCGGGCCGCTGAACTGCATCTCGGTGTTGGCGGTGATCCGGCGGTTATAACGCGATGGGCGCTCGACCTCCCAACGTTGACTATCACCCACTCGGCGGACCGCTACAATAGAAACGCCATGGGCAGCCTGTGACTTGCGCACGTCTTCAAGACTGGTGGCTTTGGTGCCGCCGTGAGCAAACAGGTATTGCTCGTTGACGTATTCGTTGTTGATGGCCATCACGCCGTGATTGTCATCAATCGGGAAGAAGCTCATACCGTCATTATTATCGCCGAACTGTTTTTCCTGATCGGCAGCGCTGTTGTTGCCCTGTGGGTCGAAAGCGGCAGCTCCCTCAACCAGCGGATCACCCCAGGAGATCAGTACCTCGGCGCGATAGCCTGGCGCAATCGCCACCTCATCAGCGGTGGAAGCGGCAATCCCTTTAAAGCCCAGCAGCTTGTTCGGTGGCAAATCTTCCGCCAGAGCCTGAGCGGAAACCGTCCAAATACCGCCGCCGAGGAAACCGGCCAGGCCAACGGCACCGGCGCTGCCCAGCAACAGTTTACGGCGAGTGGGATCGGTCAGGCGATCGGCATCTAATTGCTCAATTTTGGTCGTCATAGGTTTATTTCCTTTTTAATATGGCGCCGCGATCGAGATTCACCAGAGTTGCCGGGGCGCTCAGAGTTGGGCTTCATACTAATCAGGAAGTGTGACGAAAATGTTACAACGAAAAGTCAGGGAGAGGTGGGTGGTAAAAAGACAAAGGGCGCAATCACTTGCGCCCTCAGAAGGATAGGGTTAATCGCCGGCCATTAACGGCGTTCCAGGATCTCGAAACAATAGCTGTGAGAATTCAACTCATCGGCATCGTGGAACTCGCTGAATGAGGTTTCCCATTCGTCCGGCTCATAGTCTGGGAAATGGGTGTCACCGCCGACTTCGGCATCGATATGCGTCAGGTACATACGGTTAGCGCGTGCCAGGAACTGGGTATAAATACGCCCGCCGCCCATCACCATCACTTCTTCCACATCACCGGCTGCGGCCAGCGCTTCGTCCAGTGAAGTCGCCCAGGTCACCCCGGCGTCAGTGCCAGGACGGCTGCTCAACACGATGTTATGGCGGCCCGGTAACGGACGACCAATAGACTCGAAAGTTTTACGGCCCATAATAACCGGTTTATTCAGCGTGTTACGTTTAAACCACGCGAGGTCCGCCGGCAGGTGCCAAGGCATGGCGTTTTCCATGCCAATAACGCGATCCGCCGCCAAGGCAGCGATCAGGCTGATAATCATTGTTAAACCCTGTGTAGGCAGCAAAATTGCTCACACTATACGTAAAGCCCCAACGGTCGTCGATAGGCTAATCAAGCAATATGAATATATAAGATAGCTCTTATCAGTATATCTAATGCCCAACAATTTTGGCTCATGATCCTTAAACGCCGGGACGTTTGCGGTATAACCACAGCCCAGGTAATGACAACCCAATCGATAATGCCCCCACGATAAAGCAGGCCTTGAGGAAGTTGGTCATCATGGTGGCCATCAGCGCCTCGCTGTAACCCAGATGCGAAATCTCTACCACGCTGATCATCGCGGTATAGGCCGAGATACCGGGGAACATCGGGATTACTGCCGCCACGGTAAACACCTTCGGATGCGCCAGCAGCCAGCGCGACCAATAAATACCGATGATGCCAATCAGGATCGCCGCCAGCAGCGATGACCATTCAATATTCATCCCCACATGCATCATCAGCATGCGGGAGCCGTGGCCAATCGCCCCCAATAGCGCACAATAGCGCAATGCGCGCAGCGGCACGTTGAACACCATGGCGAAACCCAACGCCGGCACCGCCGCCAGCAGCATATCCTGCAATAAGGCCCAGAGCAGACTCATGACCACCCCCGCAGATCCCACAGCGACATCGCCATCACTACGCCGATACAGGTAGCCAGCGTCAGCAGACTGGCCATCGCCCAGCGCGCCAAACCGGTATTGACGTGGCCCTTGAACATGTCGGCCACCGCGTTAATCAGCGGGAAACCGGGCACCAGCAGCAATACGCTGGCGGCCATCGCCACGGTGGAGGTTTCGTTAAACAGCGGCAGCCGCAGCAACAGCCCGGAAACCGAGGTCGCGACAAAGGCCGTCAGGCAAAAGTTAATCAAGGGATTCATGTGGCGTGCGGTCAGCACCTGACGCACCGACATAGCCAGGCCACTGGCAATAAAGGTGACGGCAAAGGCCTTTTGATCGCCGCCGTTCAGCACGCTGAAACAACCGCATGACAGCGCCACCATCAATACCACCAGCCAGCGTGGATAACGCAAAGGGCGGATCTTGTCGAAGCGCCGGGCAACGTCATGCACATCCGCCAGCCGATGCTCCGCCAAAATAACGATGTGCTGCACCTCCGTCACCATCTGCATATTGATGCCGCGATCGACGTTCTTGCGCGTGGTCGTCAGACACTCACCGTGGCTGATGGTGGTCAATACCACCGCATTGGCCGAGATCGAACTTTCAACGCTGTCCATCCCCAGCGCTATCCCCAATCGGGTCGATAACTGCTCCACCACAGTGCTCTCGGCACCATGCTGCAGCAACAGTAAAGCGCACTGAATGCACAGGCGGGTAATTTCACGCTGCTGTCGCTGCGCTTCCGGCTGGTCTATATGGGTTGTCTGATACATGAGGCCCCGTCGTGATCCCTGAGTGAATATTCATCATATTGCCAAACATTACCTCATTTGGTTGATGCGTATCAGGGGACGTGGCGTTATTATCGCCTCCATTACGCCTTTTGTGCTGAGAGTCAAATCATGCTTGAAACTTCGCTGTTCGTTGCTGGTATCGCCACCTTGGGCATGCTGTCACCCGGCCCGGACTTTTTCCTGGTGATCAAGAACGCCGCCCGCTACCCGCGTCTGGCCGCGATGATGACGGCTTTCGGCGTGATCTGCGGCGTCGCCACTCACATGTCTTACTGCGTCGCCGGGCTGGCGGTCGTGATCACCACCACGCCATGGCTGTTCAACGTGCTGAAATACGCCGGTGCGGTCTACCTGATTTGGGTCGGCATTCAGGCACTGCTGTCGCGCAGCGGCAGCAAGATGAACGTCAGTAACCTGCCGCCACAGCAAACAAGCCTGAAAAGCGCCTTCGTACAAGGCTATCTGTGCAATTTGCTCAACCCAAAAGCTACGCTGTTCTTCCTGGCGGTATTCACCCAGGTGCTGCAAATCGACTCAGGGTTGGGCGAAAAACTGTGGTATGCGGGAATTATCCTTGGCCTGTCTGCTCTCTGGTGGCCAGTTCTGGTGTTCCTGATCCAAAGCGGACCGGTGCGTCGTGGCCTGGAGAAAACGCAAAAGGTGGTGGATAAGCTGCTGGGCGGGATGCTGATTGCTCTGGGTATCAAGGTGGCGCTGAGTTAATTCGGCCATCGTGGGCGCAGCCCGGCGGCTGCGCCCATTAGGCTTATCCCTTGGCTTCCACCACTTCATCTTCCGGCGCTTTGCCATCAATACTGCCACGCCACCCACTCTGCGGTACTCGCGCCAACCGATCCTGATCCTGTTCGATGGCCGCGCTGAGCATTTCTTTCGCCCGCTGCAGGCTGGCAACGCGGAATTCGGTATCCTGATAATTATCCAGCGTGTCTTCCAGCATTTTCAGGTTATAGCGGCGGAAAGTATCCGCTTTTTCCCGCGCCTCGTAGGCGTCCAGCCCCAGCAACTCCAGCGTCTCACGACCAATGCGTAGCGAACTTTCAAAGGTTTCCCGCTCCGGCTTTTCCACACCTAACTGACGCAGCTGATACCAGTGATCGACATCACGCGCGCGCGCTACCACTTTCAAGTGCGGGAAGTGCCGTTTGGCCAACTCGGTCAGTTGCAGGTTAGCCTCCACGTCGTCGATGGCGTTGATCAACACCTTGGCGTGCTCGGCACCGGCTGCCTCCAGCAGATCGGCGCGGGTGGCATCACCATAAAACACCTTGGTATCGAACTTGCGCAGCGTTTCAATATGGTCAGGATCGTGATCCAACACCACGGTATGTACGCCATTGGCCAGCAGTAAACGGCCGGCTATCTGACCGAAACGACCAAACCCGGCGATGATCACGCTGGCGTTCTCTTCATCAATCACATCCGCCGGGCGTTCGTCTTTCGGCGTATTTTTCTCGAGCCGTGTTGCCACCACCAGCAGCAGCGGCGTCGCCGCCATCGACAGGGCAACCGCCAGCGTCAACGATTTGGCCCAGTCTGGTGGCAATACTCCGGCCAGTTGAGCGGCGCCGAAGATCACGAAGGCAAACTCACTGCCCTGGCCCAGCAGGATCGCGAACATGCCGCGTTGACGCTTCGGTACCCCAAGCCAGGGGCCAATCAGCCACAGCAGCGCCGCCTTGATCAGCATAAAGCCCAGCAGCAGCGAGGCGATCAGCAGCGGGTGATGGAACAAGGTACCGAAGTCGATCGACATGCCAACGCCGATAAAGAACAGCCCGAGCAGCAGCCCCTTGAACGGCTGAATATCGCTTTCCAGCGCATGGCGGTATTCAGAGCTCGCCAGCAGCACCCCGGCGAGGAAGGCGCCCATCGCCATCGACAGCCCGGCCATTTCCAGCAGAATGCCAAAGCCGAACACCAGGAACAGCGCCACGGCGCTGAAAACCTCACGCATGCCCGATCGCGCGACAAAATGCAGCAGCGGCCGGGTCACATAGCGCCCCAGCAGTACCACTATTGCCAGCGCACCCACCACTTTGGCCGCTGACAGGGAAAACGCCGCTAACGTAGTAGTGGCACCGCTGCTGGCCAGCAGTGGGATCATCGCTACCAGGGGGATCGCTGCGATATCCTGGAACAGCAGTGCCGCAAACGCACTGCGACCAATCGGCGACGGCGTCAGGTTACGTTCGCTCATGGCCTGCATGGCGATGGCGGTGGATGACAACGCCAGCGTCAGGCCAATCAGCAGCGCCACCTTCCAGTTCAATCCGAGGAAATAGCAAAAGGCGCTCAGCGCCAATCCGCATGCTGCCATCTGAATAATGCCACCGCCAAACACCGAGGCGCGCAGCGTCCACAGCCGTTTCGGATCCAACTCCAGGCCGATGATAAACAGCATCAGCACCACGCCGATTTCGGCAAAGGTGAGGATCGATTCGGCATCGGAGACCAGCTTCAGCCCCCAGGGGCCAATAATGCAGCCGGCAATCAGGTAGCCCAACACCGAGCCCAGCCCGAGCCGCACCGCAATCGGCACAAACAACGCGGCCGATCCCAAATAGATCAGCCCCTCAATCATCATCTGGTGATTATCCATGCTCAACTCCCTGCTCGGCGGGTTCACCGTGTTCCATCAGATAGGCTACCAGCCGTTGACGGTAGGCTTCCCCTGCCGCAATCAGCGCCGGTTCATTGCAGGTAAAGGTGTTATGCACGGCAAAATACGGTTGCCAATGCATACCGCAGTACAGCGCCGTCGCTTGCAGCGGCTGCCCGAGAGCCGCGAAGTTCGGGTAAGCGCCCAGCTCGAAATGGTGTTCATCGCCACCGCTGGTCACTGCCCACAGCACATCTTTGCCCACCAGGGCATTGCCTTCATGACCATAGGCCCAGCCGTGCTCCAGCACCTTATCGATCCACAATTTCAGCAGCGGCGGTTGGCTGTACCATTGCATCGGATGTTGCAGCACCACCAGATCGGCGCGCTCCAGTGCCCGCTGTTCGGCATTGATATCGATATTGAAGTCGGGATACAGCTCATACAGCGAGCGTACCTCCACCTCGGGAATATCCTTCACGGCCTGCAGCAGGCGGTGATTGGCATGCGAATGCCGGGGATAGGGATGGGCGTAAATAATCAGAATCATTGTTGTCGTCGTTCCTTCGTTCCATGCCAATACATCAAGCATATACCAATCACACAGGGTGACAGTTTGCTGAATGATTGATAGCGGAAATTTCTAATTCACGACAACAAATTCACTGAACAAGTTAAAAAAATAAGGGCGCTGCAATGAACTGCAGCGCCCTGGCTCTTACGGCATCATCGAATTACTTGGTGATACGCGCGTGCAACTCCTGCACCGAAGTCACCTGTTCGGTCGGATCCGCTTTTAGCGCCATCGCGGTGGCAAAGCCGCCGTTCAGGGTCGTATCGTAATGCACCTTGTACTGCAATGCGCTACGACGGATCAGCTTGGAGTCCTCAATCGCCTGGCGACCGGCGGTGGTGTTGACGATGTAGGTGTATTCGCCATTCTTGATACGGTCCTGAATGTGCGGACGGCCTTCATGCACCTTGTTGACCAGGCGTGGGTTAATCCCCGCTTCGCCCAGCACCACGGCGGTACCGTGAGTGGCATCCAGCTCGAAGCCCTGTTTCAGCAGGCTTGCCGCCAGATCTACTACCCGGGCTTTATCGCCTTCACGCACCGACAGCAGCGCACGGCCCTGTTTTTTCATGCCTGACTGGCTGCCGAGCATCGCCTTGGAGAAGGCCTCGGCGAAGGTACGGCCCACGCCCATCACTTCCCCGGTAGAGCGCATTTCCGGCCCTAAAATCGGGTCGACGCCTGGGAACTTGTTGAACGGCAGCACCACTTCTTTTACCGAGTAGTAAGGCGGGATGACTTCTTCCGTCATGCCCTGCTCAGCCAGGGTTTTGCCTGCCATCACGCGCGCAGCCACTTTGGCCAACGGGACGCCGGTGGCCTTGGAAACAAACGGCACGGTACGCGCGGCGCGTGGGTTGACTTCAATCAGGTAAACTTCATTGTTTTTCACGGCGAACTGCACGTTCATCAAACCGCGCACCTGCAGCTCAAACGCCAGTTTCTCAACCTGCTGGCGCATCACGTCCTGAATTTCCTTGCTCAGGGTGTAGGCCGGCAGTGAACAAGCCGAGTCACCGGAGTGCACGCCCGCCTGTTCGATGTGTTCCATGATGCCGCCGATCAGCACACGTTCGCCGTCGCAGATGGCGTCGACGTCGACTTCTACCGCGTCATCCAGGAAGCGATCCAGCAGCACCGGGGCATCATTGGAGACGCTGACTGCGTTTTGGAAGTAACGGCGCAGGTCGATTTCGTCGTAAACGATTTCCATCGCCCGGCCGCCCAGCACATAAGAAGGACGTACCACCAGCGGGTAACCGATCCCGGCCGCTTTCTCTACCGCCTGCTCAATGGTTGCCACGGTGGCGTTGGCCGGCTGTTTCAGGCCCAGACGGTGTACCGCCTGCTGGAAACGCTCACGGTCTTCGGCGCGGTCAATCGCGTCCGGGCTGGTGCCGATAATAGGTACGCCTGCGGCTTCCAGCTCGCGCGCCAATTTCAGCGGCGTCTGGCCACCGTATTGCACGATAACGCCTTTCGGCTTCTCGATGCGCACGATTTCCAGCACGTCTTCCAACGTTACCGGCTCGAAGTACAGACGGTCGGAGGTGTCGTAGTCAGTAGACACGGTTTCTGGGTTACAGTTGACCATGATGGTCTCGTAACCGTCTTCGCGCAGCGCCAGCGAGGCGTGCACGCAACAGTAGTCGAATTCGATACCCTGGCCGATACGGTTTGGCCCGCCGCCCAGCACCATCACTTTCGGACGGTCGTTGGTCGGGTTGGACTCGCACTCTTCTTCATAAGTGGAGTACATGTAAGCGGTGTCGGTGGCGAATTCCGCCGCGCAGGTATCCACGCGCTTGTAAACCGGGTGCAGGCCATAGCCATGACGCAGCTTGCGGATTTCGCTTTCGGCGACGCCGGCCAAGGTGGCCAAACGCGCATCGGCGAAGCCTTTGCGCTTCAGGGTGCGCAGGAACTCTTTCGTCAGGCCGTTGATGCCGGTGCCGGCAACCTGCTCTTCCAGACGCACCAGCTCTTCAATCTGCACCAGGAACCAGCGGTCTACGTTGGTCAGGTTGAAGACGCCGTCAACGGACAGGCCGGCGCGGAAGGCGTCAGCGATGTACCAGATGCGGTCAGAACCGGCGTCTTTCAGCTCACGACGGATTTTGGTCAGTGCTTCCGGGTCATCCAGGCTCACTTTAGGGTCAAAACCGGTGGCGCCCACTTCCAGCCCGCGCAATGCTTTCTGCAGCGACTCTTGCTGGGTACGGCCAATCGCCATCACTTCACCGACGGATTTCATCTGGGTAGTCAGACGGTCATTGGCACCGGCAAATTTCTCAAAGTTGAAACGAGGGATCTTGGTCACGACGTAGTCGATGGACGGTTCAAACGACGCCGGCGTACGGCCACCGGTGATGTCGTTCATCAGCTCATCGAGGGTGTAACCCACCGCCAGTTTAGCGGCGATTTTGGCAATCGGGAAGCCAGTGGCTTTAGATGCCAGCGCCGAAGAGCGGGATACGCGCGGGTTCATTTCGATGACGATCAAACGGCCGGTTTTCGGGTTAACCGAGAACTGCACGTTGGAACCGCCGGTTTCCACGCCGATTTCACGCAGTACCGCCATCGAGGCGTTACGCATGATTTGGTATTCTTTGTCGGTCAGGGTTTGCGCCGGTGCTACGGTGATGGAGTCGCCGGTATGGATACCCATGGCATCGAAGTTTTCGATCGAACAGACGATGATGCAGTTATCGTTCTTATCGCGCACCACCTCCATCTCGTACTCTTTCCAGCCGATCAGCGACTCGTCAATCAACAGCTCTTTGGTTGGAGACAGGTCCAGACCACGCTCGCAGATCTCTTCGAACTCTTCGCGATTGTAAGCGATGCCGCCACCGGTGCCGCCCATGGTAAAGGAAGGACGGATAATGCACGGGAAGCCGACGTCAGCGGCCACCGCCAGCGCTTCTTCCATATTGTGCGCAATACCGGAGCGCGCGGTGTCCAGGCCGATTTTTTTCATCGCCACGTCGAAGCGACGACGGTCTTCTGCTTTGTCGATCGCGTCAGCGGTAGCGCCAATCATGGTCACGCCGAACTCGGCCAGCACGCCCTGACGTTCCAGCTCCAGCGCGCAGTTCAGTGCGGTCTGGCCGCCCATGGTCGGCAGCACGGCATCCGGACGCTCTTTTTCGATGATTTTACGCACCACTTCCCAGTGGATTGGCTCGATGTAGGTCGCATCCGCCATTTCCGGATCGGTCATGATGGTGGCCGGGTTGGAGTTGACCAGAATAACGCGGTAACCCTCTTCGCGCAGCGCTTTACACGCCTGGGCACCCGAGTAGTCGAACTCACACGCCTGGCCGATAACAATCGGGCCAGCGCCGAGGATCAGGATGCTTTTTATGTCTGTACGTTTTGGCATTTTTTACTGCTCCTGATTATTTGGCGTAAGAACGGTAAGTCTCAATCAGTTCGATAAAGTGATCGAACAGCGGCGCGGCGTCGTGTGGGCCCGGGCTGGCTTCAGGGTGGCCCTGGAAGCTGAACGCTGCTTTATCGGTGCGGTGAATGCCCTGCACCGTGTGGTCAAACAAGGATTTGTGCGTGACGCGCAGTTCGGCCGGCAGGTTGTTTTCGTCTACCGCAAAACCATGGTTCTGCGCGGTGATCATGACGCAGTCGTTATCCAGATCTTTTACCGGGTGGTTGCCGCCGTGGTGGCCAAGCTTCATCTTCACGGTTTTTGCACCGCTGGCCAGAGCCAGCAACTGATGGCCGAGGCAGATGCCAAACACCGGGATATCGGTTGTCAGGAACTGCTTGATGGCGGCGATGGCGTAATCGCATGGCTCCGGGTCACCCGGTCCGTTGGACAGGAAAATACCGTCCGGATCCATCTTCAAGACTTCATCCGCCGGGGTCTGTGCCGGCACCACCGTCAGGCGGCAGCCGCGATCCACCAGCATACGCAGAATGTTGCGCTTGGCGCCGTAGTCATAGGCCACCACGTGGAACGGCAGCTCAGAGGCCGGTTTGGCTTCCGGCAGGTCGCCTTCAAGCGTCCAACTGCCCTGCTGCCAGCTGTAGGCTTCCTGGGTGGTAACTTCTTTCGCCAGATCCATGCCTTTCAGGCCCGGGAAGGCTTTGGCCTTCGCTAACGCCAAGGCGGCATCCGGCGTGTCGGCAGCGATGATGCAGCCGTTCTGTGCCCCTTTCTCGCGCAGCAGGCGGGTCAGCTTGCGGGTATCGATATCGGCAATCGCCACGATGTTGTGACGCTTCAGGTAGTCAGACAGGCCTTCTTCGTTGCGGTAGTTGCTGGCAATCAGTGGGAGGTCGCGAATGACGAGGCCTTGGGCGTGTACAGCGGAGGATTCTTCGTCGGAAGCATTGGTGCCGACATTGCCGATATGAGGATAAGTAAGAGTAACGATCTGGCGGGAGTAGGAAGGATCAGTGAGGATTTCTTGATAACCGGTCATCGACGTATTGAAGACCACTTCCCCCACTGCCGTACCCTCTGCCCCGATGGCCCGACCGTGGAATTGGGTTCCGTCTTCGAGAACCAATAGCGCTGACTTAATCAAAACACCCTCCAAGGAATAATCAATCACAATATTTGCATATTAATTCAGATATCACGATCTAAATCAATGCAAAAACCGCCCTCAAGGTCAATTTTTGGCAAATTGGGCGCATTTTAATGATGAGTGCTCCGCTTGTCTACCCAAAGCGCCATTTTTTCTCTTATTTTTGCACTTCTCGGCGTTTAATGGGGTCAGTAGCCATAAAAACACGTCTAAACTCGGGTGAGTAAACGGTTGCGAGCTCTAAAGACAGAAAATCACAATTCCCAGGGCACTTTTCCAGGCGAGAGATACGTTTGAAGGGGAAAAAGCATCATAAATTAAAAGTTAATCACCAAAAATAGCAATCAACCAATAAAAACGACCTAAAACACACATTTATCATGTTAAAAAAAAGGACAATAAAATTATTGTCCGTTAATCATAGCACTATGATTAATACAGCCACATCACGATGGCATACAAATCAATTATAACTGGTCTAAACCGAGCACATCACGCATATCAAACAGACCTTTATCATGACCTTCAAGCCATGCTGCAGCCTTAACCGCACCACTGGCAAAAGTCATGCGGCTGGAGGCCTTATGGGTGATTTCTACCCGCTCACCGATGTCGGCGAACATGGCGGTGTGTTCACCGACGATATCGCCAGCGCGAATAGTGGCAAAGCCAATGCTCTTCGGATCGCGTTCACCGGTATAACCTTCACGCGCATACACCGCGCACTCTTTCAGATCGCGCCCCAGCGCGCCGGCAATCGCCTCGCCCATCGCCAAAGCCGTCCCCGAAGGAGCGTCTACCTTATGCCGATGATGCGCTTCAACAATCTCAATATCGGTATAGTCGCCCATCACCTGCGCGGCTTTTTCCAGCAGCTTTAACACCAGGTTCACGCCCACGCTGAAGTTGGCGGCGAAGACGATGCCAATCTGCCCAGCCGCGGCACGGATGGCTTCTTTACCCACATCATCGAAACCGGTGGTGCCAATCACCACGGCTTTTTTGTGCTCAACGCAGAAAGCCAGGTACGCCAGGGTGCTTTCCGGACGGGTGAAGTCGATCAGGATATCGAAATCGTCGGCCACTTTTTCCAGGCTGTCGCTGACGGTTATGCCCAGCGCACCAATGCCCGCCAGTTCACCTGCGTCGGTCCCAATCAGGCTTGAACCTGGGCGCGATACTGCCGCCCCCAAAACCACGCCCTGCGCCTGATGTACCGCCTGGATCAATTGGCGGCCCATACGGCCGCCGGAACCCGCAATCGCAATGCGGATGGGTGAATCAGTCATACTTGCTCTCTTGTTGATTGATTTCATTACCCTAAATAATTGGAGCTGTATCAAGGCGGCAAGCGAGCTTATCCCAATGAGCTTACTTCAGTAAGTGATTCGGGTAAGTGAGCGCAGTCAACACAGATACAGCTTCAAGTATGACGGGTATATCGGTTCAGGGTAACTGCCTCGCCCTATCATCGCCAGAGGATTCATTTCATAATTAGAAAATTATGATATCCCCCACTTTTCATCAGTAATGCTGTCAATGGGTTAACAATCAGGCCGATCAACGCCCATTGACGATTGTACATAAACATGCAATTTGAACCGGTGAAATTTGCATGAAAAAACGCTCGTTTTCTTCATTCAAACCGGCACAGGTACCACCAGCACGCCGCTTAGCTTAGTAT
Source organism: Serratia sp. Je.1.23.a (assembly GCF_051129805.1). NCBI lineage: Bacteria > Pseudomonadati > Pseudomonadota > Gammaproteobacteria > Enterobacterales > Yersiniaceae > Serratia > Serratia sp. Je.1.23.a. The sequence continues at coordinate 143,341 of NZ_JBCPSR010000006.1, read as the reverse complement.
AGGGCGCAACTGCCGCTTTAATTACCTGAGAACCACGGATGAAAACCGCGCAAACCACCATATCGGAAACCCTGACGCAAGATTTGGCCCGCCGCATCATCAGTGGCGATCTGCCGCCTGGGCTGTCGCTGCCGGGGGAGAATGAATTGGCCTTGCAGTATTCGGTTTCACGCACTTCGGTACGTAACGCGTTGCAGGTGCTGGCGGCGAAGGGGTTGGTCTCCATTCAGGCCAAGAAGCGCAGCACCGTCAATGCCCGCGAGCAATGGAGCTTTTTGGATCCTGACGTACTGAGCTGGTTGGCGGAAGGCAGTCTCGACCAACAACTGGTCGAACAATTGATGGTCACCCGTCTGATCTTTGAACCGAATATCGCGGCATTAGCGGCCGTTAACGCCACCGGTCATGACCTGGCCGCGCTGGAAGATGCTTGCAAACTCATGTCACAAGGGCAACAGCAGGCCAGTCGCCAACTCTTCGAGCAGGGCGATATGGCATTTCACCTTGCCTTGCTGGGCGCCAGCCACAATCCTTTTTTGCATTCATTGGGCAGCGCACTTTCCGCGGCTATGGCGCTCTCTTTCCAGCAAACGCTGGAAGAAGATATCCGGCTGACCAAAAGTGCGGTTGAAGAGCACCAACAATTGCTGGAGGCCATTCGCTTCAAACAGGTAGAAACTGCACGCCAGCGTATGCGTGTCATTCTGCTCAATGCGGCCAAAAAGAATCACTGGCAGCAGCAACCGGAAATGTTCGCCCACATCCTCTAAAAATCCCTCTTTGCTGTAATTTCGATCGCCCTCACAGATCCTGAGCAATTTTCGCTCTAGCATTCTTGTATGACAAGACTGCATGGTTTGTATTACTTGAATGAATAACAACTGGATTGGTATCGATTGGGGCACCACTAACTTCCGCGCTTTTTTAATGTGTGGGGAGCAATGCCTAAGTAACCTCAGCCATCCCTGCGGGTTGCTGGCCGTTGAAAAAAACCGGTTTGCCGACACCCTACATACCTTATTGCAGCCCTGGTTAGTCGAACATGGCGCTTTGCCGGTGGTCATGGCCGGCATGGTGGGATCACAACAGGGGTGGCATGAGGTTGCCTACATAACCCAGCCGTGCGGCCTGAAAAATTTGGCGGCTGGGGCCATGAAATTCACCACTGACTGGGGTAGCCCAGCGTGGATCATTCCCGGTGTTCAGGGGCTGGGGCTGGCTCAGCAGCCCGAAGTGATGCGAGGAGAAGAAGTGCAGCTGCTCGGTTTGGCCAGACGACATCCAGCGGCGCAATGCCTGGCAATTTTACCCGGAACCCACAGCAAGCATGTTCAGTTGAATCAGGGAGAAATCGGCCACTTCTCAACCTTTATGACCGGCGAACTGTTCTCGTTGCTCAGCCGGCACTCCATTTTGGGCAACGCCCTGCCGGAACAACAGGAGGACGCGCAGGCGTTCATCCTCGGGGCCGATACGGCACGCAGCGGTGCCCCCCTCAGCCACCTGATTTTCTCGGCACGTACCCGCCGCCTCAGCGGTGAAATCGCCGCGGAAAATATACACAGCTACCTTTCCGGCTTGTTGATCGGTAATGAGCTTCAGGCGCTGCCCGCGCACCAGCCCATCTGGGTTGTCGCCAGCCCCCCGCTGGTTGCGCGCTACCAAATGGCGGCGGAACCCTTGGGCCTGTCATTGCGCGCCACGGATGGCGATAGCTGCTTTATCAACGGATTAAGTCAACTGTATCCCCTACTACAAGGAACCGCCCAATGAGCCCAGAAATCTTCCTCCAACAGTGGCAGCAACAGCCGCTTCCCCTGGTCGCTATTTTGCGTGGCATCACGCCTGAGGAGGCTGAGCCCGTCGTCGAAATTCTGCTGGACTGCGGCTTCCGCTTTCTGGAGGTACCGCTTAATAGCCCCACCCCGTACGACTCTATTCGCGTGATCAGGAAAACCGTCGGCGACAGGGGTTTTGTCGGCGCCGGCACCGTCCTGAACGTCCAGCAGGTTGAAGAGGTGGCCAAAGCCGGGGGACAACTGATTATTTCTCCCAATACCGACGCCGCGGTGATCGGCCATTCCCGTTATTTGAATCTGATCAGCATGCCCGCCGTGGCCACCCCTTCCGAAGCCTTCTGCGCCCTTGCCGCCGGAGCCAGCGGATTGAAGCTGTTCCCGGCAGAAAGTATTACCCCAGCGGTAACCAAGGCGCTGCGTGTCGTGCTTCCCCAAAGACTGGTTTGCTTGCCGGTAGGAGGGATCCAACCGGATCCCCTGCAGATGCGCGCCTATATCCAGGCGGGCAGCAACGGGTTTGGGCTGGGAGGCGGACTCTATCAACCCGGCATCAGCCTGGCGGCATTACGTCAACGCGCGCTGGCCTATCAGGCCGCCTGGCGTCAATCGGTGGGGTAACACCTCACGCCTCAGTACCGTACTGCCGCAGCCCAAGGCTGCCGATCGCTCCTTGAATACGCCGGCATAACCCGGCTAATAAAAATAAATCAGAGGAAACCATCATGAAGCTGACCACGGAAAATCCAACGGCGGAACAGGCCGCTGAAACGCGGGTGTACGGTAAAATTACTCGCCGTCTGATCCCTTTCCTGATTTTGTGCTATTTCTTCGCCTATCTGGACCGCGTTAACGTCGGGTTCGCCAAGCTGCATATGCAAGACGCCCTGAGCTTCAGCGATACCGTCTATGGTCTCGGTGCCGGCATTTTCTTCATCGGCTATTTTATTTTTGAGCTGCCAAGCAACCTGCTGATGCAACGCTTCGGGCCGCGCTTTTGGATTGCCCGCATCATGGCCACCTGGGCGATCCTGTCCGCGGCCATGATGTTTGTCACCACGCCAACCACCTTCTATGTATTGCGTTTTCTGCTTGGCGTGGCCGAGGCCGGCTTTTTCCCCGGCATCGTGTTCTATTTAACGCTGTGGTTCCCTTCATGGCGTTCCGCCCGCACGCTGGGGCTGTTCATTCTGGTTACACCGCTGTCGGTGATTATCGGCAGCCCGCTTTCAGGTTTGATCCTCAAACTGTTCGAAAATGTCGGCGGTTTACACAACTGGCAGTGGCTGTTCCTGGTCGAGGCCATTCCCTCTTTCTTGCTGGCCTTTGTGGTGCTGCGTTACCTGGATAACAACGTGGCTGAAGCCAAATGGCTCAACGCCGAAGAGAAAAAGATCGTGCAAACCGATCTGGCCAAGGATCGCGCCAACCGGGATCGCGCAGCAAACGGCAAAGCGGCCCACAGCCTGAAAGAGATGCTGGCTAACCGCTATGTCTGGCTGTTGGCGTTGATTTTTTTCAGTTTCAACGTCGGTTATTACGGCGTCAGCTTCTGGTTACCTTCCATTATCAAAACCTCAGGCATCAGCGACGATTTCCAAATCGGCCTGCTGGCTGCGTTGCCTTACGTATTTGGCGCCGTCTTTATGATCTGGAACAGCCGCCATTCCGATCTTAAGCAGGAACGTCGCTGGCATATCGCCATCCCGGCGGTGATTGGCTGCATCGGCCTGACGTTGAGCGCTTACTGCAGCGGCTCCACCTTCTGGATGATGACGTGGATATGCGTAGCAATGTCCGGCACCCTGGCGCTGATCCCTACCTACATCAGCCTGCCCGGCACCCTGCTTTCCGGCACCGCCGCCGCTGCCGGTATTGCTCTGGTGAATTCTGTCGGCAACCTCGCGGGTTTCTTCGGCCCCACGGTACTCGGCTGGCTGAAAGATCAAACCGGCCAGACCGACAGCGGCCTGTACATTCTGGCGGGCTTCCTGTTGCTCTGCGCCCCGTTGATTTTCATGCTGCCGGCCAAACTGGTCTCCCCTAAAAAAAACCATGACTTGCAACACCAACATATTGCTCAGCCTGACGCTGACAATCCTTTAAATATCACTGAGAGATCTTGATTATGAGCGGATGTGGAACCTGTGGCAGCGGCGGTTGCGGCTCGCATTTCAACCCCATTCTGGAGGGCGATGATGGCGCGCTGAAGCGTGCGCTATACAAATCCATGGGGCACAGTGACGAACAACTGCGCCGTCCGGTGATCGCCGTGGTCAACAGCTATACCAACGCGACAGCCGGCCACGCCAATCTGAATGAGCTGACGGCCAAGGTATTGCAGGGCATTGAAGAAGCCGGTGGGGTCGGCATGGTGTTCGGCACTATCGCTCCCTGTGACGGTATCGCCGAAGGGCATCTCGGCATGCGCTACATTCTGGCCGCTCGTGAAGTGATCACCGCCTCCATCGAAGTGATGATGCGTGCCCATCGTTTCGACGGCATGGTGTTGCTTGGCTCCTGCGACAAAATTGTCCCCGCCATGCTGATGGCGGCGGCACGGCTGGATATTCCGGCCATCATGGTTAACGGCGGGCCGATGTACCCGGCTGAATATAAAGGTAAACACTGGGACGGCAACATCGTCACCGAGGCCATCGGTTGGAAGATGCGTGGCGAAATCGATGAGGCGGAATTTGCCCATATCGAAAATATCGCCGAACCCGGCCCGGGCTCCTGCACTATGTACGGCACCGCCAACACCATGTGCTGCATCGGTGAAGTACTGGGTATGAGCCTGCCCGGCAGCAGCACGCTGCCGGCGGTTTCGGCCGAACGCCGCGAGTGCGCTATCGAAACCGGGCGCACCGCGGTGGAACTGGTATTGAATGGCGTCAATGCCCGCCAAATTATCACCGCCGAGTCGATCCGCAATGCGGTGATCTACCTGCTGGCCACCGGCGGCTCCACCAATGCCATTCTGCATCTGCAAGCCATTCATTACGAAGCGGAACTGGGCCACCTGCCGCTGTCCGTCTTCGATGAGTTGAGCCACCAGGTACCGCTGGTTGCCTCGCTCTATCCGGCCAGTGAACATGACATGATTGATTTTTGGGAAGCGGGTGGCGTACCGGCAGTAGAGCTTGAGATTGCCAAACTGCTCGATCTCAATGCGTTAACCGTCACCGGCAAAACCAAAGCTGAACTGCTGGTGGAAACCCGGCCAAGCCGCCGCCCGGAAGTCATCCATACCCTGGCCATTCCGGTGCGGAATGAAGCTGGCGTTGCCGTGCTGCACGGTAATTTGTCACCGTTGGGCTGCGTGGTGAAACCTGCGGCAGTGCCGGAAAATTTGATGCGCTTCCGGGGGCCCGCCGTGGTGTTCAACAGCGAGCAGGAGTCCGTCGAGGCGATTATGTCCGGCCAGATTAAGCCGGGTAGCGCCCTGGTCTTGCGCTATGAAGGGCCTAAAGGTGGCCCCGGCATGCCGGAAATGTATAAGCCGATGAAATCGCTGGAAGGCATGGGCCTGGCTGACAGTTGCGCTCTGATCACCGACGGCCGTTTCTCCGGCTCCAACCGCGGGCTGTTTGTCGGCCATATCTCGCCTGAAGCGGTGGACGGCGGCGAGCTGGCATTAGTGCAAGACGGTGACGAAATATCCATCGATATTCCCGCGCGTACTCTTACGCTGCACGTTGACGAGACGATGTTGGCGCAGCGGCGCCAAAACTGGCAACCCGTGGACAAAGAAGTGCCGCGCGGCTTCCTGCGTTTATATCGTCGCTGGGCTTTACCTGCTGCGCAGGGTGCCGTACTGGCCGATCGAGAGGAGGAATAATGGGCCGTTACCAAGCTATCGACATTGAAGGGGTCAACCCTATCGTCGCCATGCCGTTCAAGGCCAATGGCGAAATCGACCCGCTGAGTTTTACCCAGTTGCTGGAGCATTTGGCAGCAACCGGCGTTCAGGGAATGACGCTGTTTGGCATCGCCAGCGAATTCCCGAAGCTCGAGGAGCCTGAGCGTGAACGCCTGGCGGAGATATTTATCAGCGAACTGGCAGGAGCCCCGCTGTTTCGCGCTATCTCGGTCACCGATCACAGCAGCGAAGTCGCCGTCAAACGCGCTCGTCATTATCAAGCTCTGGGCGCCGACGCGTTGATGCTGCTGCCCCCCTTTTTCCTTCAACCCAGCCCACAGGCGATCCAGCAGCACATTTTCGCCGTTCTGGAGGCCGTAGACATCCCGGTAATGGTGCAATACGCGCCGAGTGAAACCGGTTTGCCGATCACCCCGCAACAATTGGCCGACGTGGCAGCCCGCTATCCCCATGCGGTGTTCAAAATTGAATGTAATCCGCCGGTGGAATACACCAAAGAATTTCTGCAACTGGCTCCCCAGGCCAACGTTCTGAACGGCTATGCCGGGCTTTATATGTTGCAGATGTTGGCGGCGGGCGGCAAAGGCGTGATGCCGGGTTGCTCGTTCAGCGAGATTTACCTGCGTATTTATCGCCATTGGCAGGCCGGCGAAGTTGAACAAGCGAATAGGCTGCATCAGGCATTGTTGCCTTACATCCAACGCTGGATGAGTCACTGCGAATACATCATTCAGATCGAAAAGACCGTCCTGCAACGACGCAATATCATCGCTACCGATTACTGTCGCCACCCCGGTTGGCAACTGACTGCAGAAGATCGGCTGATGATCGACCGATTTTTAAGTCAATTTTCCCTGTGACCACAGTGGCAGTCCATCGCGATTGTGATGGACTGCCGAATACAAAAAATGGGGGCCGAAGCCCCCGTGACAGAAAATATTCAAGCGGTTAACGCCGCCACCTCTTCGGCAATCGCCGCCAGCGCATCATGGCAGGCGTAATCGGCCTGAACCCATGCCGCATGCTGTCGGTAGGCCGGTTGCGTCAAGATCTGCTGCACGGCATGACGCAGCTGCGATTCGTCCGGATTGCTGGTGTGCAGATTAATACCGCAGCCAGCTGCCACCACCCGAGAAGCCGCCTCGAGCTTGTCCTCGCCGGTACCGGCGATAATCAACGGCACGCCCTGATCCAACGCGTAGTTGATTGAGCCGTAACCGCCGTTGGTGATCAGCACTGCGGCCTGCGGCAGCCAGCGTTCGAAAGAGATAAACTCCCGCACTCTGGCATTGTCCGGCAGCCGCTCCAACAGCCCGTCGACCGAACGCCCCCCGGTGGTCGCCAGCACCCGTACCGGTAACTGTGCCAGCGCCTTCAGCGTCGGAACAATCAACTGATGCAGATCGACATTCGCCAACGTGCCCTGGCTGACAATCACCAGCGGCCGTTGGTCCGTCTCATCCCAGAGGGCTTCGCTCGGCAGTTGCATCGGGGCGCTGCGCAACGGGCCAATAAATCGCACGCCGGCCGGCAAATCGTCACGCCGATATTCCAGCGCAGGGGTCGCCAGTTGCAAGAAACGATCGCAACCGCCGATCAAGGCATCGCTAAAGGGTTGGTGCAGCGGCCTGCCACCGGATTGCGTCATCGCGGCGTCAAAACTCTGCTGCACCTCATCAATCAAGGCACGCGTGGCGTCATCCACCAGCTGTTCGCGACGTAGCTCCCGCGGCAACAGCGCCGGAGGAATGCGCGGCCCGTAGAAGATGGAATCTTCAGACGAGAATGACAGCGGCGTTACGCCGATACCGATAACCGGAGGGCGTTCTTCCGCCTGCAGCAGCGGCAATACCCCGTAGAAACAGTTTTCCACCATCAGCAGATCGGTAGCCTCGGCGGCGATCACCGTACGCAACTGTTGATTCAGCAACGGGATTGGAGCGGCGAAAAAGTCTTTCAACGCCAGCGCCATCTGCACATTGCCCGGCGGCAATGCAGCGCGTTCAGGAAAGTGTTCCTCGAGATAGCGATAGTCGAAATCGACCTTAGGATCGAAGGCAACAAACTTCGCCCCTATCGCCTCCGCACGTTCACGGAACAACGCGCCGGTCATCACCCGAACCTGGTGCCCTTGCGCAATCAGGTGCCGGGCAATGCCCAGCATCGGGTAAACGTGACCGGGCGTTGCCACGGCGGTCATCAGAATACGTGCCATAACTCTTAAGCCTCTGCGTTGGCCGGTTTCAGCGCCAGATTGGCGCACACCGGGTTGCTCTGTATATGAACCCGTTGTAAATGGCGGGCCGAGCGGGCGGTAAAGCCTTCACGCCCGTGCAGCAGCGAGAAGTTGTCTGCGATCACCACATCACCCTGCTGCCACTGGTGGGCGTAATAGTGGCGCGGATCGTAGAGATGCTGTTGCAGAGTCTGATGGAACGCTTCCTGCTGATCTTCCGGCACCCCGTGATATTCCAGCGCATGCTGGTTGAGGAATTTCTTCCCTTCTGTCGGCGGTTCGTTGTAACGCATGATCAGCCCACTACCGCTCGGGTGCGTCACCACCAGCGGTGAACACACCTCACCACCGTAGTGCACCACCTGCTTGATACGGTATGAGATAGACACCGTCAGCCACTGAGCCAGCTGCGACTCATCGGCATTGGCCAGCAGGCGCGTAGTATCGACAAAGGTAGTGCAACCGCCTTCATCCTGCGAGGGCGCGGCTACACAGTGAAACAGCTGAAATTCCGGGATGGTCGGTTTATACATGCCGTCCCAGTGCAGCGGCACATAGCTGCTGTCGAAAATATGGTCCTTGGCGTCTGGATGTTCTTTCACATCCAGCACCGCGCCGAAGGGCCACATCATGATCTCACCCCAATTGCCGGCATAACGGGTCAATACCCGCGGATCGGTAAAACCGGAATCGAAGCCGCGCAGCACCAACAGGTGATGCTGCTGTGCCAACGTCCGCAGCGCCGCTACCGGCAGCTCGCTGATGGATTGCCCCGGGCGTTCAGGGGTCAATACAGCGCCAAAGGGGCTATTGAGTTCAATACGGCAGTTCAATTGTTGATTGTCCATCGGTGACTCTCCTTGAAGCAAATTTGCTGCTCACACGGCAACCGTGCCGTTAAAAGACGCTCGCCAAGATAGCGGGCGTAAGGTGGCGCATTACACCACTTGAGGTTGTTCAATCAGGTAATGGCTTGGCGTACCGCGGATCGCCACCAATTCGCCCTCTAACTCCTGAGCGTCTTTGCGTTTCATCAGTACGAACTGTCCGTTGACGTTGGCCGCGACGCCGTGCCACGGTGTCAACCAGTCGTCCTTGGTTGGCATCATATGAATGCCTATTTTCAGACTGTCGGCAGGCTGCGGGTGGATCGACAAGCGGATCGCCGCCGGAAAATGCTGAGCCAGCAAATTACCCCAGGCCCAGCTGCGTTGGATCACGCCGCAGGCCCGCAGCTTGGCGTCTTTCTGCAACGCGGCATTCGAGCCGCTGTAGCCGGGCAGTTGACTGTCTTCATACAGGAAGCGGGTAATGGCGCGGTACAGTTGCAGCCCCTGCTCGCTTTCCATCAGCTGTTGTTTGATTGCCGACTCCGATTCGGCATAACCGTCGACCAGCAACTGGCGCAGCAAATCGTAGTCGTCGGTGTGTTCCGCCAGCCCTTCCACGTCCCCCAGGTTGAACACGCTCAGGTGCGTGGCCCCAACCTCATGCAGCAGAGTTTCAATTTCGCGCTGATAGTGGTTGATGGCATCGTCACTGACGCGGATTAAATCGCCGAAGACATGACCATCCGAACAGATGACAATATGCGCACCCGGCGGGTAATAAAGCTGAATACGCTGGCAGAGGGAATTAAGGAATATCAACGATAAGCGTTCCGCCATATCGGGTACCGCACCGATCACCTTATTGGTATTGGGTGATTTTGTCGGAAAGGCCGGCAGTACAAACTCGATCCGCCGTTGTTGTTCAATGAATGCCCGTATGCGCGGCAATTGCACCTGAGTGACGAGCAGCTCTTCCTCGGAGTTTGATGTTTCCATTCCTGGAAAACGACGCCGATATTGCAATAGCTCATGAAGGATCTTTAACGATATTTTTTCAATACGGGCACTGTCCACAATTAACTCCTGTTCAGATTATGGCGCAGGTGATTTATTCACAAACGCAATAAGACTTTTCGAAAAAAGAGGCATCACCAGGGAATAATACTCACTGCTGATATTTATCTGCTTCAGGCAATATAGAAGAGATGGTGCTATATTATTAGTCCGTATAATTAACAATCTTGGTTAAGTTGAACTTAACAAACTATGAGTAATATTCTAAAACGCATGGCCATTTTTTCTAAAGTTGTCGATTGCGGCGCGTTCAGCATGGCAGCCAAGGAATTAGGCATTACCACCTCTGCCGTCAGCCAGCATATCCGCCTGTTGGAAAACGAGCTCGGCATTCAATTACTTCTGCGTTCTACTCGCTCACTGAGCCTGACCGAAGCCGGGCTCTGTTTTTATGAAGATTGCGTTTTAATGCTGCATGCCGCCGAGCGGGGGCAACAACGTATCGCCGCCCTGCGCGGCGAACTGAGCGGTGAATTGCGCGTCGCGACCTCTACCGAGTTCGCCACTCACTATCTGGTGCCTGCACTGCAAAGCTTCCTTGATGAACACCCGCGCATCACGCTGAGGCTGGAGATCCACGACGAGAAAATCGACCTGATAGGACAGCGTATTGATCTGGCGATCCGTGGCGGTGTATTGGCTGATTCCAGTTACGTTTCAACCCGCCTTGCGCGCTTTCGTGAGGTATTATGTGCATCACCAGCCTACCTTGCGGGACATGGTATTCCCGAGAGCCCACAAGCGTTAACCCGGCATCAATGGGTGACTTTTACCCCCTTGGGCAACCCGCAATTTGTTCGCCTGCTCCACCACAACGGCGATGAGCATCGGCTACGAATGACCGGGCGTCTATTTACCAATAACGGTATGGCCATGAAAGAACTGGCGCTGGCGGGCAAAGGGATCATCCGTAATTTCTTTGTCAATGTTGAGCGTGAATTACACAATGGCGATTTGGTGGAAATCCTGCCTGAATGGCGATTACCAGAGATTAATTGCTATGCAATTATGCCGCGACGGGACAGCCAACCTTTAAAAGTTCGCCGTTTGCTTGAGCATATGAAAATCCATCTGCAGCAAAAGGAGAAAAATTCTTTAAACCAGTTGCGAACTTAATTAAATAAACAGTGTCTGCAACGACAATTAATTTAGTTATTTAACCTCTCAGCCCTTTGCTGACCAACACCAGACTTTATTTAGATTGCAGACTAATGATATTAGTCTTAATAACTTTATTACTGTCTATATAAGCACTTCATTTTTCATTAATTCAAATTGTCAGAACAAATTTGACTTTAAATAACAGAAAATTTGAATTACATCCTATTCCTTCCTCTCGATCTAATATTGCCCCCGTCCCCCGATCCCCAAATGCAAAACGGGGAGCCTAAGCTCCCCGTTCATTTATTTACCACTGTGGCCTAGTCAACCTGCCGGATATCGACCCGCAGCTCTTTTGGCACTTCAAACACGATATTCTCTTCACGGCCGCTGACTTCATGGACGTTAAGGCCGCCCAAGGCTTTCAGACGGGCGATCACGTCCTGTACCAGCACGTCAGGGGCGGACGCACCGGCGGTAACGCCGATGTTACTCGCGTTCTTCAGCCAGGCTTCCTGAATATCCGCGGCGGAATCGATCAGGTAGGCCGGCTTGCCAACGCGCTGAGCCAATTCAGCCAGACGGTTGGAGTTGGATGAGTTCTTCGAGCCCACCACTAACACCACGTCCGCATCCCCGGCCAGGTTCCGTACCGCTTCCTGGCGGTTGGTCGTGGCATAGCAGATGTCGTCCTTACGTGGCCCGATGATGCTCGGGAAGCGCTTGCGCAAGGCGTCGATCACGTCAGAAGTGTCATCCACCGACAGCGTGGTTTGCGTCATAAAGCACAGGTTGCTTTCATCCTTCACCTGCAGCTTCCACACGTCGTCCGGCGACTCAACCAGATACATGCCCCCCTTCGGGTTGCTGTACTGGCCCATGGTGCCTTCCACCTCCGGGTGGCCGGCATGGCCAATCAGGATCGCCTCAGTGCCACGACGGCTGGCGCGCGCCACCTCCATATGCACTTTGGTTACCAGCGGACAAGTTGCGTCAAACAGCATGGTCAGATCGCGCGCCTTAGCTTCCGCCCGTACCGCTTGGGAAACCCCGTGCGCCGAAAAGATCAGAATCGACCCATCCGGCACTTCACCGATCTCCTCAATAAACACCGCCCCGCGCTCGCGCAGGCTGTCCACCACATAGCGGTTATGCACCACTTCGTGGCGTACATAGATAGGCGCACCGTAAATTTCCAGTGCACGCTCTACTATACTGATCGCACGATCAACCCCGGCGCAGAAGCCACGTGGGTTAGCCAGCAATATTTGCATGCGTCTCCTCCTGCACGGGATCAATCTCCAGCACTTCAATATCGAAGCTCACCGGATGGCCCGCCAGCGGATGGTTGAAATCAACGGTAATCGAATCTTCCGCCACTTCACGCACCACGCCCGGCATTTCACTGCCGTCGACGGCGGTAAACAGCATGATAGTGCCCACATCCGGTACCCCAGTCTCCGCGAAATCGCGACGTGAGAAGTACTGGACCAGGTCCGGGTTCTCTGCACCGAATGCGGCTTCCGGCTGCAAGGTAAAGGCGCACTTGTCGCCCGCACGCAGGCCAATCAACTCCGCTTCCAGCGGTGCTGAGAGGCTGCCGTCACCCAGACGGAACAGCGCCGGTTTGCCGCTGCTGCGGGTAGATTCTGCGGTCGAACCGTCTTCCAGTTTCAGCGTGAAGTGAACCAGCACTGCGCTGCTACCGTTAACCTGAACCGTCATATTACTCACCTTTACTCTTTGCGCTTTTGCTCGCCGGCGACAAGAAGCCTTCCAGCACGATCATCGCCGCCCCCACGCAGATAAAGCTATCCGCCAGGTTGAAGGTCGGGTAGTGCCAGTCGCCTACGTAGAAGTCGATGAAATCGACCACGAACCCGTGCCACAGGCGATCGAACAGGTTGCCGAGCGCTCCGCCGATGATAAAAGCATAGGCAATATTGTTCAGCTTTTGCTGTGCCTGACTGCGGTACATCATCACCAACAGCACCGCAACGATAGCGACGGCGATGCCGGCAAAGAACCAGCGCTGCCAGCCGCCGTGATCGGCGAGGAAGCTGAAGGCGGCGCCGTAGTTGCGCGCATAAAACAGATTGAACGACGGGATCAGCGGCTGGGACTGGCCCAGCACAAAGTTACCGAGGATCCACTGTTTGCTGGCGAAATCCAGTACCAACACCACCACCACCAGCCACAGCCAGCGCAGACCGGTCGAACAGATTGGTTTACTCATTTAGGCAAACTTACGCTTTTCGCCGTCACCGGCTACGTTGATCACACAGCGGCCGCAAAGATCTGCATGCTCCGCCACCAGGCCGATATCGGTGGTGTAATGCCAGCAGCGCGGGCACTTCTCACCTTCTGCGGTGCTGAAGGCAATTTTCAGACCTTTCACCAATTCTGCTGTTTGTGCATCCGCCGGCGCATCGGCCAGTGGAGCAACGCGCGCCGCCGAGGTCAGCAACACAAAGCGCAGCTCATCCTGCAGACTGTTAAGACGTTCGGCCAGTTCGGCGTCGGCATACAGCGTGACCGCCGCTTCCAGAGAACCCCCCAGGCGTTTGTCGGCACGTGCCTGTTCCAGCACCTTGTTCACTTCGCCGCGCACTTTCAGCAGCTCGGCCCAGAAGGCGTCGTTCATGCCTTCACCTTCGGCCAAACCGAAGAGACCGTCGTACCACTCTTCTGTGAACACGTACTGCGCACGTTTGCCTGGCAGGAAGCTCCAGATTTCATCGGCGGTGAACGACATGATCGGCGCCATCCAGCGAACCAACGCTTCCGCGATGTGGAACAATGCGGTCTGGCAGCTGCGGCGAGCAACGCTGTCGCTCTTCGCGGTGTACTGACGATCCTTGATGATATCCAGGTAGAAGGAGCCCATCTCGACCGAGCAGAACTGCATCAGGCGCTGCACCACTTCATGGAAGTCATAGTTGGCGTAAGCCTGTTCGATATCCTTCTGCGCCGCCAGTGCACGGCCCACCGCCCAGCGATCCAGTACCACCATATCTTCCGGGGCCACGCAATCGGTGCTTGGCTCAAACCCGTTCAGGTTGGCCAACAGGAAACGCGCGGTGTTACGGATACGACGATAAGAATCGGCAGAACGCTTGAGGATCTCGTCGGACACCGCGATTTCACCGGTGTAGTCGGTAGACGCCACCCACAGGCGCAGGATGTCGCCACCCAGCTTGTTCATCACGTCTTGTGGACTGACGGTGTTGCCGATGGACTTGGACATCTTGCGGCCCTGACCGTCAACGGTGAAACCGTGGGTCAGCACTTCTTTGTATGGCGCCTTGCCCTTCATCGCGGTGGAAATCATCAACGATGACATAAACCAGCCGCGGTGCTGATCGGAGCCTTCCAGATACATGTCGGCACCGTGGCCCTGGAACTCAGGACGTACGTCAACCACGGAAGAGTGGGTAGAACCGGAGTCGAACCACACGTCCAGGGTGTCTGGCACTTTGACGTAGTCGGCAGCATCCGCGCCGAGAATATCGGCAGCGTCCAGATCCCACCAGGCTTGAATGCCGTCTTGCTCAACGCGCTTCGCCACTTCTTCCATCAGCTCAACGCTGCGTGGATGCAGTTGTTCGGTGTCTTTGTGCACAAACAGCGACATCGGCACGCCCCAGGTACGCTGACGCGAAATACACCAGTCCGGGCGATTGGCCACCATGGTTTCGATACGTGCCTGGCCCCATTCTGGGATCCACTGCACGCCTTTGATCTCTTCCAGCGACTGCTGACGCAGGCCTTTCTGGTCCATGCTGATGAACCACTGTGGCGTTGCGCGGAAGATGATCGGCGTTTTGTGGCGCCAGCAGCATGGATAGCTGTGAACCAGTTTTTCAACGTGCAACAGTGCGCCTTTCTCACGCAGCAGGTCTACGATCAGATCGTTGGCCTTGAAGACAAACTTGCCGTCCAGCAACGGATGAGTGCCGGTCAGGTAGCAGCCGTTCGGCCCTACCGGGTTGGCAATCTCCAGACCGTATTTCTGGCTGATGACAAAGTCATCCGGACCGTGGCCACCGGCGGTATGGACCGCACCGGTACCGGCATCCAGCGTGACGTGTTCGCCCATGATCGCCGGCACGTCGAAGCCCATGAACGGGTGTTCGAAGCGCATCAACTCCAGATCGGCGCCTTTGCAGCTGCCCAGCACGGTCCATGAGCTGATACCGGCGCGCTTCATCACGCTTTCTACCAGCTCAGCGGCCAGGATCAGGCATTGGCCTTCGACCTGCACCAGTTGATAAGCAAATTCAGGGTGCAAAGAGATCGCGCGGTTAGCCGGCAAGGTCCACGGCGTGGTGGTCCAGATCACCAGAGAAACCGGGCCGTTGAAGCTGGTGACGCCAAATTTGGCCGCCACGGCAGCCGCGTCAACCGCGTGGAAAGCCACATCGATCGACGGCGAAGTCTTGTCATAATATTCCACTTCCGCTTCCGCCAGCGAAGAGCGGCAGTCGGTACACCAGTGCACCGGCTTAGCGCCTTTCAGCAGGTGGCCGTTGTCGATGATTTTGCCCAACGCGCGGATGATATTGGCTTCGGTTTTGAAGTCCATGGTCAGGTACGGGTGATCCCAGTCGCCCAACACGCCCAGACGGATAAAGTCTTTTTTCTGGCCTTCAACCTGCTCAGCGGCGTACTCACGGCACTTCACACGGAATTCCGCGGCGGTGAGTTTCTCACCCGGTTTGCCGTACAGTTGCTCAACTTTCAGTTCGATCGGCAGGCCATGGCAGTCCCAACCCGGAACGTAAGGCGAGTCGAAGCCGGACATCCCTTTCGACTTGATAATAATGTCTTTGAGAATCTTGTTAACCGAGTGACCAATGTGAATGCTGCCGTTCGCATACGGAGGGCCGTCATGCAAAATGAAGGATTTTTTGCCCTTTTTGGCAGTACGAATAATCCCGTACAGATCCTGTTCATACCAACGTTGCAGCATGCCAGGTTCACGCTTGGCCAGATCGCCGCGCATCGGGAACCCTGTTTCCGGCAAGTTCAGGGTATTCTTGTAGTCACTCATGAGATTCTCGTTTCCGTTTTCGGCTATTTACCCGTCACACTTCAAGCTGCATCTTTGTTGGCTGCCCTTTCTTACCCGAATCACTTGCCTGTGCAAGCTCATCGGGGTTCGCGCGGTTGCCGCCACGATGCCACTCGAATTGTTTAGGGTAAACGATTAAACCAGTGTTTTTAACCCGAAAAACTTTCGGGCCGTCACCACATCATTGGCGATTTGCTGCTTCAGGGCATCGAGCGAAGCAAAACGCTGTTCATTGCGCAATTTCGCGCGGAGCACCACGTCTATATGGCGCCCGTAAAGATCCATTGTGACATCCAGCAGGTGGACTTCCAGCTGCTGACGTACACCGGCAACGGTTGGGCGCGTGCCGATATTGGCTACGCCAGGGAGCGGCTCAGGCCCCAGACCATAAACTTCTACCGCATAAACCCCTTTCACCGGGGCAACCAGGCGCTTCAGCGGCAGGTTGGCGGTCGGGAAGCCGATGGTGCGACCCAGCTCATCGCCGTGCACCACCCGACCAGAAATGCTGTACGGGTGGCCCAGCAGCGTCTCCGCCTGCGCCAGGTCGTCATCGCGCAGCGCATTGCGGATCGCCGTGCTGCTGATGCGTTGATCGCCCTCGCGGAAGGTCGGCGTGCTGATCACTTCAAAGCCGTATTCTTTCCCGGCTTTTTGCAATAGCGGAAAATCGCCCTGGCGGGTAGCGCCAAAGCGAAAATCATCCCCGACCATCAGGAATTTCACGCCCAGTTTTTCCACCAGCAGGTCGGCGACGAACGCCTGTGCCGTGTTGGCGGCAAAACGCGGATCAAACTTGACGCACAGCAGGTAATCAACCCCCGCCTGCGCCAGGTATTTGGCCTTGTCACGCAAACGCGTGAGACGGGCCGGTGCCTTGTCCGCTGCAAACATTTCCAGCGGCTGCGGCTCAAAGATCATGACCATCACTGGCAGCCCGAGGCGTTGCCCCTCTTGTTTCAGCTGCTCCAGCAACGCTTGGTGACCGCGGTGTACGCCGTCAAAGTTGCCGATGGTGAGCACGCAACCATGGTGGCGTGCCCGGATATTGTGAATGCCGCGAATTAGCTCCATAGCTGGCTCAAAACAGTGGAAATCGCCGGATTATACCTTGTACAGCGGTTAAGGTTAACCCGCGATTGGTGCCTTTATGTAATAGACATACCATACCGGAGATAATCTGCAGGTGAAACGCCCTAACCGCAGTTTATCCGGCGTCATCCGGGTGATTACCGACTGCGGCCAATGGGTTGCGACCACCGTGGCAAATCATTGGTGAATTTTCTCGCGAAAGACTGTATTCCCATGACCGAAGCTGGTAAAATCCTGCGCCATCACAACGTAGCAAGTGCCGCCCGTACAAACGGCGCTTATTTGCACAAATTCATTGACAAACGCAGGCTAAAAGGGCATATTCCTCGGCCTTCGAATTGTCCTCAATAGAATATATTTGGGAGTTGGACCTTGGCTAATATCAAATCAGCTAAGAAGCGCGCCGTACAGTCTGAGAAGCGTCGTAAGCATAACGCTAGCGGCCGCTCAATGATGCGTACCTACATCAAGAAAGTAGAAGCTGCTATCGCCACTGGCGACAAAGAAGCTGCGCAAGCTGCTTACGCTGTAATGAAACCAATCGTGGACCGCAAGGCTGCTAAAGGCCTGATCCACAAAAACAAAGCAGCACGCCATAAGTCAAACCTGTCGGCGCGCATCAACGCTTTGTAATAAGCATCGTGTTGTCTGCTTGAAAAAAAACCGGCTCAGGCCGGTTTTTTTACGTCTGCGCTACCCGGTCTAGTAGGCAAACAGCGCAGAGAAGTCCTTGTTGCACACCCGCTGTACCGCCGGATGCTGGATCATGCGCTCGGCAAAGATGATGTAGTACTCTTCCTGCACGCTATCAATACGTCCAATCTCCACCACGTCATCGTCGTTATAGGTATCTTGCGCATACAGCGTCGGAGCAACGAAGATCGCGTTGTGGTACATGCCAAAGGTTTTCATCAGGGCCGCATCGTCAAACTCGCCCAGGATTTCTACCTGAATGCCTTGGGTGTTAAACCAGTTAAGCAATTTACGTCCCAGCATCGAACGTCGGCCAGGGATCAACAATTTGCGCTGTTCCAGGCAGGCGGGGAACGGCAGGTCCGGCGCCGGCTGACGACAGAAGAAGCTGATGCCGCACTCACCCAGCTTAAGTGAAAACAGCCCTTCCTGCTGGCTGGAGTCCACCGGGCAGTCTGACAGGATCATATCGAGCTTATGCTGGCTGAGCTGCTCCAGCAGCATCTCATGCGTCGACTCAAAGCAACGCAGGTGAATTTGCTCATTATCCACCACCACCGCCGTTTCCAGCACCTGGCTCACCAAACGCTTGGACAGCGCATCCGCCACCCCAACGTCGAACAGCAGGTTGGATTCCTTGCGGTAGTTGACGATATCCAGCATTTCCTGGCTGAGCATAAACATCTTGTCGGCATAGCGGAACACCAGCTGCCCCAATTCAGAAGGCACCAGCCCACGCCCCTGCCGCTTGAACAGCTTGCCGTCCAAACGCTCTTCCAGCGCTTTGATCTGGCCTGTGATGGTCTGCGGCGTCAGAAACAACGCTTCGGCGGCGCCGACCACAGAACCTTCCTTGCAGACCTGCCAGAAGTAGTAAAGGTGATTAAAGTTGATATGCGACATCCTCACGAGGTGCTCTCCTTAACATTTCATCGCGGCGAACTTTCGACCGTGACGAGCGACTAATGTCCTTTCCCTGTTTCAGACAACCTGTTGCTGCATTCGTCCCAAACAGAACGGCCGAAGCTGCACATATTTTATACTGTGCAGCTCCGACCAGCTATTGTAGTGTGTCCCCGCAAACAGGGGATACCCTAAAGGGGTTATCTGACCCTTGGTAACGACATGCGCAACAGAGCGTACCCGACCACCGCCGCCGTAGTTGACCCAATCAGGATCCCCAGTCGCGAATAGGTGCTTAGTACAACATCCGCATCACCAAACGCCAGCGACGCGATGAAAATCGACATGGTGAAACCAATACCACAGAGCACAGAAACGGCAAACACCTGTTTGAAACCAATTCCTTCAGGCAACCTGGCAATCCCCAGCTTCACTGCCAACAGGCTAAAGGTGAAGATGCCCAACGGCTTACCGATAAACAGACCCGCCGCGATCCCGACCGGCAATAGCGAGGTCAGCCCGCTCAACGACACGCCCTGTAATGAAACGCCAGCGTTAGCGAAAGCAAACAGCGGCAGGATCATAAAGGCCACCCACGGATGCAGTTCATGCTCTAACGTTTCTGAAGGCGACGGGCCTTTCTTCACGTTCAGCGGGATCATAAAGCCGACGATCACCCCGGCGAGCGTTGCATGCACCCCGGATTTGAGGATAGCTACCCACAGCACCAGGCCGACAATCATATAGAGTGAGGTTTTCCCCACCCCGCGCCAGTTCATAAACGCCAGTACCGCAACAGCCGCCGCCGCCACGCCCAGCGCCGCCATCGAGACTTCGTGGGTATAGAACAGCGCGATAATCACGATCACGCCCAGGTCATCAATAATCGCCAGCGCCAGCAGGAACACCTTCAGGCTGGTTGGCACACGGTTACCCAACAGCGCCATCACCCCGAGGGCAAACGCAATATCGGTCGCCGCCGGGATTGCCCAGCCCTGACGAGTCACCTCGTCCGCGCCGTTGAACATCAGGTAAATCAGCGCCGGTGCCAGCATGCCGCCCAGCGCGGCAATTGCCGGGAAGACCGCCTTGTCGCGCCCGGCCAATGAGCCTTGCATCAGCTCACGCTTAACCTCCAGCCCCACCACCAAGAAAAAGATCGCCATCAGGCCATCGTTAATCCACAGCAGCAGCGGCTTGGCAATCTCCAGTGAAGACACCTTCACCATAACCGGTAAATTGAGGAAAGCGTGATAGATCCCCTGAGCCGGGGTATTGGCCATGATCAACGCAATAATCGCGGCGACTATCAGGATGATACCGCCCGCGGCCTCCTGACGTAAAAACTGACGAATAATGTTGGTCACAATACGTCTCTCCAGATCTGTGCGTAGCACATGGGCCCCGCAGACAAAGTAATGGAACGAGTATAGACGGCGATTTAGCTCGATAAAATACGTTTATAAATGCTTTAAACATCGTTAAAACCGATCTATTAACGATATATATCACACTTTTTATAGGGATATTGGTAAATGAATGTCAATAAAAAACCCCGGTTTTGACACCGGGGTTATGCAGAACGCTAACGGAGACAGAAGCTTAACGCGTCAGGTCATCAAAAAACTTTTTCACGCCGTCGAAGAAACTTTTCGAACGCGGACTGTTTTTATCACCGGAAGGGCCACCCAGGCTCTCCTCCAGTTCCTTCAGCAATTGCTTCTGCTTGTCGTTCAGGTTAACCGGGGTTTCCACCACTACACGGCACAGCAGGTCGCCCTGGCTGCCGCCACGTACCGATTTAACACCCTTGCCGCGCATGCGGAACAGTTTGCCGGTCTGGGT
Source organism: Serratia sp. Je.1.23.a (assembly GCF_051129805.1). Taxonomy (NCBI): domain Bacteria; kingdom Pseudomonadati; phylum Pseudomonadota; class Gammaproteobacteria; order Enterobacterales; family Yersiniaceae; genus Serratia; species Serratia sp. Je.1.23.a. Next base: position 122,814 of record NZ_JBCPSR010000006.1, on the reverse strand, counting down.
TTCTGTCGGTACTTTCAGCTTCACGCGGCCATCCAGCGTCGGCACTTCGATCTCACCACCCAATGCTGCCATCGCGAAGTTAATCGGTACTTCACAGTACAGGTTGTTGCCTTCACGCTCGAAGATCGGGTGAGCCTTCACCTGAACCTGAACGTACAGATCGCCAGCCGGTGCGCCGTGTTCGCCTGCTTCACCCTCACCCGCCAGGCGGATGCGGTCACCAGTATCCACGCCGGCCGGGATTTTCACCGACAGCGTTTTGGCTTTCTCTACCCGGCCGTGGCCATGGCAGCTGTTGCAAGGGTCTTTGATGATCTGACCGCGGCCATGGCAATGCGGACAGGCCTGCTGCACGGTAAAGAAGCCCTGGCGCATCTGCACCTGGCCCTGACCGTGACAGGTTGGACAGGTCACCGGCGAGCTGCCTGGCTTCGCGCCGCTGCCGTGACAAACACCACACTCTTCCAGCGTCGGAATGCGGATCTCTTTGGTCACGCCACGAACAGCTTCCTCGAGGGACAGCTCCATGTTGTAGCGCAGATCGGAACCGCGGCTGGCGCGTTGACGGCGGCCACCACCGAAGATGTCGCCAAATACGTCGCCAAAGATATCGCTGAAGTCGGCACCGCCGCCGCCAAACCCACCGCCACCGCCCATGCCGCCTTGTTCAAACGCCGCATGGCCGTATTGATCGTAGGCCGCACGCTTTTGATCGTCGGTCAGAACTTCGTACGCTTCCTTGACCTCTTTAAATCTGGCTTCGGCGTCCTGATCCTGGTTGCGGTCAGGATGGTACTTCATCGCCAGGCGTTTATACGCCTTTTTGATCTCACGTTCTTCCGCCGTCTTGGAGACGCCGAGAATCTCGTAATAGTCTTTCTTCGCCATTATTTCTGTAACCCTTAACATGCGTGCACGGGCGTAGAGTTGCCTCGACGCCCGTGCTGGTTTCCGGTAACGGCCTCTCAGCCGTTCCGTGCCCGCTTAAGGGCGATTATTTTTTGTCTTTAACTTCTTCGAACTCAGCGTCAACCACGTCGTCGTCTTTCTGCGCCGCGTTATCAGCACCGGCATCAGCACCTTGCTGAGCCTGCTGCGCCTGAGCCATTTCCAGCAGCTTGCCGGAAACCTGCACCAGAGCCTGGGTCTTAGCTTCGATCTCGGCTTTATCTTCGCCTTTAACCGCAACTTCCAGATCTTTCAGCGCCGCTTCGATAGCCGTTTTGTCTTCCGCCGGCAGTTTGTCGCCCGCTTCTTCTAACTGCTTACGGGTACCGTGGATCAGGTGGTCGGCCTGGTTACGGGTCTGCACCAGCTCTTCGAACTTACGGTCAGCTTCGGCGTTCACTTCAGCATCGCGCACCATTTTCTGGATTTCTTCTTCGTTCAGACCAGAAGAAGCCTTGATGGTGATCTTCTGCTCACGGCCGGTATTCTTGTCTTTGGCAGACACGTGCAGAATACCGTCGGCGTCGATGTCGAAGGTCACTTCGATTTGCGCCATACCGCGTGGAGCCGCCTGGATGCCGTCCAGATTGAACTGGCCCAGTGACTTGTTATCGTTAGCGCGTTTACGCTCACCCTGCAGCACGTGGATGGTTACCGCAGACTGGTTGTCTTCAGCGGTAGAGAACACCTGGCTGTGCTTGGTCGGGATGGTGGTGTTTTTGGTGATCAGCGGAGTCATCACGCTGCCCATGGTTTCGATACCCAGCGACAGCGGGGTAACGTCCAGCAACAGAACATCCTTCACATCACCGGCCAACACGCCGCCCTGTACCGCAGCACCCACCGCAACGGCTTCGTCCGGGTTAACGTCTTTACGCGGTTCTTTACCGAAGAAGTCAGCGACTTTCTTCTGAACCATTGGCATACGGGTCTGGCCGCCCACCAGGATCACGTCCTGAATGTCGGAAACCGACAGGCCAGCGTCTTTCAGAGCGACTTTCAGCGGCTCGATAGAACGCGCAACCAGATCTTCTACCAGCGACTCGAGTTTTGCACGGGTCACTTTGATGTTCATGTGTTTTGGACCGCTCGCATCTGCAGTAATGTACGGCAGGTTTACGTCGGTCTGCTGAGCTGAAGACAGTTCAATCTTCGCTTTCTCAGCGGCTTCTTTCAGACGCTGCATCGCCAACGGATCGTTGCGCAGGTCGAAACCTTGTTCTTTCTTGAACTCTTCCACCAGATAGTTGATCAGGCGGCTGTCGAAGTCTTCACCACCCAGGTGGGTATCACCGTTGGTTGCCAGAACTTCGAAGGTTTTTTCACCGTCAACTTCGTCGATTTCGATAATAGAGATATCGAAAGTACCGCCACCCAGGTCATAAACCGCGATGGTACGGTTGCCGACTTCTTTGTCCAGGCCGTAAGCCAGGGCCGCAGCGGTCGGTTCGTTGATGATACGTTTTACTTCCAGACCTGCGATACGGCCGGCGTCTTTGGTCGCCTGACGCTGTGCGTCGTTGAAGTATGCAGGTACGGTGATAACCGCTTCAGTTACCGGTTCACCCAGGTAATCTTCCGCCGTTTTCTTCATTTTCTTCAGCACTTCTGCAGAGATCTGCGGTGGTGCCACACGCTGGCCTTTCACTTCTACCCATGCGTCGCCGTTATCAGCAGCCACAATTTTGTACGGCATGATGTCTTTATCACGCTGTGCTTCTTCATCCTGGAAGCGACGGCCAATCAGGCGCTTGATCGCAAACAGGGTGTTTTGTGGGTTAGTAACAGCCTGACGCTTAGCAGGCTGGCCAACCAGAATTTCACCATCCTGGGTATATGCGATGATCGAAGGTGTAGTACGATCGCCTTCGCTGTTCTCCAGCACGCGCGCTTTACCACCATCCATAATTGCTACACAAGAGTTGGTAGTACCCAGGTCGATACCAATGATTTTGCCCATCTAAACGTCTCCACTAATAAATTCATATTCGGTCAGGTTGCTAACCTATATGCGGGCGAATTTTTGCTTTTCAACTGCCCGACATTTCAGACTTACCCGCGGTCAGCAACTGCGGTTGCAAATAAGATGGGGCCATACAATCCAGCATCAAGGGGCAGGGCAAAAAAAAATTCGTTTTTATCGTCACTCAGATCATTGTTTCCTGTTCTGGGGATCATTATGATGCCGCGCGCTCTGATGGAAGTTATAGGTTTTTCGGCCATTCAGACCATTTATGAATTTACCTATCCATTTTCGTTAAAATTCTGTTATCGCAGAGGACATATGCACACCAACAAGTTGGCGAATCCCGGCCCTCTCGGCCTGATGGGCTTCGGGATGACCACCGTCTTGCTGAACCTGCACAACGCGGGCTTTTTCCCATTGAACTCTTCCATCATCAGCATGGGGATTTTCTTCGGTGGACTGGCCCAGATTATGGCTGGCCTGCTGGAATACAAGAAAGGCAATACCTTCGGCATGACGGCCTTTATCTCTTACGGCAGCTTCTGGCTGAGCCTGGTCGGGCTGCTGCTGCTGCCACGCCTGGGCCTGGCTGAACCAACCGACGCCAGCGTGCTGGGGATCTATTTAGCACTGTGGGGCGTCTTCACCCTGTTCATGTTCTTCGGCACTCTGCGCGCCAACCGCGTGCTGCAGTTCGTGTTCGGCAGCCTGACGCTGCTGTTCGCCCTGCTGGCCGTCGGTAACATCACCGGCAACCCTGCGCTGCTGAAATTTGCCGGCTACGAAGGCATCATCTGCGGTGCCAGCGCCATCTACCTGGCTATGGCGGAAGTGCTCAACGAGCAGTTTGGCCGTACGGTGCTGCCGATTGGCGAACCCAGCGTCAACAATGTAGAACCTATCCGGGCAGTGGCATAAGCGTCATTGACCTGAAATGAAAAGCCCTGCGGTTGATTGCAGGGCTTTTTTTTAGCTGTAAGAACCGGCGCGTTGCGCCCTGGTTTCGCTGTTCAGATCGCGATGGAGGTAAATCCCCAGCAGCAATCCTATCCCCGACAACGCCAATACGTAGTAAGCGGGTGCTAACGGGGTTAACTTCATGATCAACGTCACAAATATTGGGGTTAAACCCCCAAAAATAGCGTATGCGACATTATATGAGAACGAAATACCGGTAAATCGCACTTCCGCCGGAAAAGCCCGCACCATCACATAGGGTACAGCGCCCACCACGCCCACGCTGAAGCCTACCAGCGCATAGCAGGCGAACAGCATTTCCGGGTGTTCTCCCACCGTCCGATAAAACAGCCAACTGCAGCCGGCCAACAGCAAACTGCCAACGATAAAGGTTTTGCTGGCACCGAAGCGATCCGCCGCCAAACCGGCGGTAATGCAGCCGGCAATCAGCATGATGGTGGCAATACTGTTCGCCTGCAGCGACAGCGCCGGGGCAATGCCAAATTGCTTTTGCAAGTAAGTCGGGGTCATCAGGATCACCACCACGATACCGGCGGACAGCAGCCAGGTCAGCAGCATCGACACCACCACTTCCTTGCGATGGTTAAGCACCACGGATTTCAGCGGCAGCTCCTCCGCCAGGGCTTTGCGCGCCTGCATCTCGATGAAAATTGGCGTTTCCTGCAACCAACGGCGCAGGTACATCGCCACCAGGCCGAAAATGCCGCCCAGCAGGAAAGGAATGCGCCAGCCCCCCTCGGCGATGGTCTGTTGGCTGAGCGTAGTGTTGATCACCGTCGCCACCAACGAGCCCAGCAAGATACCGACCGTCAGACCGGCGGTCAGGGTACCGCAGGCAAAACCAATGCGGCGGCGCGGCACGTGTTCGGCAACAAACACCCAGGCCCCCGGCACTTCACCACCAATCGCGGCCCCCTGCAGCACGCGCATCAGCAGCAGCAAGAGCGGCGCGGCAATACCGATGCTGGCGTAGGTCGGTAACAGGCCCATACCCAGCGTCGGTAGCGCCATCAGCAGAATGCTCAGGCTGAACATCTTCTTACGGCCGACCAAATCGCCGAAGTGTGCCATGACGATGCCGCCCAACGGCCGGGCCAGGTAACCGGCGGCAAAGATACCGAAGGTTTGCACCTGACGCAGCCATTCAGGCATATCCGCCGGGAAGAAGAGTTCGCCCATCACCGCAGCAAAGAAGACGAAAATGATGAAGTCGTAGAACTCCAGCGCTCCGCCCAGGGCAGCTAACGTCAGAGTTTTGTAGTCTTGCCGGTTTAACCGGCGATTATTATCGTGAGGCATAGGGTACCGTCAGAGGAGACTGTTAAAATAAAAGCCAGCGGCTTCTGTAAACGAATCCTTACTATAACGGCAAAATATTTTCACACCAGAACGCTTGGGGCTTATCTCACATAACGCTGAAATTTAGAGGTTTATCTCGCGACGCGCATTCTTCGGCCTAAATGCTGCTACCACTTCGGCCTGAGTTTCCACATAAGGCCCCTCGAGCAACTGAATGCAGTACGGCACGCTGGCGAAGATACCATGCACCACCACCTTGCCCTGTTCGTCCTTGACCCCTTCCAGCGTTTCCTTGATTGACTTCGGTTGTCCCGGCAGGTTGATGATCAGCGCCTGCTTGCGGATCGCCCCCACCTGGCGTGAAAGAATTGCCGTTGGCACATAGTGTAGGCTGATTTGACGCATTTGCTCGCCGAAGCCAGGCATCACGCGATCGGCGATCGCCAGCGTGGCGTCTGGGGTCACGTCACGTCGCGCCGGCCCGGTACCGCCGGTCGTCAGCACCAGATGGCAGCCCATTTCATCCACCAGCTCACACAGGGTTTGCTCGATTAACGTTTGCTCATCGGGGATCAAGCGGGTTTCCAGTTTGAACGGCGTGGCCAGCGCGTCAGTCAACCACGCTTCCAAAGCCGGTATGCCTTTGTCCTGGTAAACGCCGCCGGAAGCGCGGTCAGAAACTGAAACCAAACCAATACGTAATATGTCCATGCGTAACCTCTACAGCCTAATGGGGTTCGAGCGGGTTCGCTTCCCGCCCTGTTATTCATCCCGAGAGTATAAGGTGTCTGCCCGCGCCGGGGATCTGCGGGCATAAAAAAAGGCGGCCTAAGCCACCTTTTTCTGCGCTGACTGCCTGAATTACAGCAGATCGGCGATCATTTTTTCCAGCTTGCCCTGGTCTACGGCAAACTTGCGGATACCGTCGGTCAGTTTCTCAACCGCCATTGGATCCTGGTTGTGCTGCCAGTAGAACTCAGGCTCGGTCAGCGCCGCAGGACGCGCTTTCACTTCGCCGGTGTAAGCCAGTTTACGCTCCAGGGAACCTTCGCTCTCTGCCAGCTCTTTCAGCAGTGTAGGGGCGATGGTCAGACGGTCACAGCCAGCCAGTTCGATGATTTCACCGACGTTACGGAAGCTGGCGCCCATCACCACGGTTTTGTAACCGTGCTCTTTGTAATACTGGTAGATCTCGGTAACGGAAACCACACCTGGATCTTCGTTTGGCGCGAACTCTTTCTTGTCGCCGTTGGCTTTGTACCAGTCGAGGATACGACCAACAAACGGAGAGATCAGGTACACGCCAGCTTCGGCACAGGCACGCGCCTGAGCGAAGGAGAACAGCAGCGTCAGGTTACAGTTGATGCCTTCTTTCTCCAACTGCTCTGCCGCGCGGATGCCCTGCCAGGTAGAAGCCAGTTTGATCAGGATGCGGTCGTTACTGATGCCGGCATCGTTGTACAGCTTGATCAGGCGCTTGGCCTTGGCAACGCTGGCCACGGTATCGTAGGACAGACGTGCGTCCACTTCGGTAGAGATACGGCCAGGAACCAGCTTAAGGATTTCCAGACCGATGTTGACGGCCAGCTTGTCGGCGGCGTCGGCGATCTGCTGTTCGCGATCGCTGCTCTGCTCACGCGCCCAGGCAATGGCTTCGTCAATCAGTTTGCGGTATTCAGGAATTTGGGCTGCATTGAGGATCAGCGAAGGGTTGGTTGTAGCATCTTGCGGTTGATACAGCTTCATTGCCGCGATATCGCCCGTATCTGCAACCACGGTAGTGAGTTGGCGCAGGGAAGTTAATTTATCGGTCATGTTGGCATTATCTCATCGTTTGTGCATGAACTTTTGGCATCGTTCAACCATGCCCTGCCCTGATAATAACATGCGCAAGGCCCGGTGCAAGGCTGGAAAATCGCGGCCCGGCGGCGCTGGTTTTATCCTTGAGCGAGCAACCGTTTACGCTCGTATCTTTCGTCATTCCCGAGCTGAAGAAAAGGCAATAACGTGCTATCGATTGAATAAATTATGTTAAATTCGCGAAAATTGATGCAATAGGGCCAGTAATCTGAGAAAAATCTCAATTGCTCGGAACCCGACTGGTTTCAGCTAAGCTCTTGTAAAAATTCAATCAATATATCTTCACCCGCGGTGGATGCGGCGCGGTACACAAAAAATAACAACAAGGAGGGATCCGTGACGGACCTGATGAATTTTATAAATAATATTTTGTGGGGTTCGGTACTGATTTATTTACTGCTTGGCGCAGGCATTTATTTTACCCTGCGTACCCGCTTCATCCAGGTTCGCCATTTCGGCCACATGTTCTCGGTGCTCAAACACAGCAACAAAAGCGACAGCGCGGGCATCTCCTCTTTTCAAGCTTTATGCACCACCCTCGCCGCACGCGTAGGCACCGGTAATCTGACGGGCGTGGCTATTGCCCTTACCGCAGGCGGCCCCGGGGCCATCTTTTGGATGTGGGTGGTGGCGTTCATCGGCATGGCCACTTCCTTTGTCGAAAGCAGCCTGGCGCAGCTCTACAAAACCAAAGACGATCAGGGTAACTTCCGCGGCGGGCCAGCTTACTATATGGAAAAAGGGCTGGGCATGCGCTGGATGGGCGTGCTGTTCTCCATCTTCCTGATAGTGGCCTTCGGATTAGTGTTCAATGCCGTGCAGGCCAATTCCATTGCCCAGGCCTCCGCCGTTGCCTTCAACGTGAAGCCTCTGTATATCGGTATCGGTCTGGTTGTCCTGAGCGGTCTGGTAATCTTCGGCGGTATCCGCTCGGTTGCCCGCGTGGCTGAATGGGTGGTGCCACTGATGGCTGCGGCTTATCTACTGCTGGCATTCTGGGTGATTGGCCAGAATATCGAGCATATGCCGGCAATCTTGTCGCTGGTGTTCAAGAGCGCCTTCGGGCTGCAGGAAGCGGCGGCAGGTGCCGTCGGCTATGGTATTTCGCAGGCAATGACCCAGGGCGTTCAACGTGGCCTGTTTTCCAACGAGGCCGGTATGGGTTCCGCGCCCAACGCGGCGGCTTCCGCCTCCCCTTACCCACCGCACCCTGCGTCTCAGGGCTACGTGCAGATGCTCGGTGTCTTTATCGATACCATCGTGATTTGCAGCGCGACCGCCGCGATTATTCTGTCGTCCGGCGTACTGGATCAGCCGGTAGCCAATGTCAGCGGTATCGACATGACTCAGCGAGCCTTGTCCGCCGCCGTCGGCAGTTGGGGATCTCCCTTTGTTGCCATTGCCATTTTCTTTTTCGCCTTTACCTCGATCATCGCCAACTATGCCTACGCCGAAAGTAATCTGGTGTTCCTCGAGCGCAACCACCCGGCCGGCCTGCTGGTTTTCCGCTGCGCCGCACTGGGCATGGTGATGTTTGGTGCGCTGGCTGAATTGCCGGTTGTCTGGAAAATGGCTGACACCTCAATGGCGTTAATGGCCATCACCAACCTGACGGCGATCCTGCTACTGTCAAAAGTGGCGCTGAAACTGGCCAACGATTACCACCGCCAGCGTACGCTGGGCAAATTGCCGACTTTCGACGCCAACCGCTTCCCTGAACTGAAATCTCAGTTGGAACCCGGCGTATGGGATAAAAACTGAGTTTTTACGGGCGCGTCTGGAACGCGCCCTGCCTATCAGACCCATTGACCCTTTTTCCCGCGCTTTTTGCTACAGTACCCCTTCTTGGATAAACAGGATCTGGCCATGCTCGTTATTATTTCACCTGCAAAAACCCTTGATTACGAAAGCCCATTGGCGACAGAACGCTTCACTCAGCCGGAACTGCTGGACAAATCTAAGCAGCTGATCAAAATCTGCCGCGAGCTGACGCCGGTACAAATCTCCAAACTGATGGGCATCAGCGACAAACTGGCCGGGTTGAACGCCGCTCGCTTTGGCGACTGGCAGCCAAAGTTCACCCCAGACAATGCTCGCCAGGCCCTGCTGGCTTTCAAAGGCGACGTCTATACCGGTTTGCACGCACAGGACTTCAGCGAGGGCGATTTTGACTTTGCCCAGCAGCATCTGCGCATGCTGTCCGGGTTGTACGGCGTGCTGCGCCCGCTCGATCTGATGATGCCTTACCGTCTGGAGATGGGTATCAAACTGGAGAACGCCAAGGGCAAGGATTTGTACAGCTTCTGGGGCGAGCAGATCACCAAAAAGCTTAACGAAGCGCTGGAGCAACAGGGCGACGACGTGGTGGTCAACCTGGCTTCCGACGAATACTTCAAATCGGTGAAGCCGGCCAAACTGCACGGCACGCTGATTAAACCGGTGTTCCTCGACGAAAAGAACGGCAAATACAAAGTGATCAGCTTCTACGCCAAGAAGGCGCGTGGATTGATGAGCCGCTATATCATCAAGAATCGCCTGACGCAGCGCGAACAACTGCTTGGTTTCAACCTGGAAGGTTACGCCTTCGATGAAGCCGACTCCAAAGGCAACGAACTGGTGTTCAAACGCCCCGAGCAGTAATCCGCCACGCCCATAAAAAAAGCCGTCGCAATGACGGCTTTTCGCTTTATGCCTCCAGCGGGATCAGGCAGGCAAGGCCATCAGGAACTTACGCAGTTCGCCAAAGCTGGCCGGCAGATTGTGGGACAACAGCGGCAAATCGGCGCGCAGCGCCAGCGCCTTGGGCAGTGGCAGCTCCTGACCGAGAATTTCCTCTACGCTCTCTTTGAACTTGGCCGGATGCGCAGTACCGAGGAACAAGCCAAACTCCCCTTCCTTCAATTGGTCACGCAACGCGCGATAAGCGATTGCCGCATGCGGCTCAGAAAGGTAGCCCAGTTGCGCCAGCTCACGCATGCTGTCCTTGGTGGTTTCGTCACTCACCGTTGCGTGCCCCAGTTCTTTCAACTGCCAGATCTTGCGACGGAACAGCTCTTCTACGCGCGGCCAGTTATTCGGCTGGCTGACGTCCATCGCATTCGAAAGCGTAGCCACCGTGGCGTGTGGCTGCCACTGACCATTCGTCAGGAAGCGCGGCACAGTATCGTTGGCATTGGTCGCGGCGATAAAACGCTTCACCGGCAGGCCCAGCGATTTGGCCAACAAGCCGGCGGTCAGATCGCCGAAGTTACCGCTGGGTACCGAAATCACCAGTTGATTACGTGCTTCCTGCGGCAGTTGCGCTACCGCTTCGAAGTAGTAGCAAATCTGCGCCAGCAGGCGGCTGATATTGATCGAGTTGGCCGAGTTCAGGTGCAGCGCTTCTTTCAGCTCCTGATCGTCAAACGCCTGCTTGACCAGGGCCTGGCAAGCATCGAAGTCGCCATCAATCGCCACGGTGTGAATGTTGCCGCCCAGGGTGCAGAACAGTTTTTCCTGCAACGGGCTGATTTTGCCCTGCGGGTAAAGGATCACCACGCGAACATTCTTCAGGCCGTAGAAAGCATGTGCCACCGCCGCGCCGGTATCGCCGGAAGTCGCCGTCAGGATAGTCACCGGCTGATCGCCTGCCACTTCCGCCAGCATTTGCGCCATAAAGCGGCCGCCGAAGTCTTTGAACGCCAGCGTCGGGCCGTGGAACAGCTCCAGGCACGCGATGTCGTCTTCCACTTGCGCCACCGGTGCCGGGAATTCAAAGGCCGCCGCTACGCGCTTATGCAGAGCTTCTTCGGAAACTTCGTCGCCAATAAACGCCGACAGGATGCGGCTGCTGCGGGTGACAAAATCCTGCTCCAGCAGATGATCGATTTCGGTCAATTCAAATTCCGGCAGTTCCAGCGGGAAAAACAGCCCTTGCTGTTTGCCCAGGCCTTGTTTGATCGCCTGCGCGAAGCTGACCTGCTCGTTGTGATCCTTAAGGTTGTACAGTTTCATGCGTTATCCCAGTAGTCGTGCGCCTGCGGTATCCAGACGGCAAATATGAACAAAACCTTCGTCGTTTTGCAGATAGTGATTAGTCAGCCAATCGGCCATGCGTTGAGCCGTAGCGCCATCATCACAGACGGCGAACAGCGTCGGGCCGGAGCCGGAAATACCGCAAGCCAGCGCACCTATATCCTGCGCAGCTTTACGCGCATCGGCAAAGCCCGGCAGCAGGCGGGTGCGGTACGGCTCGGCAATCACGTCCTGCATCAGTTTGGCGGCCAAACGCGGCTGCTGGGTGTGGCAGGCATGAATAAAGCCCGCCAGATAGCGACCGTGACTGACACAGTCCTGACGACGATACTGCGCGGGTAAAATCGCGCGCGCTTCGGCGGTGGACACCTTGATGCCCGGATAGGCCATCACCCACAGCCAGTCTTTAAAGCATGGCACTTCCTGGCTGATGAAGCCTTCTTCTTCCAGCATCAGTTGCAAGCCGCCAAGGTAGCAAGGCGCCACGTTGTCGTAATGCACGCTGCCGGAGATGCGGCCTTCCAGCTCGCCCATCAGGCTCAGCAGGGTCATTTTATCCAGCGGACGGTTGCAGAATTCGTTCATCGCCATCAGCCCGGCAACCACCGAGCAGGCGCTGGAACCCAAGCCTGAACCGATCGGCATGTTTTTCTCCAGCCGCATCGCCACCGGGATCTCACGGCCGATCTCCTGACAGAAACGCTGCCAGCACTGATAAACGATATTCTCTTTTGGATCGTCCGGCAGTTTGCTGACAAAGCGACCGGCGTTCTGCAGGCTGAACGTGGCGGCAGCCTCGACGCTGACGCAGTCGCCCAGCAAGGTACCGTCGATCGGTGACACCGCTGCACCCAGAACGTCAAAGCCGACGCTTACGTTGCCAATTGAGGCCGGCGCATACACCTTAACCATATTAAACTCCCAACTTCCATGACAGTGTGCGCAACAGATCGGCGAAGACCCCTGCTGCAGTCACATCGTTACCGGCACCGTAGCCACGCAGTACCAACGGCAACGGCTGATAGTAACGGCTGTAGAAAGCCAAGGCGTTCTCGCCGTTCTTCACTTTATACAACGGATCGTTGCCATCTACCGCATCTATGCGAACCTGACAGCGGCCATTTTCAATGACGCCGACGTAGCGCAGCACCTTGCCCTGCTCAGCGGCGTTGGCCACATTGCGAGCATACTCTTTATCCAGTTCCGGCAGGCGCGCCATAAAGGTTTCCAAATCCCCGGAGGCGTCAAAGGAAGGCGGCAGCGCCGACTCGACCTCAATATCTTCCAGTTCCAGCTTGTACCCCGCTTCACGGGCCAGGATCAGCAGCTTGCGGGCCACGTCCATACCGGAAAGGTCGTCACGTGGATCCGGCTCGGTATATCCTTTGGCCTTGGCCTCCAGGGTCGCCGCCGACAGCGACATGCCCTCGTCCAGTTTGCCGAAAATAAACGACAGCGAACCGGACAGGATGCCGGAGAAACGCGTCAGCTCATCACCGGCGTTCAGCAGGTTTTGCAGGTTTTCGATCACCGGCAAGCCCGCGCCGACGTTGGTGTCGTACAGGAACTTGCGGCGCGAACCGGCAGCGGCGGTGCGCAACTGTTGGTAGTAGTTCATCGACGAGGTGTTGGCCTTTTTGTTCGGCGTCACCACGTGGAATCCGTCGGCCAGGAAGTCCGCGTATTGATCGGCAACGGCCTGGCTGGAGGTGCAGTCGACAATCACCGGGTTCAGCAGGTGGTACTCCTTCACCAAACGAATCAAACGCCCCAGGTTGAACGGCTCTTGCGCGCCGGCCAGCTCATCACGCCAGCTTTCAAGCTGAATGCCGTGAATGTTGGTCAACATGGCACGCGAATTGGCAATGCCGCACACCCGCAGATCGATATGCTTTTGTTTCAGCCAAGGTTGCTGACGGTAAATCTGCTCGATCAACGCGCCGCCCACGCCACCAACGCCGATGACAAACACTTCAATCACCTGATCGGTATTGAACAACATCTGATGGCAAACGCGCACCCCGGTGGTCGCGGAATCATTGCTGACCACCACCGAGATGGAGCGTTCAGAAGAGCCCTGAGCAATAGCGACAATGTTGATATTGGCGCGAGCCAGCGCAGAGAAGAAGCTGGCCGAAATGCCGCGCAGGGTACGCATGCCGTCGCCGACCACCGAGATGATCGCCAACTGTTCCATTACGTCCAGCGGCTCCAGCAGGCCGTCTTTCAATTCAAGATAGAACTCGTCTTCCAGCGCCCGACGCGCACGTTGCAGTTCGCTCTGCGGCACGCAGAAACTGATACTGTATTCGGATGACGACTGGGTGATCAGCACCACAGAGATGCCGGCGCGCGACATTACGGCAAACACCCGCGCCGCCATGCCGACCATGCCTTTCATCCCCGGACCGGAGACGTTGATCATCGCCATATTGTTCAGGTTAGTGATGCCCTTCACCGGCGTACCAGAATCCAGATTTTCGCCGCCAATCAGCGTGCCTGGCGCCTGTGGATTAGCGGTGTTTTTGATCAGGCAGGGGATTTGGAACTGGGCGATGGGGGCAATGGTGCGGGGGTGGAGAACGCTGGCGCCGAAGTAGGAAAGCTCCATGGCTTCCTGGTACGACATCGATTTCAACAGCCTGGCATCCGGCACGGTGCGTGGGTCACAGGTATAAACGCCGTCAACGTCGGTCCAGATCTCGCAACAGTCGGCGCGCAAACAGGCAGCCAGCACCGCGGCAGAGTAGTCGGAACCGTTACGGCCCAGCACCACCAATTCGCCCTTGTCGTTGCCGGCGGTGAAACCGGCCATCAGCACAATGTGATCCGCCGGGATGGCCGATGCGGCGATACGCAATGTGGATTCTGCGATATCTACCGTGGACTCCAGGTAATGCCCCTGTGCCAGTAGCTTTTCAACCGGGTTAATCACCGTGACCGGGAAACCTTTGGCGCGAAACACCCCTTCCATGATGGCGATGGAGAGCTTCTCGCCGCGGCAGATAATGGCCGCATTCACGCTGTCCGGGCACTGTCCAAGCAACGCAACGCCATGCAGCACCTGCTTGAGCTGGGCGAACTCCTGATCGACAAACGTCTTGAGGCGATCGTACTCAAAGCCGGGCAACGCCTGCGCCAGCCCGCTCAGCAGGTCGGCGAAGATGCGCTCTGCATCGCTCATATTTGGCAGAATGTCTTGCCCCGCTACCGTTTTTTCAATCATTGCCACCAGGTGGTTAGTGATTTTAGCCGGAGCGGACAAGACCGTGGCCACCTGTCCCTGACGTGCATTACTTTCCATGATGTCGGCAACGCGCAGAAAACGTTCTGCATTCGCTACCGAGGTTCCGCCAAATTTCAGCACTCGCATTTCTTGTCTCTCCCGAATTTAAGCCGAAAAAAAAGCCCGCACTGGTTAGGTGCGGGCTTTTTTCTTTTGTTTCCTGTACGCGTCAGCCCGCCCCGTTACCTGTGGTATCGGTGGTGGTAATAATTGTTGTGTTCAGGCTGATGTTTCGCATTTTGTCTGTCTGTCTCATTAAATACTCTGTCCCCTCTATTGGTTAAAGCAATCGCTATCCCAAGTCAAATTATTTCTTGTTTTTGCTTATTTATCGTCCAGCAGGCTAACCGGGCGATGCGAGAGATGAAAAGCCAGATGACAGAACAAAAAGACAGGCAGGCGGCAAATTTGCAGTGGATCACACTGCAAAATTAGCCATGTTTACGGGTATCACTTTGTCAGTTTTTTTTCGATATCGTGCAACAAAGTATGCAGCATCGCCGTGTCCCGCTGTTGCAGAACACCAAGGCGTTGATGCAGCCAGTCGCGCAATTTTTGATCGTCGCTGACCTCCAGCGCCGCCAGTAATCCCTCGGCGCGCTGACGTAATGCCTTGAGTTGCCCCTCGTTGGCTACCGGCTCTTGTGGCGCACTGACGTTCATCAGCTCTGACAGTTGATAACAGTACACCATCACCGCCTGACCGAGATTGAGCGAAGGGTAATCCGCCTGCATAGGTACGCCGGTCAGCAAATCCGCCAGTTCCAGCTCCTCATTGGTCAGGCCGGAATCTTCACGGCCAAACACCAGCGCCGCCTGGTTCACCCACTGGCTGCGCTCACTCAGTTGGCCCAACAGTTGCTGCGGCGTACAGTAATAATGAAAACGTGCCCGGCTGCGGGCCGTGGTGGCCACGGTGAAATCTACGTCCGCCAGTGCCTGTTCCAGAGTGGCAAAAGTTTGCACGCCGTCGAGGATGTCTCCCGCCCCGTGAGCAACCCAACGCGCCGCCGGCTGCAGGTGCGCTTCGCTGTCGACAATGCGCAACGAAGTAAAGCCCATGGTTTTCATTGCCCGCGCCGCAGCGCCGACGTTTTCCGGCCGTGCCGGAGCCACTAAAACAATATGCAGCTGCATCAATACTCCACTGAATAAGGGATCGCAGGTTTTTGACTGTTCAGGATACTCTGATTATATTTACAAGTGTGCAACAATAATCCCGCGCACCGCGATAGACAGGGGTAAATGCGCTATTGGCCTTATAAATGGCACGGAATACATATTATTACTTCTTATGATTTACTACTCTTATTAATCAAGGTGTTAATATAACTGCTTTATCAATAAGCCGTTAATTCTACCTCATTAGGCACAACAATGCTGAATCGTACACAGAATTTATGGTTCTGTGACTTAAGCTGGCATTTCTGTAAGTGTTTTTCACAAAACTGTTAACGTGCTACAATTGAATTTGATATATGTCAACAAAGCTTAGTTTTGTTGGGTGATGAATTCGGTACGCACTGTTATATTGCTGTTAATAGGGTTAGGATATGCGCCGTTTTGGCACCTTTGGGGATGTAAGGAATAGCACCCCCACCAAGCTAGCGATCTTGTTGACATGAGATGGAAAGTGCATCAAGAACGAGTTTACGTACTGTAGTCATTTGGTAAGAGGGAACGTGAGCGCTAATCTCTGCCCTCCGCTAAGAAAACAAAGACTTCTGTACTTCCTATTTTCTATTTTGTTGGCAATTTTAGGTAGCAAATATGCAGACCCCGCACATTCTGATTGTCGAAGACGAGTTAGTCACTCGTAACACCCTGAAGAGCATTTTCGAGGCGGAAGGCTACGTTGTTCATGAAGCCAATGATGGTGCAGAGATGCACAACATCCTGTCTGAAAATGATATCAATCTGGTTATCATGGACATCAATCTGCCAGGCAAAAATGGCCTGCTGCTGGCGCGTGAACTGCGCGAACAGGCCAGCGTTGCGCTGATGTTCCTGACCGGCCGTGATAACGAAGTTGATAAGATCCTCGGATTGGAAATCGGCGCTGATGACTATATCACCAAGCCATTTAATCCACGTGAACTGACCATTCGCGCGCGCAACCTGCTGTCCCGCACCATGAACCTGGGCAGCGTCGGCGAAGAACGCCGTCTGGTTGAAAGCTATAAGTTCAACGGTTGGGAGCTGGACATCAACAGCCGCTCACTGATCAGCCCAGCGGGCGAGCAATACAAATTGCCGCGCAGTGAATTCCGCGCCATGCTGCACTTCTGCGAAAACCCGGGCAAGATCCAATCCCGTGGCGAACTGCTGAAGAAGATGACCGGTCGCGAGCTGAAACCGCATGACCGCACCGTGGACGTGACCATTCGTCGCATCCGCAAGCACTTCGAATCCACGCCGGACACGCCTGAAATCATCGCTACCATTCACGGTGAAGGCTACCGTTTCTGCGGCGATCTGGAAGAGTAAGTCTCGCGTTAAAATAGTTGGGGTTCAGTTGAACCCCAAGTCTCTTATTTTGCCTCACCCCAAGGGATGATCGGCACCGCGCTCAGCGCGTTCTTCGGCGAACCATCCACCACACGATCTGAGTAGCTCAGATAAATCAACGCATTACGAGCTGAATCGTAGAAGCGTACCACCTGCAGCTTCTTGAACACCAGCGACGTTCGTTTCTGGAACACCACCGTCCCTTCTGCCTTGCCGTTTTTGATTTTATCGTTCAGCGCAATCGGCCCGACCTGCTGGCAAGAAATGGCCGCATCCGCAGTATCCTCCGCCAATCCCAGCCCACCTTTAATGCCACCGGTTTTGGCTCGGCTGATATAACAAGTTACATTTTTAACATCAGGATCGTCGAATGCTTCCACCACGATTTTGTGGTCCGGACCGAAGAGTTTGAATACCGTATCCACCGACCCAACCTGTTCTGCCTGCGCGCTGTTTACCGTTGCGCAAACTAAACCAAACAAAAATATCCATCCTTTTTTCATTCACTTAACTCCAATAACCTGGGCGCTGAAAATAGCCGCAGGCAATTAATATTGTTTATGTTTCAGGTCACAGAATAGGGGTTTTTCCGGTCTGCACCGGTCTTTTTAGCACAGAGCGTGAAAAAAATCTTTGAGAGTCTCAGAGGAAAAAAATTGCTATTATGCGGCGTCGTTATTTCTTTGCGCCCTTTAAGGTGTGCCCCTGTCCAACTCCCGCACAACCCGCTGCGAGAGGCAAAGAGTGCTACGCAAAATGGCTCATGGATTGGTCTGATAGCGCAAGCACCAGCGTGACGAATAAACAGTTCGGGTCCCGACCCTAAAGCTCTACGAGGAAGATCTATGGATCAAGCCGGTATCATTCGTGATCTGCTTAGCTGGCTGGAAAGCCATTTGGACCAACCCTTGTCGCTGGACAACGTGGCGGCAAAAGCGGGTTACTCAAAATGGCATCTACAACGGATGTTCAAAGATATTACCGGTAACGCCATCGGCGCTTATATCCGGGCAAGGAGATTATCCAAGGCTGCGGTGGCGCTGCGTTTAACCAGCCGCCCTATTCTGGATATCGCCTTACAGTATCGCTTCGACTCGCAGCAGACATTCACTCGCGCATTTAAAAAACAGTTTGCGCAAACGCCGGCGTTGTATCGTCGCGCCGAAGACTGGAGCGCATTCGGCATCTGTCCGCCAATTCGCCTGGGCGCCTTTACCCTGCCGCAGCCAGAGTTTGTCACACTACCGGAACTGCACCTGATTGGCCTGACGCAAAGCTATTCGTGCACGCTGGAGCAAATTTCAAACTTCCGTACCGAGCTGCGGTCGCAGTTCTGGCGCCAGTACCTGGGCGAAGCGGAAACGCTGCCGCCGGTGCTGTATGGTCTGCACCATTCGCGTCCAAGCCAGGAAAAGGATGACGAGCAGGAAGTGCTGTACACCACGGCGCTGGAACCGCATCACGTTCCGAAGGAAATTCAGGCTGGGCAGCCGCTGACGCTGCAGGGTGGCGAGTATGCGATGTTCAGTTATGAAGGCCCGGCCTCCGGCTTACAGGACTTTATTCTGACGCTGTACGGCACTTGTCTGCCGGCACTCAAACTCACGCGCCGCAAAGGGCACGACATTGAGCGCTTTTATCCCAAGGGTGACCGTCGGCCACCCCAACCGCCGACCGAGATCAACTGCGACTATTTGATCCCGATCCGCCGTTAACGTTGCAGTTCGTCGAGTGCGGGCATGTCCAGATGCGTGATATCGCCCGCCGTTTCGACAATCCAGCCGGAAGCCAGCCAAGGGCTCTGCTGATAGTCGACACGCGACAGCGAACAGTTGCGCAAACGCAGGCGACGTTCGGCATAGGCCGGTAACCCGAGCACGGTGCTGATCAAACAGCCCAACGCGATACCGTGGCTCACGATCAGCGGTTTGCTCCCCTCCGGCAGCATCAGGCAGCTTTCCAGCGCCTCGCGCATCCGCCCACCCAGCTCCCTCATGGATTCACCTTGAGGGATACGGCCGTCAGCAGTACCATCGACCATCTGCTTGCGCCACTGCTCTTCCTGCGGCGTCAGGCTGTCGATCAGGCGTTCTTCCAGAACCCCCATGTGTAACTCGCGCAAACGTGGATCGTTTATCACCTCGCAACCGCAAGCTTCTGCGATGATTTGCGCGGTGCGTCGGGTACGCCCCAAATCGCTGGTAATCACGTGCGTGATGCCGAGCTTGCTGACGCGTTGGGCAACCAGATGAGCCTGATGTTCACCGTGGGCGGTTAACGGGCTGTCGGACTGACCCTGGATACGGCGAGCCGCATTCCATTCCGTTTCGCCGTGGCGAACGAGGTATACCTGTAACATTTTGCTTTTCCGTTATACTGCGTGAAACCTGAGTTTATCTTCGTCACAGGCCGCTTGCGCAAGCGTCTGACGTATTGAATAGGCTCTTAGCTTAAGGATGCTAAACCCGTTATGTATCATGTTGTCGCTGCAACTACCAACCCGGCAAAGATTAAGGCTATTCAGTTGGCCTTTGAGGACACCTTTGGCGTAGACCAATGCCGCATTGAATCGGTCGACGTCGCCAGTGGTGTCTCACTGCAACCCATCGGCAATCTCGAAACCCGTACCGGTGCACGCCAGCGCGTCATGGAAGCACGCCAGGTACGCCCGGAGGCCGACTTTTGGGTCGGCGTGGAAGCGGGTATCGAAGAGAATATGACCTTCGCCTGGATGACGGTGGAAAACCCGTACACCCGGGGCGAATCGCGTTCAGCCAGTCTGATGCTGCCGGAGACGATTTTACAGGGAATTCGCGCCGGCCGCGAATTGGGGACGGAAATGGCGACCATCACCGGCAATGCCGAAGTGAAGCGCCAGGGCGGCGCTATCGGTATCTTCACCGATGGGCGGTTGAGCCGCACCAGCGTTTACCATCAGGCTCTGCTGTTGGCGCTAGTGCCCTTCCACAACCCGATCTACCAAAACCATAACAACGCGCCGCAAAAATAAGCGCATACGGGCGTGGCGCGACTAAGGTGCCTCGCCCAGCAATTGCTGCTCCAGCCACTGCTTCAACGCCGGCGTCGCCGCCTTCAGGCTGTTCGAACCGCGAGTGATGGTGGCAATACCGGCCCCCAGCTCGTTCTTCAGCTCACGCTGGCTCATCTCACCGCGCATCAGTTCCTGAATAATCCGCACCCGCGTCCCCAAAGCCGTTCTTTCGTCCGGCGTCAGCAGCAGTTGCAGCAGCGGTTGATGCAGATCCTGGGCGAACGAATTCTGCAGCAGCGCGACAAAGCGCAGCCAATCCTCATTGCCTTGTTCTGAAAGAGCCGGGTCGTTAAGCGATAATTGCGTCATGGCAAGCCACCATACTATTTAACTAGTACAGCAGCATACCATAGCGCCGCAAAAATCAATAACGCCTCTGCCACTCGGCATCGGTCAGCACCTTGGCCGGACGATGCATGAGGTAGCGATAAAATGCGTCATAGGCCAGTACGTTCTTCACATAAGAACGGGTTTCCGAGAACGGGATGCTTTCGACAAACGCCACCGCATCTACCCGCCCTTCGCTGTTGCCCAACCAGGTATTCACCCGCGATGGACCGGCGTTGTAGGCCGCCGATGACAGAATGCGGTTACGGCCGAACTGCTGGTACACATACTCCAGGTAGCTGGTACCGATGGTAATGTTAACCCGGGGATCAAGCAGCTGGCTTGGGCTTGAGTAGCCGGGAATATTGTACATCTGCACCGTATGCTGCGCGGTACGCGGCATCACCTGCATCAGGCCGCTAGCCCCTACCGGTGACTGGGCTTTCGGGTTCCAGGCGCTCTCCTGACGGGCTATCGCCATGGCGTAGCTCGGCGTGATCCCCTTGTCATCGGTCGCGGCCCGGAACTCTTGCGGCCAGGCTACCGGGAAGCGCTCTTCAAGGTGATCCCACAGTTTGCCAACGATGGTTGCCTGCACGCTGAGATCGGCCCATTTTTGCTCGAATGCATAACGCGCCAGCGCTTCCTGTTCCGGACGACTGCGGCTGGACACAAACGAGGTCCACTCGCTGCGCGCCAGATTATCCATATTCCAGTACATCAGTTCGCGTACCCGGGCAATCTCCGGTCCGTCCACCAGCGAAGCGCGAGGTTTCGCCGCCACGGCCACCATTACCGGGTAAGGCTTATTCAGTTTCTGCGCCGCCACCATTGGATAGAAGCCGCGTTCGTTCATCAGGCGACGCAGGATCTCTTCACCTTCACTGCGTTTGCCTTCGTCCAGCAGCAGGCTTGCACGCCAGTAACGCCACTCGTCTTTATTGCGAGACTCCGCTGGCAGGCGAGCCAGCCAGGTAGCCACCCCCTGGCGATCGCCATTGCCCAATGCCATACGCACACGACGTTCCAGCAGAGCCGGAGACTGACTGCGCAGGATCACCTTATCGCGCCATTGGGTCTGTTCGAAGGTGGCATCACTGCCCATCAGGCGCCAGGCCACCGCCTCTTCCAACCCCAACTGCTCGCTGTCGCTCATTTTCTGCAGGCGCACCAGCGTCGGGATCATCGCGCGAGCATTTTCTACATCCTGGCGCGCCAGGCGTTCAAAAGCGATGCCGGTCGCGGCACGGGTAAAATCTGTTGGCCCTACGCTACGGGCAAAGGATTCTACCGTGGCCGGATCGTTTTGCAGACGCACCAACGCATCGCCCATGGTTTGGTAATCTGACGGCAACTGACGGTACAAGCTGTTGACCAGGCCGCTGTTGCCCTCTTTCAACGCCAGCTTCATACGCTCCAGTATCGCCGATGGTGTCTGTTTGCCGGAGCCCTTCCAGACGCTGAACAGCTTGTCACAGGAGCCCGGTAACGATTTACCGCTCATCCAAACGTCTTCAGCACCGCTCCAGGCCGCCTGTTGATCGCCGGTGGCCCATTTGGCGTAGTAGTAATTGCAACGCGCAGCTATAGGTTTAGGCGCCTGTGGGCTAAAGGCCAACAGAGTCCGCCAGTCTTCACGCCGTGCCAGCTCGTTAACAAAGCGCGGGGCCAACGATTTGGCCGGCGGCAGCGTCGGATGCTGTTTGATAAAATCGTTCACCTCGGAGAAACCAGCCTGACTGAGATCTTGCGTCAGCTCACGGTATTCCAGATAAGGGTATAGCGGGTAATCACGCAGCGTCGGCATCAATTGCGCCACGACGTCCATCTGCTTACTGTCCCACGCCTGTTTAATCTGCAGGTAACGCTGACGCTGGGCGTCCAGCGAGTCCGCCAATGCGGCGCCTGAGAATGCCGTCAGGCACAGGCCCACAGCCAAAAACCGCCACTTGTCTACCTTGACCATACTGACTCTTTCCTCGCTAATGCTGATGGTGTTGCCAGAGCCGATTCCCCCGTTGCCGCGCTACGCCAGCAGCCAACGGACAGTGAAACGGCTCTCCGAGTGTTTCGCGCTCTGTCGTGGGATATCGCTTCATCCGGCACGCCAGAACAAAAGGAGGCGCTGAGTGACTGGCTCAGCCATCTACCATAGACAGCGCGATCGCTTATCCATTCACTACTGTAGATGAAGTTTATCGTCACGAAGGGCTTCAGGTAAAAAAGGTTTACCCTCGCTGACAAATAAAATAAAGCCGGCGCCAAAGACAGCGTATTAATCATTAACCCGAGGTTAACACTGGAAACGAGCAGCTCATTTATTATTAATAAGCGCTGCCGACAATAAGATGAAGTCATCTGAAATAATTAGTCATGTAGGATATATTTCCTGGCCGACGACAACGCCGTTGCGCAAATGCCCCAAACCTCAGGCCGGGCGGGCTAACTTTGCAGAAAACGCCTGGCAAACCCTGACGGACGTTTTTATACTATTAAAAAAAGGTAAGATAATTCTGAGAAAACGGCACATAAAGCGCGCAACCGGGATATCTTATAATACAATCCGCGCCAATAATGGGTAGATAGTGTTCATCAGGCAGTGCGATTGACAGTTTTCAGTAAGGCAATTATCCCTTCGAGCGGGTCAGGCTTCTCATTGTTATGTTGCCGCATCGGTACTGCGGATCTGGGCAGGAATGGCAGATGAAGATGGCAAATAATGCCGCGTGGTTAGCGACCTGCGCAAAAAATTCTCTTGCGAGTTTCATTTGCGCACGTCTGGACTACGGCCGCCTGTTGTCGCTGGTGCTGCTCACCCTGCTGGCCTTTCCCGGTTCAGCCCGCCCCGAAACCGGTGATCCTTATCAAAATCGCATCCATGCCGTCACCACCGTGGTGGTAGGCATTATCAGCTATGCCCGCTGGCCCAGCGAACCCAATCCGATCCGACTGTGTGTGACGGCACCTACCCAGTATGCCGAAGGCCTGTTCGATCCGATCCTGCTTAGCGCTCCGCGGCCCATTAAGGCCGAGCGCGTATCCTTTGACAGCCCGCTGCTGAGCACCGGCTGCGATGTCATTTATTTGGGCAATATTAACGCCGGCCAGAAACAGAATTTTATACAGCGTATCAGCGGCCATTCCATTCTCAGCATCAGCGAAAACGATGTTGAATGCTCGGCCGGCAGCGCGTTCTGCCTGCAAATCGAAGGGGATACCGCAAGTTTTAAAGCCAATCTCGATGCGCTGGCACGTAGCGGCGTGCGCGTTCACCCCAACGTGCTGCAGTTGGCACGCAAACAGGCGCCCCCGCTATGAAGTGGTTGCGCAAGAACCGTTCGGGTCAGTCACGCCCTACGCTGGGCCGGGTACTGCAAAGAGTACACCTTGGGCTGGCGCTGATTGCCGTGGGTACTGCGGGGATCTTCCTGACCCTGGTGGCGCTGTTCGCACTGCGCGCCTATGCCAACCATAACCTGCATCTGATCGCGCGCTCCATCAGCTATACCGTTGAAGCCGCCGTGGTGTTCGAAGACCGTGCCGCCGCCCGCGAAGCCCTGGTGCTGATCGCCTCTAAAGAGGAAGTGTCGGAAGCCAGAATTCTGAACAACAACGGCAAAGTGCTTGCGACCTGGCACCATCCCAAGGACGGCCCACTGCACGGCATGGAGCAAGTCGTGGCGCACTGGGCGTTGCCACAACCGGTGATCCTGCCGATCACTCACGAAGGCAAAGAGGTCGGCAAAGTGTGGCTAAGCGGCCACGGCGGCAGCCTGCTGCGTTTTTTGCTACGCGGTATGGTAGGCATGATCGCCTGTCTGGTGCTCAGTACCCTGTGTGCGCTGGTATTGTCGCGCCGCATGTTGCAGGGGATCGTCCGCTCGCTGGACGATATCGCTAACGTGGCGCATGCGGTACGGCGCGATCGCGCCTTTGGGCTGCGGGTACCTTCGGCACCGATTGCCGAACTGCATGAGCTGAGCAGCGACTTTAATGGCCTGCTTGACGAACTGGAAGCCTGGCAGGCGCACCTGAAACAGGAGAATGACTCGCTGACCCACCGGGCGACCCACGACAGCCTGACCGGCTTGCCAAACCGCGCTTTCTTCGAAGGCCGACTGAGTCGCGCGCTGGGAGACATCGAGTCACCCGAAAAACTGGCGGTGCTGTTTATCGACGGCGATCGCTTCAAGGAAGTTAACGACAGCTACGGCCACGCCGCCGGCGACGTAGTGCTGACCACCATTGCCGGGCGTATCCGCGCGCAGCTGCGCGAAAGCGACCTGGTTGCACGTTTAGGAGGTGATGAGTTCGCCGTACTGTTGGCACCGGTCCACACTACGGAAGATGTACTGCAGATTGCCGATAACATTATCGACTGCATGACCCAACCGGTGATGTTACCGAACGGCGAAGAGGTCATTTCCTCTTTGAGTATCGGTATTGCACTTTACCCTGAACATGCGGTGACGCCTCAGGGGCTCTTGCACGAAGCTGACGATGCGATGTACCAGGCCAAGCATCGTTATAACGGAGGCTGGCGGCTGGCAATACAAAAATAAAGCCCCGGCTATAAAATAAAACTAGGGATTTGATTATGATACAGCAAACACTAAAAAACCGTTTTTCACTGCTGACGATGATGTTTATCGCCCTGCTGGCGCTCGCCGGCTGTCAGAGCAAGCCGCAGGGCCTGACGCCCGAGCAGATTGCCCTGTTGCAGTCGCAAGGGTTCAAACTGACGGATAACGGCTGGGAATTTGGCCTGTCCGACAAGGTGCTGTTCGGCAACAACGTGGGCAAGCTGAACCCGGAAAGCACCGACACGGTACAGAAAATGGGCCGTGCACTGATGAGCGTCGGCATCACCAAATTCCGTCTGGACGGTCACACGGATAATTACGGTGAAGACAGCTATAACGACCAGCTCTCGCTGCGCCGCGCCAATGCGGTGGCCGACCTGCTGGCCAGCGTAGGCATCCCACGCGCTAACATCGAAACTCGCGGCATGGGCAAACGCGACCCGGTCGCCGATAACCGCACCTCCAGCGGCCGGGCGGAAAACCGCCGCGTCGCGATCGTCGTCACTCCTTAAGCCACCAATATGCGCCTTCACGGGCGCATAACCGGTTATACTTAGCGATCGCTGAGTGATGTCTGGGATCCGCTTTCGAAACGGGCTACACTCCGCAGCCAGACATCCTATAAAAACTGATATAGAGAGGCTAGAGCACCGTGGCTCAATACGTCTATACCATGCACCGCGTCGGCAAAGTGGTTCCGCCGAAGCGTCATATTCTGAAAAACATCTCACTGAGCTTCTTCCCTGGCGCCAAAATCGGCGTGCTGGGTCTGAACGGCTCGGGTAAATCTACTCTGTTGCGCATCATGGCCGGCATCGACACCGATATCGAAGGTGAAGCTCGCCCGCAGCAAGGGATCAAAATCGGCTACCTGCCTCAGGAGCCGCAGCTGAATCTGGAGCACACCGTCCGCGAGTCGGTCGAAGAAGCGCTGGCGGAAGTGGTCGGTGCCCTGAAACGTCTTGATGAAGTGTACGCGCTGTACGCTGAAGAAGGCGCGGACTTCGACAAGCTGGCCGCTGAACAGGGCCGTCTGGAAGAAATCATTCAGGCCCATGATGGACACAACCTGAATACCCAGCTTGAGCGCGCCGCCGATGCGTTGCGCCTGCCGGAATGGGACGCAAAAATCGCCAACCTGTCCGGTGGTGAACGTCGCCGTGTCGCGCTGTGCCGCCTGCTGCTGGAAAAACCGGACATGCTGTTGCTGGACGAACCGACCAACCACCTGGATGCGGAATCCGTGGCCTGGCTGGAACGCTTCCTGCACGACTTCGAAGGGACCGTTGTGGCGATCACCCACGACCGTTACTTCCTCGACAACGTGGCCGGCTGGATCCTCGAGCTGGACCGCGGCGAAGGCATCCCGTGGGAAGGCAACTACTCTTCCTGGCTGGAGCAGAAAGACGCACGTCTGGCGCAGGAAGCCTCTTCCGAAGCCGCACGCCGCAAATCCATCGAGAAAGAGCTGGAGTGGGTTCGTCAGGGCGCTAAAGGCCGTCAGTCCAAAGGCAAGGCGCGTTTGGCCCGCTTTGAAGAGCTGAACAGCACCGAATACCAAAAGCGTAACGAAACCAACGAACTCTTTATTCCACCTGGCGCACGCCTGGGCGATAAAGTGGTTGAAGTCAGCAACCTGCGTAAGTCCTACGGCGACCGCGTGCTGATTGACGATCTCTCCTTCGCCGTGCCTAAAGGCGCGATTGTCGGCATTATCGGCCCGAACGGCGCCGGTAAATCCACGCTGTTCCGCATGATGTCCGGTCAGGAACAGCCTGATTCCGGCAGCATCGTGCTGGGCGACACCGTCAAGCTTGCCTCGGTCGATCAGTTCCGTGACAGCATGGACAATTCAAAAACCGTTTGGGAAGAAGTCTCCGGCGGCCAGGACATCATGCGTATCGGCAACACCGAAATGCCAAGCCGTGCTTACGTCGGTCGCTTTAACTTCAAAGGCGTCGATCAGGGCAAGCGCGTGGGCGAACTGTCCGGCGGTGAGCGCGGTCGTCTGCACCTGGCCAAGCTGCTGCAGGTTGGCGGCAACGTACTGCTGCTCGACGAACCGACCAACGACCTGGATATCGAAACCCTGCGCGCGCTGGAAAACGCCCTGTTGGAGTTCCCGGGCTGCGCGATGGTTATCTCGCACGACCGTTGGTTCCTCGACCGTATTGCTACCCACATTCTGGATTACCAGGATGAAGGTAACGTCGAGTTCTTCGAAGGTAACTTCACCGAATACGAAGAGTACAAGAAACGTACGCTGGGCGCCGAAGCGCTTGAGCCGCACCGTATCAAGTACAAGAGAATCGCCAAGTAATCCGAAAGGCGCCGCATGCGGCGCCTTTTTTTATTCCCGCGCCAGCTCGCGGGCATAATCGTCAAATACCGGATGTTGCAACACCACGTCAATAAAACAGGCCAGCGCCGGGGAATTGAGCTTGCGACTGGGATAAACCAGATAGAGTTCATTGCCTTCCGCCTGCCATTCCGGCAACACCTCCACCAGCTGTTTTTGCGCCACTACCTCGCGGCTGAGAAATGCCGGCAACAAAGTAATACCCGCCCCGTAAATCGCACATTCGCGCGCGTACAGCAGATTATCGGTGATATGCAGCGTCGGCAGTTGCCAGCGAAAATACTCATCGCCCCGGCGCAGATTCCATGCGGGCCAGGAACGATGCGCGATGCAGCGGTGCTGCTGCAACTGTTGCGGATGCAGGATCGGCGGGTACTGCGCCAGATATGCCGACGATGCCAGCAAATAGCGCGGCGCATGCCCCAAACGCCGGCCAATCAGCGAGGAGTCCTGCGGTTTGCCGGTGCGTAATGCGGCGTCAAATCCGTCCTGCACCATATCCACCATCGCATCGGATACCGATACCTCCAGTGACACGTCCGGGTATTGGCGCTGAAAATCCGCCGCCAGCCGCGCCAGCAACGTCGCCCCCAGCCCAGCAGGGGTTGAGATGCGCAACCGCCCACTCGGGTTGTCACGCAGCCGTTGCAGCGCAAAATCGGCCCGTTCGGCAGCATTCAGCATCTCCTGGCAGTGTTCCAGATAGCGTTCGCCGGCAAAGGTCAGGTTGAGCTGGCGGGTGGTACGGTTCAGCAAGCGCAGGCCCAGCGTCTGTTCCAACTGGCTGATGCGCTGGCTGACGCTGGACTTCGGCAAAGCGGCGCGTTTGGCGGCGGCGGTAAAACTGCCGCACTCGGCCACCAGCGCAAACAGCGCCATATCCTGCAGCTGCTTAAACCTCATTGTTCACCTCATACGAACACTTAGTTAGTTATTGTCCATCTTATCACTCCCTCTCAAGAGGTCTACACTGAGGTTATTCATTCGAAAGGAGCACAGTCATGCCGATTAAAGCCATTGCCGTAGACCCGAAAAACCCCGCCGCCTTCATAGAGATCAGCTCGGAAAAACCCACGCCGGGTCAGTACGATCTGTTAGTGGAAGTGAAAGCGGTGTCGGTCAACCCGGTGGATACCAAGGTCCATGCCGGCCTGCAAAAAAGCGGCCTGCAGCAGCCACGCATTCTCGGTTGGGACGCCAGCGGCGTCGTGGTTGAAGTGGGCAGCAGCGTCAGCGGCTTCAAACCCGGCGATGAGGTTTGGTACGCCGGTGATATCACTCGCCCGGGCAGCAACAGCACCCAACAATTGATCGATTCACGTATTACTGCCCACAAGCCCCGCAGCCTGAACTGGGCCGAGTCTGCCGCCATGCCGCTGACGGCCCTGACTGCCTGGGAAGCACTGTTCGAACATCTGAAAATTCAGGATGCGGCACCGGGGAAAACTCTGTTGATCATTGGCGGCGCCGGTGGTGTTGGTTCGCTGGCGATCCCGTTTGCGGCACAGCGCAGTCAGGTAAAGGTGATTGCGACCGCCTCTCGTCCCGAGTCGGCGGCCTGGTGTCTGGAACGGGGTGCCGATCTGGTGGTGGACTATCGCGATCTGAAAACTAACCTGGCGCAACAGGGCATTGAGAACGTGGATTATATTCTGTGCCTGAACGATACCGACGGCCACTGGCAAGCCATCTCCGATCTGATCGCACCGATGGGCCATATCTGTACCATCGTGGAAAACGCCCAGCCGTTGGACCAGAGCGCACTGAAGCTGAAAAGCGCCGCGCTGCACTGGGAATTGATGTTTACCCGCAGTATGTTCAACACGCCGGATATCGCTCAGCAGGGCGAGATCCTCAAGCAAGTGGCGCAACTGCTGGATGAAGGGAAGCTGAGCACCACCCTGAGCGAAACGATGCACGGGCTAACGGTGCCGACGCTGACCGCCGCGCATCAAAAACTGCTCGACGGACATATGCAGGGAAAACTGGTGATTGTTTACTGATAACCGACGGGGCGCAGCCTGCGCCCCGCAGGCTTAGACTGCAACGCCAACCAGGCGGCTGGCATCGGCCGCCAACAGCTGTTTGACCAGTTCTACACAGCGCAGGAAACGCTCGTCGTAATCACTGGACTCTACGTGTACGTATTCAATGTTGTTGGCCCGCAGCATCTCTTCCAGCAAATACTGGAATGCCTTGCGATCGTTGGGATTGCCCAGGCTGCGCAACCCATCCGCCACCCATGGGGTGTTATTCTCCAGCAGGATCACCAGATCAAAGCGGTACTCGTCGATCAACGCCTGTACAAAGGGGTGCTCGCGTCCTTCGTACTTTTTGCAGAACGCCTGAGTGGTCACGAAGTCGGTATCGATAAACGCCACTTTATTGGCATATTTTACCGCAAAATCAACGTACTGCGCCTGGCCCAGGGCGATTTTGTCATAGTCGGAATACTGTAGCGCCATCTCATCCCCGCCGAGGTGCGAGAACACGTAGTCGCGGCCATATTCCCAGGCGCTGGTGGTGTTGAAGATGTTCGCCAGCTTATTGACCAGGGTCGATTTCCCGCTCGACTCGCCGCCGAGGATAGCTACGGTGCGTACAAAAAACGGCTTCACTTCGGTCGGGATATAGTCCCAATAGCGGAACGGATCCTGGCGGATTTGGCGGCCGCTGATGTTCATAAATGAACGTTCGGGATCGATCAGAATGGTTTCAATGCCCAGATGTTCGCGATAGCGCGGAGCATCCTGTGCTTCACTGGAATAGATAAAGCTCGGCACTATGGCCTTTTGCTCCAGAAAAGCTTTCACCCCGTCACTCCACACGTTCCAGCCGTGCGGATAGGGCTCGATGCCCTGTTCGTCAAACGAGTGAATATGAATGTTTTTCTGATACTTGAAGGTTTGCAGCAGCCAGCGCAGACGATCGCTGACCGTCGGCTGTTGCGACATCGAGCTGTTGTCGAACAGCTCCCGATCGCGCGGTTCATCGTGACACAGGATCACGTGCAACTCATCCACCTGGCTACAGGCTCGCTGGATCAGGTAAATATGACCGGTGTGCAGAGGGTAAAATTTACCAAACACCACGCCGACCTTTTTCTCACGGCGTGGGAACTCAAGCCCGAGGTAACGGTGCAGCGCCTCCAGCTTCTGGGCGCTAGGGCTTTTGATTTTGTCGTTTAACAGCTGGCTAAGATAGCCTTTGGTCATGCCACTGGCATCCGCCACCTGCTGCAGAGTGCAGTTCTTTTGCTTAATCGACGCCTTCAGGTAATCGAATTGCCGCATAGCCCCTCCGTTTAGTATGCTAAACAAAATAGCATAATCTGCGTACCGCGTGGCAATTAATAAAACTGTTCCAACACGTCCAGCGCATCCGCCAGTTTCTTCACGCCAAACACCTGCATATTGGCCGGCGGTTTTTTCGGCACGTTAGCGTGCGGCACGATGGCACGCTTGAAGCCGTGTTTCGCCGCTTCGGAAATCCGTTCCTGACCGCTCGGTACCGGACGGATCTCCCCCGCCAGCCCCACTTCGCCAAACACCACCAAATCGTTCGGCAATGGGCGGTCACGCAGGCTGGACACCAACGACATCAGCAACGCCAAATCGGCGCTGGTTTCACTGACCTTCACCCCACCGACCACGTTAACGAACACGTCCTGATCGGACATCTGCAATCCGCCATGCCGATGCAGCACCGCCAACAGGATCGCCAATCGGTTTTGCTCCAGGCCGACCGCCACTCGCCGCGGGTTAGACATCATGGAATGATCCACCAGCGCCTGAATTTCCACCAGCAACGGCCGCGTACCTTCCCAAACCACCATCACCGAACTGCCGGAGGTGACCTCATCGCCACGGCTGAGGAAGATGGCAGACGGGTTGCTGACCTCACGCAGGCCCTGCTCGGTCATGGCGAACACGCCCAGCTCATTCACCGCACCAAAGCGGTTTTTATGGCTGCGCAGGGTACGAAAACGTGAATCGGCGTCGCCGTCCAGCAGCACCGAACAGTCGATGCAGTGTTCCAATACTTTCGGCCCGGCCAGGGAACCGTCTTTGGTGACGTGACCGACCATGACAATCGCCACGCCGCGCGTCTTGGCGAAACGCGTCAGATAAGCCGCCGTTTCACGTACCTGCGCAACGCTACCCGGCGAAGATTGAATATCCGCCATGTGCATCACCTGAATGGAGTCGATCACCATCAGCTTCGGCTGTTCCTGCTCGGCGATCAGGCAGATCTGTTCGATGCTGGTTTCAGACAGCATATTCAGGCCGCCGGTTGGCAAGCCGAGACGATGGGCGCGCATCGCGACCTGCTGCAGTGACTCCTCACCGGTGACGTACAGGGTTTTCATCTGCTCGGACAGTTTGCACAGCACCTGCAGCAGCAAGGTACTTTTACCTGCGCCGGGGTTACCGCCGATCAGGATCGCACTGCCCGGAACCACCCCGCCGCCCAGCACGCGGTCAAACTCCAGGAAACCGGTGGAAAAACGCGGCAGCTCTTCCAGGCTGATGTCCGACAGCTTTTGCACCTTGCTGATACCGGCATCGCCGGCGTAGCCGCTCAGACGCTCATTGCGAGAAGAGGAAGACACGGCAGCCAGACGCACTTCTGTAATGCTGTTCCAGGCGTGGCAAGCGCTGCACTGCCCCTGCCAGCGCGGATAATCTGCGCCGCACTCATTACATACAAACGCCCGTTTTGCTGCTTTTGCCACGTATTACCTCTGCTTTATTACCACATTGCCGCTGACGGGCGTCATCGCCGGGTCAGGGGCCTACTTTAGCGTACTTCGTGTTTCAGGCTGCCGGTCAACACGCACAGCACGCCCATAAGATCGGCATGGCGAATCGACACCTGCGCCTTCTCATACACTTTCGGTTTGGCGTGATAGGCAATTCCCAACCCGGCAACCTGCATCATTTTCAAATCGTTGGCGCCGTCGCCGATGGCGACAGTTTGCTGCGGTGGAATACCCAGTTTTTCCGCCAGCGCTACCAGCGTATCGGCTTTGAACTGCGCGTCCACCACCGGTCCCAGCACCTCGCCGGTCAGCTTGCCGTCGCGGATCTCCAGCTCGTTAGCCACCACCGCCACCAGCTTCAGTCTGTCACGCAGATACTCGGCATAGTAGGTGAAGCCGCCGGAGGCAATCGCCACGTGCCAGTCCATCGCCTGCAGCTTGCGCACCAGGTTGGTCAGCCCGGACATCAGCGGCAGCTCGTCACGCACCTGCTTGAGGATATTGGCATCGGCGCCTTTCAGCGTACCGACGCGCTGACGCAGGCTGGCGGTAAAGTCCAGCTCGCCGCGCATCGCGCGTTCGGTCACTTCCGACACCTGCTCACCGACGCCCGCCAGTTTGGCAATCTCGTCGATGCATTCAATTTCAATCGCGGTGGAGTCCATATCCATCACCAGCAACCCGGGGGTGCGCAGGTGGGGGATCTTGCCCAGCGGCGCCACGTCCAGCCCGCTCTCCGCCGCCAGCGTTTTGGCGCGTGCCGTCAGCGTGCCCGCCAGACGCACCACCTGATAATCCTCTACGCACCAGGCAGTGACAATCACCATCGCCGCACCCAGCTTGCGCTGGAAATCGGTAATGCGCGTTTTGTTCAGTTCTCTGCCATATAATAGCCAACCGGTATGACCCGCCCGATAATCCAGCGGCATCACTTCGTCACCGCTCAGCGAAAGGGGAAGACCCGGCCATTGAGAGATCTCAGCCGGGAGATCGCAATAGGTCAGACTATTCGACATCCTTAACTCCTGAAAAAACACTGCATGATAAAACGACGCATCAAGCTATCCTATCGCCATTGCTTCTGGCAACATAAAGTGTCCAAGATGCCCAAGGAACCTGCATGGCCCGCGCTAAACTGAAATTCCGCCTGCACCGCACCGCTATTATCCTGATTTGCCTGGCTTTGCTGGTGCTGTTGATGCAGGGCGCTTCCTATTTTAGCCTGAGTCACCAATTGGCGCGATCCGAACAGGTGGAAGAACTGGCGCAAACGCTGACCAAACAGGTGGCATCCAGCCTGGCCCCCCTGATGGATGACGACAGCGACGTCGACAACCAACGCATCGACGCCATCCTCAAACAGCTCACCGACCACAGCCGCATTTTGGACGCCAGCGTCTATCAGTTGGACGGATCCCTGGTTTCCCACGCCGGTGAGCAGATAAGTATACGCGATCGCCTGTCGCTTGACGGTAAACGCGCCGGCAGCTACTTCAATCACCAGCTGGTTGAACCCATTGAGAACAAAGACGGGCCGATCGGCTTTATCCGCATCACGCTGGACACCCACGTGCTGGCGACCGAATCCAAACAGGTGGATAACACCACCAACCTGCTGCGCCTGATGATTTTGCTGGCGCTGGCCATCGGCATCATCCTGGCCCGTACGCTGTTGCAGCACCGCCGCAGCCGCTGGCAGCAGTCCCCGTACCTGTTAACCGCCAACACGCCGTTGGAGGAAGGCAATACGGTGGAAGATGACGATGACGAAAAGCCGGAAGATAAGAAAGAAGAGAAGATGCCCTAGGCTTGCTTTAAGCCATACGCTGGATGTGTTCATTCAACCCTTGAACCTGCATCAACATCTGGTCGGCAAGACCACGGAACGCCTCGCTGATCAGCTCATGCTGTGCCCTGCTCATCCACTTGATAGAGTGGAAAATACGTCTCCTCCGCCACGGCCCTGCGCAAGGCATAGCGAGTGGCTCGGCCTTTACCCATAGTCAGCACAGCTTCCGCCAACGCATGGATACGGCGCGACAGCGTCGGTTGGCTAATACCCAGCGCATCGGTGAGTGCTTTCGACGCGGCGGGCCCCTTACGCAGAACTTGCTCGAGGCTGGTCATAGATGAATAGAGGAGTGAATAGATTGATGAATAGAGTAATAGCGCTAATTACCTATAAGGTAAAGCATTTCAAGAAAATGAGGGGAGCACGATGAATAGATTAGCTGGGGCGCAGCAGAACGCTGCGCCCGCAGTATGATTAGGCTTTGTCGCCCAGCAGCACAGATTCCAACGCGATAATGATCATTTCATTAAAGGTGGTTTGACGCTCTGCAGCGGTGGTCGCTTCATGACGCAGAATGTGGTCGGAGACGGTACAAATGGTCAGTGCCTTGGAACCGAACTCTTCGAACAGCTCAGCCGCCACGCCGTAGATACCGGCCGCTTCCATTTCCACGCCCAGGATGCCGTACTTCTTCATCACCTGGAACATATCCGGATCCGGCGTATAGAACAGATCAGCGGAGAAGATGTTGCCCACACGCGCCGGGATACCCTGCGCTGCTGCCGCGTCTACGGCATTACGCACCATATCGAAGTCGGCGATTGCCGCGTAGTCGTGATCCTTGAAACGCAGACGGTTTACTTTGGAATCGGTGCAAGCACCCATACCAATCACCACGTCACGCAGTTTGATATCGTCACGCACCGCGCCGCAAGAACCCACACGGATGATTTTCTTCACGCCGAATTCGGCAATCAGTTCACGCGCATAGATGGAGCAGGATGGGATACCCATACCGTGGCCCATTACGGAGATTCTGCGGCCCTTGTAGGTACCGGTGAAGCCCAGCATGCCACGCACGTTGTTCACTTCCACCGCGCCTTCCAGGAAAGTTTCCGCAATGTATTTTGCACGCAGCGGATCGCCCGGCATCAGTACTACGTCAGCGAAATCACCCATTTCAGCATTAATGTGCGGCGTAGCCATAATTATCTTCCTTCAGAAATCATATTTAATAAAAACATCAAACATCTAAGCCTTGAATTTCGAGTTGCAGCCAGGCGCGTAGCAACAACGCTGCGGCTTGAAATACGGGGCTTAGAGCATGGATTTACCGTAATCCATCGGTGACACGCCAAAGTAGCTGGCTACGGTCTGGCCGATGTCGGCGAAGGTTTCACGGTGGCCCAACGAACCCGGTTTCACTTTCGGACCGTAAATCAGGACCGGAATGTGCTCACGGGTGTGGTCGGTGCCCGGCCAGGTCGGGTCGCAGCCGTGGTCAGCGGTGAAGATAATGATATCTTCATCTTTCACCAGTTTCAGCAGCTCCGGCAGACGGCGGTCGAACAGCTCCAGCGCAGCGGCATAGCCCGCAACGTCGCGGCGGTGGCCGTAAGAGGAGTCAAAATCAACGAAGTTGGTGAACACGATAGTGTTGTCACCGGCTTTTTCCATTTCGGTCACGGTTGCGTCGAACAGCGCGTCGATGCCGGTAGCCTTGACCTTTTTGGTGATGCCCACGTTGGCGTAGATATCGGCAATTTTACCGATCGACACCACTTCGCCGCCCTTCTCGTCCACCAGCTTTTTCAGCACGGTTGGCGCCGGTGGCTCTACGGCCAGATCGTGACGGTTACCGGTACGCTGGAAGTTGCCCGGCTTGTCGCCCAGGAATGGACGAGCGATCACGCGGCCAATGTTGTAACCGCCTTCGGTCAGCTCTTCACGGGCGATTTCACAGAGTTCATACAGACGATCCAGGCCGAAGGTCTCTTCGTGGCAGGCGATCTGGAATACCGAGTCGGCAGAGGTATAGAAAATCGGCTTGCCGGTTTTCATGTGCTCTTCGCCCAGTTGGTCGAGGATCACAGTGCCGGATGAGTGGCAGTTACCGAGGTAGCCCGGCAGGTTAGCGCGCTCGACCAGCTTGTCCAGCAGCTCCTGCGGGAAGCTGTTGTGTTCGTCGCTGAAATAGCCCCAATCGAACAGTACCGGCACGCCGGCGATTTCCCAGTGGCCTGACGGCGTATCTTTACCGGAAGAGAGTTCGCTGGCGTAAGCATAGGCGCCGATGATGTCCGCATTGCGATCCAGCCCTTGCGGGAAGGTGCCGGTGGATTCTTCCGCGGCCTTGCCCAGGCCCAGACGGCTCAGGTTAGGCAGCGTCAACGGGCCCTGACGGCCAACGTTGGCTTCACCGCGCGCGCAGACCTCGGCGATGTGACCCAGAGTGTCGGAACCCTTGTCGCCAAAACGCTCGGCATCTTCGCTCGCGCCAATACCGAATGAGTCTAATACCATAATAAATGTACGTTTCATCATGCTCTCCTGCGTGTTCTCACGCTGTGGGCGACAGCGAAAAGGCCGCTGCCGCTCCTGATTCGTTAATTATTCCGTGATGCGCTTATAGACTACTGGCGTCACTTCCGGCGCTTTGTCGCTCAGCACCATCGCACTGCGTACCGCTTCGGCCGCCTGCTGCCAAGTCTCTTCGTCGTTGGCATGGATCACCGCCAGCGGCTGCTGGGTATCCACTTTGTCGCCCAGGCGCGCCATCTCAGTCAGACCCACGCTGTAGTCGATGCTGTCGGTTGCACGGCGACGACCGCCGCCCAGGGACACCACCGCCATGCCCAATGCACGGGTATCCATTGCACTGATGATACCTTTTTTCTCAGCGTAAACCGGCTTGCTGAGGGTTGCGGCAGGCAGATAGCTGTCGTAGCGCTCGACGAAATCTGTCGGGCCCTGCTGTGCGGCGACCATACGGCCAAACACTTCTGCCGCTTTACCATTGTCCAGCACTGCCTGCAGTTTGGCACGCGCATCGGCATCATCTTTCGCCAGGCCACCGGAAAGCAGCATTTCCACGCACAGCGCCATCGTCACTTCCAGCAGGCGCGGGTTGCGGTATTCGCCGGTCAGGAAGCGCACGGCTTCGCGAACTTCCACGGCGTTACCGGCGCTGGAGGCCAGCACCTGGTTCATGTCGGTCAACAGCGCGGTGGTTTTGCACCCGGCGCCGTTGGCTACGCCAACAATCGCCTGCGCCAAATCGGCCGACAGTGCGTAGGTTGGCATAAAGGCACCTGAACCGACTTTGACGTCCATCACCAACGCATCCAGGCCTTCCGCCAGCTTCTTCGCCAGAATAGAGGCGGTGATCAGCGGAATGGAATCTACGGTAGCAGTGATATCACGGGTCGCGTAGAAGCGTTTGTCCGCCGGTGCCAGCGAGCTGGTTTGGCCGATAATCGCCACGCCCACGTCCTGAATAATTTTGCGGAAGGCATTGTCGTCCGGGAAGATATTAAAGCCCGGGATCGCTTCCAGCTTGTCCAGCGTACCGCCGGTATGGCCCAAACCACGGCCGGAGATCATCGGCACATAGCCGCCGCAAGCCGCCACCATCGGGCCCAGCATCAGCGAAGTGACATCGCCCACGCCGCCGGTGGAGTGCTTGTCGACCAGTGGCCCGTTCAGTGACAGGCTTTTCCAGTCCAGCACGGTACCGGAATCACGCATTGCCATGGTCAGCGCCACGCGCTCCGGCATGGTCATATCGTGGAAATAAATGGTCATCGCCAGCGCGGCAATTTGACCTTCTGAAACGACGTTGTCACGGATGCCATTGATGAAAAAGCGAATTTCTGCTTCGCTCAACGGCTGACCGTCACGTTTCTTACGGATAATTTCTTGGGCCAGGAACAAAGCGTCCCCCTGTTTTAGCTAGAGTAGAGTGCAGGCCGGCGATTATCTCGCCTTGCCGACGTAATCGTTCAGTAACCGCTGCCGGACTGCCCGGCACTGTGGCCCAGCGTCGTCAGCAGGCTGGCTAACAGACTGGAAGCCCCGAAGCGGAAATGACGCGCATCGGCCCAACCTTCGCCCAGAATACGATCGGCAAGTTGCAGATAATGCAGCGCGTCTTCCGCTGTGCGTACGCCACCGGCCGGCTTGAAGCCCACCGTTTTGGCAACGCCAAGATCGCGGATCACCGACATCATCAGCTCCGCGCTTTCGAGCGTCGCGTTGACCGGCACTTTACCGGTAGAGGTTTTGATAAAGTCAGCGCCGGCGTTGATGGCGATTTCCGATGCTTTACGGATCAGACTGGCCTGCTTGAGCTCACCGGTTTCAATGATCACTTTCAACAGCACGTTGGCGGCCTGGCAAGCCTGCTTGCACTGTTTGACCAGTTCAAAACCCACCTGCTCGTTACCGGCGATCAGCGCGCGGTAAGGGAACACCACGTCCACCTCATCGGCGCCATAGGCGATAGCCGCGCGCGTTTCCGCCAGCGCGATTTCAATATCGTCGTTGCCATGCGGGAAATTGGTGACGGTCGCAATGCGGATGTCCGGCGTCCCCTGCTCACGCAGAGCCTTGCGCGCCACCGGGATAAAACGCGGGTAAATACAGATGGCCGCCGTATGGCCGGCCGGGCTATTGGCCTGACGACACAGCGCGATCACTTTTTCATCGGTGTCATCGTCGTTCAGCGTGGTCAAATCCATTAAGGTCAGCGCACGTTGCGCTGCTGCGGTTAATTCGGTCATAAAACTCTCCAACTGAGTACCTGGGTGTTGGCGAGCGGACTTGGTTCCTTGAAGATAGCGCTGGGGAACGGGTTCCCACCGCGGCAACTGAGATCCTTCTCACCGCACATAACCCTTCGCATCGCGCAGGGTCAGTAATAGCTATTTGAACACGATCGCCGGGGGCAATTCGCGCTCAGGGTCACACTATATGAAATAACACTGTAACAGGCCGGAATTATATGTGAAGAACATCACAAAATAACGCGATATCGTTCACAAATTCGCTAAAGAAACGGACGCGGGCACGGCACGTTGCGCCCGTCTTAGAGTATAGGCGGTGTCCTGCAATAGGGCTCGCGGCGCTATCACAGGACAGGACCGGGGTTACAGCGCCAGGAAGAACCCGGCGATGGTCGCACTCATCAGGTTGGAGAGCGTACCCGCAGCCACGGCTTTCAGGCCGAAGCGCGCGATGTCATGACGACGGTTCGGCGCCATACTGCCCAGACCGCCGAGCAAGATCGCCACCGACGACAGGTTGGCAAAGCCGCACAGCGCAAAGGAGATGATCGCCTTGGTGTGCGCCGACAGCACCTGCAGCCCTTCTGCCGCCACCACGTCGTCCGGACGCAGGTAAGCACCGAAGTTCATGTAGGCGACGAATTCGTTAACGATAATCTTCTGGCCAATAAACGAGCCGGCCGCCATCGCTTCATGCCAAGGCACGCCGATCAGGAAGGCGATCGGTGAGAATACCCAGCCAAGTATCAGTTCCAGCGACAGCTGCGGATAATCGAACCAGCCGCCGATACCGCCAAGAATGCCGTTCAGCAAAGCGATCAACGCGATAAACGCCAACAGCATCGCGCCGACGTTCAGCGCCAGCTGCATGCCGGAAGCCGCACCTGAAGCTGCCGCATCGATCACGTTGGCCGGGCGTTCATCTTCTGCGATCAATTTCATCGCGTCGTCTTTATCGTGGGTTTTTTCGGTTTCCGGCACCATCAGCTTGGCGAACAGCAAGCCACCCGGAGCAGCCATAAATGAAGCGGCGATCAGATATTCCAGCGGCACCCCCATCTGGGCATAACCTGCCAATACGGAACCGGCTACCGAGGCCAGGCCACCGCACATCACGGTAAACAGCTCAGACTGGGTCATGGTAGCGATATACGGGCGCACCACCAGCGGGGCCTCGGTTTGGCCGACGAAAATATTAGCGGTCGCCGACAGTGATTCGGTCCGTGAGGTACCCAGCAGCTTTTGCAAGCCACCGCCCAACACGCGGATCACCAATTGCATGATACCGAGGTAATACAGTACCGCAATCAGCGAGGAGAAGAACACGATCACCGGCAGTACGCGCAGCGCGAACACAAAACCGCCGCCGCCGAAGACTTCAAACATCTTGTCGGAAACCAGGCCACCGAAGATGAAGGAGATCCCCTGGTTGCCGTAGGCGATCACGTTAGCCACGCCCGCCGACATGCCGCCGAGAATCGCGCGACCAACTGGAACGTACAGCACCAGCGCGCCGATGGCGACCTGAAGAACAAATGCCCAAATAACGGTGCGCAGGTTAATCGCGCGGCGGTTGCTGGAGAGCAGCACCGCAATGGCGATCAGCACCGCCATGCCGACCAGGCTCATGATGAGTTGCATGCAAAGTATCCCTGTTGCGAAAAAGAAATGCATCCCTGTCAGAGAGGAACACGGGGCTGCTTTAGAGTAATTTCGGGGAGCGATTATACGGAGCGAGGTACCCCTCGTACCGATTTATGTCACAAATGCATACAACAGGAAGCAAATGAAAATCTTATAACGTGAGCATCATCACAGTTATGGCGGGTTAGACACCTAAAGGGTAAACAGGGCGTGAGTGTTGTGTTGCAACTGGGCGGCAATATCCTCGGCTGACTCGGGGCGCAAGCGGCACAGTTCCTGGAAAACTTCGGCGGCACGTTCAGGGCGGTTGGGCTGCCCCTGGTAACCGGCCAGCGGCATGTCCGGCGCATCGGTTTCCAACAGCAAGGAGGTCAACGGCAATTGAGCCATCACGCTACGGGTTTTCTGCGCCCGCTCATAGCTGATGGTGCCCCCCACGCCAATGTAATAGCCCAGGCGGATAAACGCCTGCGCCTGTGACAGACTGCCGGCAAAACCGTGTACGACGCCGCGGCGTGGCACTTCGCTACGACGCAGCATCGCCGCCAGCTGATCGTGGCTGCGGCGGGAATGCAGGATCACCGGCAGGTCGTGTTCTTTAGCCAGTTTCAACTGGGCCTTCAATACCCGCTGTTGCCGTTCGAACTGCGGGTTCTCCATATAGAGATCCAGACCAATCTCCCCCACCGCCACCAGCTTCTGAGGTCGGCTGGCCAGAAAACCCGCCAACTGTTCAAGCTCCGCTTCCTGATGCTGGGCAATATACAGCGGGTGCAGCCCGAGGGCTGCGAACAACGGCGGATAGTCGCGCGCCAGTTTTACCACCCGCGCAAAGCGGTCAGAGGTCACAGTCGGCACGATAATACGCCTTACGCCCGCCTGCTCGGCCAACGCCAGGCTTTCAAGCTCCTGTCCGCTGAACGGCGGGAAATCGAAGTGGCAGTGGGTATCGGTGAAATCTGGGGTCACAGCAACCCCCCTTCACCCGGGGGTACGTCACCCGGCAGAATAATCTCTCTCGCGGCCAGATTGGGCTCCGGCTGCGTGGAAAGTTCGCGCGGGTGTGCCACGTCGGTGATGATCGGCGAAGGCATAACGACATTCTCAGGCTGGATCAAACGGCGCGACAGCGCCTTTTTCACCTTCATACCGTCCAGTTTGTCCTGCTCGACCAGCCAGTGCCCGACGGTCGCCAGGAAATAGCGTCCGCAGCGGCGCCCCAGATGATAGTCCTGATTGAGCGAGGTCAGCCGGCTGCCCAAGGCATTACTGGCCAGCGGCTTCGGCGGGAAAATTTCAAAGATGCGCAGCTTGCCGGGCGGCTTCTCAATGAATTGCTGAATGCGGTGATAGCTTTGTTCGTGGTGTTGAAGGATGCGCACCATCTGCTGCAGGCTGCTTTCGCTGAGCCAGTGCTCCATGCGCTTCATCCACTGCGGGGTGTAATACATCTGCGAAGGCACGGTACGGATCACCACGATAGTGTCCGCGCCGCGTCGGTAGGCCTCTTCGACTGGGATCGCATCGCTGATGCCACCGTCCTGATAGCTGACGCCGTCCAAATCCACGCCCATACGGTAAAAACCCGGAATGGCGCTGGATGCCTTGATCGCCGGCAACCAGCTGGCACGCTGCGCCGGCAGGTAAGTGGGTTCAAAGTCATCGCTGCGGCAGGCGCACATCAGGAATTCACGGCCATCGATCAGGTGTTTTTCCGCCACGTCCATTGCCAGCGGCAGCTGTTGCGACGTGGTGTCGATCAGCCAGTCGAGATCGATCAAATGCCCGCCACGCACGAAGCGCAGCGGGTTAAAGAATTCAGCGGAGGTGGTGTAACGGGTGATCACCCGCCGCGCATAGCCCATCTGGCCACAAATAAAGGCCGAGAGATTTTGTGCGCCGGCAGAAGTGCCGATCATCAGATCAAAAGGATTAAAGCGGGCACGCTGAAACTCGTCCAGCACGCCGGCGGTAAAAATGCCGCGCTGCCCGCCCCCTTCACATACCAGCGCCATTTTGCCGGGCCGGTAAGGTTTATACGCCAGCGGTTCTATATTGCCGAGCGTGATGGGTATTCTGTATCCCAACCCTGCATCCTCAGTGAGACGTTTTACCCGAGGATACCTCGTCTTGCTCTCTTCCGTAATCCTCTTGCAGTATGCCAGAGAGGCAGTCATTGCTTCCCATCAGCCAGATGCAGTCATTGTCGGACCACTCCGCCAATGCCTGACACACCCGGCCCTTCAACTGTTTCCAGCGTCCGAGGATGATGTCGCTATTCATGACTGACCTCCCTGGGGTGAGAAAAGGAATTAAGCTTTGTTACACTTTGAGAGAAAAGCTAAGGACGTCGGCGGCCGGTAAACAGGCTGACCAGGAACAGAATGATCCCCACGACGAAGACGATTTTTGCAGCCCAGGCGGCGGTACCCGCCAGAGAGCCGAAACCTAACGCAGCAGCAATCAGTGCGATGACTAAAAAGATAATGCCCCAACGAAACATAAGCTTCTCCTTACCATAGTGAAAAAACACATCGCAACCTGTACCCTTTTCAGGCTCATCCAGGTTGCCGGTCAGTTTCTTTTTTTGATGGTGCTTCCTGGGTTAACCTTTAAGCCAACCCAGGATTTGGTGCTTATTGTTGCTCGTACTAAAACTTACGGCTTAACTACCAGGTCGTTTTTAACGCTTTTCACGCCGTCGATCGCTTTGGCGATGCTTTCTGCACGCTCAGACTGGGCCTGAGTTTTCACTTCACCGGAAAGCTGCACCACACCGTCGGTGGTTTCCACTTTCACGTTGCGTGAAGGCACGATGTCATCGGCCAGCAGTTTGGCTTTCAGTTCACTGGTGGTCGCGGTGTCACCGGCATAAGCCTTCACGGACTGTTTGCTTTCGTCTTTCACGTGCAGCTTGTCGCTGACGGATTTGACGCCTTCAACTTTACCGGCCACTTCAACCGCATGCTCAGCCTGCGCCTGGCTGCCGACAAAACCGCTCAGGGTGACGGTACCTTTTTCCGTTTTCACCGAGATATCGCTGCTGGTAATGGTTTTGTCATCCACCAGCGCACTTTTAACTTTAGCCGTTGTTGCGCTGTCATCCATGTAGCCGTCAACTTTTTTCATGGAGCTATCGATTTTGGCACCCGCGCTATCAGCGGCACTCGACGCTTTGTTGAGCAGCGTATCTTCAGCCAGCGCGCTGCCACTAACCAGAACGGAACCCAAAACAACAGCCATCAGTGATTGTGCAAATTTAGTATTTTTCATCGATCTCTTCCTTTGGTTATGGATCCAAAATGATTGCGGACCCTTCAGTCGCCATAACGCGACTCACTCAGTGAATACTTCACGATTTCTATACGTTCAAACATTCACGCTAAGACGATTGTTGCCACACCAGGAATATTGCAACGGCTGTGCCAACTTTAAAAAATCATTAAAAATCAATAACAAAATAAAAGTTGATTAATAATCGAACTAAAAACTGTCGCCTATTGACGACAACACCTGTCCGTTAAATCAAGGTTATAGCTATGTTATTGATATTAATAACATCACACTGTCTCTTATTGGCAACACTACCGAATAACTCGCTATTATCGTGGCAAAAAATAGTGAATTACGCTTACTGGCTAAATGATGCCCTATTAAATATAGACCATATGACAGAAAAAACAGGAAAGACCGGGTAAATGCTGGCGGATGCGGGGGAGACGAAACTGGTGAAGGAGATTTATTAATTAGCAGAATGGGGAGACGCA
The DNA here is from genome assembly GCF_051129805.1 of Serratia sp. Je.1.23.a. NCBI lineage: Bacteria > Pseudomonadati > Pseudomonadota > Gammaproteobacteria > Enterobacterales > Yersiniaceae > Serratia > Serratia sp. Je.1.23.a. Next base: position 78,885 of record NZ_JBCPSR010000006.1, on the reverse strand, counting down.
ATATAACACAGGGCGCCCTAAGGCGCCCTGCTGATCTGTTAGTGCTCGCGCGTTTTGCGGAACACCACTTCCGGATAGCGTTCCTGCGTCAGATTCAGGTTAACCATGGTAGGCGCGATGTAAGACAGGTTGTCCCCGCCGTCCAACGCCAGGTTAAGCTCGTTCTTACGCTTGAACTCCTCGAATTTCTTCACGTCGCTGCATTCCACCCAGCGCGCCGTAGAGACGTTGACCGACTCGTACAAGGCTTCGACGTTGTATTCGCTTTTCAGACGCGCAACTACCACGTCGAACTGCAGCACACCCACCGCGCCCACGATCAAGTCGTTGTTGGCGATTGGACGGAAGACCTGTACCGCCCCTTCTTCGGACAGCTGAACCAGACCCTTCAGCAGCTGTTTTTGCTTCAACGGATCGCGCAGACGAATACGGCGGAACAGCTCCGGTGCGAAGTTCGGGATACCGGTGAACTTCATGTCTTCACCCTGGGTGAAGGTATCGCCGATCTGAATGGTGCCGTGGTTATGCAGGCCAATGATATCGCCCGGATAGGCTTCTTCCACGTGCGAACGGTCGCCCGCCATAAAGGTCAGCGCGTCGGAGATCACCACATCTTTACCGGTACGTACCTGGCGCAGCTTCATGCCTTTCTCATAACGACCAGACACCACGCGCATAAAGGCCACGCGGTCGCGGTGTTTTGGATCCATATTGGCCTGGATCTTGAACACGAAACCGGTGAATTTCTCTTCCGCAGCCACCACTTTACGGGTGTTGCTATCGCGCGGCATCGGCGCCGGCGCCCAGGCGACCAGACCGTCGAGCATGTGATCCACGCCGAAGTTGCCCAGCGCGGTACCGAAGAAGACCGGGGTCAAATCGCCGCTCAGGAAGGCTTCATGATCGAACTCGTGCGAAGCGCCTTGCACCAGCTCCAGCTCTTCACGCAGCTGCGCGGCCAGATCTTCGCCCACCGCGGCGTCCAGCTCTGGGTTATCCAGGCCTTTGACAATGCGCACTTCCTGAATGGTGTGGCCTTTACCGGTCTGGTAGAGGTAGGTTTCATCCTTGTACAGATGATAAACCCCTTTAAACAGCTTGCCGCAGCCGATAGGCCAGGTGATAGGCGAGCAGGCAATTTTCAGCTCACGCTCGACTTCGTCCATCACTTCCATCGGATCGCGGATATCGCGGTCCAATTTGTTCATAAAGGTCAGGATCGGCGTATCGCGCAGACGGGTTACTTCCATCAGCTTACGGGTACGATCTTCAACCCCTTTCGCGGCGTCGATCACCATCAGGCAGCAGTCGACGGCGGTCAGGGTACGATAAGTATCTTCGGAGAAGTCTTCGTGCCCTGGGGTATCCAGCAGGTTAACCAGGCATTCGCGATACGGGAACTGCATCACCGAGGTGGTGATCGAGATACCACGTTGCTTTTCCATTTCCATCCAGTCGGATTTGGCGTGCTGGTTTGAGCCACGGCCTTTTACCGTACCGGCGGTTTGGATCGCCTGTCCGAACAGCAACACCTTTTCGGTAATGGTGGTTTTACCGGCATCGGGGTGCGAGATGATGGCGAAAGTTCTTCTTTTCGAGACTTCGCGGGCAAATTCACTAGGAGACATGTTTTTCAGATTCTACAGTTAGTCCGCCCTGCGAAAGCATCAGAACGCGCCGCGCACGGCGCCAGGCAAAGCGGTAAATAAAAGATAATAGCCGGGCATTTTCGCTGATTTGTCAACCGGTGACAATCAATGCTTTTCCCGGCGGGAAGAAGTTAAAACCAAGACACCGGCTAAGCCAGCGGCAGCGCCATGACGATGGCGTCTTCACGCCCATTGGCGCTCGGATAGTAATTACGGCGGACGGTCACTTCGTTAAAGCCGAGATCTTCATACAACGCAATCGCCGCACGGTTGGAGGCGCGCACTTCCAGCCACAAAGTAACCACACCGCGGGTTTCCAACTGTGCAATCAAGGCTTCCAGCAATTGACGGCCAAAGCCGCGACGCTGCCAGTCGGGGTGAATGGCGATGTTGAACAGCGTGGCCTCATCCAGCACGATCTGGGTAATGGCAAAACCCGCCATCTGCCCGTCGGCGTCCAGTTTCAGGTTAAGATAACGTTCGCCCTGATTGCTGGAAAAGGTGGCTTGCGTCCAGGGAAAGGCGTGACTGGCTTGCTCAATCTTGAAGGCCGTGGCCAGATCGGCCGCGGTCAGGGTAGAAATACTGTTCATGATGACAAATCTGCTGCCAGAGTGCGCGTTTGGCACCCGCATCGAGAGAAAGCTCGGCCAGCGCCGGGCTGTGTAGCTGTGCGCCGGCCACCGCGAGCGGCTCCGCAACGCCCAACCGCCAACTGTTGCATTCGGTATCTTCAGGCAGCATCGCCACCTGATCCGGCGTCAGGCCGTAGGTTTGCGCCGGGGTCAACCCCAGGCTGCGCAACACGTCGCAAAACAGCGGATCGTTATGCTCAGGCAGTGCCTGCGCTACGATCAGCAAACGCACTTCGGGCGGCAGGCTGACCGCTACTTCGCCCTGCAACACGCCCGGGCGGCGCAATGTCCACTGCGTAATACCCAGTTGTTGTAACAGCCAGTCGCGTTTTGATGCCATGCCGATTCCTGTCAGGATCTACCCGTTGTGGTGCGCCATGCCTGCCATGCGCCGCGCTATGCTAACAAACCCGCGCGGACTGCGCCAACATCCCCTTCATCTTTCAGGCTGCAGCGGCGTTGGCTTCCCTCGCTCATCCCAGTCACTGAGTTATCTCAGCTCCCGGGAACTCTCTCGATCCCCGCCTTGCTGGAGCCAGAAAGCTATTGGGCATAAACCCGTCGAACATATCGCCACAAAGCTCTATAATCCCCGGTCTAATTTCTAGGAGCCAAAACCTGATGTCTGCATTAACCCCCGCCAGTGAAGTCATGCTGCGCCACAGTGATGAGTTTATCGAACGCCGCGTTCTGTTTGCCGGTGACCTGCAGGACGCCCTGCCGGCCCAATTCGAGGCCGCGGATGTGCGTGTCCATACCCAGCAGTACCATCACTGGCAGTTACTGAACCGGGCGATGGGCGAAAACGTGCAGTTCGGGCTGACCGTGGACGCTGCGTTTGTCGCCGAGTGCGATACGTTGATCTACTATTGGCCGAAGAGCAAACAGGAAGCGCAATTCCAACTGTGCAACATTCTGGCGCTGCTGCCGGTCGGCGCAGAAGTATTCGTGGTCGGTGAAAACCGCAGCGGCGTGCGCAGTGCCGACCAGATGGTGGAAGACTATGCCACACTGGTGAAAATCGACAGCGCCCGCCGCTGTGGCCTGTATCACGGCCGTCTGGATACGCAGACCGAATTCAACCTGGAAGACTGGTGGGAAAGCTATCAGCTGCACGATCTGGAAGTGAAAACCCTGCCGGGCGTGTTCAGCCGCGACGGGCTGGACGTTGGCAGCTCACTGCTGCTGTCAACCCTGGAAAAACACATGAAAGGCAAGGTGCTGGACGTAGGCTGCGGTGCCGGCGTGATGGCTTCCGTGCTGTCCAAACTGTCGCCGAAGATGAAGCTGACCCTCAGCGACGTCAACGCCGCCGCCGTGGAGTCCAGCCGGGCTACGCTTGCCGCCAACGGCATTGAAGGCGAAGTGATCGTCAGTAACGTCTATTCCGACATTACCGGCCGTTTCGACCTGATCATTTCCAACCCGCCATTCCATGATGGCCTGCAAACCAGCCTGACCGCAGCAGAAACCCTGATCCGCGGGGCGTTGAAACACCTGCCGATCGGCGGCCGTCTGCGCATCGTGGCCAACGCCTTCCTGCCGTATCCGGACATCCTGGACGCCACCTTCGGCAGCCATGAAGTGCTGGCACAAAACGGCCGCTTCAAGGTGTACCAGGCGACCGTAGCCCGTGCGCCGCGCGATACCAAGAAAAAGAAGTAACGGCGACCCGCTAACGCGTCTCCGTATCAGGGCGCAGCGTTTACACGCTGCGCCCTTTTTATTAGCCGTTGATATAGGTCATCGACTCTGCACCGTAGCGTGCCCCTGCCGCGGCCTGCAGGGGGAACACCGCCTCAATGGCCGCCAGTTCGGCGGCGCTGAGCGTCAATTCGGCCGCGGCGATATTCTCTTCCAGATAGCGACGGCGTTTGGTGCCAGGGATCGGGACAATGTGCTCACCCTGCGCCAACACCCAGGCTAACGCCAACTGCGACGGCGCAACGCCTTTCTGCTTAGCCAGCTCGGTCACTTTTTCCACCAGCGCCAGATTGCGTGCAAAGTTTTCCCCCTGAAAACGCGGGTTGCTGCGACGGAAATCGTCAGCGTTCAGATCTTCTGGCCGTTGGATCGCTCCGGTCAGAAAACCGCGCCCCAGCGGGCTATAGGGAACAAACCCAATGCCCAGGCGTTCACAGGCCGCCAATACGCCCTGCTCGGCATCGCGTGTCCACAATGAATACTCAGTTTGCAGCGCCGTAATCGGGTGGACTTTATGCGCTCGCTCCAGCGTGGCGACCGAAACTTCGCTTAGCCCGATATAACGGATTTTTCCTTCGCTAATCAGGTCCGCCATCGTACCTACCACCTCTTCAATCGGCACTTCAGGATCGACGCGGTGCTGGTAATAAAGATCAATCACCTCGACCCCGAGACGCTTCAGGCTGCCCTCCACCGATCGGCGGATGTACTCCGGTCGGCTGCTGACGCCCCGCGCTGCAGGGTTGGCCGGATCGCGCACAATGCCAAACTTGGTGGCCAGAAAGACCTGCTGCCGCTTGCCCTTGATCGCTTTGCCAATCAGCTGTTCATTGGTGTGTGGGCCGTACATGTCGGCGGTATCCAGCAGAGTGACGCCCAACTCCAGCGCACGGTGCAGCGTGGCGATAGCTTCTTGTTCATCGTGAGCGGTCGAATAAAAATCACTCATCCCCATGCAGCCCAACCCCAGAGCGGAAACCAGCGGGCCAGTGGGACCTAATTTGCGTTGTTGCATTGTGTTGCCCTCTTGCGGTTTTTATCAGCGAAGATGCTGATGCAACAGAGTCTGGTTGTTTCGCTTAAAAAGATAAATAATGCAGATTACTCATCACTGTTCATAAATCACTAACAATACGGAGCGGGCAAGATGGATCAGATCCAGGCCATGCGCATTTTTACCCGTATCGTCGAACTGGGCAGTTTCAGTCGGGCGGCGGAACGCCTGCAGTTACCCCGCGCCACGGTCAGCAATGCCGTTAAGCGGCTGGAGCAGCGCCTCGGTGTGCGCCTGCTGCTGCGCACCACCCGTCAGGTACAGGTGACCAGCGAAGGCACCCTCTATTACCAGCGTTGTGTACAGTTGCTGGGCGCACTGGAAGAGGCGGACACCTTGTTCAGCCATCAAAAACTGCAGCCCTCCGGCAAAGTGCGTATCGATATGCCCCATTCGCTGGCGCGCGAAATCGTTATTCCGGCATTGGATGACTTTTACCGGCGCTACCCGGATCTGACCCTGGCATTGGGTGCCAACGACACCCACGTGGATTTACTGCGTGATGGAGTAGATTGCGTGCTGCGTGCCTGGGAAACCGAAGATGACAGCCTGGTGGCACGCCGCATTGCCATGTTGCCACAGCTGACCTGCGCCTCGCCTGCTTACCTGGCGGCGTTCGGCGTGCCGCAGTCGATTGACCAGCTACAGCAGCACCAGGCGGTAGGTTATTTTTCCCTCACCAGCAACCGGGATTATCCGCTGGAGTTTTGCCGCAACGGCAAAGTGGAATTGCGCGAATTGCCCGCCAAACTGAGCGTCAGCGGGGCTGATGCCTACACCAGCGGCTGCCGCGCCGGCATGGGGCTGATACAGGCAGCGCATTATTCGCTGGCACCCTGGCTGCAGAAAGGAGAATTGGTCGAAGTGTTGGCAGAAACCCCGCCACCGCCGATGCCCATTTACGTCATGTATCCCCCCGGCCGTTTCCTTGCGCCACGGGTCAGGGTGTTGATTGACTGGCTGATTTGGCTGTTTGAACGCTATCAGTCACCCAAAACGGACGTTTTTCCAGCAAACGCCCGCAAACAGGGGAAATAACTATTGACGTACCCGCCAAAATCTCTAGAATTCGCCTCCGTGGTAACGTTACTCCGGTAATGTATCTGGTATGCGAAGGTGGCGGAATTGGTAGACGCGCTAGCTTCAGGTGTTAGTGTCCTTACGGACGTGAGGGTTCAAGTCCCTCTCTTCGCACCAAATAACCACATGATTTATATTGCACAGCATCAATGCGAAGGTGGCGGAATTGGTAGACGCGCTAGCTTCAGGTGTTAGTGTTCTTACGGACGTGAGGGTTCAAGTCCCTCTCTTCGCACCAAGCTGGTGATATAAATCGAAAGCAAAACAAAGATTATCGGCTGTGCGAAGGTGGCGGAATTGGTAGACGCGCTAGCTTCAGGTGTTAGTGTTCTTACGGACGTGAGGGTTCAAGTCCCTCTCTTCGCACCAATCGATAAATCTCTTCGGAAGCCCTCCCCCCAAAGCTATTCCCAATCGAAACGATAACCAACATGCGATAGCGTGATTTTTGCGTTTTTATCCCAGATTGAAATTCAGGCTGATCGCCGCCAATCCCCCAGCCAATGCCATACAGGAAGGCAGCAGCAGGTAATGCCGCCAGCGGCTGTTGAACAACATCACCAGCGTCGCCAGCATAGCGATCACAATCAGCGTACGCAGTTGCATCATATCCAGGTTGATCAATGCCAGTAACGGCATTAAAGCGCAGGGCAACAAAACGCCCCAGGCGCTGGCCAGCCGATTGCCCAGGCACCAACTGACGCCCCACAACCCACACGCGGTAATCATGGCTGCAATCATGATAACCCTACCCTTCAAGTGATAATGATAACCAATATCATATAACACTTTTTTTCACTGCGCATCATTTTCGCCGCAACCACCAAACGCGGATGACATAACGGTGTAAAAATGATAGTTTGCCATAAGAAAATTCTTAGTCTTATTCGCATGTTAATAATCACAATCAACAACCATACAATGCGAATGTTTAATTCACGCCGATAGAATTTTTCGCCACCTTAATTTTTCGACAGATCGATATTGTGAAGAGTGAACTCCGTATGAACGCGCGTTCTTATCAGGAACTGCTGAACAGCAAACACCGCTTATCATTATTTTTATTTTTGTTAATGAACGCGGCCTCTTCCATATTTACATTATTGGTCCCATTTAATGACAAGCCAGCTTTTACCCTACCTTTATTAGGTATACCGATATTTTGTCTGGTGGCGCTGTTATTTACCTTGCAGTCTCCACGGTTATACGTCAAAAAATTGAATCTATTTTCCTGCGTGCTTGGCCTGCTGTGGGCTGCCCATATTTACGTTAAAAGTCAGTACTGTGCGCCGAACAACCAAAGTTTTCTATTAATTAGTCTGTTCAGTATGTTTTTTATCAGCGCCATTGCCTTAACCGATAACTTTATCGCTTTTTGCCTGCACGCCGTGCCTTCCGCCCTGGTTATTCTATTACTGGACGGTATGCACAATACCACCAGGATCGTATTCACCACGGTATTGCCGATTATCGCATTCTCTATTCATCATCTGATGCTCAAACGCAGCGAGCTTTTTACCCAAACGCTGGTAGCCAATCTGTATAACGAACGGGACCGGTTCAGCAATTTGAGCATGATCGATCCCTTAACCGGGCTTTATAACCGCCGGGGACTGGAAAATAAAATCAATATGCTGACGGTGCCGCCGTCGGGTTGTCATTTCGTGGTGTTACTCGATATCGACCATTTCAAGGCTTATAACGATAACTATGGTCATACCATGGGCGATCAGGCGCTGGTGCAGGTTGCCATCACCATCCGCGATTCGGTGCGTTCTCGCGATATTGTGGTGCGCTACGGCGGGGAAGAGTTTCTGGTGCTGCTGACCAACGTCAGCGAGGATTACGCCACCCAGTTGGCCGAACGGGTGCGGCTGCGGGTGCAGGGATTAAAAATCCCCCATCGCTTCAACCAGTTGGAAAGCACCACTGTGACGCTCAGCGCCGGGATCTCCGCCTTGGACAAACTTGACGTGTCCTCGGCGATCCGTGCGGCCGATGCCGCCTTGTATCAGGCGAAAAACAACGGCCGCAATAATATTCAGTTGGCGCCTAGCGTGCAGCCCGCCGCTGTCTGAGCCGGCGGGCCAGACTTTTAGCGACGGCGCTGCTGCAAACCGTAAACAAACACCACGCCGAAGCACAACAGCGGCAACACATACGACAGTGCCGTACTGTATTTGTCCGCCAGCGCCCCCATAAAGTAAGGCATGATGGCCCCCCCGACGATCGCCATGATCATAAAGGAGCTGGCACGCTTGGTGTGTTTGCCCATGTTTTTCACCCCCAGGGCGAAAATGGTCGGGAACATGATCGACATAAAGAAGAACACCGCGATCAATGCCACCACCGAGACCCCATCCAGGCTGAGCATCACCACGCCACACAGCGCAATGTTAATCAGCGAGTAGATCATCAGCAACGTGGCCGGCTTGACCCGGCCCATCAGCCAGGTGCTGAAGAAGCGCCCGACCATAAAGCAAATCATGGCGATAGAAAGCAAGTAGGACGCACTTTGGTTGGACACTTCGTTCCAGTGTTCGGTGGCGTAGTTGATAAAGAATGCACCGACGCCCACTTGGGCTGCCACATAGAAGAACTGGGTGATCACCCCGCCGACAAAGTGTTTGTGCTGCCATAGCCCCTGAGCGATTTCACCGTGTTCCGGTTGCTCTTCCTCACGAATGTCCGGCAGCCGGGTGCGGCCGAACAAAAAGGCAATCAGCAGCACCAGCACGGCGATCGCCACATAGGTCATCTTCACCGCGCTCTGGTCACCGCTGCTCGCCCCTTGGGTGGCAGAGAAAAACAGCGTGCCGCCGATCATCGGGCCGATAAACTGCCCCAGACCGTTAAACGACTGGGAAAGATTCAGCCGCCGTTCGGCCCCCTTCGCGTCGCCCAGTACCGTGGCATAAGGGTTGGCCGCCGTTTCCAGGCAGCCCAGCCCACAGGCAATGACAAACAGCGCGAACAGGAACATGGCGAAGCTGTTGGCGGATGCCGCCGGCACAAACAGCAACGCCCCCAGCGCATACAGGCACAGCCCGACCAAAATTCCGGCCTTGTACCCTTTCTTATCCATAAAATAGCCGGCGGGCAGCGCCACCAGGAAGTAGGCGCCGAAATATGCCGCCTGCAATAATCCCGACTGCGCCTTGGTAACGTGCAATGTCTCCTGGAAGTGTTTGTTTAATACGTCCAACAGGCCATACGACAGCCCCCACATAAAGAACAGGCTGGTGACCAGAATAAAAGCCCAGCGCAGGTTGGCGGTTGACTTGACGCCCAGCTGTGGCGGGGCCGCACTTTTTTCAGCAAGCATTGATATATCCTCGGTAGGGTAGCGATGTTATTGTTTTTGTAAAGAAAATATCTGCTCCATCTCCACCCATTTTTCGCCTTTCGGCGTCCAGGGGGTGGCGACCTGGTATTGCCACATCAGGGCTTCCCAGCGCTGCACGTGGGGGTTGCTCAGGCCGGCGGCGGCAAACCGCGCGGCATCGAACTCGGTACTAACGTCAACAATCATGAACAGCCGGGTGCCCAGCCGATAAATCTCCATATCCAAAATGCCGTGCTCCCGCAGATGAGCGGCAATCTCCGGCCAGATACGCTGGTGATGGTGCAGGTACTCCTCGATCAGCGCCGGTGAGTCGACCAGATCGAGCGCCTGACAAAAGCGCCGTCCCCTGTCCGCCGCGCCACTCATGTGATCGCCCGATCAAGATGCAGATAACCGCCATCCACCGACAGCCATTGCCCGGTGGTGTGCGACGAACGCGATGAAATCAAAAACACCACGATGTTGGCGATTTCCTGCGGCGTGGTCATCCGATGTTCGAGAGGAATGCGTGCGGTAATTTTCTCGAGCTGCTGTTCCGGCTGCTCGAAGGTACTGATCCAGCGCTGATACTGCGGTGTGATCACCTCCGCCGGAACCACCGCATTCACCCTTACGCCTTCATGGCGCAGCGACACCGCCCACTCGCGGGTCAACGCCAGCACTGCGCCCTTGGCGGCGGTATAACCGCTGGTGCCGCCCTGCCCGCTCAGGGCCGTTTTGGAAGCGATGTTGACGATGGCACCCTTGCTGTTTTGCAGCGCCGACTGACACAGGTGCGCCATCAGGTAGTAATGGATCAGGTTTTTCTCCAGCGATCCGACAAAGGCCTCGCGGCCGGCCTCCAACCCCACGCCATCGTTAACACCGGCGTTATTCACCAGCGCATCGATGCGGCCGAAGGTCTCTTGCGTTTGCGCCACAGCCCGTCGACATTCCCGCTCTTCGCATAAGTCGGTGATGATCACCACACTCTGCGGCTGCAACCGCCGTAGCTGCGCCAGAAACTCCGCCTCTGGTGCAGCGTTGGTGACAATCACCGGGATCGCCCCTTCCTCCGCCAGCAGCAGGGTGATGGCCGCACCGATGCCGGAACCGCCGCCGGTGACGATCACCACCTTATCTTTCAGATACAGATCCATAACCAGACTCCGTTAAGCCATAAATTCGGCAGGCGGTGCCGCCCCAAATCTCCGCCTGTTGCGAAGGACTCAGCGTGGCGATCGCCTGCTCACTCAGTTGATAAACCTGGCCATAGTCCCCGGCCAGCAGGCACACCGGCCAGTCGGAACCAAACATCAGCCGCTGCGGGCCGAATGCCTCCAGCGCCGCATCAAAAAACGGCAGCAGCTGCGATGCCTGCCACCGGCCACCGGGCACTTCGGTGATAAGCCCCGACAGTTTGCAGACCACATGGCCCAATGCCGCCAACGGCTTGATTTGCTGCGCCCAGTGCTTTGCGCCCAAAGCGATATCCGGTTTGCCGAGATGGTCCAATACCAACCAGTAGTCGTCATGTTCAGCGGCAAACTGCGCCGCCGCAGTCAAGTGCCGGTGGGTGACCAACATGTCGTAGACGTAGCCCTGCCGCTGCAGCATCTGCATGCCGCGCCGCACTTCCGGCCGCGCCAGCCAGGCGTCCGGCTGCGGTTCATCCTGCACCAGATGACGCAGGCCACGCAGCAGAGGCTGCTGCCGCCATTCATCAAGCCGCTGCGCCAGCTGCGGCGCAGTGATGTCCAGCCAGCCCACTACCCCGCAGACGCCACGGCTCTGCTGCACCTGTGTCAACAGTTCCTGTGTTTCCTGCTCGCCGTGGCGGGCCTGCACCACCAGCGCGCCGTCAAAACCGTGGTGTTGCAGCAACGGATCAAGCTGCGCCGGACCAAAGTCCTGCTGCAGCACCGCCATCTGCTCGCTGATCCACGGGTAGCGTTGCGGATGGTATTGCCAGTAATGTTGGTGGGCATCGATGCGCAGCATGGGCTGTTTCCCGTTCAACCACGGAACCGATACTGTTCGAGCGATGACGCGTGCATCTCGATCGAGTAACCCGGATGACGTGGCGGCATATAGGCCGCCCCCTTGACGTCGCAAGGGTGAACAAAGTGTTCATGTAAGTGATCCACGTATTCGATCACCCGTCCTTCGTGGGTACCGGCAATGCACAGATAGTCGATCATCGACAGATGCTGCACGTATTCACACAGCCCCACACCTCCGGCATGCGGACACACCGGCAGATTGTATTTGGCCGCCATCAGCATCACCGCCAGCACTTCATTGACGCCCCCCAGGCGACAGGCGTCGATCTGCACTACGTCAATCGCTTCGCGCATGATGAACTGCTTGAACATAATGCGGTTTTGGCACATCTCGCCGGTGGCAACCTTGACCGGATGAACCCCTTCGCGAATGCGACGGTGCCCTTCGACATCATCCGGGCTGGTGGGCTCTTCGATAAACCAGGGCTTGGCGAATGCCAGATGTTTAACCCAAGGGATGGCGTCGTTGACTTCCCAGACCTGATTGGCGTCGATCATCAGTTGACGATCGGGGCCGATGACCTCGCGAGCAATGCGCACGCGGCGGATATCGTCTTCCAGATCGCGCCCCACCTTCAGCTTCAGGTAGGAGAAACCGGCATCGACCGCTTCCTGACACAGCCGACGCAGCTTGTCGTCCGGGTAGCCCAGCCACCCGGCGGAGGTGGTGTAACAGGGGTAGCCTTCCTCCAGCAGCCGTTCCAGACGCTGCTCTTTACCCTGCGCCCGCTGTTTGAGCAGCGTGAGCGCCTCCTGCGGCGTAATGCAGTCGGTGATGTAGCGAAAATCGATGCAGCGCACCAGTTCCTCTGGCGTCATCTCCGCCACCAGCCGCCACACCGGCTTCCCCTCGGCTTTGGCCCACAGATCCCAAACCGCGTTGATCACCGCGCCGGTCGCCAGGTGGATCGCCCCCTTGTCCGGCCCGATCCAACGCAGCTGGCTGTCGCTGGTAAAACGACGCCAAAAGGCCCCCATATCGGCGGCGATCTCTTCCAGAGTGACACCGACGATCTGGTGCTGCAGCGCGCGGATCGCCGCGCAGCAGATCTCATTGCCGCGGCCAATGGTAAAAGTCAGCCCGTGGCCGCTCAGATCGGCGCGATCGGTCTCCAGGATCACATAAGCGGCGGAGTAGTCGGGATCCGGATTCATCGCATCGGATCCGTCCAGCGCCAGTGAAGTCGGGAAGCGAATATCTTCCACCCGCAGTGCGGTAATCGTTGTCATGGCAATGCTCCCCATCAGGCCTGTACGGTTGTTTGACGCTGTTCACCCAATCCCTCGATACCCAGCCGCATCGTCTGTCCGGCTTTCAGGTAGAGAGGCGTGGGTTTCTGCCCCATGCCGACGCCCGGTGGCGTACCGGTCGAGATCACATCGCCCGGTTGCAGGCTCATAAAACGGCTCAGGTAACTGATAATTTGCGGAATGCGGAAGATCATGGTGCTGGTGTTGCCGTCCTGATAACGCTTGCCGTCCACCTCCAGCCACAGGTTCAGGCTATGGGGATCGGCAATTTCGTCGGCGGTCACCAGCCAGGGGCCGGTGGGGCCAAAGGTGTCGCAGCCTTTGCCTTTGTCCCAGGTACCGCCGCGTTCAATCTGGAATTCACGCTCCGAAACGTCGTTAATCACGCAGTAACCGGCGACGTGGCGCATCGCGTCCTGTTCGCTGATGTAGCGTCCGCCCTGGCCAATAATCACGCCCAGCTCCACTTCCCAGTCTGTTTTAAGCGAGTCACGCGGGATTTGTACCTCATCGTTCGGCCCGACCACCGCGCTGGTCCATTTGTTGAACACTACCGGCTCGGAGGGGATCGCCGCGCCGGTTTCCGCCGCATGGTCGGCATAATTGAGGCCAATGCAGATAAATTTGCCGATGTGGCCCACGCACGGCCCCAGTCGCGGTTGTCCTTCCACCCGCGGCAGTTGGTTGATGTCCAGTGCACGCAGTTTGTCCAAGGCCGCCGGCAGCAACGCATCTCCGCTCAGGTCAGCAATATGCTGCGACAGATCGCGGATCTGCCCGTGCGGATCCAATATTCCTGGGCGTTCCTGCCCCGGTGCGCCGTAACGTAAAAGTTTCATGGTGTCCTCACTCTAAAAATATTCCAAAGCGCCTGGCCTCAGTTGCTCCAGCCGCCATCGATAATCTGTACGGTCCCAGTGGTGTAGGAGCTGGCGTCGGAGGCCAGATACAGCGCCAATTGGGCGATCTCGCCGGTGGTGCCGATACGGCCAATCGGTTGACGAGCCACAAACGCCTGGTACACCTCTTCTTCGCTGCGTCCCTGTTCGCGCGCCTGCTCGGCGATGCGCTGCCGCAGCGAAGGCGACTCCACCGTGCCGGGGCAAATGGCGTTGCAACGGATGCCCTGAGTGACGTAATCCGCCGCCACCGAACGCGTCAGGCCGATTACCGCCGCCTTAGTGGCGCTGTAGGCAAAGCGGTTAGGCACTCCTTTCACGCTGGAAGCCACCGAGGACATATTGATAATCGACCCGTTTTTTCGCGCCAGCATGCCGGGCAGAAAGGCGCGGATCATGCGGTACATCGCGGTCACATTCAGATCCAGCGCAAATGCCCACTGATCCTCACTGCACTCCAGGATTGATCCGCTGTGTACCACGCCGGCGCAGTTGAACAGCACGTCGATCGGACCAAGGCTTTCCGCCGCTGCCGCAATCGCCGCGGCATCGGTGACGTTAAGCGTCATTGGCTCGATGCCGGGCAAACCCTGCAGTTGCTCGGTGTTGATGTCGGTGGCAATAACTTGCGCGCCTGCCTCAGCAAAAAGTTTGGCGGTACTGAAACCAATCCCCTGGCCGGCGGCGGTGATCAGCACGCGTTTTCCGGTTAAATTCATTTTCGCTCCCTTGGCTTAAAGGTCTAATGGTCAGGCCACTAAGGGCGATTAAAGGTCAGGCCTTTAACATGACAAAAGACGCTTTACGCGTTATGGTTTGGTGAGAATGTTATGAGATACACTTGGAACAGCTTTTTGATTAACCAATTTTTTACACTTGAATAACGATTACTCAAGCGGTTTGACTAATAACTGTGCGCTGAATCACTTAACACGGAAAAGGCCAAGGTAAAAAATGCCGATCACCCGACTGGAAAACCCTCGTATTTACAGACAGATAGCCGACCAATTGAAACGGCTTATCGATAACAATGAATTTCCTCCCGGCAGCCGCCTGCCCTCCGAACGCGATCTGGCCCAGCAGTTACAGGTTAGCCGGGCCTCCGTTCGAGAGGCGCTGATCGCGCTGGAAGTGATTGGCCTGGTGGATGTCAAAGTCGGCAACGGGGTGATCGTCCGGGCGCAAACGCCGGTGATGACATCGCAAGAGCCGGTGATGGCACAGGCCGGCCGGGATCAGTGGGCGGAAATCGATGATGAATTGAATATCGAGCTGGATTTTAACGCCGAGCTGCCGCCGTTCTCACTGCTGCAAACCCGCCTGTTGATCGAGCCCGAAACGGCGGCACTGGCGGCACGGCACGCCACCGAGCAGGAACTGGCGGGCATCCGTGAGGCCTACGAGCAAAACTGCCGTGATAACCGCGCGGGATCGGCCACCCATCCCGGCGATCGGCTGTTCCATATCCGCATCGCCCAGGCCAGCGGCAACCCAGCTTATGCCTTTATCATCGGCCACCTGCTCGGCCACCGCTACGGCAGCATGTTCCGCGTACTTCAGCGTCACTATACGCCGGATGACATGCCGCACCGTTCCGAGCAGGAACACCGGGAAATTCTGGCCGCTATCGAGGCGCGTGACGTGCGTGGCGCACGCAAAGCGATGAAAGCGCATCTGGACGAAGTGATCGCCATTTTCGCCCGCGCGCAGTAGGACGATTGGTCGGCATCAGGGCGGTGAGAAATTTTTTCTCAAACCGCCTTTTTTCCACATGCAGCCAAGGCTCAGGCACATTACACTGACAGCATATTGCATTGCACCCTATGGCTTTCAAGTTGCAGTTAGGCGACCTGCTCGCTCATCCCCAGCTTTTGTAGAGGCGCCGCATGCTGCGCCCGCATTAATCGGGGCGAATATATTCGCCCCCTACAGTAACTGGGATGAGTGACAAATCTGTCGGAAACGGATTTGAACGCTGCGGCTTGAAAGGCGACGGGTATAGGCCCTTTCACTGCTGCCTTTTAAAATGGATAACCATCGTTGAAGAACTCTTTCTCCGCTTCATTGCTGGCGCTGAGCCTGTGTGCCGCACCGCTGGCCGCGCAGGCCGCCGCCCCGCAGCTGGCTTCGCAAATCGTCGACCAATATGCCGAGCACATTTTCTACAACAGCGGTGCCACCGGCATGGCGCTGGTGGTGATCGACGGCAATCAGGTGGTTAACCGCAGTTTTGGCGACACCAAACCCGGTAACAACCTGCGTCCGCGCCCGGATTCCCTGATCCGCATCGCCTCAATCACCAAGCTGATGACCAGCGAAGTGATGGTAAAAATGGCGGCGGAAGGCCGGGTCAAACTCACCGATCCGCTGCGCAAATACGCCCCGTCCGGTGCCTACGTACCGGCTTATAACGCTCGCCAGCCGATCACCTTGCTGAACCTGGCCACCCACACCAGCGCACTGCCGCGTGAGCAACCGGGCAAGAAACCGCCTAAAACGCCGGTGTTCACCTGGCCGACCAAAGCGCAGCGCTGGCAGTGGCTGGAGCATGCCAACGTGACGGTACCGCCGGGCGTACGTGCCTCTTATTCCAACCTGGCGTATGACCTGCTGGCGGATGCGCTGTCACGAGCGGCGGGTAAACCTTACAGCGCCCTGCTGAAAGAAAAAATCACCGCGCCGCTCGGTATGGTCGACACCACCCTGACCCCCAGTGCCGAGCAGTGCTCACGGCTGATGGTTGCCTCAGCCGGCCCTAGCGCCTGCCGCGATACCACGGCCGCGGCCGGCAGCGGCGGCGTCTACTCCACCCCACGCGATATGCAGCGCTGGATGCAACAGTTCCTCACTTCCAACGTCTCCGGCCCACGCAAATCAACCGCGGCCAGCGAGCAGACCATGTACTTCCAGCGTAACGATCTGGTTTCGCTCAAAGGGATGGATGTGCCGGGTGAAGCCAGCGCCCTGGGATTGGGATGGGTGTATATGGCGCCGAACGGCGAACTGCCGGGGATTATTCAGAAAACCGGCGGTGGCGGTGGCTTTATCACCTATATGGCGATGATCCCGCAGAAAAACGTTGGGGTATTTGTGGTGGTAACCCGCTCGGAACTGAGTAAATTCACCAACATGAGCGATCCGGTTAACCGGCTGGTCGCCGAGTTGGCGACCAACAAAAGCTAATGCCGTAACGGGGCGCAGCCCATGCGCCCCGCCGTTTTCAGACTAACGCCGCCATCTTGTGCATCACCGGATGGAAGTTGCGTTTGAAGTAGATCAGGCCGTTACCGCCCGCACTCACCCGGATCTGGCGGATCTGCACCAGATAAACCTGATGGGTGCCAATGCTCTGGATCTGCTCGATCTCCCCTTCCAGACTGGCCAGCGTGTTACGCAGCACCGGCTGATTCAGTGCGCCGTTTTGCCACTCCTCCAGACGGAAACGATCCTCCATGCTGAGTTCGGTCATACCGGCGAAGTGGCGCGCCATCAGCTCCTGCTCATGGTTCAATACGTTAACGCACAGACGCTGATTCGCCTGGAAAACCGGGTTCATCGCGCTGTTGCGGTTAATGCAAACCAGCAGCGTCGGCGGCGTATCGGTCACCGAGCACACGGCGGTGGCGGTAATGCCGCAGCGCCCCGCAGGACCGTCGGTAGTGACGATATTCACCGCGGCGGACAGGCTGGCCATCGCGTCGCGAAACAGCAAACGGTGTTCATTTTCCTGAGACATACACCCCTCCTTCAGGATCACTTAAGCAAGTTATCCAGCTGATTAATGTCACCATTATTATGCAGATGCGGCACTTTCCAACCGTGCTGGTCGTAGTCGGACAGGCATTTGTCGACCATCTCCATCATCTGGTTCATGGCGCCGGATCCCTGTGCGTTGCGCAGACACTGCAGGCGGATCTCATCCTGGCTGCCGGCGTAGTTGATCTCATACAGCTCGTGGCGACCGCCGAATTCGCTGCCGATCGCATCCCACATCAGCTTGAGGATCTTGATGCGTTCAACGTGATCCATACCGTCGGATCCGCGCACGTAACGAGCCAGGTATTTATCGATCTCCGGGTTATTCATGTCGCGCACGCTGGACGGCAGATAAATCAAACCGCTGGTGACGTTCTTTTCGATAATGTGCTTCACCTTGGTATAGGCCATTGGTGCCATCACGCGGTAAGTTTGCATCGCGGTGGAATCCGGCAGATAAGCGCCGTTTTCCCATTTGGTGGCCTCGGCGCACATCGCATCGCTCAGTGACCAGAACATATTGCGCCAGGCCACCACTTCGCCAAGATCGGCCTGTACGCCACGGAACTCCAGCACGCCGGTACAGGACAGGCTTTTTTGCAGCAGCGCGGTGATAAAGTCCATCTTCACCGCCAGGCGCACACAGGCCTGCAGCGGGAACAGACGAGCGAAGCCCCCTTGCGTACTCCAGCGACGACAACGATCGAAATCGCGGTAGATCAGCACGTTTTCCCACGGGATCAGCACATGATCCATAATCAGGATCGCATCGTTCTCATCGAAACGGCTCGAAAGCGGATAATCGAACGGGGATCCCGTTGCGCCCGCCACCAGCTCATAAGAGGCGCGAGAAATCAGCTTCACCCCTTCGGCATCCATCGGCGCCACAAACATCAACGCGAAGTCCGAGTTATCCCCCATTACCTGGGCAGAACCAAAACCGATAAAGTTATAGTGGGTCAGCGCCGAGTTGGTCGCCACCACCTTGGCCCCGCTGACGATAATGCCCGCGTCGGTCTCTTTCTCCACCTGAATGTAAACGTCTTTCACTTCGTTGACCGGCTTGTGGCGGTCAATCGGTGGGTTAACAATAGCGTGGTTAAAGTACAGGCCGGTTTCCTGAATGCGTTTGTACCAGTGGCGCGCGTTATCGGCGAACTGACCATAAAACTCGGGATAAGCCCCCAGCGCACACCCGAAGGCTGCTTTGTAGTCCGGGGTGCGCCCCATCCAACCGTAACTCTGGCGCGACCAGTCGGCGATGGCATCACGCTGCTGGCGCATCTCTTCAGGGCTGCGGGCGTAGCGGAAGAATTTGTGAGTGTAACCGCCGTTGCCGGTATCGGTGTTCCAGCACAGGCGATCCTGGCTGACCGGATCGTGCAGCGCGTCGTACAGTTGACCGACCGAAGCCGCTGCATTACGGAATGCCGGGTGTGTGGTGACATCTTTCACTCGTTCGCCGTAGATATAAATCTCACGGCCGTCCTGCAAACTTTTCAGGTATTCGGCACCGGTGAACGGGCGTTTATTGTCGGCACGAAAGTCTTCAGGTTTCATTTAAGTCTTCCTCGTAATCGGCATAGTGCAGACCGTGGATTCGGTCGCTTGTTAAAATAATGTTTTCTTTTGGTTGCTTAATTGAAGCTTCCAGGGCCGGTTTCGAGAAGAGACTTTTGCGGCAAACGCCGGTACTTTTCAGGCGGGTTGGCCGCAATCGCCGCGAATTGTGATCCAGACGGTGTTCCGCCGTTATGAAAGGGGATGCTGCGCGGCGCGGTAGGTCGAGGGTGAACAGCCTTCCAGACGATTGAAGAAACGCGCGAAATAGGCCGGATCCTTAAAGCCCAGGCTGTAGGCGGTTTCATGCACCGTACAGGCGCTGAATAGCAGCATGCGCTTGGCTTCGCGCAGCAGGCGATCGAAGATCAAACGTTTGGGGGGCTGATTGGCAAACCGTCGGCACAAATCGTTGAGCCGCGATTCGGTGACGCCGAGCGCCTGAGCATAGTCCGGCACCGCCAGATGATCGCGAAAACGTTCGTCCACCATCTTGTTGAAACGCTGGAACAGTTTCAGTTCGCCACGCACGCCGCTGGTGGCAGTATCCTCCAGCGTGGTATTGCGCAACAGCAGGGTAAACACCGCCTGTGCCAACAGCACCAGCGTCTGTTCGCGGCCCACCAACCTCTGGCTGAACTCACGCCGGATCAGCGCCCAGTAATGGCTAAGCGCGGTCAATTCCTGCGGTGCATCCGCCAGTGAAAGGCAAATGCCCGGCATGTCCAACGCCAGATTGCTGCCAGGGTAGAGGCGCTCCAGCAAAGGCCAAATCAGCTCCTGGCGTACCGTCAGCACGTGGCCGTCGCTGTCCGGTTCGGTGAAAAATGCATGGGGCACCGAGGGCGGCGTCAGGATGAACAGCGGTGCCTGCACCGAATAGTGCTGGCTGTCCAGCTGCAGCTCAATCTTGCCGGTCTCCAGAAAATGCATCTGGAAAAACCGATCGTGCCAATGCACCTGCATATCGCGGCCAAAAAACGCCGCCAGTCCGGCGAAGGTTTCATAGTGCACTTCGTCGGTGGCGTAACGCGCATCGTACTCTTTACAGATATCGATATTGGCGATAAAACCGGTACTTTTCTGCACATCATCCTCCATCAGCGATGAGATCAGTGATAAGCCTTTTATTAGGCGTCATTGTCGCAGGCAGTTTGGCCATGGACAGCGCGCAGGAACCCGAGCGTACACGCAGTACGTAAGGGGTCCGAGCACTGCCCTAGGCCAAAATGGCAAGTAAAATAGCCTAATATCAGGCTTATGGCGTGGCCCGTGGACGCGAGCCCTGCATCGGGATCCGCCACACGATCACGGCACCGATGATCAACAACGCCGAAACGAAATACAGCCCAGAGTTAAAGCTGCCGGTCAGATCCTTAAACCAGCCGATCAATACCGGGCTGACCGCCGATCCGATATTGCCGGTGGCATTGATCACCGCGATCCCAATCGCCCTCGCCTCGAGGCTGATGGACTGATCCGGCGTAGTCCAGAAGATCGCCATCGCCGTGAACGACCCCACCGACGCCATCACGATCCCCAGCAGCTGGATCATGCTGTGATCGGTGGCCGACGCCAGCAGCCAACCGGCAGCGGCAAACAGGTACGGCAGCGCGGTATGGTGTTTGCGCTCTTGCAGCCGATCCGATCTCTTACTCCACCACACCATGCCGGCGATGGTACAGACTTGCGGGATCGCCGCCAGAATACCGATCACAATGTTGCTACTGCTCTGATTGAAGCTCTGCAGGATCTGCGGCGTCCAGATATTGATGGCGCTCAGGGTGTTGGTCAGACAGAAATAAGCCAGGGTATACATCAGCACAATCGGGGTGAAAATTTCCCGCCACAGGCTGCGCTGTTGCAATGCCCGATGGCTGCCCGGCCCATTGGGCTGCACCAGTTGCAGTTTGTCCGCCTCCATCATCGCCTTCAGACTGGCCTTTTCCTCGTCGGTCAGCCATTTGGCCTTGGCAGGAGTATCGTCGAGGTAGAACCACACCACCACGCCCAACAGCACCGAAGGAATGCCCTCCAACAGGAACAGCCATTGCCACCCTTTGAGGTTCATCAGCCCGTCCAGCGCCAGAATATAGCCGGACACCAACGAGCCAATCGCCATGGTTACCGGCATGGCGATCATAAACAGCGCGTTGGCGCGAGCGCGGTAAAAAGCCGGGAACCAATAGGTGAGATACACCAGAATCCCCGGCAGAAAACCGGCCTCGGTAATACCTACGATCATCCGCAATAGGTACAGGCTGGTCGGCCCGGTGGCGAACAGCGTGCAGGTCGAGGCGATGCCCCACAGCACCATGATGGTGGCGATCCAGCGTCGCGCGCCGACGATCCCCAGCATGATATTGCTCGGAATGCCGAAGATCACATAGGTGACGTAGAACAAGGTTGCCGCCAGGCCGAACATGGTCGAGCTCAGGCCGAGATCCTTGCCCATCGTCAGCCCGGCGAAACCGATGTTGATGCGGTCGAGGAAAGAGAAAACAAACAGCACAAACAGGAAAATAATCAGTCGCCGAAATAACTTTTTAATCACCGATTGCTCGGCGGCGGTTAACGCTTTATGTTGCTGCGCCGGGTTGACCGGCGGCAGCGAATCGACGTTGCTCATGGTGTCTCCAATAAGATGGCGGCCTGCAACCTAATAAACGCTCGGGGACTGTACGGGCGGCAGCTCTTGTTTAAAGCGGCTGGCCAAAGATTCCGCCGCTCGCGACAGCAGGGTGGTATCCACCCCTACTGCGACAAACAGCGCGCCGGACGCCAGATAGTGCTGCGCCAGTTCCGGGTTGGCCGTCAGAATGCCTGCTGCCTTACCGGCGGCGCTGATGCGCGCTATAGCGTCGTCGATAGTACGCTGCACTTCCGGCTGCTGTGGATTGCCGGAAAACCCCATGTCGGCACTGAGATCCGCCGGGCCGATAAATACCCCGTCGACCCCCTCCACCTGCAGGATGGCATCCAGGTTTTTCACCGCCTCACGGGTTTCGATTTGCACCAGTACGCACATCTGCGCGTCGGCCTGTTGCAGGTAATTCGGCACCCTGTTCCAGCGGGAAGCACGAGCCAGCGCACTGCCAACGCCGCGTATGCCATGCGGCGGATAACGGGTGGCTCGCACCGCGTCACGCGCCTGTTCTGCGTTCTGGATCATCGGGATCAGCAGCGTCTGCGCACCAACGTCCAACAGTTGCTTGATCATCACCGGATCATTCCATGCCGGACGCACCACTGGATGACTCGGATAAGGCGCGATGGCCTGCAGCTGGCCCAATACCGTTTGTACGTTGTTAGGCGCGTGTTCGCCGTCGATCAGCAGCCAGTCGAAACCGGCCCCGGCCAGCATTTCTGCGCTGTAGCTGCTGCACAGCCCCAGCCACAGGCCAATCTGCGGGCGTTTTTCCTGCAACGCCTGCTTGAAAGGGTTGGTTAACATGGTGTTCTCCATTGGTTTTTCCACTCTCCCACAGGGAAAGGGCCGATCAGACAAACCGACAGCTGATGCAGCCCATCGGGCCATAATCCGCATGGAAGGTGTCGCCACGTCGGGCGGCAACCGGTCGGGTGAAGGAACCGCCGAGGATCACCTGCCCGGCTTCCAGCTCTACGTCGTACGGGAAGAGTTTGTTGGCCAGCCAAGCCACGCCGTTGGCCGGATGGTTCAGCACCGCTGCCGCCACGCCAGACTCTTCAATCACGCCGTTGCGGTACAGCAACGCGCTGATCCAACGCAGATCCAACGCGTCCGGTTTGATCGGCCGCCCGCCCATCACCACCCCGGCGTTGGCGGCATTGTCGGAAATGGTGTCGAACACCTTGCGCGGGCGCTGAGTTTCGGGATCCACGTTATGGCTGCGCGCATCGATGATCTCCAGGGCCGGAATGATGTAATCGGTGGCGTTATAAACGTCGAACAGCGTGCAGTTTGGCCCGCGCAGCGGCTTGGCGAGCACGAAGGCCAGCTCGACCTCGACGCGCGGCACGATAAAACGGTCGATGGGAATATCGCTGCCATCGTTGAAAAACATGTCGTCCAGCAGCGCGCCGTAATCCGGCTCGGAGATCTGGGAGCTGACCTGCATGGCGCGCGACGTCAGGCCGATTTTATGGCCCTTGAGTTTGCGCCCTTCGGCGATCTTCAGCTCTACCCACTGGCGCTGAATGGCGTAAGCGTCTTCAATGGTGATCTCGGGATGATCCAGCGACAGCGCGCGGATCTGCTCGCGGTTTTGCTCCGCCTGATGCAAGCGCTGCACGGCACGACTAACCAGCTCTTTATTCAACATTGACGGCCCCTTAGCCTTGGCGAAATAGCGCGTGGACATTGTTTTGCTTGTAGTTCAGCACCGGATCCAGCTCTTCCATCGTGAAGGACAGCGCCAGATAGCGCCTGGCCATCAGCGCGGCAAAATGTTCTTTGATCAGCGCAAACAGCATCTCGCCCACCTGTTCACGACTTTCCAGGCTGCGGCCGTGACCAATCTTCAATGTCATATGCACGAAGGCGTAATCGTGCTTACCGTCAGCCATCTGCCAGGTATCCAGCCAGATAGCGCGGCTGCGCACTCCGGCCAGCGGAAAAATACCGGTGTCCGCCAGTGCCTGATTGACCTTGGCGAACAACGCGGGGAGCTCGGCTTCTTCGCGGATGTTATTGGTGCATTCAGCATAAAAATGCGGCATAGCAATCTCCGGGAGACGAATTTGCGCGAACGCCTGTCCGCGCGTTGGGGGCTACAGGGTGTTGCCGAGCTTAAAGCCTTTCTCTGTATCGCCTTGACGGGTATAGGAAAAACCATCCGCGCCAATGGTGACGGCCATTTCGCTTGGCGCGTTGCGTTCGATAACCGGCTGCGGCTGGCCATCGAGATCGAGCACCAGTGACCCCTCGGTGTACCAGCTTGGCACTACCGGGTTGCCCCACCAGTCTCGGCGCTGGTTATCGTGCACATCCCAGCTCACGGTCGGGTTGTCAGGATCGCCGGTGTAGTAATCCTGGGTATAGATTTCTACGCGATGGCCATCGGGATCGCGCAGATAGAGATAGAAGGCGTTAGAGACGCCGTGGCGGCCTGGACCACGTTCGATCAAATCGGATTTACGGAGCGCGCCGAGCTTGTCGCAGATGGCCAGAATGTTGTGCTTTTCATGGGTGGCGAAGGCAATATGGTGCATACGCGGACCGGCGCCGCCGGTCATCGCGGTGTCGTGCACCGTGGCTTTGCGGCGCATCCAGGCGGCGTAAACCACGCCATTTTCATCCCGGATATCTTCCGTCACGCGGAACCCCAGGCCCTGGATGTATTCCACCGCACGCGGAACATCGGGCGTGATCTGGTTAAAGTGGTCGAGACGTACCAGCGCCCCTGGCGTGTAGAGATCGTAACGCCAGGCCAGACGCTCGACATGCTGCACGTCGTAGAAGAATTCGTACGGGAAGCCGAGCGGATCCTCTACCCGCACCGAATCGCCAATGCCTTTGGCGAAGCCATTCACCCGACGCTCGGTACGGCAACCCAGCACTTTGAAATAGGCTTCAGCCCGATCGACGTCTTCCGGCGTACGCACCCGGAAGGCAAAGGCCGCAACCGCAGCCACCGGCCCTTCACGCAGCACCAGATTATGGTGGATAAACTCCTCCATCGACCGTAGATAGAGGGTTTTCTCGTCCTCGGCGGTCACAACCAGACCCAGGATATCGACGTAGAATTCGCGCGCGGCTTTAAGGTTGGTGACCTGAATTTCCATATAGGCGCAGCGCACAACATCGGGAGCAGGGACAGCATCGGTGGTAAGTTTGGTCGTCATTGTTCTCATCTCCTTCTTTTTTATTATGGTTTGAGGCTTAAACGCCCCAGCGCGGGATCGGGTGGTCACCCATGGAAATGCACACGTTCTTCATCTCGGCGAACACTTCAAAGCTGTATTCCCCGCCCTCGCGGCCGGTGCCGGAAGATTTCACGCCGCCAAACGGCTGGCGCAGATCGCGTACGTTTTGGGTATTGACGAAAACCATCCCCGCTTCGATATTGCGGGCCAGACGCAGCACCTTGCTCACATCCTGCGTCCAGATGTACGACGCCAGGCCGTACTCCACGTCGTTGGCCATGCGCAGGCCGTCTTCTTCCGATTTGAACGGCAGCAGGCAGGCCACCGGCCCGAAAATCTCCTCCTGCGCGATGCGCATCCGATTGTCGACATCCGCCAGCACCGTTGGGCGCAGGAAGTTGCCGTGGCTGAGGCCAGCCGGTTTGTCCGGGCCACCGGCCAACAGGGTGGCGCCTTCTTCCAGCCCGAGGCGGATATAGCCGGACACTTTTTCCCAGTGCTGCTGGCTGATCAACGCCCCAACCTGCGTGTTGGGATCCTGCGGATCGCCTACGCGCAGGCGGTTGGCGCGTTCGGCAAAACGTTTGACGAATTCTGGGTAAATGCTCTCTTGAATAAAGATGCGTGAACCGGCGGTGCAGCGTTCACCGTTGATCGAGAAAATGGTGAACAGCGCGGCGTCCAGCGCACGTTCGATGTCGGCATCTTCGAAAATCAGTACCGGCGATTTCCCGCCCAGCTCCATGGAAAACTTCTTCAAGCCCGCGCTTTCAATGATCCGGCGTCCGGTGGCGGTGCCGCCGGTAAAGGACACCGCACGCACGTCCTTATGACGCACCAGCGCATCCCCGGCGGTGGCGCCGTAACCCTGCACCACGTTGAGTACCCCGGCCGGAATGCCGGCTTCCAGCGCCAGTTCACCCAGGCGATCGGCGGTCAGCGGCGACAGCTCGGACATTTTCAGCACCGCGGTATTGCCCAGCGCCAGGCAAGGCGCGGTCTTCCAGGTTGCGGTCATGAAAGGCACGTTCCACGGTGACACCAGCGCACACACCCCCACCGGCTGGATCAGCGTGTAGTTGAGCATCTTGTCGTCCACCGGATAGGTACGGCCGTTCATCTGCTGGCAGATCTCGGCAAAGAACTCGAAGTTGTGAGAAGCACGCGGGATCAGCACGTTTTTGGTTTGGTGGATCGGCAGGCCGGTGTCGGCGGTTTCCATCTCGGCAATCTGCGGCACGTTCTCGTCAATCAGCTCGCCCAGACGACGCATCAGGCGAGCACGCTCTTTCATTGGCGTATTGGCCCATTTCGGGAACGCAGCCTTGGCGGCAGCCACCGCCTGATCGATCTCCAACTGCCCGCCGGAAGCGACCTCTGCCAGCACCTCGCCGTTGGCCGGGTTGGTGGTAGTGAAATACTCTTTGCTGGCTACGTTTTTACCGTTAATCCAATGGTTGATGGTTTTCATCGCAGGCTTTCCTCGTAATCTTTTTCACTGATGATGTGGTTAACCAGACGGCCGATGCCCTCAATCTCCACCACCACTTCATCGCCCGGCTGCACGTCGGCCAGCCCTTTCGGCGTGCCGGTGGCGATCATGTCGCCCGGCTGCAGCGTCATAAATTCACTCAGGTAACTGATCAGGTAGGGGATATCGAAAATCATGTCGGCGGTGCTGCCGCGCTGACGCAGCTCGCCGTTGACGTAGGTGCTGAGTGCCAGACGGTGCGGATCGGCGATATCGTCACGATCGACGATGTACGGCCCAATCGGCGTCAGGGTATCGCGGCTTTTCACCCGCAGATTCGGGCGGTAATAGTTTTCCAGATAGTCGCGAATGGCGTAGTCGTTGCACAGCGTGTAGCCCGCCACGTATGCCATGGCATCTTCGCGGCTGACGTTACGCGCCGTCTTGCCGATCACCGCCACCAGCTCGGCTTCGTAGTGCATATAGTCGACGTTGGCCGGGCGTACCGAAACCTGCCGATGGCCGGTCAGGGTGTTCGGCGCCTTGAGGAACACCAGCGGCTCTTCCGGGGCCTTGAATTCCAGCTCGCTGGCGTGATCGGCATAGTTCAGCCCCAGGGCAAACACCGTGCCCTGCGCCGGTGGCAACCACTCGACGTCCTGCTCTGGCAACACCGTGCCGTCCGGCAACGTCACGCGCAGTTGCTCGTCGACGCTGACATTAACAATTTGGCCATGATGGCGAATACGGGCGTGTCTCATGCGGTTTCTCCTGCCTGCACTACGCGGTTGGTCAGGGTCGGCAAACCGGCGGCACGCACCCTCACTTCATCTCCAGGTTTGATCTCCACCCGCTGGTGCGGCGTGCCGATCAGCACTGCGTCGCCCGGCTGCAGGGTAATAAAATCGCTGATGGCGGCGATCAGTTCCGGCACCGAACGCACCAAATCGGCCGTCGACCAGCGATCCTGCTCTACCCCGTTGATTTCGGTGATGATCTCCACCGCATCGGTGGTCACCAATGAACCGATCTCCCCCAACGGGCAAAAACCGTCGCGGCATTTCGCTTTGATCGCCGGGCGGTAGAAGCTGCTTTCCGGCAGGCTGATGTCGTTGGCCAGCGCATAACCGGCCAGATAGTCGGCGACCCGTTCGGCCGGCACCTTACGGGCGGTGTTGCCAATCACTACCGCCAGCGTGGCGCCGCTTTGCACTTGCTCACCGGCAGGAAACGGGATCGCCCCGCCGTTGGCGAGGTGGGTATTGCGCGGTTTGATAAACCACACCGGGGTCTTCGGCGGGGTTTTATACGGCGGCTGATGAAACGCCTGATCCCAGGCGTCTATCTGGCTGCGGTGATTCAACGCGACGGAAAATACGGTGCCTTTCATGCAAACTCCTTTCAATGACACAACAGGGCAATTCGGCATTCATTAATATGTTAATGAATACTTTTATACGCTGTTCAGCTTTTACGCAACGCCGGTGGATTGATTTGTGATCGTGATAACAAAATATTCACAACCCATGAACATTGGCGTGATTATTCAACGAATTAATCATTTTTAGGTGATTTTTACCGCTGCGGATGCGTTTTCGCTTTATCCATCTGGGTAAACTTGGCTACTATTAAGTTATTAATAAAATCAGGATTTACCGATAGGGGTATTGCAGTGTCCGCACGGCCACCTGCTGAGCCACAACGGTAAATGCCTGAATGACGAACACCTTTATAGCCAAGGCCAAATCTATGCATGAGTCCTTAACCATTGCCCTGCTGCAAGCGCGTGAAACCGCCATGGGCTTTTTTCGCCCGATCCTGAAAAGCCATAACCTGACCGAACAGCAATGGCGCATCATTCGCGTTTTGGCCAACAGCCGTTCGATCGAATTCCACGAATTGGCAGCAGAAACCTGCATCCTGCGCCCCAGCCTGACCGGCATTTTGTCGCGCATGGAACGCGATAAGCTGATTTTCCGCCTGAAACCGGTTAACGATCAGCGCAAGCTGTACGTGTCTCTCACCCAGCAGGGTCAGGAGCTGTATGAAGTGGCGCGCCACCAGGTAGAACAGGGGTACGCTGAAATCGAAGCCGCATTTTCACAGCAGAAAATGGACCAGTTGATGACCTTACTGGACGAGCTGATCACCCTGGGGGATAAACTACCCGCCAACGTGACCGCTCATCCCACAAAGAAATGATCCTTCCGATTATCATCCTCTGATTAATTGGCGTTGCAGCCAGGCTGCAACGTCAAGAAAGAACAGGATGAGCCTCGGGGAGTAACGCGCCGCCGTCCACCACCAGCGTTTGGCCGGTCATATAGGCGGCCGCCGGTGAGGCGAGAAACACCATCGCCGCCGCGATGTCTTCCGGCTCCCCCAATCGCCCTAGCGGCACTGCGGCCGCAATCGCCTGATTGACCGCCGCGCCCCCCAGATTGGCCATCGCCGGCGTGCGGATCATTCCCGGCTCCACACCGTTGACCCTGACGCCAGCCGCCGCCAGTTCCAGCGCCGCCGCGCGAATAAACCCGTTTACTCCGGCCTTTGAAGCGGCGTAGTGCGCCAACCCCGGATAGGCGACCCGTGGCCCGGTCACCGACGACGTCACCAAAATGCAGCCCCCGCCCTGACGCTGCATCCAGGGTAAAGCCGCCTGCGCCAGAAAGAACGGCGCCATCAGATTAACGCTCAGCGTGCGTTGCAATAACACAGCGTCAATCTCGGTAAAGGGCGTCAGCGGGAAGTAAGCCGCGTTATGGATCACCACATCCAGCCGCTGATGCTGCTGCCCCACCGTTGCAACCAGTTCGGCAATCTGCCCCGGATCGGCCAGATCGCAGGCCATCGCCTGGACCTGCCCGCCCTGCTGTTGCAGCGTCTCGGCGGCGTCCTGCGCTTTTTGCAGCTGCAGATCCGCCATCACCACCGTCGCGCCCAACTGAGCAAAGGCACTGACGATCGCCAGCCCGATGCCCTGCGCACCGCCCGTCACCAGCACCACCTGCCCCTTGAACGCATCAGCCGCATAGGTTGCATTCATCGGCCTATCCCCGTGGATGGTGGGTGGTGTTCAGCACCTGCGCATGGGCGCCTACCGCAAAATTGCTCAGCGCGCTGAAATCACTGCCCTGATAGCCGAGGATCTTGCCGTCGGTACGCATGCCTTGCAGATCGATCATGACCACGCCCAGCGTCGGCACAATCTTCTCTCGCCAGACAAACAGGTACAGCTGTTCGGCCACCTTCACGTAGTGGCAGCGATCGACATCCGCCAGCCCTTTCTCCACGCCGTCCAGGCACTGCCAGGCGTAGAAATTGTCGTTCAGATAAATGTGTTCGTAACGCTCGGTCGGGCTGTAGGTATACATGTTACGCATGCCAATCAGCTCGTCGGTGAACTGTGGCGGCGCAACATCGGCGTTATCCAGCGTGCCAAAGTGGAATTCAACGTTGACCGCCGTCAACGGCAGCCCTTGCTCAACCCGGCTGAAGGCGTCCAGACGGGCTTGTTCCTCATCCGGCAACTGGCCATACACCGCCGTGAAATTACCCTGGTTGCGATCGCACACCAGCGTGATGCTGGCGTTCTCCTGTGCGGGATCGAGAAAATCGATAAACAGAATGCCGGGGCGGATGCTGGTGGCGCGATAAGCGATGCCCCTGTACTCCCCCCAACTCAGCGTCTGCTCATCAACAAAGTGACAACTCAGCATTTCACCGTCGGCAAAACGTAATGTCAGCGTGTTACCGCTCAACCCATGCTGCTGTTCCAGCGTATTGCCGTGCGGCGCAAAGCCTTCCGCCAGTGCGCCAACCTGAATAAATACCGCTTCTGTACTCATTTGATGCTCCTTAAAGGGAAGTAAAAGCCAATGTCGGTACGTCGACAATGGTGGAGCCGCCGTCGGCCACCAGCGCCGCACCGGTAATGATCGACGCGTCCTCCGAACAGAGAAAACGGCAGATAGCGGCGATCTCTTCGGCGCTGGCCGGGCGACGCAGCGGCACGTCGCGGCATACCCGTTGGTAAGCCTGCTCCAGCGTAAGGTGGTACTCAGCCATCAGCGGCTGCATCTCTTCATCCGCCATCGGCGTAGTGACCCAACCGGGACACACCGCGTTGGCACGCACGCCCAGCGGGCCGTAGTCACGAGCGATGGAGCGCATCAGCCCAATCAGCGCATGTTTGGCGGTCACGTAGCCACACACCTCCGGCCCGGCGGCCAGCGAAGCGATAGAGGCGACAAACAGCAGGTTGCCGCCGGTTTTCACCAGCTCCGGCAGGCAGGCGCGGGCGCTGGCAAAAGCACTGTTGAGGTTGCTGTCCAGCGCCTGACGCCAGTGGTCATCGTTCATTTCGGTAATGCGCCCCAGCCCCATCCCGCCGGCGCTGCCGATCAGGCAGTCGATGCGCCCGGTCTGTTGCAAAATGGCCGGCAACAGCTGGCTTTGCCAGCATTCACCGCTGGCCGCATCCCCCACCAATGCCTGCGCGCCAATGTCGTCCGCCAGCGCCATCAGAGGTTCACGGCGGCGGCCGATGATAAATACCCGATCGCCCCTGCTCGCCAGCAGCCTGGCGCACGCAGCCCCCACGCCGGTGCCGCCGCCGGTAATCACCACCACTCTACTCATCCAGCTTCTCCATCAATTGGCCGATCATCAGCAGGCTGCTCAGCAGCAAGCGCCGCTGCTCCGGTTCCAGCCGCAGATAGCGGCGACCGGCAGGCAAACGGCTGACCACTTCCGAAGCGGCGAAATGTTCGATCTCCAGCCGCCAATGACCGGCCGCGACCGTCAGTTGGATACGCCGAAAATCCAGCTGCTCCAGCGTTTCGGCAATCTGCGGATAGCGCCGCAGAGCGGCAATCATTCGCTGCGCTGCGGCATCATCCCGGGTCGCGCGATAAACCACGCCGCGTCGCCGCAACCAACCGCCGGCGTTAATGCGTAGCGTCAGCGGCTCCTTCTGCGAGCACGCCCCCTGCAAGCAGAAACGCTGACTAACGATATGCGCCATAAACAGCGCGCTAACCTGTTCGTTAATGTCGATAACCGGCCCCTGCGGCAAGGTCAGGCGCAGCAGGCAGGGCGAAAGGCGCTCGCAGGCATAGGGCTGCAGATTGTTCGCCAGCCGGCTGAGGGTGACGCCCGGCTGGTAGCCCACCGGGGAGCGCTGCCAGTAGCGATTAAGTGAGGGAAGTAAGCCGATCAAACTGCGCCTCCTCGCTTTCCGCTTTGGCAAAGGCCGTTTCCAGTACCTGTTCGACCGGCACCGGTTTAAACGGATTGACCTTTTGCACGCACAGGGTCCAGAACAGCGCATAGGCAGCAGTCAGGCCAATCATGATGCTGAACGGGATATAGACGGCACGCGGATCCATGCCCGGCGGGGTGATATAGATAATCGCCAGCACGATGCCCACGCTGGAGACAATTTGCGGCAGCGGGAACCAGGGAGATTTGTAAGCGCGTGGCAGATCCGGGCGGCGAATACGCAGGATCACCACCGAGCAGGTGACCAGCAGGTAGGCCACGCCCCAGGCGCACACCGCCGCCAGCACCAGCGGAATAATGCGGTCGAGATTGCCCTGAATGGCAAAGGCATGCACGCAGGGGATCAATACCGCGACCAGAATACCCACCACCGGGGTTTTAAAACGGGGGTGCAGATAGGCGAAGATACGTGGCAATGCCCCGTCCAGCGCCATGCCGTAGAGAATACGCGGCACCGCCGCCATCAGCGTGTTGATGGTCGCCGCCCCGGCCAGCAGCAGCCCGATACCCAACCAGTATTTGCCGAACTCGCCCATCACCTGACCGGCAAAAGCCGGGATCGCCATCGGCGTATCCAGCAGATGAACGCCGTTGGCGGCATCCACCACCACGTTTTCCACCTGATGGCTGAGCGCCGCGCCGTACAACGCCATGCACACCGCCACGCCACACAGCCCCAGCGACATCGCCCGTGGGATCACGCTGGCGGAGCGTTTGATCTCCGGTGCCATCGGCGTGACCAGCTCACACCCGACGAACATAAACATCGCCATGCCGATCAGGCTGAATACCGCAAAGGGATCGCTCAGGCTCAGCGTGCTGCCGAACCAGCCTTCCAGCGGTACCGCATGCGGCGAAAGCAGCCCGGTAATGCCAAATATTACCAGGGTGCTCCACATGGCGAAGGTCAGCACGATCTCCGCTTTACCGAAGGCCTCGATGCCGAAGGCGTTGAGTGCACCGAACACGATGACCAACCCCACCCCCACCATCCAGGAAGCATTGTGGGTTTCCATCAGGGTATTAAGGTGCTCAAAATTCACCAGCGCCATAATGCCGGAGAGAATGGTTTCGGCGGTCCCGGCAAAGATATGCACGATCAGGTAGGCCGACAGCGCGCCGGTAATGGCAAAAAAGCGTCCCATACCACAGGCGATATAGTCATACACCGATCCGGAGGTCGGCAAGATCGCCGCCGCTTCCGAGAAGGTGGTGAGCTGGGCCTGCATCATGATAAAGGCGATCAGCATCGCCAGCGCGAAGGTATCGCCGCCGATGCCGAAACCGCTGGTCACGGTGAGGATCACCGGGCTGGCCATAATCACCCCGACCGAGCTGGCCAGCGTGGTGGGGAATCCGACCTTGCCCCGCTCAAGATGGGCATGAAGCCGCGACGACAGGTTCATGGTTATGTCCTCTTATAGTTTTATCGTTTGGCCCTGATGGTGCTTTTGCAGGTGTTTCGTCGCCAGTGGCGGCAATATCACTATAGAGAGGAAAAGAAAATGCTGACTATCGTCCTTAAGGACGAGGCCAAACCATAGCTTTTTCGTCTTACCTTTGGTGCCCAATCAACCGTTATGGTTTTCGTTGGCCGGAAAAGGTTTTCACAGAGAGAACAAACGGGATTAAGGCTGTCTATCGTTCTTAAGAACGAGCCGTGGGGAGCGGCATCAGCGGCGAGACTGGCCGGTGATATCGCAGGGGGTCACCATGCCGAGGGGGAAATTGCTGTAAATTCAGCAGGAAGGCCACAGGTCATTCGTTAATATATTAATAAAATATCGACACTCGTGCGGCACTGTCGCTGCCGAGGCCTCTTCGTTGCCTTGTTATTTATGTGTTTTATTGCAATCAGGCTCACGTTGTTAATATGTATTTATTGTGTTGCACAATTGCTATCACTATGCTTGTATCGTTCACATATTGACCGAATATTCCAGACCGAACGATAAAGGGAGGAAATGAATCATGCACATTACATCGTCCGATGCCTTTATCAACAGCTGTTTGACCACCATTGCGCACCTGATCCCGGTGTCCGCAGGGGTGTTTTATTTGGTTAACCAGGACCTGCGGCCAGACCACTATATTTTGCACGGCATCTCCGATAAAACCCACCAGCAGTACTTGAACCATTTCCAGCAAATCGATCCGCTCAAGCCGGCCAACTTTCACCAGCAGGACATCAATATGGTCGGCATGAGCCCGGCGGCAATCGCCAATAACCGCCATTACTATCATGACTTTATGCTGCCCAATGATATGCGCGACATGACGGAGATCTTTATTCGGCAGCGTAAACGCATCGTTGCCGGGGTGTCCTTGATCCGCGATACGCCGTTTACCGAACTGGAACGCGGTCGCCTGCGGGCGGTGATGCCGCTGATCGAACTGGCGACCCGCGACCTTTTGCCCGACGGGGAAGCCCGCCTGCTGACCGCCAAAGAGCAGGAGATCGTCAATATGGTGCGTGAAGGCGCCAGTAATAAACGCATAGCGTTGAAGCTGGGTATTTCGCTTTCAACGGTAAAAACCCATATGCGCAATATTTTTGCCAAAACTGAAGTGGTCAACCGTACCGAATTGGTGGCCAGCAGCTTTATTGCCCACGGTTAATAAATAGAGCCATAACATCGGCTTATAGTGGAGAAAATAAGTTCGTTAATTATTCGCCATTCATGGCGCGGTTTCCGCCTGCCCAGAATACGGCAACGCGGTTATATCTGACTCAGGCTTAACCTGCGGGGATAATTATTATGTCCAGTGATTCCGTTTCTGTACCCGCTGCCGGGGCGGCTCTCCCCTGCCCGCCGCGGCTGCTGACCGCCATCATCATCTTTGCCGCCATTGCACCGGGCATCCTGATGACCGCTCCGGCGGTTGCCGCACAGCTGGCCAGCCAATGGTCGCTCACCCCCGCGCAAATCGGCCATCTGTTTTCCACCGAGCTGGGGGCCATGAGCCTCGCCACCCTGCCTGCCTGGTGGTGGATCAGCCGCGTTAACTGGCGCCGGGTGGCAACCCTGGCTGCGGGGGTGTTTATCGTCGGCAATTTGGCGTCGGCAATGGTCAGTGATTTTCACCTGTTACTGGGGCTGCGTTTCATCGCCTCTTTGGCGGGCGGCACACTGATGATCCTGTGTATCACCTGTGCCGGTGGCACCGCCAACCCCAGCCGTGTTTACGCCTTGTGGGTGCTGGGCCAGTTGGTGCTTGGCGCCGTTGGGCTGCTGGTGCTGCCCTTGCTGTTCGCCCATTTTGGCCTGATGGCGGTATACCTGACCCTGGCGGCCATCATGCTGTGCTGCCTGCCGCTGCTTTCCGCCTTTCCCAGCGGCTTTCACCCTGCGCAATCCACCGCCCATACCACGGCAACGCCATGGCTGCGTAAAGTCTTCGCCGTCCTGGCGGTGCTGACCTTTTATATCAGCCTGAGCGCAGTCTGGACCTTTATCGGCAGTATCGCCCACGCGGCCGGCCTTTCGCCGGTCAGCAGCGGCCAGGTGCTGGCGGCCGCTACGCTGTTTGGCATCGTCGGCGCCGGTGGTGCGGCGTTCATCAGCGCCAGGCGAGGCGGCAATGGGCTGATCTGGCTAAGTTACGGCTTGCTGCTCGCCGGCATTGCGCTGCTGTTCCACACGCCGCAGCTGCTGCGCTTTGCGCTGGCGGCGGTGCTGTTCAAGTTTACCTGGACCTTTGTGCTGCCGTTTATCCTGGCCCGCGTCGCCGGGCTGGATAACAACGGCAAGCTGATGAACAACATCAATCTGGTGATTGGCGGCGGCATGGCGATCGGCCCAACGCTGGCCGGTTATTGGATTGAGTCTTCAGGCGGTTTCGACAGGCTGCTGGTCGGGGCGCTGGGCAGTGCGCTGCTGTCGCTGCTGCTGATTTCGCTGGCTTCACCGCGCGTTCAACGCGCCATTTAACAGGAGTAATAAGGTGAAAAGAAAAACCGGTTTCTTGTTTGATGAACGCTGTTTCTGGCACAGCACCGGCCTACATGCCACCACGCTGCCGGTCGGCGGCTGGGTGCAACCGCCTTCAGGGGCGGGCCATGCCGAATCGCCGGAAACCAAACGGCGGATGAAAAACCTGATGGACGTGTCCGGCCTGTCGCGACAGATCCAGCTGCTAAGTGCCGACATGGCGACGGAAGAAGACCTGTTACGCATTCATCCGACCGACTATCTGCAACGTTTCAAACAGCTAAGTGATAACGGCGGCGGCATGCTGGGTGAGGAAGCACCTTTGGGGCCGGGCAGCTACGAGATAGCCAAACTGTCCGCCGGGCTGGCCTGCGCGGCGGTCGAAGCGGTGCTGCAGGGCCACCTGGATAACGCCTATGCGTTGTCGCGCCCACCGGGCCACCATTGCCTGCCGGATCAATCGATGGGGTTCTGCTTTCTGGCCAATATCCCGATCGCCATCGAGCGTGCCAGGGCCAAATACGGTTTGGGCAAAGTGGCGGTGCTCGATTGGGACGTGCATCACGGCAATGGTACGCAGCATATCTATTGGCAACGTGACGACGTACTGACGATGTCGCTGCATCAGGACGGCTGCTTCCCGGCGGGCTACTCCGGTGAACAGGACCGCGGTGCCGGGGCGGGAGAAGGCTTTAACATCAATGTTCCGCTGCTTGCGGGCGCCGGTGACGACGGCTATCTGTATGCCATGCGACAGATAGTGATCCCGGCACTCGAGCGATTCAAACCCGAGCTGATCATTGTCGCCTGCGGCTACGATGCCAATGCCCTCGACCCGCTGGCGCGCATGCAGTTGCACAGCGACAGTTTCCGCAGCATGACGGCCCTGGTACAGGACGCCGCCGACCGCCTGTGCGATGGAAAGCTGGTGATGGTGCATGAGGGCGGTTATGCCGAGTCCTACGTGCCCTTCTGCGGGCTGGCGGTGATGGAGCAGCTTAGCGGTATTCGCACCGAGGTCGAAGATCCGCTGTTGGCATTCATCCGCCAACAGCAGCCGCGAGACGCCTTCAATCTGTTCCAACGCCAGGCTATCGATGCGCTGGCACAGCACTTCATTCGCTAAATATCCTGGGGCACCGCACGCAGTGCCCCTACCCATTCTCCGCTTTGCCGCTACGCTGAATATGACCTTTCCGATGAGAAAATACGATGTCTGAACAGAAGATCAGCTTTATCAAAGGTGGGCATGGCGATATTGCCGTGCATGACTGGGGCCATGACCGACCGCGTTTTCTGGCGCTGCTGGTGCACGGTTACGGCGAGCATCTCGGCCGTTATCAGTACGTCGCTCGTACGCTGGAAGCGCAGGGTGCGCGGGTGTTCGGCCCCGATCATCTCGGCCATGGGCTTTCGCAGGGCGAACGCGTATTGATTGAAGATTATGACGCCGTGGTCGACGATGTTCGACGCGTAACGGAGCATTTTCAGCGGCTGCATCCTGGCGTCCCCCTGGTGGTTATCGGCCATTCCATGGGCGGGATGATTGCCACCCGCTACGTTCAACGTTATGGCGATGACGTGCGTGCGCTGGTGCTTTCCGGCCCCTTGATTGGCGAAAGAACCCTGATTTCGGATTTGCTTACTCTGCCAGAGATCCCGGACACGCCGCTCGATACTGCCACCCTGTCGCGTGATCCGTCGGTGGGGGAAGCCTATCAGGCCGACCCGCTGGTGTGGCACGGGCCGTTCAAACGCCCGACGCTGCGGGCGATGCAGCAGATCCTGGCAAAAATCAACGCCGGCCCGGGCTTCGGCACGCTGCCTACGCTGTGGATACATGGTGATGACGACAGGCTGGTGTTAATGGCGGAATCGCAAACCGCGATCGATCGGCTCAAGGGCAGCGATTTCGAAGCGATGGTCAATCCAGGCGGGCGACACGAGAGTTTTAACGAAACCAACAAGGATCAGATATTAAGGCGGATCACCGACTTTATCGAACGGGTGCTGGGATAGCTGAATACCCCTCTCCCGGCGGAGAGGGGCCAGAACACGATCAGCCTTCGACGATCGCCAGGTAATGTTTTACAAAACGATCCGAGGTGATCTCCCAGCGTACCGGGGTGCCTTTTTCGACAAACCACGAATCCCCGGCCTGATACTGCACGGATTTACCGGTCTTTTCGTCGGTCAGCGTCGCGCTACCCTCCCACACCGTGGCGTGTTCGGAGAACGGATACTCCATTACAAAGGTGCCGCGCGTGCAGCTGAAAATACCGCAGTTCAGGTTATCGGTCGGCTCACCGAAAAGGCTCGCCACCCCGACGTTTGGCTCACCGGCGATCACCGTGGCGCCCAGGTTGCTGACGCTGCCAATGTCCAACAGTTCAGGCAGCGGTTGCTTAAGCAGTAATGGTTTCATGTTTCTCTCCTGTGATAAAAATTAGCGACGGCCTTTCCAGTAGCCGGACGTCTGGTGCCAAACCTTGCCGGCGGTGGTCATTACCCGTCGCAGCTTGTCTTTACCGAAGATATTGACGTGCGGAATCGAACTCATCAGATCGTAACGATCCGATCCTTCGCTCATGCCCTCTGCCAACACTTTGCAAACGATATGACTCGGCGTTACGCCAAAGCCGGAATAGCCCTGCACATAAAACACGTTGTCATGCTGCGGCAAGGTGCCGATCTGCGGGAACAGGTTGGCGCTGCAACACAGCGGCCCGCCCCAGGCCAGGTCGATCTTCACGTCATGCAGGTACGGGAACACTTTCAGCATCAGGTTGCGGTTCCAGGCCTTAAGATCCGACGGAATGTATTCGATCAAGCGGGTGGCGCTGCCAAACAGCAGCCGGTTTTCATTGGTCACCCGGTAATAATCGATCACCGGGCGGATATCGCTGTAGGCACCGCGGATCGGGCTGATCTGGCGGATCAGTTCTTCGGGCAAGGGTTCGGTCGCCAGTTGGAACGCGTAGGTATTGATGGTTTTGTTGTAGATGAACGGCTCCATGCCGTTGAGGAAACCGTTGCACGCCCACAGCATCTTGTTGGCACGTACTGAGCCCATGGCGGTGCGCACTTTGATGCGCGAACCGTATTCCACGCCCAGCACGCTGCTGTTTTCGAAGATTTTTACGCCGTAGCCGCTGAGCGCCTTCGCCTCGCCCAACAGCAGGTTGAGCGAATGCACGTGGCCGCCGCCCATGTGTTTCAATGCGCAGGTATAGGCATCTGACCCCACGACCTGTTTCACCTCTGCGCCGGTGTAGAGTTCAATCTCTTCATCCGGCGATACCGCCTTGAATTCCTTCAGCCAGCTGCACAGGGTTTTCTCCTGGCGTGCATTGCTGCCGAGGTAGCCGTAGCCAAAACAGAAATCGGCATCAATCTCGTACTTCTTGATGCGCTCACGAATAATCCCGGCGCCGAGGTTGCTGATTTTGAAGATGGTTTCCAGCCCGGAGGGGCCGACGTGGCGTTTGATTTTTTCCAGATCGTGACCGATACCGGCCATCACCTGCCCGCCATTGCGGCCGGTGCCGCCGTAGCCCAGGTAGCGCCCTTCGAGTATGGCGATATTGGTGATGCCGCGCTCAGCCAACTCTAGGGCGGTATTGATGCCGGAGAAACCACCGCCGATGATCACCACGTCAACGTCCAGATCTTCTTCCAGCGTCGGAAAGCGCAGATCGTATTTTTTGGTTGCCGCGTAGTAGGTTAACGATTCGATATTATTGTTCACTGTCGCACTCCCGAAGACCCTATGCCATAACATCGGATTATCAGGAGGTGGGCGCGACGCCGCCATGTCCCTTTAGGGACATTCGCAACAAATAATTAACACTCAGGCGCTGCGGCGCAGCGGGGTGGTCAACAGCAGATTGAACAGTTCGGCCTGCGAACCGATCGCCAGCTTGCTGTAGATATTCTTGCGGTGGTTTTTCACCGTTCCCAGGCTGATGAACAGCCGATCGGCAATTTGCTGCGAGCCGCAGCCGTCCAGGATCAGATCCACTATTTCGCGCTCGCGCGGCGTCAACAGATAACGTGCCTGCACCGCATGATCCGTCACCCTTTCTGGTTCTGCCGGGGCGACGACCACTTCGCCATGCAGCCGCGCGACGCTCTTGAGCAGCGTCAGCGCATCACGCAACTCAGCCAACTGCGGATAGCGCACCCCCACCGACTGGCGCGCCGAGCCGAAAAACACCCCCAACCCGCGTTCCGGCGTCAGGGGCAGCAGCACCCCGGCTTCATCATGCCAGCCGGTTTTGCGGTAAAAGTTACGGTAATAATCAGTATGGTAGAAGCCGCAGGGAGCCAACTGGCGCAGGGTCAGCACCTCGCCGCCGCCGCCATCATTCAGCGCCTGGTAAAACGGATCCTGCAGGTAAGCGCCCTGTTGATAGAGTTGATTGACCGCGTCACTGTTTTCTCGCTCGGTTTTGATCAGGCAACGTGGCGCCTGGCCGCGTTCAAACGCGTAAACAATGGCGCTATCAAAGGCGAAGAACCCTTCCAGCCAGGCCAACAGGTTGGGATAGAAACCTTGGGTTGCGACTGCGTCTATCACTGCGGATAACCGTTCCACCTGAATATTCATCTTCGCCCCGCCATCATTAATAAATTAACAATCACTTTATTCCGGCTACGCCGTGGCCTGTTTGTTATAGAAAACACTCAATAGCGCCAAATGCAACAGCAGAATCGTTTACATGTTAAACAAATCACACCTTCGCCAGATTATTGCGGCGTGGCCGAACGAGGCTGGATTAATATATTAACGGAATCCCTTTCAGGCAGCGAAAAGCAGTGGTTCAGCCGCAGAGGCTGGCTTATGCTGTGGTTTTCGCGTGCCAAGGAGAGAACATGACTACCAGCCTGACCATTGCCAACCGCCAGACCTGGTTCGGCCACGGCAGCATCAGCCAACTGATCCCGCTACTGACCGCCGAGCCACAGCCGACGCTGCTGTTTAGCTGCCGATCATTCCTCAATGGCACGGTGTATTCCTCACTGGCAGACGGATTGACGCCACTGCTGCTCGGCACCGAAATCGTCAGTCACGAGGCTTCACCGCAAGAGATAGACGCCTGGGTCGCGCGCTGGCGTGGCAAGGTACGACGCGTGGTAGCCATTGGCGGCGGTAGCGTGCTGGATGCTGCCAAGGCCTTTGCCGCGCTGGTCGAGCACCCGTTGCCCACCCTGCGCTATATGGAAAAGATCGGCGACACAAAAATCAGCGCTGCAACCCTGCCGCTGATTGCCATCCCGACCACCGCCGGTACCGGCAGTGAAGTCACGCAAAATGCGGTGATCACCGACACCCAGGTGAGCAAGGTGAAAGCCTCGCTGCGCCATAACAACTTTGTGCCGCACACCGCCATCCTGGATCCGCAGCTGCTGCAAGGGTCACCGGACAAGGTGCTGGCCTACTGCGCCATCGACGCCTTTACCCACCTGTTCGAGGCCTATCTGTCCAAAACCGCCAATACCATGACGCGCGAGATGTCGCTGACCGGCATTCGCCACTTCCTGCAGGCTTGGCCTGCGCTCAACCGCAGCGCCGAGGCTCACGAGGCGATTATGCAAGCCTCTTACCTTGGCGGCCTGACGCTGAGCGCCGCTGGGCTGGGAGTGATCCACGGCATCGCCGGCGAGATTGGCGCCCTGCGCGATTATCACCACGGCCAGGTCTGTGGTCGCCTGCTGCTGCCGTTCCTCGAACTGCTGGCGAAAAGCGAACAACCGCAGCAGCGGGCGCTGATGGCTGAGCTTGCCGCCCGCCTGTTCCCCGAGCAGCATGACAGCCCGGAACGCTACCTGATCGACTTTATTACCCGCAATGCCATCGCCAGTTTCTGGCAGGATGACCTGCCGATTTCCGCAGACGAACTGGCGGTGACGCTGGCAAAATCCAACAGCAAGAACTCGCTGATCGACTACAGCGCGCCGCAGCGGCAGCAGATGATCGAAGGCGCATTCCGCATCGAATGATTATATAATCAGATCAAAGTAATAGCGGGAGATTGGACATGGGCATCATCAGCTGGATTTTCACCGGCATCGCGATTGGCATCCTGGTCGGCTTGCTGATCAAGATTTTTGGCAAGAAGAAAGATCAGTAAACATTAAGCTGTTCCATGAGCCGCCAGCAGGCATTCGTGGAACAGCTTGACCACCCGCTGCGGGCTGGGCGAACGCCGCAGCACGCTGGAATATTCGCAGTGATAACGGAACAGCGTCGGTTTGATGGCGCGCATCATATTTTGCGCGACAAAAAACGCTGCATAGTGGTCGGGAAGAAAGCCGACGTACTTACCGGAAAGAATTAGGGTCGCGATCGACTCCTGGGCAAACCCCGTTGCCTTGCGATGTAAATGCTGCTGCAGGCTCAGTTCCATATTCGGCGAATGGTAGCCTAACCCGGCAAAGGCATAATTGTGCAACAGATCCCAATTTAGTATTTCATGGTTAGCGGAAAATAATTCATGTTGCGCGCCACAATATAAGAACATCCTCTCATGAAATAACGAACTATAAGATAAACTTTCCGCACTGCGGTGCATGGGAATAATGCCAATTTGAAATTGGCCGTCAATGACGCCGCGTTCAATGGTATTTATCGGTTCCACATACATTTGCAAAGAGACATCCGGCGCCTGCTCGCTGAATAAGGCAATCGCCCGGCCGATATGCGCCTGAGGATTACTGACGGTATGGTCGAATATCGCCACGTGCAGCTGCCCACCCAGGCGTTGATGCACATCATCCACCCCACGGCGAAAGGCCTCGGTCGCCGCCAACAGATTCACGGTTTCCTGATATATCAGCAGCCCTTCGTCAGTAACCGCAAACCCCTCGCGCCCGCGGTGGCACAGCGTCAGGCCCAGTCGCTGTTCCAGATCCTTGATATGCTTGCTGATGGTCGACAGGCTGATATTCAGCTCCAGCTCGGCGGCGCTCATGCCGCCACAGTCGACCACCGCCTTAAATACCCGCAGCAACCGCAGATCCATATCCGATAACTGGCCCAACAATGCGCGCTTTTTTACTTGCATAAAACCTTAAGTAAGTTTCGACATATGATTATTCACATTAGTGAAGAAGCAGAACATAGTCAATTTCACTCAACAATTCATTAACACGTTTATTTATACCCTCTAGCTTTTATAGTTGCAGCCAGGCGGCCCGCTCACTCAGCACAGGTGCTTACTCAAGTAAGTGACTGGGGTGAGCTGGTGCAGATAACAACGCTGCAATTTAAAAGATGACGGGCATAGTTAATTAACCGTACCTATTCTCCCCTCGGAGGGAAAAATGGCTGATTTAAATCAACGTGAAAATAAAGCCGACCGTGAATGGTTAGAAGCACATTGGATGCCCTTTACCGGCAACCGTAATTTTAAAGCCAACCCGAGAATGATAAGCCACGCGCAAGGCGTTTATTATACCAGCCAGGACGGTCGCAAGATTTTTGACGGGTTATCCGGGTTGTGGTGCTGCGGATTGGGCCATGGCCGCCAGGAAATTGCCGATGCCGCTCACCGGCAACTTTCCCGATTGGATTATTCCCCGGCGTTTCAGTTCGGCCATACCTTATCTTTCGAGCTGGCGAACAAAATCAAGGCCATGACCCCGGCCGGGCTGGACTATGTGTTTTTCACCGGTTCCGGCTCAGAAGCGGCTGACACTTCGTTAAAAATGGCGCGTGCCTATTGGCGAGCCAAGGGCCAGGCGGGCAAAACCTGTTTTATCGGTCGCGAGAAGGGCTACCACGGCGTTAACTTTGGCGGCATCGCGGTGGGCGGCATTGCCGGCAATCGTAAAGCCTTTGGCGCCAGCGCCGAAGCGGACCACCTGCCCCATACCCAACTGGCGGGAAATGCCTTTTCGCGCGGCATGCCCGAGCAAGGCGCCGAGCTTGCGGAAGAACTCAACCGCATCATCACACTGCGTGACGCCTCGACCATCGCCGCGGTGATTGTCGAACCCTTCTCCGGCTCGGCCGGGGTGATCGTACCGCCGGTCGGTTATCTGCAACGCATCCGCGAGATCTGCACTCAACACAATATTCTGCTGATTTTTGACGAAGTGATCACCGCCTTCGGCCGCTGCGGCGCATTGACCGGCGCCGAGGCATTCGGCGTCACGCCGGACATCATGAATATTGCCAAACAGGTCACCAACGGCGCACAGCCGATGGGGGCCGTGGTAGTTCGACCCGAGATTTACCAGGCCTTCATGGCCACCGATGAACCGGAATATTTGCTCGAATTCCCGCACGGCTACACCTACTCCGCCCATCCGGTCAGCTGTGCGGTGGGGCTGGCGACGCTGGATATCATTGAACGCGAACAGATGATCGAACGGGTGCAGGCGCTGGCCCCCTATTTCGAACGTGCAGTGCACAGCTTACAGGGCAGCAACCACGTCAGCGACATTCGCAACTTCGGTCTGGCGGCGGGTATCACGCTGGCGGCCCGACCGGGCGAAGCGGCACGCAGGCCGTATGAAGTGGCGATGCGCTGCTGGGAAAGCGGGTTTTATGTCCGCTATGGCGGCGACACCCTGCAGTTGGCGCCGCCGTTTATCAGCAGCGAGGCGCAGATCGACTCGCTGATCAACGCCCTCGGCGACGCTATCAACGCAACCGAATAATAAAGGAGCGCAAGCCATGCCAATTGCACATTGGATCAACGGCCAGTCCGCCACCGGCGGAACCCGCAGCCAGCCGGTTTACGATCCGGCTACCGGGCTGTCGCATCAGGAGGTGTTACTGGCCGACCGCGCCACGGTAGAAAGCGCCATCGACGCCGCCGAGCAAGCCTACCCAGCCTGGCGCGATACGCCACCGCTAAAGCGGGCCAGGGTGATGATGCGTCTAAAAACGCTGCTGGAACAGCATGCCGATGCCATCTGCCGGTTGATCACCGCCGAGCATGGCAAAGTGCTCAGCGACGCCATGGGCGAACTGCAGCGCGGCATCGAGAATATTGAGTACGCCAGCTATGCGCCGGAATTGCTGAAAGGCGAACACAGCAAGGATGCCGGGCCGGGCATCGACAGCTGGAGCGAGTTTCAACCGCTGGGAGTGGTGGCAGGCATCACGCCGTTTAACTTCCCGGCGATGGTACCGCTGTGGATGTGGCCAATAGCGGTGGTGTGCGGCAACACATTTGTGTTGAAACCTTCCGAACGCGTCCCTTCCTCCACGCTGTATATCGCTCAACTGG
This sequence comes from Serratia sp. Je.1.23.a, assembly GCF_051129805.1. Lineage (NCBI taxonomy): Bacteria > Pseudomonadati > Pseudomonadota > Gammaproteobacteria > Enterobacterales > Yersiniaceae > Serratia > Serratia sp. Je.1.23.a. The sequence continues at coordinate 34,134 of NZ_JBCPSR010000006.1, read as the reverse complement.
CGTCCGAAGCCGGGCTGCCGCCGGGAGTGCTGAACCTGGTCAACGGCGACCGCGAGGCGGTGGACACCCTGCTGCACGATCCCCGGGTCAAAGCCGTCAGCTTTGTCGGCTCTACGCCGGTAGCGGAGCACATCTATCACACCGGTTGTGGCCAGAACAAACGGGTGCAGGCGCTGGGCGGCGCGAAGAACCATGCTGTGGTGCTGCCGGATGCCGACATCGCCGGCAGCGTCAGTGCGCTGATGGGTGCGGCGTTCGGCTCCTGCGGACAACGCTGCATGGCCATCCCGCTGGTGGTGGCGGTGGGAGACGGCACGGCCGACGCGTTGGTTGCCGGGTTACAGCGGCAAATGGCGGCCATGCGGGTCGGTGCCGGTAACGATAACCGCAACGACATGGGGCCGCTGGTCACCCAACAGCATTATGAAAAAGTGAAAGGCTATATCGATCAGGGTGTTGAGGAGGGAGCTACCCTGGTGGCCGACGGTCGCGAGCTGGCGGTGCGGGACGACAGCGGGCAAATCAGCCAGGGTTATTTCCTTGGCCCAACGCTGTTTGACCACGTGCGACCGGGCATGCGGATTTATCAGGAGGAGATCTTCGGCCCGGTGCTGGGCGTGGTTCGGGTCGGATCGCTGAAAGAGGCGATGGCGATGATAGACGCCCACGAGTACGGCAACGGGACCTGCCTGTTCACCCGCGACGGCGAGGCGGCGCGTTATTTTTCCAGTCATATTCAGGTCGGTATGGTGGGGATCAACGTTGCGCTGCCGGTTCCGGTGGCTTATCACTCGTTCGGCGGCTGGAAACGCTCGCTGTTTGGCGACCTGCACGCCTACGGCCCGGATGCCGTCAGGTTCTACACCAAGCGCAAAACCATTACCCAGCGCTGGCCTTCTTCCCATGACGCCCAGCATGCCACCTTCAGCTTCCCGTCCGGACAAGGGTAATTTCATAATAATCATAATGATTTTTTAGAGGCGAAGAAATTCGCCTCGTTTTCCACGCGCTCCATTTAATCAGGCCCGGGCAGCGGCATGCCATCGCAAGGCTCTACCGCACGATCGCCGCCCGCAAAATAACCCACTAACGCGTTAATGGAGTTTTGAATGACTGAGCCCACACCAGAACACAAATTCAAAGGTAATCTCAGCGTCCTCGACGTGGTGATGATTACCGCCTCCGGCGTCACGCCCGCCAGCTCAATTTTTGTTATTGCTCCGCTGGCGATCGCCAGCGCCGGTAGCGGTGCCTTTATCTCATTTCTGATCGCTGCCTTTATCGCCGCCACTATTGCCCTGTGCTACGCCGAACTCGGTGCGGCGCACCCCAGCGCCGGGGGCGAATACAGCATTATCAAACGCCTGTTCGGCACCCTGTGCGGGCTGCAAACTTACCTGTTTATTCTCAGCGCCGCGCTGTTCGTACCGGCGGTGCTGGCCACCGGTGCCGTGCCTTATTTGAACACCGCGCTGGGGACTCAGTTCGACGCCTCTACCGCCGGGATGATCACCATCTTGATCGGCGGAGCCTGCGCCATTTTCAACATCAAGGCCAATGCGCTGCTGACCGGCACCTTTTTGGTGGTTGAAATCGCGGTGCTGGGGTTAATCGCCTGGTTGGGCTTTAGCACCCCGCACCAAAGTGCGGACATCCTCGTCGCGCCGGTGATGCTAAACCCCGAAGGCGTGTTGGCACCGGTTTCCGTACCGCTGATCGTCGCCATGGTCGGCGTCGCGCTGTTTTCCTATAACGGCTACGGTGCCGCGGTGTATATGGCGGAGGACATGCGCGAGCAGGGCAAACCCATGGCCACCGCCATCATGCTGACGTTGGCGATCGTGGTACTGGTCGAGCTGCTGCCCTTCACCGCTTTGCTGATTGGCGCGCCGTCCCTGGCGGAAATGGCCAAACAGGCCGATCCGGTCGGCTACGTGGTCAGCCAACTGGGTGGGCCGACGCTGGCGCGGGTGGTCAGCGGCGCGATTTACCTGTCGGTGTTCAACGCCATTATCGCCATCGTGGCGCAGTTTAGCCGCATGATGTTCTCCAGCGGGCGTGACGGTTTTTGGCTGCCGCAGGTGAACCGGGCGCTGAAAATCATCCATCCGCGTTTCGGCACGCCCTGGATTGCCACCCTGCTGTTCGGTATTCCCTCGGCGCTGTTGGCCTTTTGCTCCAACCTCGGCGATCTGACCTCATTTACCGTGATCCTGCTGCTGCTGGTGTACATCATCATGGCCGTCGCCGCGCTGATCAGTCGCCGCCGCGTACGTTTCCACCACCCGTATCTGATGCCGCTGTGGCCGCTGCCGGTGGCGATCGCGCTGATCGGCTGCCTGTATGTGTTATGGACAATTTTGATCGCCAGCAGCCTGAAAGACTTTATTATCATTGCCGGTATCCTCTGCTTTGGCCTGCTGCTGAGCTATATGCGCACCCGGCAGGCTATCCCGCACGTTGAACCCTCAATTGAAGGAGAATAACCATGTCGCAGCGCGCTCAGGATTTGGGCATTAAAATCGGCCACGGCGTTGCCGGCCCGCTGAACGCCATCACCGACGTGCCCGGCGTTCGCGTCGGCCACGCCAGCATCCACGCCGATTTGCCCGACGGGCGCAGCGTGCGTACCGGCGTCACGGTGATCGAACCGCGTGCCGGCCAGGCCCGGCAATCCCCCTGCTTTGCCGGCGTGCATGTGCTTAACGGCAATGGCGACGCCACCGGGCTGGAGTGGATCCGCGAAGCCGGCCTGCTCACCAGCCCAATCGCCTTCACCAACACCCACAGCGTCGGCGTGGTACGTGACAGCCTGATCGCGCTGGAACGTGAAGCGCTGCCGGCCGACGACGCGGTGTACTGGAATATGCCGGTGGTAATGGAAACCTTCGATGGCCTGCTCAACGACATCAACGGTTTTCACGTCAAGCCTGAACATGTGCGGCAAGCACTGCAGGCGGCACACGAAGGATTACCCCAGGAAGGTGCGGTCGGTGGCGGCAGCGGCATGATCTGCCATGAGTTCAAGGGCGGCATCGGCACCGCTTCGCGCCGCCTGCCTGCCGATCGCGGTGGCTGGACGGTCGGTGCCATCGTGCAGGCCAACCACGGCAAACGCGCGTCGCTGCTGGTGGGCGGTTATCCGGTGGGCCGTCATTTGGCACATATTCACTCGCCGTTTACACCGCAGCTGCCGCACCCGGGAATGGGGTCGATCGTCGTCACCCTGGCCACCGACGCCCCGCTGTTGCCGCACCAATGCGCCCGTCTGGCCCAACGTGCCAGCATCGGCATTGCCCGCACCGGCGGCGGTACCGAAGACTCGAGCGGCGACATTTTTATCGCCTTCGCCACCGGCAATGACAGCCTCCCCCCTGCCGACTACGCCAACAAAGGGGCCTTTACCACCCCGCTGCGCATGGTGAACAACGATTACATCTCCGAGCTGTTTGCCGCAGCGGCAGAAGCGGTGGAAGAGGCGATTATCAATGCCCTGTTGGCCGCCAATACCGTTTCCGGCAATGGCCATCGGGCGGAGGGACTGAGCGCCGAACAGTTGCTGACGGCACTGGAAAAAAGCGGCTGGCGGAAATAATTTCAATGTCTGCTCTGGTTATGAGGACAGACTAAAAAATGCTACTCTGGGCGGCGTCCATTTTTTGATTCTCAAGGAATTAATGATGAGCCGCCTCTCGCTCAAATCCATTTTAAATAGGATCCCCCCGGGGAAACGACGCATCCAATTTGTGGTAAGCGTTTTACTGGTCTTCTTCGCGCTATTTCTCTACAACAAAAATTATATTATTTATGCCATAACCCTGTGCTTGCTTATGGCGATGCCGACCTTATTGTTGCTTAGAACCGTTGCTCTGTTTCCCACAATCAAAAAAAAGCTAATCAGACGCTATTGGCGTTTAGTGATCAACACCCGGCAATTTTATAAGCTATCGCTTGCGACAGAGTTCCTGCTTTATGTCGCCACATTTCTCATTACCTTGCAAATTCCCTACGCTTTCCTGATTAACGCTCAAAGCCTGCTGATGTTACAGATCAGCATTGGGATCTATGCGTTCGCAGCCCTGTTAGATTTAAAATCCAGGTGTGAATGGGTGATAAGAAAAACCTGGGCAAGATTGGCAGGAAAAGTCCTGCTAGCCGGTATAGGAACGTTGGCCTTTTACATTTCAACTGCCATGTCAAAGAGTTGGCTAACAGAACTCACCCACACTAACGCGCGTTTTTTCCCGGAAATGACCACGATAGTCGCGACCCTGTATACACCCATCGCTTACTTGAGCATCATCCTGCTGTGCGTTATCACAATGGCCGTATTAGAATGGTTAGCCATTCTCATTCCAATGTTCGTCACCATGCCGCTGCAAATATTTGCACCGAACTTTATTAAACGCACGGCGCAGCGTCTTATTACCGGGAAGAAACATCTCTCACCCGATGCGAACAAAGAGTTAGAAGTGAAAAAGCTCATCATGCTGCCGCGCATAGCGGCGCCTCTCATACTGGCTTCTTTAATGGTCATAGGCATGCAAAGTACTTATGACATCAGCTCACCAACCCTCAGTCTTATCGCAAAAAAATTCCTTGTTGAGCTTCATTATCACCCCAACTACCAATGTAATAATCTTCCCCCTGAAGCGACAGTCGCTGAATTGGAAAAAGGGGTGGTCTCCGTTGCTTATTTTGGCGATAACACCCTTTCCTTTAAAGAGCAGAAATGTGAAACGTCATCCAACGATAAATAATAACCACCACGCTATTTCACACTATTGAGATTCGCCGCCCGGTTTGGGCATCGGGTAGTCGTAATCCAGTTTCAGCGGTTCGGCGTAAAGGCTGTCCCACAGTTGGCTGTACAGCTTGTCCAGCCGCTGGCTCATGTTCACGTCGTGCAGCACAATCTCCAGATTGCGCGAATTGTCCAGATAGCCGCCGGTCCAGTTGCTGGTGCCTACCCAGGCGATCTCGCCGTCGATGGTCATGATTTTACTGTGGATCACCCGGGCAAACGGGATAAACCCGCTGCTTGCCGGCGGAATGGTGACCACTTTCACCTGTACATTCGGCACCAGCGCCAGGCTTTTCAGCCAGGCGATATCCGGCTTTTTGGTATTCCAGTTAGCGACCATCAGCTCAATCTGCACACCACGCGCGGCAGCGCTGCGCAGGGCGTTATCGATCACCGCATAGTAAGGCCGGGTGCGGTCCGGGCCAAAAGACAACGGCGCGTAGTCCATCACCTGTACCCGCACTCGCTGCCTGGCCGAGGCCAACAGGCGCGGCAGCTCAAGCTGCGAATCAATCACGCCCGCCGGGTTGTAGGCACGCGGGCTGGCGACCAGGTAATTGCTCTGCAGCGGTTCAACCGTGGGTTGGGACGTCAGCTGGGGCACCGGTTTTTCCGCCGCCAGCAACGCCTGCGCCTGCCAGTCCTGTTCGAAGATCGCCTGGATCTGCCGCACCACACCGGCATCGCTAATGCGCAGCCCGGTTTCATGGATGTGCGCCAGCGCGCGCCAGTCAAAGTTCTGGCTGCCGACAAACGCCTGTTCACCGTCCACCAGCAGGTATTTAGCATGCAGAATGCCGCCGCTCAGCCGCTGGTAAGGGATGATACGCAGCTCCAGATTCGGGATCGCCTTAAGCTGTTCCAGCGTTTCGGGAGTAGAAATGCGGATGCCCTTCTCCTCCATCAGGAAACGAATTTTTACCCCACGTTCCCCCGCCGCTTTAAGATGCTGCAGCACGCCATCCAGCAGCGAACCCTGTTGGTTCGCCACGTAGAACTGGCCCAGATCGATGCGGGTTTTCGCCGCATCAAACATCTGCTGCCACACTTCGGCAGTGTTGCGCAGCTCATCCGCCTGCAACGCGGTTTCTACCGGTGCGGTATACACCAGCTCGTAGCCGGGAATTTCAAAGCGCGCCGCCGCATTTTGGCTCAACATCAACAGGCAACCACCCCATAACGCAGTGTAAAGGCGGCCTAATGGCCACCGTGAATGACGGCCATTAGGCATAGCGCGGCACCTCGCTGTCAACCCGTTGCTCGCGGCTGCCGTTTTCCGGGCGGCTGCCCGGCGCACCGGCGCGGATCAGCAGCACCTTCAACAGTTCGTTAATGCGCTCCATGCGGCTTTGCAGATAGTTGTTCCCCACCAGGCACAGCAGCGCGATGGCGATACCCAGTCCGGTAGCGTACAGCGCGGTGCCCATCCCGGCAGAAACCAGGCTCGGCTCGGACACTCCCGAGGCAGCCAGTGCCTTAAAGGTTTCGATAATCCCCATCACCGTACCCAGCAGCCCCAACAGCGGTGCCGCGGTAACGATAGTTTCCAGCAACCACAGGCCCCGGGCCATCAGCGGCTTGCTCAACAAATACTGAGCGTCGATCAAATCACCGATCGCCTCACGGTCACCGGCACGGTGTTTTTGCTCCAGCACCGGTGAAATCACCGCCAGCGGCAGGCTGTTGCGCTGGGTCAACTCATCCGGCAGATCGGCCGTGCGGTGCACATCCAACGTCAGCGCCTGCTCCAGTCGACGCGCCTGGCGTTGGGTATAGGCGAAATACAACGCACGTTCGATAATGATCACCAGTGCAATCGCCAGCGCGGCGTACATCACGTAGAAAATAATGTCGTGTAGCAGATTGGCATTCATCGTTCAGTCCTCTTACCCGTCGTCTTTCAAGCCGCAGCGTTGTTACCTGCACTCGCTCACCCCAGTTACTTACTTAAGTAAGCGCCTGGGAATGAGCGAGTTGGCCGCCTGGCTGCAACTTGAAAGCCATAGGGGTATAAATAGTTAAAAGGTGGCTTCCAGCGATACGCTGAAGGTACGTTCTTCCCCGACGTTGTAGTAAGGCGTGCTGGCCCTTACGCCGTTATAAGGCGCGGCGTTGAAGGTGGTGGAGCGCACCGAAGTCAGGTACTCCTTGTCAAACAGGTTGCTGATGCCGAAGCGGAGCGCCGCGCTCTTGACGATCTTCTTGTCCACCGGCAAATGCACCCCCGCCGCCAGATCGAATACCGTCCGGCCGCCAATCTTCTCGTCATTGGTCAGGTCGCCGTAGAACGAACTGACGTACTTGCCGCTCACGCTGCTGTAATACAAACCGTCGTCATAACCCAAGGTCACGTTAAGCAGGTTTTTTGGCACGTTCGGCACTTCTTTACCGCTGGTCGGCAGCGGCAGGCCGCCGTTGCTGACAATGTCGCTCTTCTGCTTGGACTCGGTATAGGTGTACGAGGTGTAGTAGTTGAAGTTATGCGGCAGTTGGCCGCTCCACTCCAGTTCCAGCCCTTTGTTCTCTACGTTGCCGATGTTCATCATCTCGTAGTCACCGTCCGGATTGGTGGTAGAGATTTGACGGTCGCTGTAGCGCAAGTAGAACAGCGAGGCGCTCAGCAGCATATCTTCACGCTCGAAACGCCAGCCCAGCTCATGGTTCCAGCTCAGTTCAGGCTTGGTGCTAAGCGAATCGCCGACGTTGTACAACACGTAGTTTGGCGGGGTGCGCATGTTGCGTGTCAGGTTATAGAACACCTGGTTTTCCGGGTTCAGCTTGTAGCTGGCGCTGAAGTTCGGCAGAAATTCATGGTATTTGGCATCACGCTTTTCCGGCACGTTATACAGGCTGCCCTTGTTATCGCCTTTTCGTTCAACGTACTGATAGGCCAGCCCACCGACGAAGGTCCAGTCCGGCGTCGCGAACCAGGTGTCCTGCAGCCACACTTTTTGCGCCGGGGTAATGGTGTACTGGTTACGCCCCTGCACGGTTTTGCCGTTGGCGTCCTTCACCTGATCGGAACCGCCCGGTTTACCCGAGAGCTGCTGCGGGTTGCCGTCGTCCTTGATGCCGATAAACGGCTGGGTCTGCGACTGGCGCGCACGTTCAAACCAGTAGCCGATATCCAGGCTGTGCTGATCGTTGATGTCCCACTTCAGCTTGGTGGTGATGCCCGGCCGCCAGGTCTGGGTCCAGGAAGGACGGTAATAGGTGTTGGACTGCAAGTTGCTGAGGTCATACTGACCGGCCCGATCCGAGGTACTGGACAGTACCGACGCACTCTGGCCGCTGAAGCTGCCGCCGTTCCCCCAGTAGTAATAGGGTTGCAGGGTTAACGCCAGGTTGTCGCGCAGCTGCAGCTTCTGGGTGAACGTCAGGTTGAAATTCTCGAACGGATTACGGTTGAGCTTGTAGTAGCGAGTCAGCTGGCCCCGGTTATTGTAGGACGGCGTGGTGTCATAATCGCCACGGGGGTCTTCCGCGAACTGAGCCTTGCTGCGGGTGTTGTAGTTGACGTTATTTTGCTGGTTGTACTTCATGATCAGGTTGCTGCTGTTGCCGTTACCGTCCTCATACAACGAGTTCATCTCGAACTTGTTGGAGTACAAACGCCCTTCCCCGCGCCACTTTTTGGCCTCGGTGTGCGAATAGGAAATCCAGTTGCTGAAGCCGTTGTACTCACCGGTTTCCAGACGGGCAAAGGTTTTGCTCAGGTTGTTGCTGCCCAGCGTCTGTTTGACGAAGCCGCCGAAGTCTTTAGACGGACGCCGCGTCACCAGGCCAATATTGCCGCCGCTGGAGCCGATGTGCGGGCCGTCGGCTTCCGAGGAGCCCTGGGTGACGAACACTTCCCCCAGGTTCTCCGAATCACCCAGCAGGTTCGGGTAAACCGCATAGTTGCCGGAATCATTAATCGGGATCCCGTCCATCGACAGGCCGATTTGATCGGAGCTCATACCGCGCATGGTGTAATCAACGCCGCTCAGACCGCTGGCATCGTCGCTGTTGACGTTCAGGCCCGGCGTGTATTTCAGCTTGTCGATGGCGTTGGCCGCCGCCGGCATTTTATCCATCGCCTCTTTGGTGACGGTGGAACGCGACTTGGCGCTGTCCTCCTGCACCATCATGCCTCCGCCCAGCGACTGCCCCTTAACGTTGATGGTGCCGACGTCGGTCGAGTCCGCCGCCAGCACGGCACCCGGTAACATCGCCGACATCACTGCCAGATAAATCCCAGATCGATTGAAAGATTTCATTGTTTCCATCCCATAAAAATCAAACTGTTATGCCAGGCATCAAGGCGCCTGATAATTGAACGTGGCTGAAAATCTTTTGGTTGTCTGCCCGTTGAAAGCCTCAGTTGGGAACGGCTTCACCTGGCTGATACTTTGCAAACTGCTCAGCGCCGCACGGTTGAGCAGCATGCTGGAGGCCTTATTGGTGATGCCGGAAGAGATCACCCGACCGCTGCGATCCACCTCCAGCCACACCTCGACGTTGCCCTGCGGCCGTTCAAGCGAAGCCTGCCGCCCGCTGGGATAGCGCTTGCGCTGCTCCAGCTCATGGCGCAATGCCTGCAGATAACCGTTTTCGATTGCCTGCGCGTTCACCTTCGGTGCCGCTGGAGCTGGCGGAACGGGCTGTGCGGCGGGCTTGCTGACCAAGGTTCTCGGCACTGCCGGCACCGCGGCGGGCCTGGCCTTTTCCACCGGCTTGGCTTTCTCTTTCACCTGCTTGGGTTTGGGTTTCGGCTGTGGCTTGGGCACCGGTTTGGCCTCGACAATCGGCTCAGGTGCAGGCACCACAGGTTCAGGAAGGGGCTCAGGTTCCGGCGGCGGTGGCTCGGGTTGCGGCGGGGTTTCCACCGGCGGCTCCGGTTCCGGCTGTGGCTGAGGTTCCGGCTCGACCAATGCCAGCTCCATGGCGGTTTCGTCATAGCGCGGCTGAATTTTCAGCGCCGCCTGTTGGCTGGCGAACAGCACGCAGCCCGCGACGATCAGCGCCGGCAACCAGCTGAAAAGGTGACGTGAGCGATAGAGCAGATACATGTCACAGCTTCCGTGTGGCGATGGAGACGGAGAAGAAACCGCCCTGGCGCAGGTTATCCATCACCGCGACCAAGCGCTCTACCGCAACGCCTTTGTCGCTGTTAACGATAATGGTGGTGGTCTGGTTTTCCTGCTGCTGTTGCTTCAGCGTGCTGACCAGCGCGCTCAGCGCTATCGGCTGGCCGTCGAGCTGCAGTTGCTCCTCAGCGCCCAGGGTAATGATCGCCTTCTTCTGCGGCTTCAATTGCTGAGCGCTGCCGGCGGACGGCAACTGAGTCTTCAGCCCAAGGGCCGGGATCACGTTCAGGCTAATCAACACAAAAAACACCAGCAAAAACATCATCACGTCGATCATCGGGATCAGTTCGATGTGCGCTTTGTTCTTTTTCGGCTCGTTCCAGTTACGCATGGCACTCCCTCCCAAAAGCAAAGCAGCCAATATAGAGAGCCTATGTTTATCTTTTGTTACGTTTGTGTGATCTTATTTTCACAACGCAGAGGTTTTGAGAGTTTTTTCTCAGGCAATCACTGGTCGGATGGGATATATAACCAATTAATTAACGATGATTTTTTGAGGAATAATTATCAGGAAGGATTTATAGCGGTGATGCATAGGCAGGTAAGCTGTGATTATTCTGACACTCTACAGCAAGATCTTCAGGCCGTATTTTTGCACCAGAGAAAGAAGTTACAGCGACGGGCCTCCCGACAGTTTCCTGTCGCAACTTGGCCCACCTACAGCTTCGCGATGCCCGTTTAAGGCAACGAGAAAATCTGTTTTTTGCTAACAGTACCGGACCTTTAAAGCGGCAGCGGTAACGAAAAGCAAAGAACTGCGGAGGCCTGCGCAAAACGGTGTTTTTTAGCCATAAAAAAAGGCGCCCTAAGGCGCCTTTTCTACAGCGACTGAATCAATCAGTTCACTTTAACCGGCATACCGGAACGGGCTTTGATTGCCGCGTCCACTTCGCTCTGGTTAACCGCCGGGTCCATCATCACTTTGCCCACTGGCGCAGAGATGGTCAACGGCACCGGATCTTTGGACTTCAGCTGTTCTTCGTTAGCAGAGAGTGGGTTGTGCACTTCAATGTAACGGGAACCGTCCGGCTCAACGCTGGCTTTGATCGGCTCGTTGATGAATTGCACGCGAGTGCCGACCGGAACGTTTTCGAACAGGAACTTGATGTCGTCAGCACGCAGACGCACACAACCGTGGCTCACGCGCAGACCGATACCGAAGTTGGCATTGGTACCGTGGATCGCATACAGACGACCGACGTACAGCGCGTACAGCCCCATAGGGTTGTCCGGACCGGCCGGGAATACTGCAGGCAGGATCTCGCCGTCCGCGGCGTATTCCGCACGCATCTTGGCGGTTGGCGTCCAGGTTGGGCCGTCTTTCTTGCGCTGCACGGTGGTAGTCCAGTTCAGCGGCGTATCTTTGCCCAACTGGCCGATACCGATTGGCAACACGATCACGGTGTTGGTGCCTTTCGGGTAGTAGTACAGACGCATTTCGGCGCTGTTGATGATGATGCCTTCACGTGGCGCATCCGGCAGGATCAACTGCTGTGGGATGGTCAGAGTGCTGCCCGCTTTCGGCAGGAAAGGATCCACACCCGGGTTGGCTTCCAGCATATTGCTCAGGCCCATCTGGTATTGAGCGGCAAAGCTCTCCAGCGGCAGCTTGCTGTCTTCCGGTACGGTGATCTGGATGTTCTCACCCACCAGACGGCTGTCTTTGGCAGGCAACGGATATACAACGGCGAAGGCAGCCTGGCTGAAAGCCACCAGTGCCGTAAACAGGGTTAGTAACGCGCGAATGCTCATTTTCATCTTCGTGTTGGTAGTGGCCACTGGCAGTTATCAATATAGGTTATGCGGCCATAAATGACCGGATGCGCATTATATGTGCACATCGGCCTAAGTGTGAAACATTACCAGCGCAATATCGAACTTTTTTGTAACCTGGTGCAGCACGAAGAGGTTTTTCTGTGAAAACTGCCGTTAAAGCACTGCGGCCGGCGGTGACGTTCGGCGAATCGGGATCAAATATTCACAGCGGATCGCCGTACCGCGTGCATTACAAACCTCTCCCTGTGCCGGGTAAAAACGCTCGATATCCTGCCCGGGACGGCGTACAGCTTTCATCATGGGCATCGCGGAGTCGTACAGGCGATCGACAAAGTTTGGCAACTCTTCGACCTGCCCCTGATAGGTAAAGCTGGCGTAATCGCCCTGCTCGATCAGGATCTGCTCCCCTTCGGCCTGTTCATCTGCCAGCGCCAGTGTATAGGCCATGCGTTGACCATCAAGCTGTCGGTTGTCCGCTTCCAGACTGGTGAGGCCGTAGACTACCGCCGGTGGCGCGACTTCGGGTTGCAGCACCTGGTTCCAGACGTACTGGCGCAGCTCATTTTTCGAATGCTGCATTTGCCCCAGAGTGCAGCTGCGACGCTGGGTACGCCCCACCAGCTGCATGGCCGGCAGAGTGACAATACTCCCCTGAGGCAATGGGCCTTCTGCCATCCGCAGCGGCGGCTGCATGCCGTGGCTGGACCAATCCGCACTGCGGCGATAGCCGGCCGGCGGCAAACCGAACTGTTTTTTAAAGCAACGGGTGAAGGTCTGCTGGGAATCGAACTGGTACTTATCGGCAATGCAGGCCACGCCGGTATGGGTGAGCCGCAGCTCACGCGCGGCGGCGGTCAAACGTCTGCGCCGGGCGTAAGTGCCCAGAATATGGCCGGTCAACTGCTTGAACAGCCGCTGCAAATGCCATTTGGAATAGCCGGATTTGGCGGCAATATCGTCCAGCGTCAGCGGCTGGTCGAGGTTTGCTTCAATCCAGGCCAGCAGTTGCGCAATTACCTGTTGCTGATACATGGCGCTTCCTTTTAATTATTGTTCCCGCTGCTCGAGCAGGCGTTGTGCCAGCTCATGGGCCTGTTGCTCACTGGCCACCACCATCACCGGATAACCCCAGAAACGGCTGGCGAAATCGACAAACTCTTCCGCCGCCTTTCGGCGCATGTCGTCCGGCTCGATCAGCACCATACCTTTAACCCATTTCGCTAACGCCTCACGGTGATCGCGTTTCCACAGGGCGACCTGGGTACGCTCGTCGCGATCCTGCTCACCGCTTTCGTCCATACGACGATCGCAAAGCAGCACAAACGGCTGTTCACGCTGCAGCAAGGTGCTGAATTCGGCAAATTCGGCGAGGGTATCTTTCGGTTCGCCGGCGGCTTGCTGACGCATCCAGACCAGTGGGAAGGTTGCAGAATCTAATGACATGAGATTTCTCCTAAGAGTTCGGAAACGTGCGCTTACTTTATCGGCGGAAGCACTAGACCACATTGCACAATCAGGACATAATGTTTTTCATTTGCGCCAAATTGAGAATTATTCTCATGCCTTTTGTCACTCCACCCCTTTTCGATATCGATCGGGTGCCCCGGGCGGTTTTTGCCGTGCAGGGTTCCACCGTTAACAAGGATTGGGAAGTCGCCCATCACCGGCACCAAAAAGCGCAGCTGATTTATACGATGCGCGGCATGATCCGCTGCGAAGTGGAAAACGGCCTGTGGCTGGTTCCGCCGCAGTGTGCGCTTTGGATGCCCAGCAACGTGCTGCATAACGCTCAGGGTACCGGGGCCACCGAATGTTACGCGTTGTTTGTCGATCAGGCTGCCATCGCCGGGTTGCCGACCAGCTGCTGTACGTTGGCCGTTTCGCCGTTGCTGCGCGAACTGCTGTTGCAGGCCAGCGGGTTTGATCCGCTGTATGACGAGCAAGGCGCTGAAGGGCGACTGATTGGCGTACTCTTGGATCAATTGGCCGCCGCGCCGATTGAGAACCTGCACTTACCGGTCTCCAATGACGCGCGCATTCGCCAACTGACCGAGCGCCTGCTGGCCGATCCAGCGGACAAAGCCACCCTCAGCCAATGGGCTCAGCGCATCGGCATGAGCGAACGCACCCTCAACCGCACCCTGCAGCAGCAAATGGGCATGAGCTTTGGCCACTGGCGACGGCAACTGCACGTGATGCTGGCGCTGCAACGCCTGACCAAGGGGGAGACCGTACAGCGGGTGGCGCTGGATTTGGGCTATGAGAGCGCCAGTGGCTTCGTCACCATGTTTCGCAAAGCCGTCGGCAAACCGCCGGCACGCTATCTGGCGGAGAAAACCGCGGCGGATCGGGCGCAGGGCGGTTGGATCACCCTGTGAAATAACCAGACAAAAAGGCCGGCAACGAGGCCGGCCTGGAAAGTTTGTCAGGAGTGATCAGAAGTCGTAGAACACCGTCACCCAGGTGGAGTCCGGTTCGTTGTCGCTGCTGTTGGCCAGCGTCCGTTCCACATACACCGACAGGCCGTAGCCGATGGTGGTACCCGCCCCAAGGTAAACGTGATTGGCGTGGTACTCCTCGTCGCCCTTCAATTGCAGCGAGTCCGCAGCCACATAAGGCTGGATCGATTTCAGGAAAGGCTTGTCGATATTAAAGGTATAACCGACAAAGCCTTCTACCCCGTAACCGCTCCCGGCGAAATAATGCGACAAGGTACGTTCACGGGTGCTCGGCACATAGTCTTTGTAATAGCTGGCGGTCCCGACGATATACCAGTTATTCGGTTGCCAGGTCAGCGCGGTGCCGGACAACTGCTGGTGATACTCTTTCTCGTTATATTGATTGTCTTTGATTTTTGCGTCGGTGTAGCTGTAGGCCGCGCTAAAGGTTAATTCCTTCGTCGCCTTATAATCAAACCCCAACCCGCCGCCGCCTTTACGGCGATAGATGAGATTATCCGCCGTGTGCAAATCGTCTTCCGGTAATAAATAGTTGGCGTATAAGGTAACCGGCCCAAAATCATTGGTGTATTTCAGGCTGTTCTTCGGTTTATTACCGCCGTCGTAGTCGCCGGAAATGCCAATGCCGGTGCCGCCCGCATGACCATCGTTATCCCAGACGTCGCTTTTAATGCCGACAACCGAATAATAAATGCCGTATTGGTGACCAAAGGTTAAGGTACCGTAGCGATCATCTTTGAAGCCGCCGTACAGCTGGCGCTGATAGTCGCGTTTGCCGTCTTCGTTGTAGTGGCCGTCCCAGCTCAGCGCGTGTGCCAGATCGACGCCCCACTCGTAGTAGCCGATAACCGAGGTATCCTGGGTCAGCGCATAGTCACCGCTGAAACGAAAGCGCGTGCCGCCATCATGACCATTTTTATAATATCCCGGCTCCGGGCCATTATTAAATATCCACTCGGGGCGAATACTGCCGCCAACTTTCAAACTCAGCGGTGCCAGCAACACATTGCTTTGCGGGTTTTTATCCAGAATGGTGATTTCTGCCTGCGCGCCGGCGGATAACGCCGACAGCACAACGCCGCCAATGAATATTGGCGTTTTTATATATCTCATTATTACCCCTGCCCGAAAAATTATTGTTATAAATACGGTGGTCTTGAGCCACGCATAAACAATTACCCGATGTGTGCAAATGACGCAAGTTATAAAAATTCATGTCATAACCTGAGATTATCCACCACAGGATGACTTTTTCACCACAAAAGTATTCAACTGTAATTCAATGCAAGACAATGTAATTAACCGCTCACATAACGTACAAAGCTGGAGTTTTTAACCCAAAGAAACCTCCGTTATTATCGGGTTTTTATTATAAGAGATAACAAATAAATATTATTACAGCGACCAAACAATAACGCAGCTAAATTAATTATTTGTTATCTGCCAACAAGGAAAACCAGGAAACTCAAGCAGCGACACGGCAACGATCACCCTCCACCCACTCTTCACATTGTGATTTTCACCCCAGCCTGGGTAGAAATCACTCCCCTTCGGCATGAATAATGATTATTATTCGCAAACAGAAGGCCCGGCGCGCCACGATGCGACCGGCCGGATTTTGCTTTGAATTCAATGTTGAGCTTTTTAGCCTCTGGGCAACCGCCCTGCGGCGACAGGCATTTTAACTCCATGGAGAGGTTATGAACTCTGCAACAACGACCAGCCGCCGCTTTGGCGCACGCGCCGCTTTCCCACTGCTGCTGCTCACTTCAATGCTGTTTTCCGCCCCGCTGCTGGCCCAGGGCGAGCCGGAACTGCTGCGCAAGCCCGTCGGCAAAGGCGCTTACGAGATGGTCTACAGCCAGGGCGAGAACGCGCTGTATCTGGCCACTTCGCAAAGCCGCAAGCTGGACAAAGGCGGCGTGGTGTATCGTTTGGATCCGCAAACGCTCGATATCACCCAGATCATTCACAACGATATCAAACCTTTCGGCGCGGCCATTAACAGCAAAACCGACACGCTGTTCTTCGGCAACACCGTCAATAACTCGGTCACTGCCATCGACGGTAAAACCGGTGAGGTCAAAGGCCGCCTGGTGCTGGATGCGCGTAAACGTTCCGAAACGGTAAAACCGCTGGCACCGCGTGAGCTGGTGGCCGACGCCACCACCGACACCCTGTATATCACCGGGCTGGGTGAATCCAGCGTGGTTTGGGTGGTAGACGGCAAAGACCTGACCCTGCGCACCACCATCACCGAAACCGGCAAATACGGTACCGGTCTGGCACTGGATGCGGCCGCAAGCCGCCTGTACGTGACCAACGCCGACGGCGAGCTGGTGACTATCGACACCAAAACCAACAAGGTGCTCAGCCGCAAGAAATTGGACGAGTCCAAAGAGCACTTCTTCCTGAACATCAGCCTGGATCCTGCCACGCATCGCGCCTTTATCACCGACTCCAAGCAGGCCCAGGTGCTGGTGGTCGATACCCGCGACGGCAAGATTCTGAGCAAAATCGACGTGCCGGAATCACTGGCGGTCCTGTTCAACCCGACGCGCAATGAGGTGTATGTCACCCATCGTCAGGCAGGCCAGGTCAGCGTGATCGACGCCAAGAACTACAAGCTGCTGCAAACCATCAAGACCCCAACCCATCCGAACAGCCTGGCGCTGTCACCGGATGGCCAGACGCTGTACGTGAGCGTCAAACAGGCTTCCAGCCGCGAGAAAGAAGCCACGGCGCCGGACGACGTGATCCGTATCGCGTTGAAATAACGGCATAAGGGCGCCCCGGCGCCCTTTTTTGATCGGTAGCTATGGCTTTCCCGCCAGCCCGTCAGCGTCCTGAATCACCGCCTTTTTAGTGGCTCGCTGGTAAAGGCACAGCTCTCTGCCCGCTTTGTTATGCATAAACGCCTGCGGATAGCGCCCAGCGATCAACAGGGCCGAGTAACCGACGTCGTCACCATAATGGATAATGCTGCCGACGGCTTTGGCCCCTTTCAAACTGCTGGCTTTCAGGCAGGCGGTTTGCAGTGCTTTATCGCCGCTGGCCCATGCCGCTTCAGAGGAGGCCCCGGCGCTGAACGCCGTCATCACGGCGGCAAACACGATAAAAACTCTGATCATTATTTTCTCTCCTGAATAACGTCGCTCTCAGCAGTATATGCAGCTATTTATTCTTCGGCCATCAGAGCCACGCCCCTTATTTACACCTTTTTTATTCCGGTTATAAATAAAGTTACGGCGTTTTTACAGACAGGTTTTAGGGGCGCAGATAACATCATTACATCGCCAATATGGCCTTACGAGACGGATGCCTCATGTGTTTATCCCCTGCCCTGATAATAATTTCCCCCGCGGCTTTAATTCATTTCGGGGGCTGCCATGCATGCTAACGTTATTGGTTTTAACCCACTGCTGGCAGATATTCCTGCTTCGCAGGCGCGTTCATTCCACAAAGAAGTAGAACAGTATTTACAGCGCTATCCGGACACCGAACACGTCGATATTTATCTCAACGATCTGAACGGTCAATTCCGCGGGAAACGGCTGCCTGTCGCCGAGGTGTTTGCGCTGGATAAAGGCTGTTATTTCCCGCTGTCGATCTACGCCATGGATCTTGGCGGCCAGGTCATTGAAGAAAGCGGGCTGGGCCAGCAGGCCGGCGAGCCGGACAGGTTGTGCCTGCCGGTGCCCGGAACCTTGCGGCCCTGCGCCCGCGATCCGCAGCACCATGCCCAATTGCTGCTGACGATGAAAAATGCCGACGGCGACGCCTGCGAACTGGAGCCGCGCGTGGTGCTGCAACGGGTGCTCAAACGCCTGCATGCCAAGGGTTACTTCCCGGTCGTGGCGGCAGAGCTGGAGTTTTATCTACAGGATCCGCTGCAGCAACCGGCTGACGCCGGACAGTGCCCGACGCAGAGTTTTTCTGTCGATGCACCGGAGCGCCACCAGGCGTTGCTCAATGACATCGAACATCAGGCCCGGCGGCAGGCCTTGCCGCTGACCGGCGTGGTCGCCGAAGCCGCCTCCGGCCAGTATGAGCTGAATCTGCATCACAGCGCTCGCGTACTGGAGGCCTGCGATCAGGTGCTGGCCCTGAAGCGGCTGACGCGCCAGATCGCCGAGAAACACCACCAGCACGCCTGCTTTATGGCCAAGCCCTGTGCTCAGGCCGCCGGTAGCGGTTTGCATTTTCATATCAGCCTGCAGGATGAGCAGGGCAACAACCTGCTGGCAAGCCTGCCGGGCGAGTTGAGCGCCACCATGACGCAGGTGATGGCGGGCATGCTGGCGCTGATGCCAGCCTCGATGGCGATATTCGCGCCCAACGTTAACGCGTTCCGCCGCTTTCGTCCCGGTATGCACGTGCCGCTGCGCGCCTCCTGGGGGCACAATAACCGCACGGTGGCACTGCGTTTACCCTGCGCCGACCATGCCAACCAGCGCATCGAATACCGGCTGGCCGGGGCCGATGCCAACCCGTATCTGGCCGTAGCGGCGATGCTGAGCGGCATGCTGTATGGGCTGGAGCACGCACAGCCCCTGCCACCGGCGGCCTGCGGCAACGGCTATGAAAATGGCGACGCGGTGGCACTGCCGCTCAGCCAGCAGGAAGCATTGGCGTTATTCCGGCAAACCCTACCCTTGCAGGAAAGCCTCGGCCCAGCGTTTGCCGCGCTGTGGCACACCTGCAAGAGCGCCGAGCTGCGCCGCTTTGAAGCGCAGGTCACCGAAGCGGAAACCCGCTGGATGCTTTAACCCCCTATTCGTAACCTGAACAAGGAACGCAGCATGTCTCGTTTGGTTTTGATCTCGAATAAGCAGTGTGACAGCAAGGATCTGGCCTGCGCTACGCAGGCCCTATCGCCTGACAGCCAGAGCGACGACGATCGCGGGTTGTGGCTGGGCTGGAACGGTGACGTACAGAACTTTGGCGATGCGCCGCTGCGCCCAGTCAGTTACCAGCACCGCAGCGGCTACGAGCAGGTGACCTTTCCGTTATCGACCGAGGAGTTTCACTTCCACTATCAGGGCTACTATCACGATGGCCTGTGGCCAGTGTTCCATAACCACCCGGAGAAGGCGCATTTCACGCCGGAGAACTACCGCGCTTATCGGCAACTCAACCGGCATTTCGCCGATATCGCCTGCGAGTATGTTTGCCCGAACGACATCATCTGTATTGATGATTACCAGCTGTTGCCCTGCGGCCAGGCGCTGAAAGAACAGGGGTTGCTGAACCCCTGCGCGTTCTTCTTCCATTTGCCGTTCCCGTCGACGGCGCTGCTCAGACAGATCCCCGAGCACCACGGCTTAATCGAATCGCTGTTTTTCTACGACCTGATCGGCTTTCAGACGCTCGACGACCGCAATAACTTTCTCAGTTATCTGACCCACGAATACCCGGTCGAAATGCTGCCCGACGGCCAGTTGCAGGTTAACGGGCACATCTTCGCCACCGGCATTTTCCCCGCTGGGATCAACGCCAGAAAGATTTACTGACCCGCCCCTCGGTGGGGCGTTGCCACTCCCCCTGCAACGCCCAACCGCTCACCCCGGGATTTCAACCGTTCGGCACCCTATAGCACCGTTGACTGAAATTCGCATGTCTTCCCCAGCCCCAACCCGCAATGATGAGCTGTTCCTAAACTCGTCATACTTCAAGTTGCATCGTTGTTGGCTACGATTGCTCACCCGAATCACTTACTTATGTAAGTTCATCGGGCTTCGCGCCCTTGCCGCCTCAATGCCACTCGAATTATTTAGAGTTCGTACCCGAACGTTATCCGCACCGGGCCGCGTGCCTGAAACATCTTATAAGCGGGTTAACTCACTCATTTTGCAGATTTGAACTAAGGACACCTCAATGAACAGAGAGGGGATTTTAAAACACATACCCTGGATGCTGCTGGGAATACTCGGCGCGTCCTGCCTGGGCGTGGTTGCGCTGCGCCGTGGCGAACACATCAGCGCGCTGTGGATCATCGTCGCCTCGGTGGCGGTGTATCTGGTGGCTTACCGTTATTACAGCCTGTACATCGCCACCAAGGTGATGAAGCTGGACGCCTTCCGCGCGACGCCGGCGGTGGTCAATAACGACGGTCTGAACTACGTGCCAACCAACAAAAACGTGCTGTTCGGCCACCACTTCGCCGCCATTGCCGGGGCTGGACCACTGGTGGGCCCGGTGCTGGCAGCGCAGGTCGGCTACCTGCCCGGCACGCTGTGGCTACTGGGCGGCGTGGTGCTGGCGGGGGCGGTGCAGGACTTTATGGTGCTGTTCATTTCCTCGCGCCGCAACGGCGCTTCGCTTGGCGAGATAATCAAAAAGGAAATGGGCCCGGTACCGGGGACCATCGCGCTGTTTGGCTGCTTCCTGATCATGATCATCATCCTGGCGGTGCTGGCCCTGATCGTGGTGAAAGCGCTGGCGGAAAGCCCGTGGGGCGTGTTCACCGTCTGTTCCACCGTGCCGATTGCCCTGTTTATGGGCGTTTACATGCGCTTCCTGCGTCCGGGACGGGTGGGCGAAGTGTCGATCATTGGCATCGTGCTGCTGGTGGCTTCCATCTGGTTCGGCGGCGTGATCGCCCACGACCCGTACTGGGGCCCGGCGCTGACCTTTAAAGACACCACCATCACCTATACGCTGATTGGTTATGCGTTCGTTTCCGCCCTGCTGCCGGTCTGGCTGATCCTGGCGCCGCGCGACTATCTGGCGACCTTCCTGAAAATTGGCGTTATCGTCGGGCTGGCGATTGGCATCGTGATCCTCAACCCTGAGCTGAAAATGCCGGCGATCACCCAGTTTGTCGACGGGACAGGCCCGGTGTGGAAAGGCTCGGTGTTCCCGTTCCTGTTCATTACCATCGCCTGCGGTGCGGTTTCCGGTTTCCATGCGTTGATCGCTTCCGGCACCACGCCGAAGCTGCTGGCCAATGAAAAAGACGCGCGCTTTATCGGTTACGGCGCGATGCTGATGGAGTCCTTCGTGGCCATCATGGCGTTGGTGGCGGCTTCGATTATCGAGCCGGGCCTGTACTTCGCCATGAACACCCCGCCGGCAGCACTGGGCATCACCATGCCTGACCTGCACCGTTTGGGTACCGAAGATGCGCCGATGATCATGGCGTCACTGAAAGATGTGACCGCTCACGCGGCGGCGACCGTTAGCTCATGGGGCTTTGTCATCAGCCCGGAACAGATCCTGCAGACCGCCAAGGACATCGGCGAGCCTTCGGTGCTGAACCGCGCCGGTGGCGCACCTACGCTGGCAGTGGGTATCGCCCACGTATTCCACCAGATCATTCCTGGTGCCAACATGGGCTTCTGGTACCACTTCGGTATTCTGTTTGAAGCGCTGTTTATTCTGACCGCGCTGGATGCCGGTACCCGTTCCGGCCGCTTTATGCTGCAGGACCTGCTGGGCAACTTCGTGCCGTTCCTGAAAAAAACCGACTCGCTGGTGGCCGGTATTGTCGGCACCGCCGGCTGCGTGGGCCTGTGGGGTTACCTGTTGTATCAAGGGGTGGTCGATCCGCTCGGCGGCGTGAAGAGCCTGTGGCCGCTGTTCGGCATCTCCAACCAGATGCTGGCCGCCGTGGCGCTGGTGTTGGGTACCGTGGTGCTGATTAAGATGAAGCGCACCCAATACATTTGGGTCACCGTGCTGCCGGCGGTATGGCTGCTGATTTGTACCACTTACGCCCTGGGTCTGAAGCTGTTCAGCGACAACCCTCAGTTGGAAGGCTTCTTCTTCCAGGCCGGTGAGTACAAGCGCAAAATCGCCGAAGGCGGTGCCGAGCTGACCGCTCAGCAAGTGGCTAACATGAACCATATCGTGGTGAACAACTACACCAACGCCGGGCTGAGCATTCTGTTCCTGCTGGTGGTGTACAGCATCATCTTCTACGGGGTGAAAACCGCCATGGCGGCGCATAAAAACCCGAACCGCAGCGACCAGGAAACGCCGTACGTGCCGGTGCCTGTAGAAGCGCCCTCCAACGGCGTAACTGAGGGGGACGTCAAAGTTTCACCGCAGCACTGATGGTGATTTAACGGATACCCTGCATAATGAAAGCTGTTATGCAGGGTAATTTTTTGGGGAGAAGGCGATGTTCGGAAATCTCGGCCAGGCGGGGAAATACCTCGGTCAGGCAGCGCGCATGTTAGTGGGCGTGCCCGACTACGATACCTACGTCCAGCACATGAAAGACAACCACCCGGACAAACCGGTGATGACCTATAAAGAGTTTTTCCGCGAACGCCAGCAGGCCCGCTACGGTGGGGACGGCAAAGGCGGCATGCGCTGCTGTTAATAAGGACCCGTAATGAAACCCATCGCAGTCACCATTCTGACCGGCTTTTTGGGCGCCGGTAAAACCACTCTGCTACGCCATATTCTCAACGCCGAGCACGGCTACAAGATTGCGGTAATCGAAAACGAATTCGGCGAAGTGCCGATCGACAATGCGCTGATTGGCGACCGCGCCAGCCGCATCACCACCCTGAGCAACGGCTGCATCTGCTGCAGCAAATCCAACGAACTGGCCGATGCGCTGCTGGACTTGCTGGACGGCGTAGACCAGGGCCAGTTGGCGTTCGATCGACTGATCATCGAATGCACCGGCATGGCCGATCCCGGCCCAATCACCCAGACCTTTTTCTCGCACGAGATCCTCTGCGAACGCTTCCTGCTGGACGGCATCATCACCCTGGTAGACGCCGCACATGCCGACCAACAACTGACCCAGTTCAGCATCGCGCAGGCGCAGGTGGGCTACGCCGACCGCATTCTGCTGACCAAAACCGACGTGGCACCGGACTGCGAAGCGCTGATCCAACGCCTGCAGCAGATGAACGCCCGCGCACCGGTGTATAAAGTGACGCACGGCGATATCGATCTCAGCGTACTGTTCGACATCGAAGGCTTTGTGCTGAACGACAAGCTGACCCTAACGCCGCCGACGCCGCTGTTCCGCCGCATTCCGCAAGCGCAAAACAACATTGGTTCGATCGTGGTGTACCACGACCAACCGCTGGAACTGATGCAGATTTCCGAAGTGATGGAAGGCCTGCTGCTGGAATATGCCGACAGCCTGCTGCGCTACAAGGGCATTTTGTCGATCAAGGACGAGCCGCGCCGGCTGTTATTCCAGGGCGTACAACGGCTGTATAACGCCGACTGGGATCGCGAGTGGCTGCAGGAGGAAGAGCGCCGCAGCACCTTGGTGTTTATTGGCGTAGATTTGCCGGAGGAGGAGATCCGGGCAAGGTTTGCCGAGTTGGGTTGATAGAGTCCTTTCGAGTTAAGTGGCGCAGTCTGAAGTGCCATCATAGGTTGCGCTGCGAAGACAGAACAGCAGTGGCATGCTAAAATATGAGCAATGACTGAGGATGCCAAAATGCCGCAAAGATCTCTCGTTAGTGTTGCACGTTATGTCCATAAACTCGCAAAAGATCATGAAATTACAGATTACCGCGACGGCATTAGCCGTATGGCGGTTGCCATTACTGGTCTGGCTGACGACACCGTCGAATTGGATGACGTTGAACAACTCATGGTTAATCTTAAACGCAAAGGTGTGCTTACCAAGTCTGAAATACTTAGCCTTCAGGGTCGTTACTTCCTTGAACAAAGGAATGCCCGCAAGAAATTAACAACATGATTTTTGACCCGTTCGGCGACTTTGATGCTGCTGGCTATCTTCAGAATACCCTGCACCTCAAAGAACCGGCTGAAATAAAAAAGTCTGAACATCTCTCTTTCGAATTAAGTATCGAAGATGCCCTCAGTTATCTCGCCCAAACAAAGCACATCAACTACTCGTCTGTTCTTAAAGTTCACGAAATTCTTTTCTCTGACTTCTATCCTTGGGCGGGAAAGGATCGAAATGAACTAGTTCCTCATCTGGCCGTCTTCAAAGGCTCAGAGAAAAATTCGCGCCATACTGTCTTTGAGCGACCTGATTCTATTCGTCTGGCCGTTGATTATGCACTGCGACTCGCAGTGGACAAGGAACGCTTCAGGGAACGGCCAGGGGAGGTTATGGGATTATTGGCTTTTGCGCATCCCTTTCTTGACGGCAATGGCCGTACTATTTTGCTGGTGTTTATGGAACTCAGCTTCCGTGCCGGATTCACCATTAACTGGCCAGAGAGCAATAAAAATGACTATCTCCAGGCTTTGACTGACGAGATAAACGCCCCTTCTCAGAGACATCTTGACCATTATCTGCAGCCTTTTGTCGTCGACATATCAAGCCGTGATGACTGGCCGACCATCATCGGAGGGATAAAAGGGCTGGATGGCTTAGATAAAGAAAATATCTCCTACGGCAGTCTGGATGATCCTGAAATTCAAAAAATTTATATGACGTACCGTGGGAAATAATAAAACCCGCCTCCCCCTTACCCCTTCTGAAAATAAGGCCCCACCGCTACCGAATCACGCAGGATCAGGCTGGCCGGGAAGGTGGGGCGTTTGCTCAGCTCGCCGCCGTCCAGCATCGACACCAACCGATTGATGGTTTCCTTGATCATATCGGTTACCGGCATTTTCATGCTGGAGAGCGAAGGGATGGTATAAGGTGCCAGAGGGATGTCATCAAAACCAATCACCGAAACGGCGGACGGCACCGGAATTTGGCGCTCCGCCAACCGCTTGATGGCACCGATAGCCATTTCATCGTTGCTGGCAACAATGGCGCTGAACGTGCAGCCGCTGGCCACCAGCGTATCAACCGCCGCCATGCCGCTTTGCGCATTCCACTTCCCCTCGACAATCAGGGCGCTATTGACGGCGATCCCGTGCTCCGCCAACGCGGCTTTATAGCCGGAAAGCCGCTCCAGCCCGGTGGGCGAATCCAGCGAGCCGGTGATGAATGCGATATCGCGATGCCCCTGTTCGATCAGGTGCCCCACTGCCGCCGCGCTGGTGGCGTGCTGATCGCTGAAGATGCAGTAGCTGTCGTTCAGCCTTAACCGACGGTTGATCACCAGGATCGGCTGTTTGTGCTGGGAGATGATCTCGTCCATTTCCGCAATCGACAGAAAGCGCGGGTAGATGATCACGCCGTCACAGCGCAGATCCAGCAGGAATTGAATGGCGGCCTTTTCTTCTTCGGCGGTGTGTTTGCCGTCCGCCAGGATCAGTTGGCGGCCGTGCTCTTCCATGATGCGCGCCGACTGGAACATCAGCTCGCTGAAATAGTTGCCGCTGTACAGCGTGTTGGTGACCACCAACCCGATGGTCTGAGTGGTTTTGGTGGCGAGGTTGCGCGCCAGCAGATTGGGCCGATAGCCGGTCTCGGCGATGGCTTTCTCTACCCGTTCGCGCTTCTCCGGGCCCACATAGCCGCTGCCGGATAACACGCGGGACACCGTCGCTTTCGAAACGCCGGCCCTTTTTGCCACCTCAAGTATTGTTGCCATCTCTGCGCCGTCAAAATCCAGGGTTCCGCGCAGTCTACCCAAGACGCACCGCCTTTGGAATGTTTTCGCGCCTGCCGTTGCCGCCCTCCCCAGCCTTAAAGTGACTGACTTCACGAAATGAAAAACCAAAAAATCATAATTCTTGCCAGAGTTAAAACAGATAATCATGATTTTGTGAAACCGGTTTCTTGTGGGCGTTTCATTGAGATGGAACGGCGGATCGCCCAGGCGCGTACTTATACCCTAAATAATTGGAGCGGCCTCAAGGCGGCCAGCGAGTCTCATCCCGATGAGCTTACTCAAGTAAGTGATTCGGGTGAGTGACAAATCTGTCGGGAACAGATTTGAACGCTGCTTGCAGCGGCCCCGAAGGGGCAAGACCCACGATGGGTCTTATAACGCAGCCAACACAGATGCAGCTTCAAGTATGACGGGTATACCCATAATCTAAGAGACGATACTCCATGCCGAAGAACTACACAGAGATCTCGCAGGCCATCGTGGCTGCGTTGGGCGGCCGCGCGAACGTCGAAGCCGTTACGCACTGCATGACCCGCCTGCGATTCGTGGTGAAAGACAAGGCGCTGATCGACACGCCAAGACTCAAAGCGATTAGCGGCGTGATGGGCGTGGTGCACAGCGGCGAGCTGTGCCAGGTGATCATCGGCAACGAAGTGTCGAAAGCCTATCAGGCGGTGCTGGCGCTCGGCATGCCGGGTAACGCTCCTGCCGCCGCGCCTGCAAAACGCAAAATCTCCCTGAAAAGCATTGGCGCCGGCATTCTCGACGCGCTGGTCGGCACCATGTCGCCGCTGATCCCGGCCATCATCGGCGGTTCGATGGTGAAGCTGCTGGCGATGATCCTGGATATGGCCGGCGTGTTCGATAAAGGCTCGTCGACGCTGATCATCCTCAACGTGATTGGCGACGGCGCGTTCTTCTTCCTGCCGGTGATGGTCGCCGCGTCGGCCGCCCTTAAATTCAAAACCAACATGTCGCTGGCGATCGCCATTGCCGGTGTGCTGTTGCACCCTAACTTTATCGATCTGATGGCCAAGGCGGCGCAGGGCCAGGCGGTGGAGTTCGCCTACATTCCGGTGACGGCGGTGAAATACACCTACACGGTGATCCCGGCGTTGGTGATGACCTGGATCCTGTCGTATATCGAGCGATGGGTCGATCGCATCACCCCGGCGGTGACCAAGAACTTCCTTAAACCGATGCTGATTGTGCTGATCGCCGCGCCGATCGCGATTGTGTTGATCGGCCCGCTGGGCATCTGGATCGGCAGCGGTATCTCGGCGCTGGTGTACACCGTGCATGGCTATTTGGGCTGGCTTTCCGTCGCCATTATGGGGGCGATCTGGCCGCTGCTGGTGATGACCGGCATGCACCGCGTATTCACCCCGACCATCATTCAGACCATCGCCGAAACCGGCAAAGAGGGCATGGTGATGCCTTCGGAGATTGGCGCCAACCTGTCGCTCGGCGGCTCTTCGCTGGCGGTGGCGTTCAAAACCAAGAACCGCGAGCTGCGCCAGACCGCCTTGGCCGCCGCCGCTTCCGCCATTGTGGCGGGCATTTCCGAACCGGCGCTGTACGGCGTGGCGGTGCGGCTCAAACGTCCATTAATCGCCAGCCTGATCAGCGGCTTTATCTGCGGCGCCGTCGCCGGCATTGGCGGATTAGCCAGCCATTCGATGGCCTCACCCGGTCTGTTCACCAGCGTGCAGTTCTTTGACCCGTCGAACCCGATGAGCATTGTCTGGGTCGGCGGCGTGATGGTGCTTTCCGTGGTGCTGTCATTCGTGCTCACGCTGCTGTTGGGCTTTGAAGACATTCCGGAAAGCGAAGAGGCCCCAACGACAACCGCGCCTGCGGCCAATACCGCTAACGCTACCCATTAACACACTATTTTTTACCCTACATAATTGGTGTTGCATCACGGCGGCAAGGCCGTACATCCCCAGGAGCTTAGTCAGCTAAGTGACTGGGGTGTGCGACAAATCTGTCAGGAACAGATTTGAACGCTGCTTGCAGCGGCCCCGAAGGGGCAAGACCCACGGATGGGTCTTGTAACGCAGCCAACACAGAGGCAGCTTCAAGTATGACGGGTAATTATTGAGGATTGCATGTCTGATTCAACATTCCCGCAAGGTTTTTTATGGGGCGGCGCCTTGGCCGCCAACCAGTCGGAAGGGGGCTATCGCGAGGGTGGCAAAGGGCTGACCACGGTTGACATGATCCCGCATGGCCCCAACCGCATGCCGGTGAAGCTGGGCCTGGAGAAGCGCTTTACCCTGCGCGAAGACGAGTTTTACCCCAGCCACGACGCGATTGATTTTTACCACCGCTACCGCGATGACATCGCGCTGATGGCGGAGATGGGCTTTAGCGTGTTCCGCACCTCCATCGCCTGGAGCCGGATTTACCCGAACGGCGACGAGCTGACGCCCAACCCGGAAGGCATCGCCTTCTACCGCAGCCTGTTCGAAGAGTGCCGTAAATACGGCATCGAACCGCTGGTGACGCTGTGCCATTTCGACGTGCCTATGCACCTGGTGACCGAATACGGCTCCTGGCGCAGCCGCAAAATGGTGGAGTTTTTCACCCGCTATGCCCGCACCTGCTTCGAAGCCTTCGACGGGCTGGTGAAGTATTGGCTCACCTTCAACGAGATCAACATTGTGCTGCACAGCCCGTTCTCCGGCGCAGGATTGGTGTTTGAGGCAGGCGAGAACCCCGAGCAGGTAAAATACCAGGCCGTACACCACGAACTGGTGGCCAGTGCGCTGGCAACCCGCATCGCGCATGAAGTGAACCCCGCCAACCAGGTGAGCTGCATGCTGGCGGGCGGCAATTTCTACCCCTGGTCCAGCAAGCCGGAAGACGTGTGGGCCGCGCTGGAGAAAGACCGCGAGAACCTGTTCTTTATCGACGTGCAGGCCCGCGGCGCCTACCCTGCTTACTCTGCCCGGGTGTTCCGCGAGAAAGGCGTAAGCATCGTGATGGAGGAAGGCGACGCCGAAATCCTGAAGAACACCGTCGATTTTGTCTCCTTCAGCTATTACGCCTCGCGCTGCGCGTCTGCCGATATGAACGACAACAACAGCAGCGCCGCCAACGTGGTGAAATCCCTGACCAACCCGCATATTCCGCGCAGCGACTGGGGCTGGGGCATCGACCCGTTGGGTTTGCGCATCACCATGAACATGATGTACGACCGCTACCAAAAACCGCTGTTTCTGGTGGAAAACGGCCTGGGCGCACACGACGAGTTCAATGCCGACGGCGAGATAGCCGACGATTACCGCATCAGCTACCTGCGGGAACACATCCGTGCCATGGCCGACGCCATCGCCGACGGCGTGCCGGTGATGGGCTACACCACCTGGGGCTGCATTGACCTGGTGGCGGCCTCAACCGGAGAAATGAGCAAACGCTACGGCCTGGTTTACGTCGACCGCGACGACAACGGCAACGGCACCCTCGCCCGCACGCGCAAGAAATCCTTCTGGTGGTACAAGCAGGTGATTGCCACTAATGGGGCCGATTTGGGGTGATGGGGTTGGGTGCGATAAGGGCGATTGTTGCGAGCCGAACAGGCCGAAGGATTCTGCCACGGCCTGCTGCTGTTCGGTGAACTTTTGCAAAAGAACCCGCAATCCGACGACACCCAGTGGGAACAGCTGAATCACTACCTCAACGCGGCGGCTCACTTAGTACCGGCACGGTGTAACCTCTATGGCAGCGCGCTGCGCGAGATGGAGTGTCAGAGCTGATAAGTTAAAATAAAAACCAAAATAAATAATAAGAACGGTATTAGTTTTATACCGTTCTTATCACTCCGGTAAATCTCATAGATCTGACTGACACATCACGATAAACACATTCACGAAGGTAGGCATTTCCCCCGTGGCCTGGCATAGTTAACGCATTCGATAAATCGATGAGTTAACTGCTGGATAACGACGCATGGCCGCTGGCAGTACGCAAACGCATTGATCAGAATCCGTTCTGCAATGAGGGAAATGTTTTGGCTATTAAGATCGCAATGTTATCTTCAAAAGATGCTGTTTTA
The DNA here is from genome assembly GCF_051129805.1 of Serratia sp. Je.1.23.a. Lineage (NCBI taxonomy): Bacteria > Pseudomonadati > Pseudomonadota > Gammaproteobacteria > Enterobacterales > Yersiniaceae > Serratia > Serratia sp. Je.1.23.a. The sequence continues at coordinate 4,441 of NZ_JBCPSR010000006.1, read as the reverse complement.
GATGCAATCAACGAATATAATAATCAAGGTTATGATGATTTCCTTAAGAAAAATAAAATTGAAAAAATAAGAACACACAAGGTCCGTTATAATAAATCCCTGTACGACATTAATGGTATCGCCACAGCAGCTTATATTCTCCAGCTTGGAAAACTATCAGATAAAATAAAATTCAATGTTAATTTAGAAACAGTCACCCAAGCATTTAAAAACCTTGACTTCGAGGTAATTGAAACACAACACCCTCTGGAGAAATTAGAAAAAGGTAAACTTTACAAGCGTAAAGACCTCCATGACCTCTACGGTGGACAAGAGCAGGGTGGCATATCGACACCAAAAGAATTCCCCGTGATTTTCATTTTTACTGGTGAGATTGGCGAAACTCATGGGTACAAAGATGGATGGTCTACCGACGACCACTTCTCCTACACGGGAGAAGGCCAAAACGGTGATATGGCGTTTACCAATGGTAATAAACACATCCGAGACCATAAAGATAATGGTAGGGATATACTTTTATTTGAATATAATAAAAAACGTACTGGCGTAAAATTTGTTGGATTGTTTGAGTGCGACTCATGGAATTACACCCAATGTCTAGATACCGATAAAAAAATGAGGCAAGGGATCGTTTTTAATTTATTCCGGGTATATTCCGCTCAAGACGTTGACAATGACACCACTACATCAGAAATAGACCAAAAGAAAGAAACGCTCGAGCAGCTACGCGCCAAGGCCATAAAATCATCCATGATGACGGGCCAGCGTAAAGAAAGTGACAGCAAGAATTCTTGGTTCAAACGCAGCGAGGACGTGAAAAAATACGTACTTCAACGCGCCAATGGCATCTGTGAGTCATGCGATAAACCGGCTCCGTTCATGAAAAAGAATGGCGAACCCTACCTGGAGCCTCACCACACAAAACGCCTAGCCGATGAAGGCCCCGATCACCCCCAGTGGGTTGGCGCCATCTGCCCTACCTGCCACCGTCGGATACACAGTGGGGTTGATGGGAAAGCGCTGAACCAGACTTTGATGGTGAAGTTGGAGCTGAAAGAGGCGAGTTTTAAATAGCCATTATTTAAAAACTATTGGAGTAGAAGTGTTTCGAGGGTGGTGCTTAAAGAAACGGGGAGCAAGTAACTACCTATAAAAAAATCCACGCCGGAGCGTGGATTCAATGTCATCGCCAAGGCCTGGCATCGCTTTATTCGAAGTGAACTTCAGGGTTATCTGCCAGCGAAACGAAATTCTTCGTATTTTTATCCAGCGTGCGGATCTCGCCACTTTCGATGTCGTACACCCAGCCGTGCAGACGCAGGCCGTTGTTGCGCAGACCCACGGCAACGGACGGGTGAGTCTTAATGTTATTAAGCTGGGCGATAACGTTTTCTTCGACCATAGCGTTAACTTTGTCGATTTCGTTATCCCACGTTTTCTTCTCTACCACCGCTTTGGCGGCGTCAGCATAATGCAGCCAGTGGGCCACTGCCGGCATCGGGTCAAGGCACTGGCAAGAAGCTATCGCCTTCATGGCGCCACAGTTCGAGTGGCCGCAAATCACGATATCCGTAACGCCCAATGCCACCACTGCGTATTCGATGGTCGCAGACACCCCGCCCGGTTCCGGGCCAAATGAAGGAACGATGTTGCCCGCGTTACGGATAACGAAAAGCTGCCCCGGATCTTGCTGAGTCACAAGTTCGGGCACCAGGCGACTGTCAGAACACGAAATAAAAAGCGCTTTAGGGTTCTGGCTGGAGGCAAGGCTGCGGAAGAGTTCCTTACGCTGTGGGAAAATCTCTTTCTGGAAGCTGAGGAAACCTTCAATGATATGTTGCATAGCACGCTCTCTGAATCGGTAGTATCGATAACATGATAATCATCACTCCCGGTTAGTCCAGCATCTCTTGGATCGAAATGAACGTTCAAGGAACTGCGGAATGTGCCAGCAAAAGTGGCGATGACGGGATGCAACAATCCGTTGATGGATGAGTTTGGGTTAGATAGGGAAAACTCGCGGGGCTGATTTCAGGCACAAAAAAATCACCTCTCGGTGGCTTCTTGTTCGCGCTGTACTAATGGTGCGAAGGCCGGAATCGAATTTCGAACTCAACAGGCTGATATCAATGCAGTTTATAAAAAGACATAAGATAGTTATACCCACACTTGTACCCACAAGTTAAAATCCGTACAAAAAATAGACATTGCGAGTGGGTATAAAGCCATACCCGTAGAACACCGATATGGCTATCAAAGCAATATTTCAGCCGCTGCCTTCACATTGTCAACAACGGTATCATGGTCTGATATGAGCAAGGGGAGATTACATGACTTAACAGGAGGCAAGTACCCTTGGAAAATGAATAGCCCAGTTCTACTACGTAGAATTGCCCTAGCCAAATTTTGTAAATACAGTAGAATGCAGTGCGCTATAATTTTCAGGAGGTTTCGGGAGGTAAATTCATGAAAGATCAAGATGTTAGAGCGGCAGTCCATCGTAAGCTATTGAAAGGTATACATTCAGACCCTGACTGTCTTGTTGTTGATGAGTTTTCCATATCTCTTGGAGCTAGTAGAGCAGACATTGCTGTAATCAATGGGGTCTTGCATGGCTATGAGCTCAAAAGTGAGTGCGATTCTCTTGAACGTTTACCGCTTCAAATTAAGCATTACTCATCTGTTATGGACAAAGTTACACTTGTTGTAGCAGAAAAACATTTGCCTGGAGCATTGGCATTAATACCTGATTGGTGGGGGGTAAAAACAGTTACAGTTGGACCAAAAGGTGCAATCCATATAAAACATACGCGTGGTGAAAAGTTAAACCGCCAGCATAATTCTTTGATACTTGCTCAACTCCTTTGGAAGGAAGAGTGTCTTGAAATGCTTGAACGATGGGGCTGTTCTAAAGGTTATAAAAGCAAGCCCCGTTTTGAACTATGGGATGTAGTTGCAGAAAATATTCCAATTAATGATTTAAGGCATGAAGTCAGAACAGCCTTAAAAAAACGTGTTGACTGGAAAATTAAGGCCTAGCAGATAAACTTTGAGCCAATCTAGTTAGTTGCGTAACGACTAGCTTCAAATGATGTGTATGTGCAACTTTTCTCCATTCTTTCGAACCACCTGACTTGTTTATACCAAGCGCTCTCTGGTTGATGTAATCATCCCCCCAACTAAATTGGGGCCCATAGACACTATAAATGGGCGAGTTAACTAAAATGTTGCAAAGATTTTTAGTTTGACCCCAACCATTTCCCTTTACAGCTGTTCCTTTGACAAAAATCCACGATGTGTCATTTGAATATCTCACCGCCACGTATTGTGACATAAAGCGAGGATCCACACTTGTAATAGTTGAGCTCGCGGTAGGGTAATCACTAAAACTTGGAGTTCTATTTAAATTTGTATTCTGCACAACATAAGACCAAAGATCGTATTCGTGCCTTGGAATAGGATAAATTTGATGCTGCGGTATACCTGCCTGAGAAGTTGGATAGGCTGTAGATGAAATGATCAACGATCTCCAATGTGCTTGACCAACAAGTGAATTAAACACGTTCAAAGCTAACTGTTTAAGATTATCATCTGCATTTTGAATATCACCGAAATCAATAATTACATCAATAACAGATGGATGAAGATTAAACTGACTAATCAACTGACCGAAGAGATGCCATGTTTGCGGGGTGATTGAAATTGCAATTCCATTTATTAAGTTACGTTGTACTGCATGAATGTAATTTAGAGACGATACAGGCGAGATGACAGGTATAATTTCTTTACCAAAAGACCTTGCATCTTGAATACACATATCTAGTGGGTGATGGCGATTTGTTCCGTGCACATCTAAGTATTTCAAATCAAGAAAAATGGGGCGATTCGTTGACCATGAAGATGCTAAGTTAGAGCCGAAGTTAGACAAATAAGCATTGAGGCTTTTTTTATAGCATTCATTTTCATGATCCCAGTCAATGTCAGGCATTGTGATAATTGGGGTTAAACCATCTATTGTTGTCTGCTCCAGGAGCATCAAAGACTCATATTCTGCAGGTTTCCATTTTAGCTGGGGATAATAGTGATGAAGACTCATTAATATTCCTTGTCAGATTTATCAAAGTACTTTACAAGTACATGGGGCGAATGGCACTAGGTGTCTAAACAGTATGCTTATGAAAATAATGGAAAACATTGAACCGCATCTAACTTTTGATAATGACTATTAGTTTTTTGAACTGGGATTTGAGATTAGTAATTAACTATGCTTATTATATACATTCATTGAAACTGATACTGTCCTGACCCTGACCCTGACCCTACCCCAAAATCCTGCTCCATTCAGAAACAGAATTCCGGCATGATAAACACTCCCCTGAGTGGAGGTTGTGCCGATGAAAAAGTCACGATTCACCGAAGAACAGATTGTCTTTGCCCTGAA
>NZ_JBCPSR010000069.1:0-423 GCF_051129805.1 Serratia sp. Je.1.23.a | reverse complement strand
CTATAGTAACAGCAGGAGAATCAATGAATTGCTACTTACCTGTGATAGACATGGGTAAGTCATCTCATGAGAAGGAGTTTTTCATGCAACAATCAAGTACGCCACAAGCAACTACCCAGCTAGCCAATCCTCTATTAGCGAATAATGAGCAACTGGTAGCAGTGTCTGCCAAAGACATTGTCAAACAACATCTCGATAAACTGGGTATACCCCAAGATATTCAGATTGACGATGCCGAATTTGCAGAAAAAAAACAGCGCATTGCCGATTTGTTAAAACAGCATAATGCCACGTTAATTGCTCACTATTATACCGACCCAAAAATCCAAGCAATTGCCGAGGCTACAGGCGGTATCGTGTCGGATAGTTTAGAGATGGCAAGGTTTGGGCGTGATAGTGATGCCGATGTGCTTATTGTTGCAG
>NZ_JBCPSR010000068.1:0-424 GCF_051129805.1 Serratia sp. Je.1.23.a | reverse complement strand
TCCCTGTAGGAATAGATTTTACCGTATCAAAAAATCCAAGTGGCGTTGATTCAATCCATTTAAATGAATTTGGATCTACTGTTGTATACCCATTTTTTTCAATCTGTTCATATTTTCCGGCCGGCAATATATGTGTAATAACAGTCGCAATAACTAGCAAGACAAGTAACATTGCAAATACGTTTATTTTCCATTCTTTTCTTTCCTTTTTTTCTTCTGGCTCGAATGAAACTGCCTTCTCTGATACTTGACTCATATACCAATCCCCTTTGCAATAAAGTGAAACTTTGATCAATGGGGGGGGCGTTCATCCCCCACTGATTATTACTTTTCCGGGCAGCCGGCAGTCTGGTTTCCCCACAACCATGACATACCAAGCTATCCACCAATTCTTTTATTTATAACACGCTATGATTTAACTACC
>NZ_JBCPSR010000067.1:0-426 GCF_051129805.1 Serratia sp. Je.1.23.a | reverse complement strand
CTTAAAGATAGCAAACGTAATTGGAGATTTGTTATACTTATCATTTTTGTTAATAGCTTCAATAAGTTGTTTAGCAACTTCAGTCCCTTTAGACATAGCCTCTTCATTCGATACACTTGAAGACATAGCTAAACCTATCATAACACCAGATAAACTTAATTCATTTGAATTCTGTTTTCCGAAATAGTCTTGTTCTATAATATTCGTCAAAATTGGCGCTTCTACTTTCGCAACTAGTTCATCAATTAGTTTCTCTGGAATATACTGGTTTAATTGCAGTACGTGACTCTCTGTATCAAATTGCTGCGTTGCAATATTTATTAAACCATTTTCATACTCTGCTAAATCTAATTTAGAATTTGTTTTTATATTAGCTGTATTAATAACCTTTTGTTCTTTTAAAGGAATAACAGTTCTATAATAATC
>NZ_JBCPSR010000066.1:0-431 GCF_051129805.1 Serratia sp. Je.1.23.a | reverse complement strand
GTGTTACAAGCAAAGAAGGAATAGGAACAACAATTTTGATAAAACTCCCATTATAATACAAATAAAATCTATTTATATGGTGAAATAAAAATAAATAGATGTATAATTATATTGGGCGATTTATATATAAGATTAATAGGGAGAGGAATTCGATAGAATGGAAAAAGCTTTAAAAATTAAACAAATAGTAGTCGTTTTAATAGCGATTGCCGCAGTAGCTATTGGGTATTACATGTTCCAATCAATTACTTCACCAGCAAAAGCTGTTGCGAAACAAGAAAATGTAGTGCAGCTTGCAAGTGAACAGCCGAAAGTTGAAATGAATAAAACGGCACCAAGTCGTTTTAATGGAAAAGAAAGAAAAGTTGCTTATCTTACATTTGACGATGGGCCAGGGAAATATACGGCTGAATTATTAAATACGCTAAAAC
>NZ_JBCPSR010000065.1:0-434 GCF_051129805.1 Serratia sp. Je.1.23.a | reverse complement strand
GTTGTATCTAATTCATTTAACTGTTCTGCAAATGTAACAATTGCATCTAGTTGTTTTTGAAATTTTTCTGCTTCTTGATCAGTAATTGCAAGACGTGCTAAATGTGCTACGTGCTTTACATTCTCAACGGAAATTCTTGACACGGCTAGGCCACCTCCATAATATATCGTTCAATCTACAATACTATTGATGATACCAAATTTTCAGTACTTAAATCAAGTCAACACAGAGTACTTACGCCATTTTTACATAAAAAAAGAAAGGCAAATGCCTTTCTTTACAATTTACTCTTTATCTAACGGTTTATTTTTCGGAAATCTCTCGTTATCTTCTTCATTATCACGAATTGTTTTTTGTAATACAAAACAAGACATCGTTAAAAATAATGTTCCAATTAAATAGTATCCTTTTACACTAAGCGTTTCATCTAACGT
>NZ_JBCPSR010000064.1:0-435 GCF_051129805.1 Serratia sp. Je.1.23.a | reverse complement strand
CAATATAAGGAGTAGCCCAGTGGTTTTGTGAATCTGTAAAAGATGGTTTTGCATTAGGATCAATTTGTATCCCTAAAACTTTTGTCATAATTTTTGTAGCCGAAGCTCTGTCTAATGAGTCATTTGAACCAAAAGTTCCATCTGGATAACCATTTAATACCTGTTTATCAACTAAATAATTAACGGATTTATCAGCCCATGTAGGAACATCAGGGAATTTATGAGTATCTGCTAAAATATTAGAAGAATAGGATAATATAGCTCCTGCAAGGATACCTGTTGCAATTAATTTATGCTTCATTAAAATAAACACCTCTACCATTGTATTTATCAAATTGAAATTTTCTATTTTTATATTTACATGTTTGTAATAATAATAAAATCGTATTATCACGCATTCAATTTAATGTAACGAGTATAGTTACTTATATACAC
>NZ_JBCPSR010000063.1:0-436 GCF_051129805.1 Serratia sp. Je.1.23.a | reverse complement strand
CCGAAATAATTGCTGTACATTTCTTTTCGACGTTTAAAAACATGCTTCTTGCCAGGACGTAAGTTCTTTACGATTTCCTCAACGCGTAAATCTTCTAATAGAACAAATAATTGTGTTAAAAACTTTTTTAGGGGCGATTCTTGCAATTCAATCGCATAAGAACGAATTAAAGTCATGTCCGAGTAATGTTTATTACCAAGTGCTTTTAAGAACACTTCGCTTTTTAATCCGATTACTGTATCTTCTTCTTTTCGATCATCCCAAAAGTGACTAATGACAACTTTCTTTTCAATTTCGTCGTAGTATGCTTTATAGCCATATTCAAGATAGGCATCGTCTTCTTTTAGAAGGGCATACATTAAGTTTTCCATTTGTAGAAACAGCGACGCATCAATTTTTTTGTCACTAAAAATTTGTCTCATAAATTATCCCTCAA
>NZ_JBCPSR010000062.1:0-436 GCF_051129805.1 Serratia sp. Je.1.23.a | reverse complement strand
AAATAAAATTGTTTATAGTGTGTTTTTCTTCTTTTAATATGTATTGGACACCTGCAAGAGTAGATTCAAATTCGTTTAGCTCTATTATTTTATATGAACCTGTAAGCAGATGCTGTAATAGTTTCGATTTACCACCCGTAATACATATTTGTTTTATGCCATTGTTGTTTTTAATCCAATCTATTATTTTATGTTGTTCATGTGAATAAAATTTTTCAAAAGTTAATAGCTTTTTTTCGTTAAAATAAGCTATTTTCGTTAATGTGCCTCCAGCATCGATACCGATAGTACGTTCCATTTTCCTGCTCCTAACTACGTAATATGTTTTCCTATTTACTTAATTGGTTGAGAATAGATATTTCCAACTGATATAAGGAACACTTTAATCTGCTTGATATATTAATAGTTTTTCTATAGTTACAATAGGCTGGTCGTT
>NZ_JBCPSR010000061.1:0-437 GCF_051129805.1 Serratia sp. Je.1.23.a | reverse complement strand
TAAAAAGCCCAATCCGGGCTTTTTAATTTGGCAAACTAATATCATACTCCATTCGCTTCGCTGTGTCCTCCGCAACATGCACACCTAACAAGTTTTTCACAATATGAAATGCCATATTAATTCCAGCTGAAATTCCGGCAGATGTTATAATATGTCCTTCATCTACAAACTTTACATTTTCTATAACTTCAACATTTTGAAACTCATTTTTAAACTTTTCAATACTAGCCCAATGTGTTGTTGCTTTTAAACCTTCCAGTAAACCTGCTTTCGCCAGTAATAGCGCTCCTGTACAAACTGAAGTCATCAGCTTTACTTCTTTCATTTGTTGGCGAATCCATTTTATTACTATTTCATTTTTTATTTCATATTTTCTAGCACCTAGCCCACCCGGAATTATTAAAATATCCACTGGTGGTAAATTTTCAATACTATAA
>NZ_JBCPSR010000060.1:0-438 GCF_051129805.1 Serratia sp. Je.1.23.a | reverse complement strand
TGTCAATATTTCATGGAACGATGCCATTGCGTTTTGTAATGTACTTTCAAAAAAAGCGGGATTAAAAGAATATTATTCTATTAGTGATGGTGGTCAAATTGTGAAATGTAATTTAGATTCAAATGGCTACCGATTACCATGTGAGGCAGAGTGGCAATATGCATGTAAAGCAAGTACAACCGGATATACATACGGGAAACTTCATGATATAGCGTGGTATACTGAAAATTCAAATGGAGAGATTCATGACGTTGGCCAAAAAGAACCGAATGCATGGGGACTTTATGATATGCTAGGGAACGTTTGGGAATGGTGTTATGATTTGTATGATGAAACAGTGTACGGATCATACCGCATTTTTCGTGGTGGTAGTTGGGCTGAAACAGCGAGAGGGTGCGGCGCTACTTGTCGTCGTCGAAGCCATCCTACATTTCATAT